>DASXCY010000056.1:0-8436 GCA_036490935.1 Kofleriaceae bacterium | reverse complement strand
TCGGTCCGCCAGGCCGCGTTCCTCGCGGCGCTGACGTCCGAGCCGACGACGATGAGCCACCGCGTGCGCCACGCCGGCGGCCTCGACAAGGACAGCGCGGCGCGCGTCGAGGTCGTGCTGCACGCGATGTACGTCGACGGCGTGATCTCCGCCGACGACCTCGCCGCGGCGCGCGGCGCAGCGCTCCACTTCGCCGACGGCGCGCTCCGCAAGGACGACTAGATGGAGTACTGCACGCTGTTCGCGATCGCCGGCACCGAGCTCGACCCGAGCGGCGACTCGCTCGCCGGCTACGACGACGCCAGCACCGGCCGCACGCCGGTGACGAACCGCGACACCGCGCTCGAGCTCGGCACCGCCTGGACGGCCTTGCACGCGGCGCTCGGCAAGCACGGCGCCGACCACCCGCTCGGTTTTCTCGACGCCGGCGGCGAGCTGCGCAGCGAGTTCGCCGGCCCGTCGTCGAACGGCCGCTACTTCGACTTCGACGCGACCGTGAAGCTGCTCGCCGCGCTCGCCCGCATGCCGTCACCGTCGCGCGAGATCGAGCGCCTGCGCGTCTTCATCGCCGACACCGTCGCGGCCGACCGCGGCGTCATCGTGCATCACTTCCGCTGAACGGTCAGGAACCGCACGATCGTCGCGCACGCGCCGAGCGCGAACACGAGCTGCGACCAGCCGAAGCCGCCGTGCAGCAGGTTCGCGAGATCGAACACGACCGCACCGCCGGCTGCAACCACGACGGCGACCAGCGAGAGCCAGCGCAGCCAGCGTGCGTCGCGCATCGCGGCGACGACGAGCGCCAGCGCCGCCACCAGGCACGCCGCGAACGTCGCGATGCCGGCCACCACGTGTGCGATCACCTGGCCGACGTGCTCGGTCTCGACTTCGATCAGTCGCGTGTTCCAGATCCAATCGCGAAACTCGTGGCCGTCGCCGAGCCGCATGCGCAGCAACCCGAACTGATCGCCGAAATCGACGAGCCACGCCGGGCCGAGTGCGCCGCTGACCAGCAAGGCCGCCGCCACCACGCCAAGGATGCGCGCGCTCACACGCCGAGGAAGAGCCGATTGCCGAAGTTGCGCTCGAGGTCGGCGGCGAAGATCTTCTGCGCGGCCGCGTCGATGTCGTAACCGACGCGCTTGAACTCGAACGTCTTCTCTTCGCTGTCGAAGATCGTGTAGCTCGCGCGGTTGTCGTAGTCGCGCGGCTGGCCGACGGAGCCGACCGAGACGATGTAGCGGTGCTCGGGCCGGATCACGAACTTGGTCGCGACCACCTCGAACACCTCCTCGCGCGTCAGCGCGAACGACTTGCACAGGTGCGAGTGGCCGATGAACGTCACCATGCCGAGCTCGTCCCAGATGTCGAGGCAGCGCGAGGCCTGCTCGACCGAGAAGATGTATTCGAACTCCTCGAGGTTGATCGGCGAGCCATGGCAGAACGTCAGCTCGCCCTCGCGCTGCTCGTACGGCAGCGTCTTCAGCCACTCCATGTTGTCGGGCGTGAGCTGGCGGGCGTGCAGGTCGAGAGCCTGGCGCGCGGCGTCGTAGTAATACGAATAATCCATACGTCCGGCGACGGCGGCGTCGTGGTTGCCGAGAATCGTGAACGACGCCAGCTTGCGGATGATGTCGCAGCACTCGTTCGGCGACGCGCCGTAGCCGACGACGTCGCCGATGCAGACGTACTTGTCGATGCGCTCCGACTTGTACGCCTCGACGACCGCGCTCATCGCCTCGATGTTCGCGTGGACGTCGGAGAAGATGCCGATCCGCATGAACGTCTGGACGATGATACCAGAGAAGGGCGTTGGGCTTTGGGCTTTGGGCTTTGGCCGGAGGATTCGGATCCGGTTTCAGCCCAAAGCCTGAAGCCCAAAGCCCAAAGCCTCTACTGGATCAGATCCGACTCGTCCAGCTCGGCTTCGTCTTCCTCGATGGCCAGGAGGTCGCCGTCCTCGAGCTCGAGCGGGCCGGAGGAGTCGAGGCCTTGCATGGCCTGTGCGAGGTCGGGCCGGTCGGCTTCGAGCGCCTCGAAGAACCGCCGCGAGAATGCCCGATTGACCGTGACGTCGCGGCTCTCCTGACCCGGCCGCACTCGCACCTCGTCCCGCGCCGCGGTGTCGAGCAGCGCGAGCGCCTGCTTCGCGATCGGCGCGATCACGCTCTGCCCCGCCGACATCTGCTCGAGCGCGCCCTTGCCGCCACGCACGCCGATGTGGGCCATCGCCCACGCCGCGCGCTCGGCGAGCTGCGGCGTCAGCCCGTCGCCGGCGCGGCCGAGGCGGCTCGCGAGCGGCATCAGCGCGGTCGGACCGACCTGGCCGAGCGCGCGCGCGATCTCGCGCCAGATCTCGGTCGGCTCCTCGAGCAGTTGCTCGATCACCGCCTGCGTGCCGTCCTCGGCGCGCAGCAGCGCCAGCGCGAGCGCGCAGCCGTGGCGCAGGAACGCCTTGCTGCTCTTCAGGCCTTCCATCAGCGGCGGTGCGGCCGCGGGGCCGAGCTTGACCGTCCTGCCGAGGATGCGCACCGCATCGGCGCGGCTCATCTTGTGAACCGCCGCGACCACCGGCGCGGCCGCGCGCGCGTCGCCGCGCTCGCACAGCTCCGACGCGGCGACCACGCGATCCTTCTTGTCGTCGAGCAGCGCGATCAGCTCGTCGACCGACTTGCTCTTGGCCAGACCCTGCGTCGGCGTCCGCTCGATCGAGCCCGACACCATCGGCACGTCCTCGCTCTTGATCGTACCGTTCTGCGCCTTGGCGGTCTTGCGCAGCTCGACGCCGAGCGCGCGCGCCTCCTCGGCGATCGCCTTGAGGTTGTCGTCGGCGGCGTCGCCGTCGATGTCGAACGCCTCGGCGTTGCGGCGCAGCACCTCGAAGCCGTCGTCGAGCTTCATCACGAGCTCGCGGCGCGACCGCGCGAGCCCCTCGGACACCGCGACCTGCGCGAGCTCGGGGCCCATCCACAGGCCCCACGCCACCGCGCTCGCGAGCACGTGCTGGCGCAGCTCGCGCCAGCGCGCGAGCGGGAAGCCGCGCGCGCACACCAGGTAATCCTCGCGCGACGGCCGCGCGAACCGCTTGGCGATGGCGAGCGCGCGGCGCACCGCCTGCGCGGTGCCGAGCTGCGCGAGCTTGTCATCGCGGAACTCGCCCGACTCGGGGTGCTCGAGGCCGAGCAGGTCGTAGCCGGCGCCGAGCACGAGGTCGCGGGCGCGGGCGAACGACGCCTCGGCCTCGCCGTCGGCGGTCACGCCGCGCAGGTGATCCTCGGCGGCGCGCAGCACGTACGCGACGTTGTCCGCGAGCGGGGCGACGAGACGCACGCGCCGGATCGGCCGGCCGCGCACGATGATATCGATCACGAGCTGGAAGTCCTTCGCGAGCGCGCCGAGCACCTCTCGCTCGAGCTCCACGCCGATGTCGAGCGGCAGCACCGCGAGCTGCGTCGGGCTCGGCACGCGCAGCGCGGCCGGCGGGCCGAACAACAGCACGACGACCGGATAGGTCGGCGCGCGATGCAGCAGCACGCGCACGTCGAGCTGGCCCCCGAGGCCGCGCGCGACCTGCTCGCCGGCGAGCAGCGCGAGGTGCGGCACGCCGTCGTGGAGGTGGAAGCTCGACGTCGCGCCGGTCGCCGCGAACTCGAGCCACGGATCGGGCTCCTGCGGCAGCTCCTGCGTCTCGGTCGTCAGTGGATCGGCGCCGGCCGGGATGATCGCCGCGGCGCTCGTCATCTCGTCCTCGATCTCGACGTCGAACTCCGGCTTCGCGGTGGCGCCGTTGCTCGGCGGGTGCGGCGCCTCGACGTCGGCATCGACGTTCGTCGCGATCTCGGCCTCGAAGTGACTGTCGCCGCGCTTGGGGAGGCGCGGCAGCGGCGCCACCGCGGACTTCTCGAGCGCTTCGAGCTTGCCCACCGGCTGCGTCGCGATCTCCTCGTGCTCCGGCTGCGCCGGCGCCTGATGCGCGTGCGCGAGCGCCGCGTTCGGCGGCGGACCGATCGTCGTGGCCTCGGCCGGCACCGACACCGCGATCCGCGCGCGCGCCTCGGCGCGCAGCCGATCGACTTCCTTGCGCTGGCGATCGAGATCGCGCGCGAGCCGGTCACGCTCCTGCGTGCCGAGCGCCTGTTGCGCGCGCTGCTCGAGGTATGCGCGCAGGCCGTCGGGACCGAACACGACCGCGAAGTCCTTCGCGTAGGTCGGGATGGTCGCCGGCTCGTCGCGCAGCTGTTCGAGCACCGCGATGCGCTCGTCGAGCTCGCGATGGCGGTGCGCCTCGCCGAGCACGAGCACCATCACCTCGGCCGCCGGGTCGTGATAGAGGACCGGCACCGCGATCGACTGGCCGTCGTGCTGGTTCAGCGCGCCGGCATGCAGCCGCTCGACCAGCTCCGGATCCGCGACCGCATCGATCGACACGTGCACCGTGACCGCGACGAGCTCGCCGTGCGCTCCCGTGACGTGGACGAGCTCGTTGCGGGTCTTTCCGATCGAGCCTTGGTAAGCGCTCTGCGACGGCGCGCGGGTTCCCCTGGCCATGGGGGGAGGCATAACACGGACTTCGGACTTCGGACTTCGGACTTCGGACTCGCAAGCACGAAGTCCGAAGTCCGAAGTCCGAAGTCCGAAGTCCCAGTGCCTAGTTCACGCCGCCGCTGGGCTCGTCGGCCACCGGCTCCGGCGCGGCTTCTTCGTCATCCTTGGCCTCGCCCATCATCTGCGCGGCGACCGCGACCAGCACCTCGTGGATGTGCTCGAGCGTGTCGAGCCGGCCGCACAGCGAGTAATAGTCGTCGATCGACACCTCGCCCATGCGCTGCAGCGCTTGCTGCACGTGCGGGAGCATGCGCGGCGGCGCGTCGAGCTCGGAGTCCATGTCCGCGAGGTCGGCCTGCGCGATCGCCGAGGCCACGAACCCGGCCGGCGAGAAGTTGAGCCCGGTGGGCAGCACGACCCGCCAGTCGGACTCCTCGCCGTTCAGCTCCCAGCGACCGCCGAGCCGGCGCCGCACGACCTCTCCGAAATAGGCTCCGGACGTCGCGATCACGAGCTGCATCGTCGCCTGCTGGCCGTCAGGGACGTTGTGCAGGTAGTGATCGAGCAGCGGGAGCGTGTCGCTGTCGTACTCGAGCGCGACGCCGAGCGCGCGGCGCACGTACGCGACCGCCTGATCGGCGTATTCGCGCACCTGCGGTGGCACCGCGCTGTCTTCCATGCGGCAAGCCTACCCCGAGACCAGGGCTCAGTCGATCGCGACGAACTGCACGAAGCCGTAGCGCGATCGCAGCTCGACCACCGCCGGCTCGATGCCCTCCCCGAACGACGAGGTCATCCAGCCGCCGGGCAGCTGATGCATCGGTGCCCCGAGATCGACCTTCGTGCCGAACCCGCGCACGACCGTCGGGCCGTGCCGGCGCAGCCGCACGTCGACATCGCCGCGCAGGCTCGTGATCACGAGCCGGCCGTGCAGCGCGGCCTCGGCCTCGAGGAGGATCTTGCCTTCGGTCGTGGTCAGCTCGATGTCGCGCGCGCGCACGCGGCGGCCTGCGATCCGTCCGCGGTTGACCGACGCGACGAGCCGCTCGCCGCCGATCGTGTCGAGATCGACGTCGGCGGAGATCGCCGCGGCGTCGACCGAGCCGAACACCTGCACGAGCGACGTCGCGCCCGACACCGAGTGCGTCCACACCTCGCCCGAGACGTTCTTGACCGAGATCGGGCCCGACGCCGCGTCGAGCTCGCCACCGGCATCCATGCCTTCGAGCTCGAGCTTGCCGGCGATCACGCTGGCGTCGACCTTCGCGTTGCGCGGCGCGCGGATGACGAGATCGATGCGCACCGCCGAGGCCGCCACCGGCTTGGACTCGCGCGTCTTGTCGGCGCTCGTCGTGATGCGCACCGTGCCGTCCGGGTTGGGCACGAGCGACACGCGCAGCCGATCGAGCGTGTCCTCGTCGGGCGCGTGCTTGTGGGTCTCGATGCGGATCGCCGTGCCGTCGTAGCCCTCGATCCGCACGTCGCCGAGCGGGTTGTCGATCTGGAGCTGCTTGAACGGCTGGCCGGCCGGCGCGACCTCGACGCGCGAGCGCTCGACCACGCTCGAGTCCTTGGCGGGCTGCGCGGGCTGCGCGAGCACCGGCGCGGCACTGGCGCAGAGGATCAATAATACGCGCCACATCAGTGCACGCTCCCCGCGAGCGCGACGTCGTCGCGGGTCGCCGCGCGCTGCAGGTAGCGGATCAGCGCGCGGTACGCCTTCTGGCGCGGCCGGCCGTCGGTCGCCGCGGCGATCTGCTTCTTCAGCTCGGCGACGTGGGTGTCGAACTGCTGCTTGTGATCGTCGCTCCAGTACGCGCGCTCGTGCTCGGCATCGGCCGAGAGCTCGACCACGGTGGCGGCGTAGCTGGCGGTCTCGCGCGCGGCGGCCGCGGCGAGCTCGTCGGAGACGTCGATGGAGGCGGGAGCCGGAGCCGGAGCCTGCAGGGGCAACGGCAAGAGCAAGGGCGAAGCGACTTGCTGCAGCGGCGCCTCGCGGTGGCGCACGCGCCAGGCGATCACGAGGACGATGGCGGCGAGGGCGAGCGCGCCGAGGCCAAGCTGCGGCCGCGCGAGCCACCAGCGCGCGAGCGCGCGTCGCCATGCCGGGCGCTCCGCATCGGCCACTTCGGCTTGCGCGAGCCGGGCCTGCACGCCGGCCCACAGCGATGCGGGCGGATCGACCGGCGGCAGCACGCGCAGGCCATCGCGCAGCGCCGCCTCGTCGGTGGCGGCCTGCCGGCACGCCTCGCACGCGCGCAGATGGCCGCGCACGGCGCTGCCGCGCTCGCCTTCGAGCTCGCCGTCGAGGTACGCGGTCAGCTGCTCGCGCGCTTCGGTGCACGTCACGGTGCGACTCCGATCGGCGCGAGCAGCTCGCGCATGCGCGCGCGGGCCTTGTGCAGCTGCGACTTGCACGTCCCCACCCTGCACTCGAGGATCGCCGCGCACTCCTCGTGCGACAAGCCCTCGACGTCGTGCAGCACGAGGATCGCGCGGTAGCCGGCGGGGAGCTGGCCGAGCGCGGTCTCGATCCGCGCGGCCAGGCCCGGATCGCGCTCGGCGACCGGCGGCGCGGGCACGTCGGGCATCGCGTCGTCGACCGCGATCTCCTGGCGCCGGGCGCGGCGCGCCAGATACGACAGCGCGGCGTTGACGGTGAGCCGGTAGATCCAGGTCGACAGCGCGGAATCGCCGCGAAATGCCGCGAGCCCGCGATACACGCGCACGAACACTTCCTGCGCGACCTCTTCGGCATCGTTCGGGCCGACGATGCGGTGCGCCATGCCGAACACGCGGCGCTTGTACTGGTGGTACAGCATCTCCATCGCGCGGGCTTCGCCGCGGCGACAGGCGGCGATGAGCTGGGCGTCGTCGGCAAGCACGGCGGGCACGCGCGGGCGCGGCTCCGCCAGCACGGGGGACGGCAGGGAGTCGACGACGGCTGTCTCGGTCACGGAGGGCCCCTCGGCCTGTTCGCTGCTAGGACCAGCGTCCGGCTGATCGCGTTGCCTGGGGGTCACGGAGCGCAAGCTAGCACCGAAGCTCCGCGACTCTGCAGGCAGATTTGGGCTTTGGGCATCGGGCTTTGGGCCTTGGCCAGCGCCATCTGGGTCCAGATCTGATTCTGGCCAAAGCCCAAAGCCCAAAGCCCCTCCTGCTATGATGCGCCCGTGCAAGCGCCTCTCGTCGTCGGCCTGGGAAGGGTCGGGGCCGCGATCTCGGGTCTGGCACCGAATGTCCCCGCGCCGAACGCGCCGCCGGCCGAGCTGGCGGCGCTGGCCACGGCGCCGGCGCCGGGGGTCGCGGTCGCGCTGCGAGCGGCGCTCCGCCTGGGCTGCCGCGCGCGCATCGTCGGCACGCACGGCGCCGATCTCCTGGGCCAGCTCGCGCGCAGCGCGCTGCGCGAGGCCGGCGTCGAGGCCGAGCTGCTGCGCGCGGTCGGTACGTCGGCGTGCGAGATCGTCACCGTCGCGGGCGACGGCACGCTGCGCCAGCGCTACCACGGCGAGCACGGCCAGGAGGTCTCGTTCGACTACGCCGGCGCGCTCGCCGGCGGCGCGGCCTTGCTGATCGACGGCACGATGCCGCTCGACCAGCTGCGCGTCGCCGAGCACGCGCGCGCCCAGAAGCTGCCGGTCATCCTCGACGTCGGCGAGCTGCGCGACGGCACGAGCGAGCTGATCGCGGCGACCGATATCTTGATCCTGTCGGAGCGCGCGGCCGGCGAGCTCGCGCCGCGCGGCGAGCTGACCGACGCGCTCGAGGAGATCGTCACGCTCGGCCCGCGCGCGGTCGTGATCACGCTCGGCGAAAAAGGCGCGATCGGCCGCCACGGGCAGCAGCTCGTGCGCTGCCCGGCGTTCCCGAGCGACGTGCTCGACGCGTACG
>DASXCY010000055.1:0-22142 GCA_036490935.1 Kofleriaceae bacterium | reverse complement strand
GGTCGAGGTGTCGCTGATCGCCAAGACGTGCTCGCGCGCGATCGTGTACCCGACCCAGTTCCAGGCGATGGTGAAGCGCCTGAACGCGAAGGTCGAGTTCATGCCCGGCTCGACCGCCGACGTCGGGTTCCAGTACATCACGCTCGTCACCGCCGGCGGCATGCTGAAGGTGCTGAGCGATCCGGACGCTCGTCCGGATCGCCACCGCATCAACCGGCCCGATGCGCATTGCATCAAGCACCTCGACGAGCTCGTCCACATCATCCGCGACGACGGGCGGCCGAGCATGCGCGATGTCTCGTCGGACGGCCTCGAGATCCGCGCGCGGTCGCTGCACGACTACATCCAGTACGACACCGCGTCGCACGGCGTCGCGCAGTGCACCCCGATCTGAAAGAGCGAGGAGGACGCCATGCAGATGTACGACTCGCAAGAGAACATCCCCAAGGGCAAGACGCTTCGTGCGTTGCTCAAGGGGACCGGCGCCGCGGCGCCGAGCCTCCTCGCGCCGAGCGGGGGCGTCACGATCGCGCGCCCCGCGCTGGGACGCGTCGTGGTCACCTGGGCCGAGGACCCGGGGACGTTCCTGGGCTTCGGATACGCCTACGGTGATCCGACGACCGCGAACGTGAAGGGCTGGTCGGCGGTGCGCACCGCGTACTCGAACGCGAACGGCGTGTTCACGATCGAGGTCGACCTCTACAGCTCGACGTTCGCGCTCGTCGACCTTCCGGCGACGAGCTTCCTCGACCTCGAGTTCAATTTCGCCTGGTCGAACGCCGCGTAAGGAGCTGCGCCCATGCGCCAGCTCCAGCTCTCGGATCTGCGCGCGCGAGCGCTCGAGCAGGCCGACCTCGATACCGACCTCCAATTCACGGGCGCCGGAACGTCGCCGCTCGTCAACGGGATGGGGAGCGCGCAGTACGGCGACCTCTGCGGCGTCGTCGCGGGTACTGGCCTTCGCTACTTCGAATCCACGCAGACCGCGGTGATGGACGGCACGACCAACGTCATCACCGAGCCGACTGCCATTCTCTCGCTCGTCGACACGATCGAGCGCGTCTATGACCCGGTCAACGGGCGGCTGCGCCGGCTTCGACCGATCGCGCCGCAGGAGCGCGCGTACTGGGCCGGCCGCACCGGCTACGCGCGCGTGTGGGAGCTCGTCGACCGGCAGCTCCTGCTATACCCGAAGCCGCCGGCGAACGACCAATACATCCTGCGCTTCATCCCGCAGCCGCCGGACCTGCGCAACGCGGCGGACAACACGATGGTCGACGTCGTCTGCCCCGACGGCGAGAGCTTCATGATCTGGGGCTGGACCGTTCGCGCACTCGCGAAGGCGCGGTCCGACGTCACGCTCGCGCTTGCCGAACGCGACGCCGCGCGCGACCGGCTCGCCGAGTGGGCGGCGTTGCGCTTGTTCCACGAACCGCCGCGCATCATGCCTGAGGACGACTCCGATCTGTTCCCGATGCGCGACGGCTCGTGGAGCTACGACCGATGACGTTCGTTCCGCGCGCGCCGCTCGTCGCGAAGGTCGTCGACCCGACGGCCGAACGCGTGCGCCAGAACCACGAGGCGCGGCTCGGCGACGTCGAGCGCGCGCTCATCGCCGCGCCGCCAGGCGCCGGCGCATACCTCGGCCGGCAGGTGTTCGCCGCGAGCTCGACCTACGTTCCGGCGCGCGGCTGCAAGTGCGTCGTCGTCCGCATGGTCAGCGGCGGCAACGGCGGCGGCGGCGCTACCGGCAACGTATCTGGCGCCTCCGCGGCCGCCGGCGGCAACGGCGGTTGGTGCGTCGAGTTTCACGTCACGAGCTCGAGCGAGATCGTGGGCGGCCCCGCCGTCGTCGGCGCCGCCGGCATCGCCGGCACCGCGGGCGGCGGCACCGGTGGCGCCGGCGGCGCGACGTCGCTCGCCGTCAACGGCAAGACGTGGACGGCGCCGACCTCGAGCGGCGGCCCGGGCGCGGGCTCGACGAGCGGCAACGCGAGCGTGTTCAACACGCAGCCGAGCGCGCCCGTGGGCTCCTTCGATTCGATGTCGCTCGTGCTCGGCCGGCCGGGCTTCATGCTCGGCGCGACCTGGCTCGCCGGTGGCGGCGGCTCGTCGCCGTTCGGCATGGGCGGCGCCGACACGCAGGGCGTCGCGAACGCCGGCATTGGTTACGGCGCCGGCGGCTCGGGCGCCGCGGCCACGACCGCGAGCCGCGCCGGCGCTGCCGGCACCGGCGGCCTCATCATCGTCGACGAGTTCGGAGCCTGACGATGGGGCTCCAAGGGCTCGACTACCAGCTGCTGCAGATCCCGTTCTCGGCCGGCCTGAACACGAAGCAGGATCCGCGCGCGCTCGAGGCGCCCGAGCTCGAGGTCCTCCGCGACGCGCAGTTCGACTCGCTCGACGCGGTCTCGACGCGGTTTCCATATCTCAGCATCGGCACCGACATCCTCGGCGGCGGCACGCTCGCGAACGTCCGCCGCATCTACGAGTGCAACGGCGAGCTCGTGTGCTTCACGATCGACTCGATCTATTCGTGGGACGCGCGCGACTCGGCGTGGGTGCTCCGCGGCACGTGCCTCGCCGTCGCGCCGACCGAGGCGACGCGCTTCGCCACAACCGATGATCAGATCAACGCCGATCGCGCCGAGCTCGCAGGCACCATGTTCTTCGCCTGGTCGAACGGCAGCGCGATCTTCGTCGCCGCGATGGACAAGACGACGGGCGCGGTGATCGGTGGCCCGTTGCTGCGCACGAGCAGCGGAACGCGGCCGCGACTCGTGGCGCTTCAGACCAAGGTCGCGCTCGTGTTCGATTCCGGCGGAGCGCTGGAGGTGCAAGTACTCGACCCAGCGAATGCAGGCTCGGGGCTCTTGACGGGCGCGCTTTCCCTGATCGTTGCGGCGGGCACGTTCAATTCCTATTACGACGTCGCCCAGGTTCCGGGTACAGATTCGCTGATCGGCGCGTGCCGGAATACGACCATGACGACGCACACCGTGTTCACGGTCGCATGGACCGGCTCGACATGGAACGTCTCGACCCTCTCGAAGGCACGCACCTGCGATGGCCCGATCGCGGTCGCGCCCGATCCGGACGCCGCGCACGTTCAGATCGCGCGGGCGAACGGCAGCAACATCCAAGGCGACCTCCTCACGCTGGGGCTCGGCGATACCTTCACCGCGCAGGCGATCGGGACGGTCGCCACCTCAGGGGCCGTGAATCAGATCGCCGCGTGCTTCCGCTCGACGCAGGTTGGCGGACACTGGCGCTGCATGGTGTTCTGGAGCGCGAACGAGAACACCGCGAATACGAGCGGCTTCGCGATCGAGACCAACTGGGTCGACGACGGCAACAATCTCGGAGCGAAGTCGACGTTCCTGCCGTGGTGCGGCCTCGGATCGCGCGCGTTCACATACAACGGCTTCGTGTACGTCTGGGCCGCGTTCGGGCAGACATCGGGCTTGGGGAGCGGCGCCGCCGATACGAGCTCGAGCGGGCAGTTCCAGAACGCGTATTACCTGATGCGCGACGATGGCTTTCTCGCTGCCAAGGCGGTCTACAACCGCGGCGGCGGCCTCGCGCCGTCGATCGGACACCTACCGGGCGTCCAACTCACAGCCGGCTCAACTACCTTCTCGTGGTGCGCTGCAATCCGGCGCATCACCGAGCTCGGGCAGGGCACGACGCCGGGCGCGCAGACGCAGAACATGGGCTATGCGATGCGGGCGCCGCAGGAAGTGAACATCACGTTCGACAGCAACGACGCGCGACGCGCCGTGCGCCTGGGCAACACGCTGTACATCGCCGGCGGCGAGATTCTGCAGTACGACGGCGTGCAGCTCGTCGAGGTCGGCTTCCACGTCTACCCCTGGTTTTTCGATGCAGTCATCGGCGGCGGCAGTCTTCTGCCGAATGGCCTCTATGCCTACAAGAGCACGCTCGACTACGAGAATGCGCAGGGCGAGATCGATCGCTCGACGACCGCGACCGTCGCGAACGCGACGATGGTCGGCGGCCCGAATGGCTTCATCGTCGAGACCGTATCGACGCCGCTCACCCATAAGGGCGCGGCGCCGCCAGTACGCATCTGGCGCACCGCGGTCAACCCTAGCGCCGACGCGCCGTTTTATCTCGTCACCAACCTCAACCCGACGCTCACCTCGGGCGCGAATCGCTATCTCCCGAACGCACCGACGGCGATCGGCTTCAACCCGACGGTCACTGACAACGATAGCGACGCCGTCGCGACCGTGAACGAGGCCAGCCCGGAGAACGGCGCCGAGCTCGCCAATCTCTCGCCGCCGGCGGCATCGATCATAGCCGCATCGGTCGATCGGCTGTTCCTCGGCGGCGTGTCCGGCCAGCCCGATACGATCTGGTACTCGAAGCAGCGCGACGCCGGGGAGGTCGCCGCATTCAACGATGAGCTCACCGTTGACCTGCCGCCCGCCGGCGGCGCGATGACCGGCATCGCGTTCCACCCGCAGACGCAGACGCTCATCGGCTTTCGACGCCGCGCGATCTATCAGCTGCCCGGGCAGGGCTTCGACAACACGGGCGAAGGATCGAACTACGGCCCCGCAATCGCGCTCTCGACCGACGTCGGCGCGGTCAACCCGGACGCGATCGCCGTCGCTCCGTTCGGCGTGATGTTTCAGACCGACAAGGGCTGGTACAAGCTCGACGGCGGCCTGAACCTCTCGTACATCGGCGACAAGGTCTCTGCGTTCGACTCCGATACGGTGCTCGCGATGCGCGTCGTCGAATCGCGTCATCAGGTGCGCGTCGTGACGAACGCGCGCGTGCTCGTCTATGACTACCTCGTCGGCCAGTGGGCCGAGTGGACGATCGCGACCGGCGTCCATACGACGAGCTGGAATGGCAGCTTCGTCTACCTCGATTCGTCGTCGGGCCCGATGATCGAAGCGACCGACTATTCGAGCGGCGTCACCTACGGCATGGATGTCGAGACCGCATGGATCAAGCCGGCCGGCCCGCAGGGCCGCGCGGTCGTGCGCATGCTCCAGGCGTTCGGCGAGTACCGCTCGAGCCACTCGCTCCGCATCCGCGTCGCGATCGATTACTTGCAGAGCGGCGGCGTCGGCGGGGGCGCCCCGGTCTGGATCGACGATGTTATCTGGCCCGAGTCGCCGCCCGTTGTCGGCAGCGTCGAGCAGGTCCGGCACGGACCCTCGAAGAAGCGCTGTCAGTCGATGAAGGTGCGCATCACGGCGGTCGCCGCCAACGCGACGCTGCCCAATCCATCGCCGCCGACCGGCGAAGCCGTGCGCCTGACCGGGCTCGCGCTCGACGCTGCGATCGAGGGCGGGCTGTATTCGGGTCTCGCACCGGCGCAGAGGGACTAATAGAGCCATGACCTGGTACGAGCCGTGGACCTGGGACCTGTCGACGGATGCCGACAAGAGCAACCAGCAGAACGCGAAGTCGCTGCAACAGGTCGGCACGAACGCGCTCGGCTACGGCAACTCGCTCGCCGCCAACACGACCCAGGACACCGCCGCCCTCAACCAGCAGCGGCAGTATCTCCAGGGCGTCCAGAGCGGCGCGAACAGCGTGTCGGCCGAGCAGCTGCGCCAGGCGCTGCAACAGCAGCTCGCACAGCAACGCTCGTTCGCCGCGAGCGCATCGCCCGCGAACAGCGCGATGGCCTCGCGCAACGCGGCGATGAACATGGGCCAGGCGAGCTACGGCATGGCCGGGCAGCAGGCGACCGCGGGGCTCCAGGAGCGCAACGATGCCGCGCAGCAGCTCGCGAATCTCAACCTCGGCGCGCGCGGGCAGGACATCAGCGGCACGACAGGCGCCTACGGCACGGCGAACCAGTCGTTTGGGCAGCCGGCGCAACAGGGCGCCGCGGTGCAGATCGGCATGGGCGCGGTTGGCGGATTCGCCGGCGGCCTCGGGCATGCGATTTCCGATCGACGCGCGAAGAAGGACGTCAGCGCCGGCGACCTCGCCGCGATGAGCGCGACGAAGAAGGTGGCGCCGAAGACCTTCGATTACAAGAACCCGGCGCGCGACGGCAAGGGCCGCCAGCTCGGCGTGATGGCGCAGGACCTCGAGAAGAACCCGCAGCTCAAGCACGTCGTCGTGAACACGCCATTCGGCAAGGCGATCCACGGCGGCAAGCTCGCGACGGCGAATACCGCGATGATCGCCGCGCTCGGCAAGCGCGTCGAGAAGCTCGAAGGGCGCGGCCGGAAGGCTGCGTAGCCGATGGCCGCGGTCGAAGATCCGGCGCCCACCGACGCGAACCTCTACGTCGAGGACCTCGCGTGGCCCCCTCCCGCGTGGGATGCCAGCGGCGAGCAAGTCTCGACGCCGGAGTGGGCGATGCCGCTGCCCGGTTCGATTCAACCACCCCCACCGCCCGCGCCACCGCCACCGCCGCAGAACCCGCCGTCGAAGCCCGCGCCGACCGGCGACAAGAAGCTCGACGAAGGCACGCCGGCGCTGGACGAGGTCCCGCTCGCCGCAGGCGGGGGCGCCATCCCGAGCTCGCCGATCGGCGCTGTTCAGCCCGGCATCGGCATCCCGACCGCGATGCTCGACATGTTCGGCGCGCCTCCCGGCCAGCTCGCGCCGAGCGGCGCGCCCGGCGAGCTGCCGATCGACGCCGTCACGGGCGCGGCGCCGGCGACACCCGGACCGCAGCCACCCCAGGTCGATGCGATCAGCGGCGCCGCCCCCCTCGCGCACGGGAGCGTCAAGGACGAGCTCGCAGCGCAGGGCATCGACGAAGTTCGCGAAGGGCTCCCGCCGAAGGAGCAAGCCGATTCCGAGCTCGCCGATCGCCTTTCGCAAGATCCAAAGGCGCTCGCGAAGTACCTCGTCGATCAAGACCAGAAGCAGCGGGACGAGTTCGCGCTGCGCGAGAAGCAAGCCCTCGCCGAGCAGACCGACCGCGCGAACGCGAACGTCGCCGCCTACACCATGGCCGGGCAAACCGCCAAGCGGAAGACGGACGAGGATACCGCCGCGGGCGACGTGATCGCGAAGACCAAGGTCGATCCGAGCTTGCACCTCGGCGTGCTCGGAACGCTCGGCGAGATCCTCGCCTCGACGCTTGGCGGGGCATCCTCGCACTGGACCGGCGGCCAGAACTGGGCGCTCCAGCAGTGGGACCAGGCCGTCAACAATCACATCGACGCGCAGAAAGCGAACCTGTCGAATCAGTGGAAGGCCCTCGGCTTCAAGCAGGACCAGGTCGACAAGGAGCTCGGTCACGCCGGCGAGACGTTCCGCACCCAAGAGGTGCAGCGGCTCGCGCTCTATCAGATCGCGAAGGACCGCATCCTCACCGAGATGCAGAACTACGACCCGCGCGGCAGCGCCGTCGGACGACTCGCGCAGCTGTACGCCGGGATCGACGGCCAGGCGAAGGTCGCGCAAGCGGCCAGTTACGAGCGTTACTACAAGATCGATAAGGACAAGGCCGACGCCGAGCTCGCGCGCGCAAACGCCGCAAAGGCGAACGCCGAGGCACAGCAGAAGCTCGGCACGCTCGGTGGCGGCCCGACGAATAACGCATACACGGTCGCGACCGGCTTCTTCGACCCATTCAACGGCGCTCCGATCATGGGGAAGCAGGCGATCGAGCGGAAGGGCGCCGAGGGCAAGCCCAACCCGACCGAGGCGCAGATCGCGACGTACGGCCACGTGCAAGATTACTGGGCCGACATGGCTCGCATCGGCAAGGAGCTCGGGGACGCCAAGAAGACGATGTCCGAGTCGCTGTACTCCAAGTTCAAGAGCACCAAGGCCGCAGTGTTCGACGCCAAGCGGCACGCGCTGGTCGTCTACTTGACGAAGGAGATGGGCGATCGGCTCACGCAGGGCCAGATCGACGAGCAGGTGCAGCGTATCCCCGAGCGCGCGTCGGTGTTCGAGTCGCGCGATCCGCTCGCGCAGATCACAGAGGCACAGGAATCGGCCGACCGCGATTTCTCGCGCGACATGAACGTGCTCGGCATCAACGCGGCGCCGATCATCGAAAACGCGCGCAAGCATCGCGCCGACGCGCCGACGCCAAACTCGAAGGACGACCTCAACGCGGCGCAGTCGGCGCTCGCCAACGCACGCACGCCAAAGGATCGCGCAGATGCCCAGGCCGAGCTCGAAGCCGCGCAAGAAAGGGTAACTGGAGAGGTAGAACATGAGCAGCAGGGAGCGGCGGCGCTGCGCACGGTGCAAGGCCTCGAGCCGATCGCGCACATCGCGCATGCCGAACCGGTTCCCGAGGTCGAGGCCGCGTATCGTGCGCGGGACGAGGCCGTCGACACGTACAACCAGTCGCTCGCGAAATTCCGTCGCCTGCAGGCCGAGCACGCCGAAGCCGTTTCGAAGAAGGGTGCGAAGATTGCCCCCGACGATGCGACACATCGCGATGCGCTGCAGGCGGCCGCACTCGAGGTGATGGACGCCAAGCGCGTGATCGACTCGAACGAAGTCGACGTGAACGTCGCGAAGAAGAACAAGTACCACGCTCTCGACGAGAGCCAGATCGACGCCAAGCCGGAGTTCCACTAATGGGCTCCAAGCTCGTCGATAAGGCGACCGGACAACGCGTTTTGATCGACGACGCGGATCTTCCGGCCGCGATGGCATCGGGAAAATACGAGACACCCGACGCCGTGCCCGTTCGCCAGCTCGGCGAGGACACGTACACGACACCCGATCTCGCGAAGCAGGACGCGGCATATGCACCGCTGAGCACGCCAGGCAAGGTCGCGGCGCAAGCCGGTGCCGAGATCCGCGAGGCGCGGAATCAGGGGCTCGGCAGCACGGCCGAGGCGGCGGTCGGCGGCGCGGTGAGCGGCGTCACCGCCGGGCTCCTCAACCCGTTCGAGGAAGCGCAGGAATTCCATCCGTGGGCATCGGGAGGCGGCCAGCTCGTCGGCGCGATCGCGCCCGCCCTGGTCGGCGACGAGGCCGGGCTCGCGAGCTTGCTCGGCGACGGCGCGGCAGTCGAGCGCGGCGCCGGTTCACTGTCGTCGAAGTTCCTCTATGCCGGCGAGCGCGGCGCCGAGGCCGGGACCCAGGCCGCATCGCTCGAGGGCGCGATGCTCGACGGCGGCCGCGCGCTCGACGATGCCGGCAAGGTCGCCACGCTCCCCGAAGACCTCACGCATCTCGACGCCGCCGGCCTGCGCACGCGCGAGGACGCCGAGCTCGAGCGCCTCGCGACCAAACAGAAGGCCGACATCGCCGCGGCGCGCGCGGCCTCGGTCGATGACGCACTCGCGTATCAGCAGAAGCTGAGCGACGCGAATCCTTACCTCGTGACCGGCGAGGGCCCGGCCTCGGCGCCGTTCGCGAAGGCCGGCCGCTCGATCCGCAACGCCCTCGACGACGTCGAAGGCTTGCGCGACAACCCGGGCTCGCTGCTCAAGCCGCTCCGCACGCAGGCGGGCGCGATCGAGAAGACGCTCGCCGAGCAGGGCGACATCTCCGCGAAGTTCGAGCGCGTCAACACGCGTATCGCCGACGACCTCGGCGAGGACCTCGCGACACTGCCGGACTCGGCGACGCACGTCGAGCTCGCCGGCAAGGCGGCGAAGCGCTACGGCGCGTTCGCGGACGTGCGTGTCGGCAAGGCCGGCACCGTCCGCATCACGCGCGACGATGCGCAGGGCTTCCTCGGCGCGCTCCAGCGCGGCGAGGTCCAGGGCGCCGGCCAGCAGGCACTCGGGCGCCTCGGCGAGGTCCTCGATGCGAACAAGGCGCTCCAGGCGAAGATCAAGTCGGCGGTCGCGCCGGCGGCCGGGCGCACCGAGCTCGCGAGCGCCGATCTTACGGCGATCCGCGCCGCGAAGGACGCGCTCACCTCGCCCAAAAGCAAGTCACTCGCCGAGGAGATGCTCGGCGGCTCGATCATGGGCCACGTCGCCGGCGCGCTGTCGGGCATGCCGATCGTCGGCCCGATGATCGGCGCGAAGGCCGGCCGGCTCGCCTCCGACCTGGTATTCGGCAAGCTCGGCGCGACCGTCGATTCCGCGGCCGCGCGCTCGGCGAACGCGGCGAAGGCGTTCGCCGGCTCGGTTGCCGCGTCGACCACGACGCTACCGCTCGCGACCGCGGCGCTCGCGCGCGCGAGGTTCGCGCCGGCCGCGATTGCCAAGGCACCCGAGACCAGCGACCTCGCCGAGCTCTACCGGCAGCGCACCGCCGAAGTGAAGTCGCAGACGATGTACGACGCGAACGGCAACTCGGTCATGCGGCCCGAGGCGCGCCAGGCGATGGCGGCACGGCTCGCGCCGCTGCGCGCCATCTCGCCGATCCTTGCCGACCGCTACGAGACGATCGGTGCGCGCGGCCTCGAGTATCTCTCGCAGACGATGCCGCGGCAGCCCGACCTCGGGACGCCGCTCGGCGGCACGAGCTCGTGGACGCCGGCGGACATGGCTATGCGCGAGTGGGCGCGCCGCGTCGCGGCCGTCGAAGATCCGCACTCGGTCGAGCTGCGCATCTCCGATGGCTCACTCACGCCGGAGGACGTCGAGGCGTATCACGCGGTCTACCCCGAGCGCGCCGCGGCGTTCGAGCGGTCGCTGCTCGCCGAGGCCGCGAAGGCACAGAAGCCGATCCCGTTCGAGAAGCGGCTGACGCTGTCGATGTTCACGGGGCGACCGATGGACCCGTCGCTCGATCCGCGCGTGCTCGGGCTCCTCCAGGCGCAGTTCTCGAACGAGGAGGGCACCGAGGGCGGCACGCGCGCGCCCGTGCCCAAGCCGGCATTTGGCTCGGTGCGCTCCGACCTCGCCACGGCGAGCCAGGAGCGGGAATCGGCCATGCGCTAGCGCGCGTGCGACAAGGAAATCATGTTCCCAGGTGGCCAGGACAACCGCGACGCACTCACCGACACTTCCGGCGTCCCCGTCGTCGCCGTGAAGTCCGGCGCGAACAAGGGCTGCACGCTCGGGAACGCGGCGACCTACTACTTTCTGCTCGGCGACTCGGAATCGGATGCGATCGCGTCGCTCGAGCTCGCGTCGGCCGAGATCGCCTGGGCCGCGACAGTCGTCGCGACGATCACGCTCGAGACCTGCAACTTCCCCGCGTTCGAACGCGGCGGCGCGTCCGGCCAGCCCGATGTGCCCGACTACGAGCCGAGCGGCGCGCACTGGATTCCGTGCAACCCGTCGACCGCGATCGTCGATGTCAGCGGCAGCGGCAACACCGCGAGCGCCGCGACCGTCACGACCGGCGGCGCGAACACCGGCGCTGCGATGTTCGACGTCGGCAACCTCGGCGCGCGGCGCGCGCGCCTGAAGGTCGTCGTCACGACGGGCGGCCTCGTGCGCTGCGGCATCCACGGCAAGGGCGCGGCGAAGTAAGGCATTGCGATGATCGGCGCGCGCATCGGCAAGCGGATCGGCGCCGTCGTCGGCAAGCGCATCGGCGTCGGCGCCGACGAGCTCGGCGGCGGTTCGTCGAATCCGCTCGCCGGCGTCACGCGCGATGCTGCGAGCGGGATCTACTGCCCGGCGAACGCGACTGAATGGGCCGCCGTGCTCGCCGTCGCCGCCATCGCGAGCGGCGGCCCGTCGAACCTCTACCTGATGCAGGACGCATCGGGGGCCCTCGCGGATGCGATCGGCTCGGCGCCAATGACCGCCGCGGGAACGGCCTCGTATCAGCAGACGAAATCAGGCTGGTCGCGGTTCGCGATCACCTCTGCCGATGCGAGCACGGTGAAGTTTTCGACGACCGCGCTACCGGATCCGGCCACGAGCTCCTGTCTCGTGATCGGTTACATGTTCTTTCCGTCGATCCCTGCGTCTACGCGAAATCCCATCGTGGTCGGTACCGTGACGAGCAGCAGCATGAGGATCACGGCGACCTCCAAAGTGCTCGCCGTCTCGAGCGGCAACCAGGTGACGAGCGCCAGTACATACATGGACGGGGCCGTTCGCGCGCTCGCATTCCGCTACAACGTGACGGCCGGAAGCCTGGTCGTCTTTACGGACAGCGAGAAGCTGTCGCCGACTTTTGTTGCAGCGTCCGGTCAACTTCTCGATCTGTTTTCCTCGGGCACCGCCGGTGCGGAGGGATGGCTCTATGCGGCCGTGTTCACCGGCAGCGCCGCCGAGCTCTCCGATGCGCAACTCAAGACGCTCGAGCACACCCTCGGATTCTCCCCCACCTGGAGCTGAACGATGCTGACAAAAGCACAAGCGGCCGCGATCGCGGCGCAGTACGTATCGACGTTTCCCGCACTGGTGGAAGCGCAGCTCGAGGCGAATGCCGCGCGCGGGATCACCGGCGTGACGAACATGCCCTATCCGCCGGCCGCGACGCAGGGGCAGATCAACGGGTTCACAGCGCAGATGCAGGGAATCGGCTGGACCGTCGCGGTCGACGAAGTGAACTTCCTCATCACGCTCTCGTAGCTGCTCGCGCAGGCGGCCGCGCCTGCCGTCGATGCCGCGGGCTAAATCTCTCGTCGGAAGGTGCCGCGCCCTAGCGTAGAGGCATGGAGGGCGCTTCCACGACCGCGAGCTGGCTGCAGGCCGGTGGCGTCCTCGCGTTCGCCGTGCTCGTGCTCGTCCTCCTGCGCGAGCTCGTGCCGCTGCTCAAGGCCCTCTACGAGGTCCTCAGCAAGGTCCGCGAGACGCTCGCGGCGCTGCTCGAGCGCGAGCGCATGCGCGGCGAGCGGCTCGCCGCGACCGATGCGCAGCGTCGAATGATGCTGCCTCCCGAGGCCGACTTCGACGATCCGCCGACCAACCCAATCGCGATCCCGCTTCCTTCGACGCGCCGCACGCCGCCGCATGGCGTTCCGATCGGCGTCTACGGCCCGAAGAAACCGGGCGGCAGGGACGGGTAGGTGCATGCCCGCGATCGCCAAGAAGCTCGACGCACGTCTCCTCTCCGGCCCGGCGGCTGAAATCACGGGACCCGACGAGATGTACGTGCCCACCACGCAGATCTGCATCGAGCCTGATGGCTCGTGGCACCGGCGCAGCGCGGTCCCGATCGAGACCGCGTGCGGCCTCGAGTACGCGGCCGCGCTCGTCCGCGAATACGAGCTCTCCGGCGACCTCTGCAAGCAGTGCTTCACGCCCCGCGAGCGCTGGCTCGCGGAGCACCCCGACGAGATCGACGACGACCGCGAAAGGACCGAGCCATGACGATGAAGCGACTTTTCCACCCGTTCTTGTTCGCGCTGCTCGTCATCGCGATCGCCGGCGTCTGGTACTCGTTCGGAGTCATCAACGCGCTCGCGGATACGCCGCCGAGCACATCGATGCCGGTCATCGATGCCGGCGTGGGCTCCGCGGCCGCGGCACCGATCGTCGATGCGACCCAGCTCGCGAATCCCGCAACCAACCCGCTCGTCGCGGTCGACCAGCTCGAGCAGCTCGAGGCCGTCGGTTGGCCACTCGCCGTACTCGCCGGGCTCATCATGCTGCTCGATATCGTGAGCCTGTGCGCGCCGCGCTGGCCGCGGCTCGCCGCGTGGCTCGGCCAGGGCCGGCGACCGATGCTCGTGGCAGGCGCCGGCGCCGTCGCGGCAGCGGCGTTCCATTCGATCGCACTCGGCGGCAACTGGTACGCGATGATCGTTGCGGTGATGGGCACGCTGCTCGCGCTGCGCTCGCCAGCGCCACATCCGAGCCTCGTGATGGCCGCGAAGAAAGCCGCGGTCACCGCGGTGCTCCTGGTGTGCCTGGTCGGGCTCGGCGCCTGCGCGGCGTCGAGCCGAACGACGGCCCTCCAAGGCTCGCTCACCACGGCGAATGCCGCGAGAGCCGCCTTCGTCGCGTTCGACGCCCATCACCAACAGGACCTCGTCGCGCAGGCGAAGGACAAGCCGTCGCTCGATACGGCGGTCGCGACCTGGCGCACGCAGCGCGAGCCCGTGGAGAAAGACCTCACCGCCGCCTATCAGGCGATCGCGGCGGCGGCGATCTCCGATACCGATCCGTCGCTCGCCGCCGCCGTCGCCGCGCTCGTCGAGCTCCAGCAGGCCCTCAAGACCATCGGAGTGACCGTCCCATGAACCCCGCCGAAGAAGCCGCACTCGTCCAGGCCGCGCTCAGCGCGATCGACGCCATCATCACGACGGTCAAGAACGCGAAGAGCGGCGCCGTCGACCCACAGACCGCGCTCGCGTCGATCACCGCGATGCAAGACGCGCTCGGCGCGAACGACGCAGCCGAGGCCACGGCGGAAGCGGCGAAGTTTCCGGGGCAGTAGTCATGCGGGTGGCATTCGCGTTCGGGCTTCTCGCCGGCATGCTGGTCGGCGAGCTCATGCGTGACCGCGCCGTCGTCGTCGTGTTGCCCGGCGCGATCGCGCCGCGTCTCGAGCGCCCGCCGCCAAGGTTCGACGCGCGATCGCCGATCGTCCTACCCGATGTCCTCACGGCGGTATCGCTGTGACCGCCGGCGACGGCTTCACTCCGTGCAGCCTCGAGGAGGCGGTCGCGCGCATGCTCGAGCTCGAGGCCTCGCGCCTGGGCTGCTACTCGTGGGGCGCCGGCGGCTATCACCCCGCGAACCCCAAGCAGCTCGGCATGACGCTCGGCGAGGATACGGCGCTGGGCCTCGGCTGGGACTGCGCCGGCGCGGTCGTACACGCGCTCCGGCTCACGCGTCACCGGCCCGGCTTCAATCGCCAGATGCACGCCTCGATCACCGACGACCTCAACGTCGACTCTCTCCTCGAAGACGCCGATCCGGACCGCGGCGGCCGCGGCGAGCTCGGCCAGCTCGTCACGACGCCGGCGCCGGGCATCTTGCTTCTGACGCCGACGATCAAGATCCCCGAGAAGCATTTCGACGAACCGGGGCACGTCCGACTCATTCTCGATGCCTCGGGCTGGAATCCCGCGGCGCCGCGCTGGGCCGACGTCATCTACCTCGAGTGCCGCGGCCCGAACGGCCGGCGACCCGGCGTCGTGCGCGACCATGGCGCGAGCGTCGATAAGCATGACGCCGACTGGCCGCACGACTTCACCCGCGCCGACGGAACGCTCGTGCGGCCGCGCGCCGCGCTCGTACGCATTCGGTATCAGCCGTGATCGCGGACCGCGATCCGTGCTGGCGCCGATCGTGATCTAGCGCTCGTAGCAATCGCTGACCGCGTGGTCGTCGGTCGCGTGGAGCTGCGCGCACAGCTCCTTGGTCGGCAGGCACCATTCGGCGATGTCCGCGTTCTCGAGGCGGAAGCAGTGCGCTTGAGCTTGCGCCGCACAGGGCGAAGAACGGCGTCCGTTTTGGACGAGGCTTTGCCGTACCTCATCACAGCCGTTCTTCGAAGCGAGACAATGACCCAGCGTGCCGTCGTCGGTGGTCGAGCACCACCAGCTCGACGCTGCCGGCACCGATGGGATAGCGACGTTCGGGCGTTCGCATGCGGCCCGCGCGTTCTCGCCCGCCGCGAACACCTGCTGCGCAGTTTGGCCATGCACCTTGGCCTCGGCGCTGGCGAGCGACTCTTGGACCTCGCAAACCTCGTCGAGGGTGTTTGCACGACGACACGACACGTCTCTCCCCGACGCATAGGCGTTCGAGCGCACCGTCACGAGCCCGGACCTCGTCGCACTGTCCATCGTGCCGGCGCCGAGGTTCATTGCGTCGAGTAATAAGCCGTTCGCGGCGCACTGCTCGCGAGCCGTTAGCGTCGGACCCTTGGCTTCGTGGGCGCTCGCCGCGCACAACATCACTGCAGCTGCGACGAGGACGACTCGCAAGAGCTGCATTCCTTCGACGCTAACACGGAGCGAGTCCGATCACGACGACGGCACGCACACGCACTGGTCGGCACCCTGATACGTCATATGCTGCTCGGCCTCGCCGGCCGGGCAGCGCGGATAGGACGTCGGGCTACAGAACGCGCGGCACGTCGCCGGATAGCTGCCGGTGATCGTGCACCACCCATCGCCGCCGTTGCAGAACTGCACGCCCGCATCGGGATTGCAGGAGCAGCCCGGCGGCTCGGTGTACGGCTCCGGGCTGCACCCGGCGAGCGCATCCGGCGATGCCCTCGCGTCGATGCTGAGATTGCGATAGTCGCGGCAGCCGCACGCGATCAGGAGCGCCACGAGCGCGACGCGCTTCATCGCGACCGCCGCAGCGCCGGCGTGATGTCCGCCGGCTCGTGCACGGTCCGGCGCTCGAACCGGCCCCACACGAGGATCACGAACAGCACGCCCGTGACGAAGCCGAATGCAAACGTCATCGCGTTTGCTCCAGGTGCAGCGCGAGCTCCTCGAGGCGCAGCGCGACGGCGCGCGCGCGGCTCGCCGCGAGCTGCTCGTCGTCGAGGATGCCCGCCCCGATCCCGTCCGTCCGCGAGCCGATCAGGCACGTGAACGCGGCATCCGCGATGCGATTCCACTCCGCGGCGTACGCGCGCAGCATGTCCGGGCCGATGTTCACCGGCGTCGCGGCCACGCCGCGCAGCATCTGCTCGTACATCTTCGTCATGTAATCCGCCGGGCAGCTCTCGTGGTGCCCGCTCTCCGTCGTCGCATGCCGCTCGACGGGGAACGTGCAGACGCACGAGTGCAGGATGCCGATCGTACGCGCGCGTTCGCGAAACGCTTCCATCGTCGTGCTCGCTTTCTTCATTCGGACCTCGGTTCTGCGAGCACGTCGATGACGGCGTGCTCGCCGGTGAGATGGTTGGTGATCGCGCCGAGCTCGGCTTCGAGCTCGAGCGCGCCGATGGTCGCGGCCTCGAGATAGAGGTTGGCGACCGCGACCACGAGCTCGCGACCCAGGAGCCGCGGCCGCTGGACCCGGCCGCTCACAGCGCACCGGCCAGTTCGTCGTCGAGCTTCGCGGCGCCGTCGCGGACCGAGATCCACTCCGGCAGCTCGCGCTCGCTCTCGAGGATGCAGTCGACGTGCTCGCATTCGTTGCGGCACGGGAAGACGTCGCCGCACCGGCGGCAACGCCGGCGGCGGCGGCCGCGCAGGACCTGGTCGTCGTGTTCGGTGTTCTTGCAGCGGAGCTTTTTCACGATTCACCTCCGGTAGAAGTTGGTGGTTGTGGTCTGAAGCCCGGGAACCGCACGATGTGTCGGCGGTCGTCCGAGACGTCGAGCGCCGCGAGATCGCTGTCGGCGTTCGCCGGCGCGATCTGCGGCCAGAGCTGGGCGACGTTGCACCAGTCGAGCACGGCGGGAATGGTCTGGATGAACAGGCCCATCACGCTCGCTTGCGCGCACGCGAGACACGAGCGCATCGCGTCGACCGAGCGCGGATCGCGCGACACGCCCCACAGCTCGAGCAGGTAGACGAACGCGTTCCACGCGCGCCAGTCGGTGCCCGTCAGCGGCGCGAACGCGCCGCGCCCGAGATGCGCGCGCACGAACTGCTGCGCGACGGTGGTCATCGGCCTGGGCCTCGGCCTACGCGCGCTCACGACGAACCTCCCGCGTGAGCGCGTCGCGCAAGAGAGAGCGCGCCAGCGTCGTGTAGCCCGTGCGCCGCGACCGAGCGAGTCGCTTCAGCATGCTGAAGTCCCCCGGACTGACACGGAAGCAAAGTCGCATTCCCGAGCGAACTTGGGGGGGGGGGCTTCGCATCGTGCAGCAGCTTCGCGATGGCTTGATCGAATTCGCGTTGCTTCACGACGCACCGACCTTCTCGAGGAACAACAGTGAACGAGCGACCCCGATCTCGAGCAGGGTCTTGACGACGTGAGCCTCACGCTTGAAGCCGCGCACGGCGTGACCACCGAGACCGCGACGACGACCGGTGGGGACGTCGAGGATCACGATGCACCGCGCGCCGATCTTGTCGAGCTCGGGGCCGAACTGCTCGACGATGACCGTGGCGAGCACGTCGAGCGTGAGCTTGCGATCGCCCGCTTTCACGACGCACCGCCATGCTGCTGATGGCGCGCCGCGAGCTCGACCGCGCGCCGAACGAGCACGCTGGTCCGCGGGCAGCGCGCGACGAATTCGCGCAGCGGGATCCAGGTGACGTAGCCCGCCCGAATCAGCTCGGTCGTTTCGGCGACCGCCGCGAGGAACGCGGCGCACGGGTTCTCGTGCTGCACGACGGAGTGGATGACCTCGAGATCGCCGCCGCACGACCAACACAGCCTCGCGACGATCACGACCCGCCGCCGTTCTTGATCTTGTCGATCGAGATCTGCGCGGCGATCGTGATCGGCAGGCCGCGCGACTTCCACGCGCCGGCGATCGCGTCGGCGACGTCCGCGTCCTCGCGCTGCCGGCGCAAGAGCTCGCGCTGCTCGCGGTGCTTGCGCTGCTCGTCGGGCCCGGCGATCACCCGGCCCTGGAGCTTGTCGTCGCCCCTAAACTCGACGGGCCGGTTCACGACGCGGTCGTGCTCGAGCTGCTCTTCGCGCTCGCGCTCGGCGCCCCGGCGCCGCGCGGCATCGTCGTCGCGCCGGCGCCGCGCCTTCGCGGTCTCGGGATCGTCGAAGTCGCCGCGCCGCAGGCGCTCGAGCGGAGCTCGCAGGTTACCTGCGAGCTCGCGTCCGGAACTTGCATCGACGACCGGCGGCGCTTCGCCGCTCTCCGGCTCAGAGAGCCGGCTGGAGAGCTCGCAGCTCTCGACTGCGCTATCAGGCTGGACCGCGTCGGAGCTACCGGCGGGCACGTGGAGAACGATGCTGGTCGGCGCCACCGGCGCCGACACCGCATCACGAGGCGCGCCGTGGCACGGCGCGTGCTCGAAGATCTCCGCAGAACTAGTTACGAGTACGGTGGGGTTTCCGGATTGGGTCGTAGTTTCTTCCGAGATCCGGGGCGGCGGCTCGTCGCCACCACCGCCGGCGCCCGAAGGCGGCGCCGCCTTCCGCGGACGCGGCTTCATCGCCGGCGGACAGTCGTCTTCCGGATCGGGGTAGCAGCTGGCGTCCTGGAGACCGAACGCGTTCGCCGCGACGTTCGTCAGCTGGTAGCAGTTCGCGCGCTGGCTCGAGACCCTGCCGAGCGGCACGAACGACGGACACTGGCGCACCAGCTTCCACGCGCGCAGGTCGCGCAGCACCTGGTACATGCGGTCCGCCTTCACGCCGCACACGAGGCCGAGCTCGGCATGGCTGGCGTTGAGGCCGGCGCGCTTGCGCACGCTCTTCGCGTACTCGATCCACTCGAGCGCGAGCAGGTACGTGCCGCGCAGCTTCCACACGGCGCGCGCGTCGAAGCTCGACGTCTTCGGATACGCGATACCGATCTTGGGACGATCGAGCCGGTAGGGCTTGCTGCGGCCGCTCGTGAAGCCGGCGACGAGCTCGTTGCCGGAGAGGCACGCCTTCACGAGCTCGGGGTCGAAGCGGCGCTTGAGCTTGACGCCGCGCGCGCGCGGTTTGCTGTCGAGCCAGTCGGGCGGAAGCACCGACGGCCAGCGCGGGTTCTGAGCCCAGATGGGCAGGTTCAGGTGGACGGACGTGTCGCGTGCCGATTCGTCGGCCCCGCGAGAGATCCCGGGATCTGTGGACATTTTCAGCCTCCCGAGGACGCACCCCTCCCGATTCGTTGCGATTTGTCGGACGGATCCGATACCGTAACGATCGTCGGGACGAGAGATCCCCGACTTGGCCCGAGGGCCCGCTGCTCGTAACAGCGGGGGTTCCCCTCGGGCCGATGTCTTTTCGGCAGCTGGCTCTCGAGCTCGTAACTCGTCGACCAGGCCGACTCTCATCAACCTCAGCCGCGCGCGCGCGGTCCGCGTGGATCGCTAGTCGATGCGCGTCTTCTTTCCGCGAGGGCGCGAGGCGCGCGACACCTGGCCGGGCGGCGCGTCGAGCACGTGCTCGTCGAAGGAAAGGCCGGTGCGCGTGAGCGCGGCCCGCGTGAGCGCGCGCTCGCGGACGTGTCGCCGCGGCAGCTCGATGCGCGACACCTTGGGCAGCTGCGCGCGGCTCTTCGCCTGCCGGCACGGCTTGCCGCACGTCCTCGCGTCGGCGCGCTTCCATCTCGGCAGCCGCTTGGTGCACCACGCGCACCGCCGCGGCGCCGGCTTCGCCGCGGCGGCAGGCGAGGGCGCCTGCGTCGCCGGCGCTTCGATAAGCGAGAGCGAGAGCTGCGCGGTCATGCGTGTGCCTCCGCGAGCTCGCGCCGGCGGCGCTCGAAGGCGACGCGCCAGCGCGGCTTGACCGACTTGGGCTTCTTGGGCTTGGACGCGATCGGCGCCGCGGCCGCGGCCGACTTGCGCGAGAAGACCGTGAACGAGTCGCGCGCGAAGAACTCCGCGCCGAGCTCGGCCGCGTTCGCGAACTCCTCGCGCAGCTCGGTCTCGCGCAGCAGCTGCGTGGCGAGCTCGCGATGCAGCTTCTCGACGCGCGCCTGGGTCTTCGCGAGCACGAAGCCCGCGCGGAGCTGCAGCGCAGGCATCGAACGCTCCGCCTTGGACCCGAGCGCGCGCGCGAGCTTGTACTTCGGGATGCCGAGCGCGAGCAGCTCGCCGAGCAGCTGCCACGTACGGCGCGCCGAAATGCACGCGTGATCCGCGATCGCGCCGACGTCGACCTCGAGGATGCGCCGCTCGGTTTCGACACGGATGCGCGGCTTGCGGCCCAACCGAACCTCGTGAAGGATCGACGCCGGCACATCGCACGCGTCGCGCACCGCGAGCTTGCCGACGCCGGCGGCCGCGAGCTCGAGCAGATGCGCGCGCGCCCGCTCGCTCGAGACCAGGCCGAAGTACGCGCGGCGCACGCGGCACTTGCCGCAGATGTCGCCGGTCGAGTCCCTGCGCAGGTGCGAGCTCGTCGGGCAGGGCAGGCCGTTGATGCCGGCGCAGGCGCGCTTGTAGATGCGCATCGCCTGCGTTCCGTCGGGCCGCGTCCAGACCTGCGGCGCCGGCGCGGCCGCGCGCTCCGCGATCGCCGACTCCTCGGCGCGCTGCTTCGCGCGAGCGGCGCTATCGCGCGCGTACTGCGTGTTCGCGGCGCGGCACGGCTCGCACCTGCACTTGTCCGCGACGTAGCGCGCGCGTGTGCCATGCGCGAAGCTCTTCGGGTCGCATTTCGCGATGCCCGACATCAGTTCGCTCCTTCGAACAGCGTGTCGCTCGCCTTGACGGTGCCGCGGCCGGATTCGATCACGAGCTCCTTCGCGCGAAGCCGCGCGAGGTACGCGTCGCGGCTCGACCGCTGGTAGCCGGTGCTCTCGTCGATGGACGTGCGCTCGATCGGCTCGGGGTAGACGCGCAGCGTTTTCATCAGGTCTCCCGCGCAGGCTGGTAGTCGGCGGCGTCGAAGCCAAACGTCCAGGCGACAGCAGCCGCGCAGGTCGTCATCGCCGGCGGGACGCGGAGCGTGTAGCGCTTGCGCGTGCCGTCGGGCTCGAGCGTCGAGTTCATGACCTCGACGGCGACGTAGGGTTCGTCGTCGGTGATTTCCATGCGGAGCAGGCGCCTCGGATACCCGAGCAGGTCGACGTCGGAATCGACGACGCGCGCGCCGGCGTCGCGCAGATATCGGCCGCGGTCCTCGCCCTCGTAGCGCGCGACCATCACGCGCCGGACTTCGGTGTTGCGCTCGTCCTGGATGTCGCGCACGCCGAACTCGCCGGCGGTGATACGGCGGCCGACGGCGACGCCCGAGATGGAGTGGAGCTCCCAGCCGTCGCGCCAGCGTGTGAACGGACCATCGGCGCAATGCGGGCGCGCCTGCGCGTCGCGGTGGATGAACTCGGGGCGGTCGCTGACGATGTAGAAGTGCTTGTGCAGGTAGCGCGGGCCGCTATGCAGCGAGGCCTTCTCCCAGTGGTCGTACTTCGAATAATCGAGCGGCAGCTTCGCGACGTGACGAAAGAACGTCACGCACGAGTCGACGCATGACCATTGATTCCCGCCTTGCCAGTAGCTCGACCAGCCGTTGAGGCAGCGAAGCAGGAAGTACGCGACGTCGTGCGCGTCGATCTCGGTCGCGGCGTAGATCGCGGCGTAGGTCGCGGCGTCGGTCGCGGCTGAGGTCGCGGCGTAGGTCGCGGCGTAGGTCGCGGCGTCGGTCGCGGCGTAGGTCGCGGCGTAGGTCGCGGCGTGGGTCGCGGCTGAGGTCGCGGCTGAGGTCGCGGCTGAGGTCGCGGCTGAGGTCGCGGCGTAGGTCGCGGCTGAGGTCGCGGCTGAGGTCGCGGCGTAGGTCGCGGCTGAGGTTTTTTCGGCACGGGCCATTTCGGCCGCG
>DASXCY010000054.1:0-71882 GCA_036490935.1 Kofleriaceae bacterium | reverse complement strand
CTGACCGACTTCCCGCTGCTCGTCGTGCTCGACGACACGCGCGCCGATCGCGCTACGAAGACTCCGCGATGCGGGATCTCGTCATCACGTACCGACGAGCGCTGTCAGCGGCGCAGCGCGAGCCGGGCGAGCGCGAGGCAGGCGAGCGCGTTGGCGACCAGCCAGATCGACGCCAGGCCAAACGCGTGCGGCACGTAGTGCATCGTCGTCATCGGCACGACCGCGAAGAACGCGAGGTGCGCCGCGACGCCGACCGCGACGCCGGCGAGCACGCCGCGCAGCTTCGGCACGCTGTAACCGATCGCGAGCAGGACGAGCGGCACGAGCGCGCTGAAGAACAGCGCGTTGCCATGGCCGCTCGGGCCGAGCAGCGACAGATCCCACGACGGCAGGCCGTGCGTGAGCGCGTGCACGACCGGCATCGACGACACCGCAGGCGCGATGTACGGCAGGAAGAACAAGCCCGATGCGCCGACGACGACTCCGGCCAGGTACGACGGACCGAGCTTCAAGCCGAGCTTGCCGCGGCGACGCGCGCTCGCGGCGACCGCACCGGCCATGAGCAGGCCGAGGCCGAGCTGCCAGCCGCCGCTCTCGGCGCGCGCCTTGAGGATCGCGGCCGGCGCGTCGATGATTCCGGCGCCGTACTTGTCGGCGGTGTACTTCTGATCGTGAGGCTTGCGCGCGGTCTCCTTGATGATCGTCTCGACCATGTCGGGATCGGTGACGCCTTCACCGACGACCAGCGCGGCCACGCCCGCGACGTGCGGGGACGCCATCGACGTGCCCATGAACGCGAAGTAGCCGTCCTTGGACGGGTCGCCGATCGCGATCGTGTTCTGCAGCACGCCGCCGTCGGGGTTGTTGCGGTTGCCCTTGCCGTCGGTCGTGTCGCCGCCTGGCGCCGCGATGTCGACGTCCTTGCCGTAGTTCGAGTAGAACGTGACCGCTTCGTCCTGCCGCGTCGCGGACACGGCGACCGCGCCGGGATACGCCGCCGGGTAGCCGACCTTGCCGCGACTCTCGTTGCCGGCCGCGCACACCACGACGACGCCCTTGCCGTGCGCGTACTCGACGGCCTTCTTCAGCACGCGCGACGGGAACGCGCCGCCGAGGGACATGTTGATGACCTTCGCGCCGTGATCGGCCGCGTAGCGGATGGCGTCGGCGATGCCGGCCACCGAGCCCGAGCCGTTCCCGGACAGCACCTTGAGCGGCATGATCTTGACGTTCAGCGCGACGCCGGCGACGCCGATGCCGTTGTTCGTGGCCTGCGCGATCGTGCCGGTCACGTGCGAGCCGTGACCGTGATCGTCGTCGGCGTGCTGGTTGTTATCGACGAAGTTGTACGGGTCGACGAACGTGAGGCCGACGAGATCGGGCAGCTCGTGGAAGCGGCCGTAGTTCTCGTACGCGACGCCGGTATCGAGCACCGCGACCGTCACGCCATTGCCGTCGGCGAGCTTCCACGCCTCGGGCATGCCGATCTGCTTCATGTGCCACTGCTTGGGATACAGCGGATCGTTCGGGAACCCCTTCTCTTGCGTGCCGGGCGTGACCTCGATGCCCGGCTCGGGCGAGAGCGTGACGAACGAGTCGGGCTCCGCGATCTCGACCTCGGGGCGCGCGCCGAGCGCCTGGACGAGCGCGGCTTCGCGCGTCGGATCGACCGCGGCGCGGAACAGCTTGGTCGCCGCCGCTTCTCCGCTCTGATCGACGGGCTGGAGCACGATGCCGAAGTCGCGATCGAGCGCGGCGATCTGGGCCGGCGTCGCGTCGTCCTTCAGATCGACGAGCACGTCGTTGCGATCGATCGCCTGCCCCGCGTCGTCGTCGTTCTGAGCGACCTTGTGCTGGCTCTCCGGGCGGAAGTACCACCACAGCAGCACGACCGCGAGGAGCAGCAGCAGCCACAGGATCCGGCTCGATCCGGCCCGCTTCGGTTCTTGCTCGTCCATGCGAGAAGTATAGGGCCTAAATCAGGATTCGCTCGTCCGACGGCACGTCGTCCTCGCCGAGCAGGAGCTGATTATCGATCTCGCGATCCTCTGCCAACGCTTCGAGATAGCTCTTGATTTCCGGCACGCCCTCGACGATGCGTGCGACGTATTCGCGCGCGAGGAACAGCACGGTCGACGGCCGCTGTGCGATCACCGTCGCGGTCGTGCGCCCGTGACGCACGAGCGCGATTTCTCCGAAAACATCGCCGGGTTTGAGCGCGCCGAGCGGCACGGGCTCGCCGTCGGCCGCGCGCCGCGCGACGTCGAGCTCGCCCGCCAGCACGACGAACAGGCCGCGGCCTGCCTCGCCTTCCTGGATCACGACGGTGCCGGCGGCGACGTCGTGGCTCGTGAACCGGCGCAGCAGATCGCGCTGCTGCATCCGGTTGAACGGCTTGAACAGCGCCGCGGTCGCCATGAGGTTGCCGAGCAGCCGCTCGCGGGTGAACCCGTGCAGCGCCTCGGCGACCGGGCCGAGCTCGTCGGCCAGCGCGGCGAGCGACTGGCGGCCGACCTCGAGCAGATCGACCTCGGTGACGCAGTCGACCGACGCCGAGCGCGGTTGCGCCGACAGCAGCGCCATCTCGCCGAACACCGCGTTCTCGCCGAGCTTCGCGAGCTCGGTCTGGCGGCCGAGGCCGTCGGTCGCGAACACGCGCAGCTGGCCGCCGGCGACGAAGAAGAACGAGTTGCCCGCCTCGCCCTCGCGAATCGCCAGCGCGCCGACCGGAAGCCGGCGCAGCACGAGCGTGCCGAGCACGCGGCGGAACGCGGCCTCCGACAGCGACGACAGGAGCGGGATCGCGTGCAGCGACTCGGGCAAGTCTTTGAACCCGTCGGTCGCGTGCTCGGCGCGCGCGAGTGCCTGCGCGACGGCGTCGGGCGGCGCCGGTTGCCGCACGTCGGGCACGGTCAGCGCGAGCGCGTCCGGCGGCAGCGCGACGCGGGCCGCGACCTTGCCGAGCAGCTCGCTTTCGCTGCCGTACGTGACGACGAGCGACGCGACCAGATCCGACGGATCGGCGCCATGGGCCTCGAGCACGCGCGTGCACACGAGCGCGGCGAGCGGGTGACCGGCCTTGATGCAATACCAGGCCGTCGCGCGATAGATGCGGAATATGGCTGCGCCGTATTCCGCCAACGCGCCTTCGGCGCGCAGCTGTCGATCTCCTGGCCGCGCGTCGTTCAGCGCGAGCGCGCAATCGGCGACGCGAATCCGCGCGTCGTAGTCGAGCGGCGTGGCCGCGACGATCGCGTCGTAGAGGCGAAGCGCGGCGAGGTGCTGGCCTTGCGCGAACAACGTCGCGGCGCTGCGCTTGACGTCCCCGAGGCTGACCATCGGCTGCGAGCCTAATGTATAGTCGAAGCCTTCGACGGGGGATTCGTGAAGAAATGCGCTAGCTGCTCGAAGGATCTGCCCGAGGCGGCGTTGCACTGCGTGTTCTGCGGTGCGAAGCAGCCTCCGGCGCCCGCGGTTCAACCGGGGACGGCGAAGACCGCGTTCGGATATTCGGCGAACGAAGTGATGGCTCAGCTCGGGCGTCCTGGGGCCCAGCCGGCCGCGCCCGCGTATCAACCGCCGCCGCAGCAGCCCGCGCCCGCGTATCAGCCGCCGCCGCAGCAGGCGCAACCGCAGCAGCCACAGTTCGGCGGCCTCGCGCCCGCGGCGCCTGCGCAGGCAGCGACGATGTTCGCGCCGGGTCCCGGCGGGCCGCCGCCGCAGCAGCAGGCATATCAGCAGCCGCCCGCGTATCAGCAGGCGCAGAGCGGCGCCGCGCCGATGAGCGGCGGGATGGGCATCCACTCGCCGAACCAGCACACGCCGCAGCCGCTGCCGCCGGTGCAGAATTCGCCGTATCTCGGCGCTCGCGCCGCGCGCGCCGGTGTGCCGATCGAGCCGTGGAAGGACAGCCTGCGCCTGATGATGTTCATCTGGGGCGCGGTGCTGCTCGCCGCCTTCGCGACGCCGATCGGAACCGATCCGGTCGCGTTTCACTGGACCGGCATCGGCGACATGCCGGCGAAGCTGTTGATCGGCACGCTGCTCGTCGCGGGCATCGGGCTGCTCGGCCTCGTGCTCGCCGCGATCCCGATGGTGCCGATGCCGCGCGGGATCATGGCACTGGTGCTCGGCCTCGCCGGCATCTTCGTGCCGCTCGTGCTCACCGACTTCCCCGGGTGGCGCGGGCTGCTCGAGCTCGCCGCGATGTTGACGCTCGTGCCCGGCCTGCTCGTGCGCAACGAGTACACCGAGTCGATGCTCGCGCGCATCCTCGTCACGATCGGCGTCCTGTGTTTCATCGCGCCGCTGCTCGTTCCATCGGGCGGCGAGATCCAGCTCGTCCAGCTGTTCAAGGGCCTGATCGATGCGCCCGGCAAGCTGAAGGTGTTCGCGATCCTCGAGCTCGGGCTGATCGTCGTCGTCGTGATGTCGCTGCTCGCGTGGATGCCGGGACCTGCGACCGGCGCCGCGAAGGTCTTCGCGTGGCTCATCATCCTGTGGCCGGTAGCCATCGTGCTCGTCGGGCTCGTCATCGCAGGCAATATCGGCAAGCACATCGAGAAGGAGCCGTACGAGTCGCTGATGGCGTGGGCGCCTGCTGCGGCGTTTGCGGTGTTCGTCGGCTATGGCGGAGCGACCGTGATCGGGAAGCAGCTGGAGTGAGCCTTCGACGCGAGCTGGTGATCGGAACGACCGTGCTCGGCCGTCACATCGAAGCCGTGCACTTCACGCCGCCGGAATACGCCAAGCCGCGGCCCGCCGCGATCGTGTTCGCCGCGATCCACGGTGACGAGCCGGTGAGCCAGCTCATGGCCGAGCGCCTCGCCGACGAGCTCGTCGACCGGCCGCCCGGACGCGACACGTGGATCATCCCGGTGCTCAACGTCGACGGCCTGCTCGCCGGGACGCGCAACAACGCGAACGACGTCGATCTGAACCGCAACTTCGCGTGCGCGAGCTGGGGCCAGAACCGGCGCCCCGGGTATCCGCCCGGCGGCGCGGCCGAGGATCAACCCGAGTCGCAGGCGCTGGCGGAGCTGATCGATCGCGTCGGCGCGGAGCGGCTGGTCGCGCTGCACGCGGGCTATCGCATGGTCAACTGGGACGGCCGCGGCGAGCAGCTCGCGCGCGAGATGGCGGACCGCTGCGGCTACCCACCGGAGCCCGACATGGGCTATCCGACGCCGGGCTCGTTTGGCGCGAAGTACGGGCACGAGCGCGGGCTCGAGGTGGTGACGCTCGAGTCGCCGTACCTGCTCCCCGACGAGCGCGGCTGGACCGAGTGCCGGACCGCGCTGCGCTGGTGTGTGGATCTGCCCGATTGACCGCATTGTGACGAGTTGTCACACTACGGCCGCGATGCGCGCCCCGTGGTGGCAGGGCCTCGACCTGCGCGTGCTGCGCCACGTGCGTGGCGTGCTGCGCCGGCGCGGGCTCGAGCTGACGCTGGTCGAGCACAAGCCGACCGAGCCCGCCGCGTTCGCCGCGCTCGCGCTCGATCACGCGAACGGCGCGGGGCTCGCGGTGATCGCGCCCGAGCTGTCGGCGCCGGAGCTGTCGCTGATCGAGAGCATGCTGGGCGAGGCCGCGCTCGACGTCGCCGTGGCGCTGCGCGAGCGAGACGTGACGCCCACCGAGGACGGTCCGCGTACGAGCTACGCCGGCATCATCGGTGGCGCGCCCTCGATGCAGGAGCTGTACGGCTTGATCGAGCGCGTCGCGCCGAGCGACTCGACCGTGCTCGTGCAGGGCGAGAACGGTACGGGCAAGGAGCTGGTCGCGCGCGCGATCCACCAGCGCAGCGAGCGCCGCGATCACACGTTCGTCGTCACGAACTGCTCGGCGTTCAACGACAACCTGCTCGACTCGGAGCTGTTCGGGCACAAGCGCGGCGCCTTCACCGGCGCAGTCGCCGACAAGCCCGGCCTGTTCGAGACCGCGGACCTCGGCACGTTCTTCCTCGACGAGATCGGCGACATGTCGCCGATGCTTCAGGTCAAGGTGCTGCGCGTGCTGCAAGAGGGCACGTTCAACCGTGTCGGCGACGTCGACATGCGCAAGGTCGACGTCCGCATCATCGCGGCGACGAATCGCGATCTGCGCGCGATGGTCGAGGCCGGCCAGTTCCGCCAGGACCTGTACTACCGGATTCACGTCATCACCGTGCAGCTCCCGTCGCTGCGCGACCGCCGCGACGACATCCCGCTGCTCGTCGACGCGTTTCTCGCGCGCCACCGCCGCATCGGCCGACAGAAGCGGTTGGCGCCCGAGTGCATGCAGCGCCTGCTCGCGTACGCGTGGCCCGGCAACGTGCGCGAGCTCGAGAACGAGATCGAGCGGCTCGTCGTGCTCGCGGCCGACGCCCAGACCATCGAGGCCGAGCTGCTGTCGCCGCGCATCCGCAAGTTCGCGCCCGCCGAGGCCGTCGAATCGGCCGTGCTACCCGACTCGCTGCCCGCGGCGGTCGAGGCGCTCGAACGCCGCATGATCGGCGCCGCGATGCGCCGTCACGCCGGGAACAAGACGCGCGCGGCCGAAGAGCTCAAGGTGTCGCGGCGGAACCTGATCCGGCTCGTGCAGAAGTACGGGCTCGATTAGCCGCGGCGGCGTGCGAGCACGCTGCTGATCGCGTCGAGCAGCTGGCGGCTCGCGAACGGCTTCTGCAGGAACTGCTCGTGCGGCAGCGTGCGCGCGCGTCGCGACAGGGCCTCGGTGCTGTAGCCGCTCGCGAAGATCACGACGAGCTCCGGCTTGTCCGCGCACAGCTGCGATGCGAGCTCGTAGCCGTCGACGCCGCCCGGCATCACGACGTCGGTGACGACGACCGAGACCGACGCGCGGACGCTCGACCACGCCGCCAGCGCCGCCACCCCGCTCTCGGCCTCGACCACGCGATAGCCGTGGCGCTCGAGCAGCCGCCGTACGCCGCGGCGCATCTGATCCTCGTCTTCGACGAGCAAGATCGTTTCGGTGCCACCGAGCGGGACGCCGGCGCCCGACGCGGGTGCGACGCGGACGTCGTCGTGCAGCGGCAGGAACACGTGGAACGCGGCCCCGTGGCCGGGCGCGCTTTCGACGGCGATCCAGCCCTGGTGTTGCTTCGCGATCCCGAACGCGGTCGCGAGGCCGAGCCCGGTCCCTCGTCCTGGTTGCTTCGTCGTGAAGAACGGCTCGAAGATGCGCGGCAGGATCTCGGGCGAGATGCCGGGTCCGGTGTCGGAGACGCGCAAGCGCGCGTACCGGCCGGGACGCGCGTCGGCCACGCGGGCCGCGGCGTGCTCGTCGATCTGGTGTTCGTCGGCGACGATCGCGAGCGTGCCGCCGGCGGGCATCGCGTCGCGCGCGTTGACCGCAAAGTTCACGAGCACCTGCTCGAGCATGCCGCCGTCGGCGAGCACCAACAGCGGCGACTCCGCGAGCCGGACCTCGAGCCGGATATCCTCGCCGATGATCCGCTGCAACATCTTCACGAGATCGGCGACGACGGTGTTGACGTCGAGCGCGCGAGGGCGCATGACCTCGCGCCGGCCGAACAGGAGCAGCTGGCGGGTGAGCGCCGCACCGCGCTGCGCGGCCGCCCGGACCTCGGCGATCACCTTGCGAGCCTCGTCGGGTAGCGCGGCGAGCTGCTCGGCGTGCTCGGTCTCGAGCAGGATCGCACCGAGCAGGTTATTGAAGTCGTGCGCGATCCCGCCGGCGAGCTGGCCGATCGCGTCCATCTTCTGCGACTGCAGCAGCTGGTCCTGGAGGCTGCGCAGATCCGTGACGTCGCGCGCGACCCCGACCATGCGCTGCACGATGCCCGCCGCATCGCGCACTGGAAATGCGACGTCGCGAACCCAGCGCACCTCGCCGTCGGGACGAACGATCCGGTATTCTTCGTTGTACGTGCCGAGCGTTTGTTTCTGGGTCGCAGCGTCGAGCACGCGCGCACGGTCGTCGGGGTGGATCGCGTCGAGCCACGAGCGCGGCGAGTCGTAGAGGCTCTGGCACGACCGGCCCCACGTCCGTTCGTATCCAGGGCTGATGTAGAGCATCCGCTGCTTGTCGGCATCGATCACCCAGAACACCTCGGCGATCGTTTCGGCGAGCTCGCGGAACCGCTCTTCGCTCGCCCGCAGCTCCTGTTCGACGCGCTTGCGCTCGCTGATGTCGCGAACCAGGGCCACCCCGAGCTCGCGCTCGCCGAGCGGGAAATGGCGCACGCGAATCTCGACGGGAAAGCTCGAGCCGTCCTTGCGCCGGTGGCGCGTGTCGAATGCGACCACCTCGCCCGATCGCATGCGCGGGCCGAGGCGGGCCATCAACTCGGGTGTCGCGTCGGGATCGAAGTCGGCCGGCGACATCCCGAGCAGCTCGTCACGCGTGTAACCGAGCGACTCGCAGGCCTGGCGATTCACGTCGAGCACGCGGCCGCCGTGGTCGTGCAGGAACATGGCATCGGTTGCGTGATCGACGACCGCCCGGAACAAGCCCTCGCTCGCGACGAGCCGCTCCTCGACATGGCGCCGCGCGGTCACGTCCTGAATCGTGCCGAACACGAGCGCGGGCCGGCCATCCTCGCTTCTCACGATCTCGGCGCGGCTGTGCACGATGCGCAGGCTCCCGTCGGAGCGCGCGATCCGATATTCGATGTCGTAGGCCGCTCCATCCGCCAGCGCCGCGGCGAGCGCGGTCTCGACGCGCGCGCGGTCGCCGGGATGGATGAGCTGCAACACGCGCTCGCTCCAGTGCGCGAGCCCGTGCTCGCGTTCGGTGGCGGCAATGCCGAAGATGCGGCAGGTCTCGGCCGACACCGTCACCCGCCCGTTCCGCTCGTCGCGCTCCCAGTACCCGACGTGCGCGATGCGCCCGGCGCGTTCGAGCTGCTGTTCGCGGTCGCGCAGACTTCGCACGACGAGCGTGGTCGCGAGCGTATCGCCGAGCCGGCGCCCGATCTCCTGGAACAGGCGCAGCTCGTCTTCCGAGCACGGGCGATCGTTCTCGCAGCGATGCAGGCCCAGGACGTAGGGCTTGTCGACGCGCGGATCGATCACCATCATGAGCGCGACGCGCACGCCGAACTGCCTCGCTTCATCGGGGAGCGGCCGCGGCGCGCCGGCTCCGAACGCGTGCGGCCCGGGGTGCGAGAGCAGCACGCGATGCAGCTCGCGCATCGGAGGCGTCGCCGCTAGCTCGACGCCGGCCGCGAGCGCGCCCGGCCACGCCGGTCGAGTCCGCTCCATGATCACGCGGTAACCCGGGGCCTCGAGGTCACACGGATAGGACAGCCAGACGCGATCACACGCGAGCACGTCGAGGATCTCGTCCAGGGCATCGCTCAGCGCATCGTCGAGAGCTTCGCGTCCGCGCAGCGCGCCGTCGATGCGATCGAGGCTCTCGAAAAACCGGAGGCGCTCCTCCTGGCCCGCAGGAGCCGTTTCCACCGCACCACGACGCACGAAGTACATGTTCGGCTGAATCGCGCGCCAGGCCAAGTGGACTAGTGACAGTTGTCGAAGGTGACGTCGCCGGTCGCGTGCTCGGCTTGCCACGTGCAATCGAAGCGCACGTAGCCCTTGATGTTGGTGATCCGGTTGATCGTGCTCTTCTGGTTCTCGATCTTGCCTTCGAGCACGCGGCACTCGGCCTTCGTGAACTGGCGGGCGTCGCCGCCGTGTTCGCGGGCGATCGTGATGATCGGTTCACTGCCGATCGGATCGACAAACGCGGTGCCGTGCGCGTCGCTGTCGCCGCCGTAGAGCTGCACGCCGCGAAACTCGTTGCGCTGGCCGGACTGACAGCGATCGACTTGCATCGTCCACGTGCCGAGGTCGCCGCCCGTGCCGGTGATCGTGCCGGTGACGTGCGAGGTCGAGGCTCGCAGCGCCATCGCGATCCCGAACACCGCGCCACCGAGGCACAGCACGACCGCGACCGCGATCACCACCGCTCTCATCGTGCCGAGGATAACGCGGCGGCGAGCGTGCGGTCGCGCCAGTCGAAGCCGAGGTCGAGCAAGCGCGCCGGAGTGACCCGGCGCCCGTTCAGGAGCGGTTCGGCGAGCTCGCCGACCGCGAGCCGAAGCGCGAATCCCGGCACGCCGAGCCAGCGCGGCTTGCCGAGCGCGACCGCGAAGTCGGCGTTGCGGACCGAGCCGGCGACCAGGTTGATCGGACCGGTGTAGCGCGCGTCGGCGAGCGAGGCGGCGTACGCGCGCGCGGTGTCGGCGAGCGAGATCCACGACATCCACTGCTGGCCGCTGCCGAGCCGCGCGATCGGGCCGCGCATCGCCGCGAGCGCGCCGCCGCCCGCGCCGAGCACGATGCCGGTCCGCATGCAGATGACGCGCAAACCGTGCGCCTCGGCCGCGCGCGCCTCGGCTTCCCAGTCGCGACACAGCCGCGCGAGGAACGACTCGCCCGGCGGATCGCGCTCGGTGACGTCGTCATCGTCGTAAGGGCCCGACGCGTACGGGTAGTAGTCGACGCCCGACGCGCTGACCAGCACGCTCGGCTTGTGCGACGCGCGCGCGATCGCCTCGACGATCGTGCGCGCGGTCTCGATGCGGCTGTCGCGCAGCTGCTGCTTGCGACGCGCATCCCAGCGGGCACCGGCGATCGGCTCGCCCGCGAGGTGGACGATCGCGTCGACGCCGTCGAGCGTGTCCTGCCACGGGCCCGGCGTCTCGAGGTCGGCGCGCACCGCGGTCGTGCCGGCCGGAGCGCGCGCCGGGTCTCGTGTGAGCGCGAGCAGCTCGTGGCCACGCAGCTCGGCGACCAGCGCGCGGCCGATGAAGCCGGTCGCGCCGGTGATCGCGATTTTCATAGCACGGCCGGCGCGCCGCGCCCGGGCCGCGCGGGATCGGCGATCCGCGCCGCGACGTAGGCCTTGGCGAGCCGGCACGCCTCGACGAGATCTCGGCCGTGCGCGAGGTGTGCGGCGATCGCCGACGACAGCGCGCAGCCGGTACCGTGCACGTGCTCGCCGTTCGCGATGCGCGGCCCGCGCAACTCCTCGCGCCCGCCGGGATAGATCAGGATGTCGATCGCCTCGGGCCCGCCGAGGTGGCCGCCCTTCGCGAGCACCGCGGCATCGAGCTGGCGGGCGAGGTGGCGCGCGGCGGCCTCGGCTTCGTCGAGATCGCCCGCGGGCAAGCCGGTGAGCGAGGCGAGCTCGAATGCGTTCGGCGTGACGAGGGTGACGTGCGGGCGCAGCGCGACGAGCGCGTCCTCGATCCACGCATCCGCGCGCGGCAGCTCGCCGCGCGACGGTTTCAGCACCGGATCCCACACGAGCGGCGCGTTCGTCAGCTGTAGCGTGCTGCCGAGCGCGCGCGCGAGCTCGGCCGAGCCGATCATGCCGAGCTTGACCGCCGCGACCTCGACGTCGGTGAGCAAGAACGCGAGCTGGTGGTTGATCATCTCGGCATCGACGAGGTGGTCGCCGACCACGCCCGTCGTGTTCTGGATCGTCGACGTCGTGACCACGCCGACCGGCCGGCACCCGAGCTCGGCGAGCACGCGCACGTCGGCGATGAGCCCGGCGCCGCCCGACGGATCGAGCCCCGCGCACGCGAGCACGTCGGGACGCAGCGTGGCTTCGTCGCGATACGGCGGCATCTTTATTCGAACGCCGACAGGCCGGTGAGGTCCTTGCCGACCGCGAGCGTGTGGATGTCGTGCGTGCCTTCGTACGTGAACACGCTCTCGAGGTTCAGCATGTGGCGGCCGCACTGGTACTCGTCGGTGACGCCGTTCGCGCCGAGGATGTCGCGCGCGTCGCGGGCGATGTCGCGCGCGATGGAGACGTTGTTTCGCTTCGCGAGCGAGATCTGCGACGGGTCGAGCTTGCCGGCTTCTTTCAGCCGGCCGAGCCGCCAGCACAGCAGCTGTGCCTTCGTGATCTCGGCGGCCATGTCGACGAGCTTGCGCTGAACGAGCTGATATCCCGCGATCGGCCGGCTGAACTGGACGCGGTCCTTCGCGTAGCCGAGCGCCTCGTCGAAGCACGCCATCGCCGCGCCGACCGCGCCGTAGCAGATGCCGAACCGCGCCTGCGACAGGCACGCCAGCGGGCCCTTCAAGCCGGTCACGCCCGGCAGCAGCGCTTCCTCGGGCACGTCGACGTCCTCGAGCACGAGCTCGCTCGTCACGCTCGCGCGCAGCGACCACTTGCCGTGGATGTCGCGCGCGGAAAATCCCGGCGAGTTGGTCGGCACGAGGAAGCCGCGCACGACGCCGTCGAGCTTGGCCCATACGAGCGCGACCTGGGCGACCGAGCCGTTCGTGATCCAGCGCTTCGTGCCGCGCAGGCGATAGCCGCCGTGCGAGCGCGTCGCGGTCGTGAGCATGCCGCTCGGGTTCGATCCGAAATCGGGCTCGGTCAAGCCGAAGCAGCCGATGACGCGGCCCGCGGCCATCTCGGGCAGATAGCTCTGCTTCTGGGCCTCGGAGCCGAACGCCCAGATCGGATACATGACGAGCGAGCTCTGCACCGAGCAGAACGAGCGAATTCCCGAGTCGCCGCGCTCGAGCTCCTGGCAGATCAGGCCATACGCGCTCGGCGTGATGCCGGCGCAGCCATAGCCGGTCAGCGACGGTCCGAGCAGCCCCATCTCGCCGAACACCGGCACGAGCTCGTGCGGGAACGTGCCGGCCGACCAGTGCTTGCCGATCCCCGGCATGACGCGGGTCTCGACCAGCTCGCGCACCGTGTCGCGCACCATCCGCTCCTCGTGCGTGTACAGCTCGTCGGTCGCGTAGTAGTCGAGCGCGGCGTAGGGCATCGGCGGTTCTTATACTTCATACTCCACCGGTGCGGATCGTCGTCGTTCTGTGCATCCTCGCCGGCGTCGCGCACGCCGACGAAGCCAAGCAGCTCGGCGAGGCCTATGCGGCGTACGATCGCGGCGAGCTGCCTGCGGATCCGGGGCCGTTGCCGGCGCTGGTGAATCGCGATTACGTGGCGTGGATCCGCGGCATGCGCGCGCTGCGTGCGGGCGATTACACGCTGGCCGACAAGCAGTTTCGCGAGCTCGACAAGCTGAAGGGCTCGCGGCTGCAGCCGGTCGCGGCGTGGCGGCTCGCCGACGTCGCGTGGGCGCGCGGCACTCGCGACGCGGCCGCGAAGGCGTACGGCAAGCTGATCGAGGTGGCGAATGCCGACGAGATCGGCGACGTCGGCACCGCGATGTTTCGCATCGCAGAGGCCAGGCCGAGCGCCGCGGCGTATCGCGCGATGCTGATCGCGCACCCCGCGCATCCGCTCGCCGCCGAGGCCGAGACCCGCATGCTCGCGCTGGGAGGTCCGCCGCTCGCGCCCGCCGATCGCATCGAGCGCGCGAAGACGCTGACCGCGCAGCACCTGTGGGACGACGCGGTCGCCGAGCTCGCGCTGGTTCCCGCGGACGTGCCCGCCGAGCTCGCGCACGAGCGCGACTACTGGCTCGGCACGACCTTGTTCGACATGCGCCGCCGTTACGGCGATGCCGCGCAGCTGCTGCTCGGTGTGTACAAGGACCTCGGAGATCGCGCGCCCGAGGCGATGTTCCACGGCGCGCGCGCGCTGTCCCGTGCCGACAAGGACGACGACGCGATCGCCTGGTACCACAAGGTCGTCGCCGCGTACCCGCACACCGCGTGGGCGCAAGAGGCGCAGTTCCTCTCCGGCTGGCTCGAGTTCAACCGCGCGCACTATCGCGAGGCGATCGCGCCGCTCGAGGACTCGCTCGCGCGCTATCCGGGCGGCAAGTGGTCCGACGATTCGCTGTGGTTCCTCGGCATGGCGCACTACTTCCTCGGCGAGCTGCCGGCGGCGCGCGACAAGCTCGAGGCGCTCGCGAAACGCCACGGCGCACTCGAAGGCGGCAAGGGCAGCTACTGGCTCGGCCGCGTGACCCAAAAGCAGGGTGACAACGCGGCCTCGATCGCGCGCTTTCGCGAGACCATCACGAAGTATCCGTTCTCGTGGTACGCGCTGCTCGCGCGCGGCCGGCTCGCCGAGCTCGGCGTGACCGTCGGGCCGTTCGGCGACGGCGATGCCAGTGCCCCGCGCGGGCCCAAGCTCGCGGCCGACGTCGACGAAGCGCTCGCGGCCGATGACCTGATCCGCCGCGCCGACGAGCTGATCGCCGCCGGCCTGGGTGTCGACGCCGGCCTCGAGCTCGCACGCGGCGAGCAGCCGTTCCTGCATCGCCACGACAAGGCCAAGGCGTTCGCGCTGCTGATCGAGCGCTACGTCAAGGCCGGCAACTTCAACCGGCCGTGGATGCTCGCCGTCAGCTATTCGGGCGCCGCGCTCGACGGTCCACCCGAAGGCGACGCGCGCCGCTGGTGGGAGCAGGCCTACCCGCGCGCGTATCGCCCGCTCGTCGAGAAGTACCAGGCGCTCGGCGATAACCCCGAGGACTATCTGTATTCGATCATGCGCAAGGAGAGCGGCTTCGATCCGCACGATCTGTCGTACGCCGACGCGCAGGGCCTGCTGCAGATGATCCCGCCGACCACCGAGCGCGTCGCGCGCGCGCTCGCGATCCCGTACGACCCAGGAAATCTGTACGAGCCCGAATACAACGTGCACGTCGGGAGCTGGTACATCGGGCACTTGCTCGCGAAGTTCAAGTCGCAGATCCCGATCGGCGCCGGCTCGTTCAACAGCGGCCCCAGACCCGTGATGAAGTGGCTCGATCAAAACGGCGGGCGCGACATCGACGAGCTGGTCGAGCTCGTGCCGTATACGCAGACCCGCGAGTACATGAAGAAGGTGACCGAGAACTTCGCGCGCTACCGCTACCTCTACGCACACGAGGTCTACGCCCAGCCGCTCCACGTCGACCGGCGTTACATCGTCGATCAGCTCATCTATTGATCGCGTGCTAAAATTTCCTCATGAAGCTCAAGGGCACGATCCGCCACACCGAGCTCGAGGGCGGCCATTGGGTGCTGCATGCCGAGGGCGGCCAGCAGTACCAGCTCGTCGGCGCGCTCGACGGCGTGAAGGACGGCATGACGGCCGAGGTCGAGGGCAGCGTCGATCGTGAGGCGATGGGCTTCGGCATGGTCGGCCCTCATTTCACGGTGTCCAAGCTCAAGGCGCTGTGACCGTCGGTCACCTCGAGATCACGACGTACGACGCCGCGACCGGCGAGCTGCGCGCGGTCTACGACCGCATGCGCGAGCGGCCGCTGCCACCGGCGTACCGGCCGAGCCACGGCGGCGTGCCCGGCATCATCACGGCGCACAGCCTCGATCCGCAGCTCATCCCGCGGGTCTTCGGCTGCTCGACCACGCTCAACGGAGCCGGGCCGCTGTCGTGGCCCGAGCGCGAGCTGGTGAACGCGCTGACGTCGCGCTTGAACCAGTGTTTGTATTGAACGGCCTGTCACGCAGAGTTTCTGCGTGTGGCGTCCGGCGGTGACGAGAAGCTGTCGCGCGCGATCCTCGAAGCACCGCGCGCCGTGACGGCCGCGACGCCGCGCCTGCAGCTGCTCGCCGAGCTCGCGACGATCACGACGACCGCGCCGTGGGCGTTCTCGCGCACGAATCTGTCGCGCGCGCACACCGCCGGCCTGTCCGACGAGGACGTGCTGCACGCGATCGCGCTGTCGGCGTACTTCGGCCACTTGAACCGCATCGCCGATGCGGTCGGCGTGCCGCTCGACTACGACGTCCATCTCGCGCCGCCGGCGACCGAGCCGACGGTGCCGGCGCTGCCGCCGGCGCCGGCCACGCGCGTCGGCCGTCCAGCGCTCGAGCTCGGGCTGCGGCCCGACACGCAGCGCGCCATCGCCGAATGGCGCGACTACGCGTTCAAGCGCGACGAGCCGCTCACCCGCCGGCAGCGCACGTTCATCGCGCGCTGCGTGGCGAGCTGGCTCGGAGACGGCAGCATCTCGCCGCCCGATGACATGACCGGCAATCCGCTCGACGGCGCGGTTCGCGAGCTGGCCCGGACGGTCACGCTCGCACCGTGGCAGCTCGGCCCGCAATGCTTCGCCGCGCTGCGCGAAACCGGGTTCTCGGACGCGGCGCTGTTCGACGTGTGCGCGACCGCGAGCATCGCCGGGATGATCTCGCGGCTCGAGGTCGCGCTCGTCTCGCTCGCGAGCTGACTACTTCGCGGCCGAGCCAGCCGAGCCGGAGTGTCCGGCCGAGCCGGCTGGCGCCGCCGAGCCCGCAGGCTCGCCCATCTCGATCTCGGGCGCCTCGGCAGGCGGCGCCGGCATCGTGGTGTCGATGCCGGCGAACACGGCCTCCGCGCCATCGCTCGCGGTGTCCTTCGGGCACGCGACCTCGATCGCGTCCGACACGATCTTGCACGACACCTTCGCGCCGCTGCTCTTCACGACGACCCACGCGTGGCGGCCGATGATCCCGGTGCGCTCGCCGACCTTCGCCTTGGTGAACGTCGCGACGAGCACGGGAGGCCGCACCACCTTCGCGACGACATCGCCAACTCCGACGCGTGCGCCCGGCTTCGCGACGAGCGTCACCGCGCCGTCGTCGGGCGCGGCCACGACGTACTTGTCGAGCTCGGCCTTCTTCGCGGCGAGCTTGCCGCGCTTGTCGGCGATGCTCGCGTTGCGATCGGCGATCTTGGCCTCGGCGGCCGTCACGCCCGCCTTGTTGCCGGCAGCCTGCGCCGCATCGCGCTCCTTCTCGGCGTTCGCGAGCTCGACCGCGACCCGGTTGTCGATGTCCTTCGCGATCGCGACCGCCTCGGTCTCGATCGGCTTGTAGCCGGCCATCTTGACGACCGGCTCGCCCTGCTTGACCTGCACGCCGTCGGCCGGAAGGACCTCGATCGCTCCCGCCATCTGCGCCTTGATCTCGTCCGCCGGCGGCTGCTCGGTGACGAGCTTTTGGGTCTCCAGCGCGGGCGGCGGCGGCGGCCTGGGCGCGACCGGCGGTGCGACCGGCGCGGCGCTCGTCTGCTCGGTGCGATCCGACTTCTGCAGCACGTACTTGTACGTGACGAACGCGGCCGCGCCGAGCACGACCACGACGAGCACAAACACGAGCGCCGGGCTGACCTTGCGCTGCGCCGGCGGCGCGACCGGCCGCTTCGGCTCGCTGCGATCCGCGGCAACCGGCTGCGGCATCGGCCGCACCGGCTCCGGCTTCGCGCGCACGGGCTCGGGCGCGGGCTCGACCTTGCGAGCCGGAGGTGTGGTCGCCGGGGCGGGCTCGAGCTTGCGCGCCTCGCGTTCCGGCTTGCGCTCGGGCTTGGCCTCCATCTCGGCGAGCAGATCGGGCGGCACATCGACCGCGCGCATGACCTGCGAGGCCCGCACCGCTTCCTGGACGTCGGCTGGCTTGACGGCGAGGTGATCGGCGAGGTCGAGCGAGACATCGTCGACGTCGGACTCGGTATGGCGCTCGATCACGGGCTCGCTCGTGCGGCCTGCCATGCCCAGCGGGATGTCGTCGACGGCAGTTTGCTCGCGTACCGGCGCGGCCGCGCCGCCCGGTAGCCCGAGCTCGAGGTCGGCCGACTTCGGGAGGTCTTCTCGCGCTGCCGGCCCGGCCGAGCCGGCCGAGCCGGCCGAGCCGAGCTCGAGATCGGGGGCAGGCTGCGACGGCGTGTGCGTCCGCGGCACGACCACACCGGCGCCGAGGCCCGGTTCTGGCGCGGCCCTGGTCGCCGCCGAGATCGGCGCCGCCTTGGCGGCCACGACCGGCGACGGGATCGCGGTCGGCTTCGCCGCGCCGTTCTCGAGGTACCCGAGGTCGCCGAGCGTCGCGATGACGGTGGTGACTTCCTTCGAATTCGTCGCGAGCCCGAGCTCTTCGTGGGCCCAGCGCACGATCCCGCCGACGTCGCGCTCGCCGTCCATCGCGCAAGCGAGCGAGTACTCGACCTCGAAGAACCGGAACACGTGGCCGCTGTCGGGATCGGCGACGTCGATGAAGCGCGTGCCGCCGTCCTCGATGGGCTCGGCGACGAGGTCCTGGCGAAAGCGTGGCTGCATCATCCGCCTTTTCGCAGCTCGGTCAGCACCAGCTTCGCGACCGCCTTCAGCGTGTCGAACACGCCGACGCCCTTCGGCGCGACCGCTTCGAACACCGGAACCTTGGTCGGGTTCAGCGCCTCTTCGAGCTCGGTCATCGGCATCGCGTTGGGCAGGTCACGCTTGTTGTACTGGACGACGTAGGGAAGCTTGTCGAGCTCGTAGCCCTGCTCCTGCAGGTTGCTCCGCAGATTCTCGAGCGACTCGATGTTCGCTTCCATGCGCTCCATCTGCGAGTCGCCGACGTATACGACGCCGTCGACGCCCTTCAAGATCAGCTTGCGGCTCGCGTCGTAGAACACCTGACCGGGCACCGTGTAGAGGTGGAACCGCGTCTTGAAGCCGCGGATCTCACCGAGCGAGAGCGGCAGGAAGTCGAAGAACAAGGTGCGCTCGGTCTCGGTCGCGAGCGAGATCATCTTGCCTTTCGCTTCGGGGTTGGTCTTGTTGTAGATGTACTGCAGATTCGTCGTCTTCCCGCACAAACCCGGGCCGTAGTAGACGATCTTGCAGTTGATCTCGCGCGAGCTGTAGTTGATGAAGCTCATGGGGACTTCTCGCGCTAGTCGTTGAACAGGTTGTCGATGTCGTCGTCGGTGATCTCGCTGAACACCGACGGCTGGCTTCCGGACGCGCTCTTCTTCGCGAGCACGTCGAGGATGTTGACCAGCTCGCCGGTGGCCTTGCGCACGCGCAAGCGCACGAGGCCGAGCGAGCTGCGCTCGTCGAACAACACGACGAGGATCACGCGCGCGCCGATGATCGAGATGTGGACGTTGGTCTTTTCGCCCTCGTGGAACTGCCCCGCGAACTCCTTTTCGGAGAGCAGGCTGGCGATCGCGCCGGTCGCGGCCACGTTGCCGGCGGTCAGCGACGACAGCGAGGTGACGTCGAGCTGTTCGACCTCGCCCGCCGACGCGAACGCCTGACCGTTCTTGTCGATGACGAGCACCGCCCTGGCGTTACTGTCTCGATGAAGGATTTCGCAGACGTTGTTGATCTGCGCAAGCTCCTCCTCGTACATGACGAGCTGTTGGATCATCCGCGGCTTCCTGTTCCTTCGAGTCGGTAACGCCCCTCGTTGAGGGGTGCCCCCGCCGTCGAGTCACGGTATCAACCACCTGGATTTCGTTCAACTCTGTGGCGCACTTATAGTGGCGCGCGAGCCGCCAAGGCACGCGCGATCGTGGCCGGATCGCTGTACTCGAGCTCCCCTCCGACCGGCAGCCCGGTCGCGATGCGCGAAACCCGTACGCCGAGCGGCTTGAGCACGCGGGCAACGTACATCGCGGTCGCTTCGCCGTCGACGCTGGGGCTGGTCGCGATGATGACCTCGCGGATGTCGGAGGTGACGCGGCGGACGAGCTCGGCGATGCGCAGATCATCGGGGCCGATCCCCTCGAGCGGCGATAGCAGACCGTGCAGCACGTGATAGCGGCCGCGAAAGTGCCCGCCGCGCTCGATGGCGATCAGATCCGATGGTGACGCGACGACGCAGATCGTCTCGGCCTCGCGACGCGTGTCGCTGCACATCACGCACGGATCGTGCTCGGTCATGTTGGTGCAGACCGAGCAAAGGCGAATCTTGTCGGTGATATCGACCAGCGCCTGCGCCAGGTCGATGACCTGCTGGCGGTTGCCGCGGACGAGGTGGAACGCGAGCCGGGTCGCCGTCTTCTCGCCGATGCCCGGTAGACGAGACAACTCTTGAACGAGCCGCCGGATCGGGTCGGACATGCGCGCTAGAACATCCCCGGCATCCCCGGCATCCCGCCCATTCCGCCCATCACGGCCGACATCCGCTCCTTGCTGGTCTCGCGCACCTTGGTGGCGGCGGCATTGATCGCCGCGGTGACGAGATCCTCGAGCATGCCGATGTCGTTGGGGTCGACGACCGACTTGTCGATCTTGACGCGCAAGACCTCGAACTGACCGTTCACCGTCGCGGTGACGAGCCCGCCGCCGGCGGCGCCTTCGCACTCGAGCTTCGCGAGCTCCTCTTGAACCTTGTTGACGTCGGACTGCAGCTTCTGGGCTTGCTTCATCAGGGCGTTGAGGTCCGGCATTTTTCCGTTAGACATCGGTTTTGATCTCCTTGATCTGCGCGCCGAACGTCTGCAGCACGTGCTTGGTGATCGGATGCTCGCGCGCTTCGGCAACGCGCTTGTCGCGCTCCGCGAACGTACGTTCGCGGGTCGCTTCGAGCAGGGATTGCGCGCTCGCCGGCTGTCCGGCGTCGAGGAGCGCGATCGTGATCCTCGGCATCATGCCGTACTCGGCCTGCAGCACGCTGCGCAGCGCATCGAGCTTGCCTTCGGCCATCTCCTTGTTCGCCTCGAACTGCGAGGGAAAGCCGAGGTCGAGCGTGGTCGCCGTCCACGCTTGCACGCGCGCCGGCTCGAACGCGCCCGACAGCGTGACGTTCACCGCTTCGAGCTTGCCGAGCACGTGCTCCCACTCGCACAGGATCGCGTCGGGCGTGGTCGGGATCGTGTGCGGGCCGCTGCCGGCGGCCGGCGTGGCCTGGAGCTTCGGCACGGGCCCGGACGGAGAGATCGCGACCGGGACTTCGGGCTTCGGACTTCGGACTTCGGCCTGAACCGGAGCAAGCGCAACCGGTTTCACCGGCGCTGGTTTCGCAACGGGTTTCGTGCCGCCGCCACCGCCGCGAGAGGCGCCACGCTCGAGCTCGCCGAGGCGAGCGATCAGATCGCCGAGCGGGACGAGTGGCTCGATCGTGGCGACATCGATCAGCGCGCAATCGATCACGAGGCGCGGTTGCAGCGTCTTGCCGAGCTCGTCGCAGCAACGCAGCATGCGGTCGAACATCTGCTGCACGCGCGAGCGCTCGACGGCCGCGGCTTCGGCGACGAGCTCTGCGCGTTCCTCGGCAGAGGCGTCGATCAGCTCGCCGTGGCCCGGCGCGACCTGCAACACCGCGAGGTCACGCAGATAGCGGACGACCGCGCGCGCCAGCTGGATCTCGTCGACGCCGCGCTCGATCGCCGACTCGACGGCAGCCAGCGCCGTCCCGGCATCGCCGCCGGCGAGCGAGCGCACGAGCGTACGCGTCAGCGAGCGATCCGCGACGCCGAGCACCTCCGCGACCTGCGCCTCCGTGATCGCGGCGTTGCCGACGTAAGAAATGATCTGGTCACATAGCGAAAGCGCGTCGCGCACGCTGCCGCCGCTCTCGCGCACGACCAGGCTGATCGCGCCGGCCTCGATCGTCAGCTGCTCGCGCTCGAAGATCGACGCGAGGTGCTGCGCGAGCCGGCTCGCCGGTACGAGCTTGAAGTCGTAGCGCTGGCAGCGCGACAGGATCGTGTTGGGCAGCTTGTGCGGCTCGGTCGTGGCGAGCACGAACGTGACGTGCGGCGGCGGCTCCTCGAGCGTCTTGAGCAGCGCGTTGAACGCCTCGGTCGTGAGCATGTGGACTTCGTCGATGACGTAGACCTTCTTCTTCAGGACCGCGGGCTGATAGCGCACCGCCTCGGTGAGCTCGCGGATCGCGTCGATGCCGCGGTTCGAGGCGCCGTCCATCTCCTGGTAGTCGACCGCGCTGCCGTTGCTGATCGATTCGCACGCGTCGCACTTGCCGCACGGCTCCGCGCTGCCCTCCGCGAGGTCCTTGCAGTTGAGCGCCTTGCCGACGATCCGCGCGAGCGTGGTCTTGCCGCAGCCGCGCGGGCCGCAGAACAGAAACGCGTGGTGGACGCGGCCCGTCGCGAACGCGTTGCCGAGCGTGCGCGTGACGTGGTCCTGCCCGACGACCTCGGAGAACCTGGTCGGCCGGTACTTGCGCGCGAGGACGAGATACGACACGGCGGGCACTATACCCGGTCGATCTGATCTGCGCGACGCTTCGCGGCGCTGGCTACATCGCCAGGGTCTCGCAGATCTTCTTCGCTTGCATCAGCACCTCGTCGCGGAGATTGCCGAGCTGATTCGATGACGCGTCCTTGTAGAGCGAGCCGTAGCAGATGAGGTGCTTGCCGCCGTAGTTGATGAGGTAGCGAAACACCGGCGCGTTGGACGGCTCGACGCCTTCGATGTACCAGGCCGCACCGCGCTGACGATTGAGGGTCGTGCGCATGATCTTCGAGCTCGCGAGCCACTGCAGATACTGGTCGCGATCGGCGGGCGCCTTCGGATCGTCGTAGCCGTAGTGGAAGAAGAAGACGCGAATCTCGGAGGTCTTCGGGACTTTCAGCTGGAAGCCGAACGTACCGGGGCCGTCGAAGTCGCGATCCCAGTTGGGCTCGAGATCGAACTTGATGGCGGCGAGCTCGGGAGGGACGGCGGAGGGACCGCGCTTGGAGGTGGGAGCGGGAGGAGGAGAAACGGGGACGGGAACGGGAGCGGGAACGGGAGTTGCGGAACCGCTCGCCGGAGTCGGACTCGGACTCCGAGTCGGAGTCGGAGTCGGAGTCGGACTCGGAGTCGGACTCGGAGCCGGAGCCGGAGCCTGCGCCGGCGCGACGCCGAGATCGGAGGCCATCTGGGCGCTGAAGCCGCCGGCCGAGCCCTTCTTCATCGGAGTGGCGCTGCCCGTTCCGGCGGTGCCGCCCACATCTTTCGAGCAAGCGGCGACGAGCACGAGGATCGAGAGACGCACCTCTATAGGTGATAACCGAAAAAGCCGCGAGCGACGACTCGTCGAGTCGTCGCTCGCTTGAAAAGGTGGCCCCAGGCACCCGCTATGTCCGCTACCGTTGCTCCCTTCCGGGCCTGGCGGGGTTCACAGCCGTCGCGTCACCCGGGACCATAAGTCGTCATGCAGATGGGCGGAGGGAGAGGGATTCGAACCCTCGGTACCTTTCAGTACACACGATTTCCAATCGTGCACCTTCGGCCACTCGGTCACCCCTCCAAGGCGACCGCAACGATCTGGCGGACGGGGAGGGATTTGAACCCCCGGTGCTTGCGCACATCTGATTTCGAATCAGACACCATAGGCCACTCGGACACCCGTCCAGAATCATTCGTAGCTCGGCCCGCGTCGCAGCTCTGCGAAGAACCGCGTTAGCTCGGCCGCGCATTCGTCGGCTCGCACCCCCCCGCGCACGTCGGCGCGATGGTTGAGGCGCGAATCGGAGACGATCGTGTAGAGCGTCTCGACCGCACCCGCTTTGGGGTTGGCGCAGCCGTAGACGAGACGGGTGACGCGCGCGTTGACGATCGCGCCGGCGCACATCGCGCACGGCTCTTGGGTGACGACCAACGTCGCCTCGACTCGCCAGTGGCCGAGCGCGTGCGCGGCTGCGCGCAGCGCGACGACCTCCGCGTGCGCGGTTGGATCGCGATCGAGCTCGCGGCGATTGCGCCCGCGGCCGATGATCGCATCGCCGAGCACGACGATCGCACCGACCGGCACGTCGCCGACCGCAGCAGCCGCCCGCGCTTCCTCGAGCGCGATCTCCATCCAGGCTTCGTCAGTCATCTCGTCGCGGATCCGAGAGGGGTCGAACCTCTAACCCCCGGTTCCGTAGACCGGTGCTCTATCCATTGAGCTACGGATCCAATTGTTGCGGCGGAGAGAGAGGGATTCGAACCCTCGGTACAAGGTAAATCCCCATACGCCGGTTTAGCAAACCGGTGCCTTCAGCCACTCGGCCATCTCTCCTGGCCCGGTAATTACCATCTGCATGACACTATTCGTTTTTCACACCGGCGGAGGAGGAGGGATTCGAACCCCCGGAAGCTTGCGCCCCTGCGGTTTTCAAGACCGCTGCCTTCGACCACTCGGCCACTCCTCCGGGCTTCCCCGAAGGTGCGCGCAGTATAGGGATCTGCGTTCCCTTGTAAAGGGCTTCGGGCCTCTGGCCTTGGGCTTGGGCCAGACGGAGATCGTTTTGCGTCTGGCCGAGGCCCGAAGCCCGATCACAGGCCGTGCGCGAGGATGGTGTACGTGTCGCCGGCCGACGGGGTGGAGTCGTTGTCGCTGTCGGCCCAGCCGACGATGTACCAGCTGTCCGGGTACAGGGCGGCGTTGGGCAGCATCACGTTCGCGTAGTACCAGGCGGCGGCGAGCGTGCCCTGGCCTCCCGAGCACGCGCCGTAGCCGATCAGCGACAGCGTACCGCTCATCGGATCGGTCACGAGCTCGCTGATGAACTGGTCCGCGTGCACGGTGCAGCCGCTGCCCGGCATCGTCGCGACGACGTCGCCGGTGCGGTTCATCCAGTCGAAGTTCACGCCGTCGGGCGCGCTGAAATAGATCTTCGTGACCTCGTCGGTGCGCTCGAGCCAGCGCAGCGGCATGCTCGGGAACGGGCCGCCGCCGAGCACGTAGGTGACGCCGCCGCCGGCGAGCGGCTGGCCCGTGGACTGGTCGACGAGCGCCGCGTCGGTCTGGCTCGCGGTCGTCACCATGACGGTGGGCGGGCAGTTCGCGGTGATCGTCGAGGCCATCACGTCGGCGGCGTGGTCGTCGGCGGAGATGTCGTCGTAGATGACGTAGACCTGGTTGTTCGCGCAGAAGTTCGGGTAGGTCGGCGCGTTGCACTGCGTGCCGTCGCAGAAGTCGCCGGCCGCGCACGCATTGCCGCACGCGCCGCAGTCGGTGAGCGTATTCAGCATCGTGCACGCGCCCGTGCAGCAGCTGTCGCCCGAGCCGCAGCCGATGCCGCAGCCGCCGCAGTTGTCGGGGTCGCTGGTCTCGTCGACGCACGCGTGATCGCAGCACGATTGGCCGCCGGTGCAGTCCGTGTCGTCCTTGCAGCCGAGGCCGTCACACGTGCCGTCGGGCAAGCAATACATGCCGGTCGGGCAGGTATCGTTAGCCTGGTCGCACGGCAGCGGCTGACCGCCGTCGACGCCGCCACCGCCACCGCCACCGAGACCACCGGTCGCGTGGCCGCCGCAGGCCGCCGCGAGAACGATCAGGAGAACGCACGTGCGCATGGATGTGCGCGCCCGCGAGCAAACGCGAGGCCACCGCAAGCTCGCGGAGCGTGGTTGCAACGCTGTGACAGCGCGGCGCGCAGGCTACTTGCGTATCCGGTCGAGCCCGCCAACGTAGGGCCGCAACGCCGGCGGTACGATCACCGAGCCGTCGGCCTGCTGGTACTGCTCGAGGATGGCGACGAGCGTGCGGCCGATCGCGATGCCCGAGCCGTTCAGCGTGTGCGCCGCGCGAGGCTTGTCGCCGGGCGCGGGCCGGTAGCGGATCTTGGCGCGCCGCGCCTGGAAGTCGCCGAACGTCGAGCACGACGAGATCTCGCGGTAGGCGTCCTGGCCGGGCAGCCAGACTTCGAGATCGTAGGTCTTCGCCGACGCGAAGCTGAGGTCGGCGGTGCACAGCGTGACGACGCGGTAATGCAGCCCGAGCGTCTGCAGCACGCGCTCGGCGTCGCCGCGCAACGCCTCGAGCTCGGCGTCGCTCGTCTCCGGCGTGACGATCTTCACCAGCTCGACCTTGTCGAACTGATGCTGGCGGATGAGGCCGCGGGTGTCCTTGCCGCCGGCGCCGGCCTCGGCGCGAAAGCATGGCGTGTAGGCCGTGTAGCGGCGCGGCAGCTGCGCCGCGTCGAGGATCTCGTCGGCGTGGAGGTTCGTGACCTGGACCTCGGCGGTCGGCGACAGGAAGAGATCGTTGTCGGCGACGTGGTCGGGCCCGGTAGGAATCGCGAGCCGGAACAAGTCGGCCTCGAACTTGGGCAGCTGGCCGGTGCCGCGCAGCGCGGCGCGCCGCACGACCGCGGGCGGCCACACCTCCTCGTAGCCATGCTGGGTGTGGAGATCGAGCATGAAGCTGACCAGGCCGCGCTCGAGCTTGGCCGCCGCGCCGCGCAGCACGGTGAAGCGCGCGCCGGCGATCTTCGCGCCGGCGGCGAAGTCGAGGATGCCGAGCGCCTCGCCGAGCTCCCAGTGCGGCTTGGGCGAAAACGCGAACGCCGGCTTGTCGCCCCATACGTGCAGGACCGGGTTATCGGCCTCGCTCGCGCCGGTCGGCACGCTCGGGTGCGGCGCGTTCGGGATCGCGAGCAAGTCGCGCTCGCAGTCGGCCTCGAGCCCCGCGAGCTCGGCCTCGCCGTCCTTGATCTGGCCCGACAGCGCCTTGAGCTCGTCGCGCGCGCCGGCGAACTCGGGCGACTTCTTGTCGAGCTTGGCCATGCGCTCGTTGGCCGCGTTGCGGCGCTGGCGCATCGTGTCGAGCTCGGCTTGCAGCTTGCGCCGACGTTCGTCGAGGCTCGTCCACGCGGCGATGGCCGTGGCAACATCACCTCCGCGGCGAAGGACGTCGTCCATTCGAGTGGGATCGAGCATGGATTACCGGAACTTGCGGCGGACCCTACCGTGGCGTTAACCATCCTGGCAAGCCGAGGGTCGAACCGAACGTGGAAGCAATCGCCGCCCTCCCGGCGCTCGTGCACCGAGTGAGCGAGCGCGCCGATCCGGATCGCGAGCTGGTCGCGCGCTTCCTCGGCGGCGAGCGCGAGGCGTTCGACGCGCTGGTGCGCCGTCATCAGAAGGGCGTGTGGCGGCTGGTGCGGCGCTACGTGCGCAGCGATGCCGACACCGCCGACGTCACGCAGCAGGTGTTCGTGCGCGCGTTCAAGGGGCTCGCCGGGTTTCGCGGTGCGGCGAGCGTGCGCAGCTGGATGTATCGCATCGCGATCCACGCGTCGCTGTCGTGGCTGCGCGATCACAAGCGCGAGCAACCGGCCGACATCGACGACGATGCGTTGATCGAGCCGCCGAGCGCGCCGGTGCGCATCGCGGAGGGCGAAGACGGCGTCCGGCTCCGGCGGGCGATCGAGCTGCTGCCGCCGAAGCAGAAGCTCGTGCTCGAGCTGCGCGTGTACGACGATCTGCCGTTCAAGGAGGTCGCCGAGCTCGCCGATTGCAGCGAGAACACCGCGAAGGTGAACTTTCACTACGCGGTCAAACGCCTGCGTGACATCCTCGGAGTAGGCCATGGCACGCGCGACTGACGAGCTGCTCACCGCGTACCTCGACGGCGTGGCGGAGCTGACCGCCGACGAGCGCAAGCGCGTCGAAGCGGTGCTTGCCGACGCCGCCACGCGGGCCGACGCCGACGCCACGCGCGAGCTGCTCGGTCAGCTGCGCGCGCTGCCGGGCGAAGGCCACGAACCCGACTGGGCCGAGCTCGAGCGTTCGATCCGCTGCGCGGTGGGCCCGGCGATGCCGCGGCCGTGGTGGAAGCGCTGGCAGTGGCTCGTGCCGATCGGCGCGCTCGCGGCGACCGCGGCCGCCGCGCTGCTGTGGTTGCACGGCGCGCCGGAGCAGGCGATCGCGCCGCGTCCGGCAGCGGTCGCACCCGCGGCAGCGGTCGCACCCGTGCCGGTGCAAGAGCCGGCCGCCGCCGAGCCGTCGCTGGTGTGGCTCGACGACGACGCGATCGATGTCGACCAGATCGATCCGGGTTCGATCGAGGTTCCCGAAACGATCGCGACCGGCGACAGCGATGCCCTCGTCCTCGTGCCGACGACCGATCTCGACTGGGTCGATCAGCTCGACGACAAATCGCTCGAGCGCGCCGAAACGTGGCTCGAGAACAAGAAGACCTGATGCGTCGCGGTCGCGCATCGTGCTGGCTCGTCGTGCTCGCCCTCGCCATCGCGGCCCCCGCGTTCGCGCAGCCGCCGGGCCTGCAGCAGCAGAACGCGCAGGCCGATCGGCGCGAGCGGGTGAAGCGGCGCATCCAGCAGGTGCGCAACACCGCGCTGATCGACAAGCTCGGACTCGACGAGCAGACCGCGGGCCGGCTGCTGCTCGTGTACGCGAAGTACGACGACATGATCGAGAAGCAGCTGATCGCCCGCGCCGAGATCTTGGGCCGGCTCAAGAACGCCGAGCGCATGCCGAAGGGCGACGTCGATCGCGCGATCGACGATGCGGTCGCGAATCAGAACGCGCTGCGCGAGCTCGAGGTCAAACGGCTCGGCGAGATCCGGAAGATCCTCACGCCGGCGCAGACCGCGAAGCTGCTGGTCGTGCTGCCCGGGATCGAGCGACGCATCCAGAACCAGCTGATGCGGGCGATCCAGGGCGCGAAGAAGGCCGGCCCGCGCCGGCCGCCGCCGCCTGCGAACGATGACGACGACGATCTAGACGAGTAGTTTGAGGTTCGCGCCGCCGGCACGCTATGATGTCCGGCGGATGATCGAGGCGCCTTGCGCTGCGTGCGGAACGCTCAACCGCATCGCCGAAGCCGACGTTCCCGCCGGGGCGAAGTTCGTGACCTGCTCGAGCTGCAAGTCGCGCGTGCCGCTGCCCGTCGCGAAGCCAGCCGGAATTCCGGCCGCGCCGCGACCGCCTTCGATGCCGGTGCCGAAGGTTCCGCCGAAACTCCCGTCGGCCAAGCCGACCGCGGACATCGCGGATCTGCCGGCGCCCAAGCGCACGAGCCCGCTCGCGTTGACCGATTTGCCGACGAAGCCCGCGCCCAAGTCCGGGCTCGCGGCCGGCGATGCCGACCTGCCGGCGCCGAAACCGCCCGGCGAGATCGCGGACCTGCCCGCGCCCAAGTCGCCGGCGGCGATCGCCGACCTGCCGACACCCAAGACGACGGCGCCCGGCATCGTCGATCTGCCGAAGCCCAGGGCGACCGCCGCGATCACCGATCTGCCCGCGCCGAAGCCGAAGCCGCCCGCGCGGCCGATCTCGCCGCTCGCGAAGCCGCCGGCCGCCAAACCGGGTCCGCCGGCGATCGTCGATCTGCCCGCGCCGAAGTCGCCGGGGCTCGCCGACTTGCCCGCGCCGCGCACGTCGGTCGGCGTCCCCGAGACGTCCGGCCTCGACCTCGATCTGCCGGCGCCGGTCGGTGACATCGTCGATCTTCCGACGCCGAAACCGGGCAGCGCCACCGATCTCCCCGCGCCCAAGGGCTTCTTCGACGACCTGCCCCAGCCCGCGCTCACCAACAAGCCGGGCGGCATCGACCTGCCCGCGCCCAAGGGCTTCTTCGATGATCTCCCGCAGCCCGCGCGCCAGCAGCCGGCTGCCAAGCCCGAGCTGCCCGCGCCCAAGGGCTTCTTCGATGACCTCCCGCAGCCCGCGCTGACCAACAAGCCGGCCACGCCCGAGCTGCCCGCGCCCAAGGGCTTCTTCGACGATCTCCCGCAGCCCGCGCTGACCAACAAGCCGGCGGCGCCGCCGCCCAGCCCGGCCGGTTCGCTCGATGTCGAGCTCGGCGGACCCGGCGCCGGGGCCGAGCTCGAGCTGGCGGCAGATCTCGACAAGCCCCTCGAGCTCGATCGCGGTCCGGCGTTCGAGCTCGACTTGCCTGCGCCGAGCGCTCCGCAGTCGCCGAGAAAGTTCGCCGAGCTCGATCTGCAGGAGCCGTCGAAGGCCGGGATCAAGATCGCCGCGCCGAAACCGGGCGCGAAGCCGGCCGCTGCAGCGGCGGCGTTCGCGCCCGTGCCGGTCGCAAAGTCCGGCAGGGGCGAGCTCAAGCTCGAGCTCGAAGGCGAACAGCCCGTCGACCCCGCGGGCGCCGCGAAGCAGGCGCCGGTCAAGAAGCCGGCCGCGGCCGTCGCGGATCCGGCGGACCGCGCCGCCAAGCGCAAACGGTCGCGCGCGGTGCTGACCGGCTTGCTCGCGGTCGTGCTGGTCGGCGCGGGCGGGTTCTACTTCTACCAGCGCCATCAGAAGCAAGTGGCCGCCGCCGCCGAGGTCGCGCGTCACGTCGCCGCCGCGCGCGCGGCGTTGGTCGCCGGCGATCCGCAGCACTGGCAGCACGCGGCCAACGAGGCCAACGCGGCGCTCGAGCACGACGACAAGAACGCAGCGGCGCTCGGCATCGGCGCCGAAGCGATGCTCGCCGGCGCGCTCGACACCGGCTTTGCGGCGCAGGTGAACATCCAGCGCGGCAAGGGCTTGATCGAGAAAGCGAACGCCGCCAGCCGCACCGGGCCCGAGCTCGAGCGCGCGAACGCCCTCGCGCTGGTCGCGGCGAACCAGCCCGGCGAGGCGGTCAAGAAGCTGCAAGGGCTGTCGGCCCGCGCGCCCAAGGACGGCTTCCTGCTGCTCTACCTCGGCTGGGCCCAGCTCGCGAACGGCGACCCGGCCGCAGCGCTGAAGTCGTTCGAAGCGGCGATCGCCGCGACGCCGAACGTGAAGCTGCCGGCGACGTATGGACTCGGCCGCACGAAGCTCGCGCTCGCCGACATCGCCGGCGCGAAGGCCGATTTCGCCGCGGTGCTCGCGATCAAGAATGATCACATCGGCGCGATGGTCGGGCTCGCGCAGGCGCGCCCGCCGTCGGAGGCCGCGCAGCGCGAGAGCGATCTGCTCGCGATCTTCCAGCGCAAGGACATCGCGGCCGCGGATCCTCGCGCGGTCGTCGAGGCATGGGATCTCGCCGCCGATATCGCGGATCGCGGCGGCCGACTCGACGTCGCGCGCGATCGCTACAACAAGGCGCTCGCGATCACGCCGCTCGACGTCGACGCGCTGCTCGGGCTCGCCGGTGTCGAGCTCCAGGACCACAAGGTCGAAGCTGCGAAGGAGCTCATCACCAAGGCCGTTGCGGAAGCCCCCGACGCTCCGGAAGTAAAGCTCGCGCTCGCGCTGCTCGACGTCGCGGGCGGCAAGCTGCCCGACGCGGCGAAGATCGTACAGGAGCTAAGCGCGCGCACGCCGCCGCTTCCGCCGCTCCTCCATGCCCGACTCGAGCTGATCACCGGCAAGCTGCGCGAAGCGCAGGGCGACGACGAGGGCGCGGTCGACGCATACGAGCAAGGCGCCAAGGATGCGGGCGAGCTCGAGCTCGCGCCGACGATGGCCGCGGTCGAGAAGCTCACCGCGCTCGCGAAGAAAGCGACCGACAACAAGGACGACGCGAAGGCCAAGGCGTATCGCCAGCGCGCGTCGGATCTGCTCGCGGCGTCCGAGGCGCGCGCGAAGGAAGACGAGCAGCTCTCGGTCACGCTGGGCGTCGCGTACCTGCAAGCGGGTGATGCCGCCAAGGCGGAGGCCCTGCTGCGCGCCGCGACCGAGATGAACGCGAACGATGTCGAGGCGAAGCTCGAGCTCGCGAAGGCGTTGACGCAGCTCGGCCGCAGCGACGACGCGCTCGAGCAGCTCAAGGCCGCGATCGCGGTCGACCCGACGCGCGCCGATATCGCGCTCGAGCTGGCGCGCACGTACGAGGCCGCCGGTCGCACCGACGACGCGGCCAAGGCGTACTCGCAGCTGCTCGCGGCGAAGGACGTGTCGGTCGCGGCTCGCGCGCGCGCCGGGCGGTTCCTCGCGCGCACCGGCCACATCGATCAAGCCGTCACCCAGGCCGATCCGATCCTCGCGGCCGAGCCCGACAACGCCGCCGGTCATTATCTGAAGGGCGAAGGCCTGCTCGCGGCGGGCAAGCTCGACGAGGCGCGCCGCGAGCTGCAAGTCGCCACCGACGCCGATCCGGATCCGCAGTACCTCGACGCGCAGGGCCGCGCCGGCGAGGCAAGCGAGGCCGCGACCGGCGACACCAAGTATTACGATTACGCGGTGCGCGCGTACCAGCGCGCGGCCGATGCCGACCCGAAGCTGTTCAACCCGCAGGCCGGCATGGGCCGCGTCTACGTCGCGCAGCGCGCGTGGGACAAGGCGATCGCGCCGCTGCAGGCCGCGAACAAGCTCGATCCGACGAACCCGCAGGTGATGTACGAGCTCGGGCTCGACGCGAAGAACCTGAGCCAGCCCAAGGTCGCGATCCAGTGGCTCGAGAAGGCGATGGCCGCGGCGCCCACCGGCGAGGGTTACGACATCCTCGGCGGGCTGTATTTCGACACCAACGCGCCGCCGCAGGCGGCGCGCGCTTACGAGAAGGCGACCGTGCTCGGCCTCGCCGACGAGAAGAAGGGCGCGAAGGTCGACTGGCTGACCGAGGCCTATTACTGGGCCGGCCGCGTGCACATGGACATGCACGACGAGCCCGCCGCGGTCCGGCCGTGGCGCATCTACGTGCAGCGCAACCCGACCGACAAGCCGCACGCGGACGAGGTGCACAGCGCCCTGGCGACGCAGTTGCGGAATTACTAGACTGCGCCGGTGGTGAACCGGCTAGGCAAACTGCGCGCGCGCATCGATCGCGCGCTGTTCTTCGCGAGCGTGATCCGGGCGACCAAGGTCGCATCGCCGGTGCGGCCGGCGCGGCTCGCGAAGTTCGTACGCGGCGCGCGGCAGACCAAACCGGGACCGCACCTCGCGGTGATGTTCCAGGCCGCGGCGCATCCCGACAAGGAAGCGATCGTCGAGTACGGAGAGCCCGTAGCCGCTGGAACAATGTCGGGAATGACCGCTTCGAGCGGTCGTTCCCGCGTTCGCCGCATGACCTGGGGCGAGCTCGACGCGACGATCAATCGGCTCGCGAACGCGCTCGCCGCGCGCGGCGTGCACGGCGGATCGCGCGTCGCGCTGATGCTGCCGAACGGCCGCGAGTACCTGATCGCGCAGCAGGCACTCGCCCGGATGGGCGCGGTCGCGGTGCAGATCGGCTACCGGCTCAAGCCCGGCGAGATCGCGTTCATCCTCGGCAACTCGCAGCCGGTAGCGACGGTCGTCTCGGGCCCGTACCTCGACGCGATGCGCGCCGCGCGCGCCCAGATCGCGCACACCTCGCCGATGATCGTGTGCGACGGCACGCGCGACGACGACGCCGAAGAATGGGATCGCGCGCTCGCCGCGGCCGCGCCCGACGTGCCGCCTCGCACGCGCGGCGGCGACGGCGGCGGCGTGATCGTCTACACGAGCGGCACGACGGGGAAACCGAAGGGCGCGACGCGCAACTGGCGCAAGACCGGCTTCGAGTCGGTCGCCGACATGATCCTGCAGTGCGGGATGCGCGCCGACGATCGCCACCTCGTCGTGTGCCCGCTCTATCACAGCGCCGCGCCGGCGTTCGTCGCGATCATGCAGTCGCTCGGCGCGACGTGCGTGCTGCAGAACCACTGGGATCCGGAGAGGGCGCTCGAGATCATCCAGCACGAGCGCATCACGTGCTCGGTGATGGTGCCGACGATGCTCGTCCGCATCTGCGCGCTGCCGCCCGAGACGCTCGCCAAGTACGACACGAGCTCGCTGCGCTGGGTGATGAGCGCCGCGGCGCCGCTGACGACGGATGCCGCGCGCCGCTTCATGGAGCGGTTCGGCCCGGTGCTGTGGAACTTCTACGGCGCGACCGAGACCGGCCTCGTCACGCTCGCCGGCCCGCGCGATCACGTGGCGCGGGCAGGCACGATCGGGCGCGCGATGCGCGGCAACGACATCCGCTTGCTCGGCGAGGACGGCCGCGAGGTGCCGCGCGGCCAGGTCGGCGAGCTGTACGTCCGCAACTCGACGCTGATGTCGGGCTATCACGGCAACGACGAGGCGACGAACGACGCCCAGCGCGAGGGCTTCTACTCGGTCGGCGACATGGCGCGCGTCGATGCCGATGGCTACTACTTCCTCGAATCGCGCAAGCACGACATGGTGATCTCGGGCGGTGTGAACATTTATCCGCGCGAGATCGAGGACCATCTGCAGACGCATCCCGCGATCCTCGAGGCGGCGGTGATCGGCGTGCCGGATCCCGATTGGGGCGAGTCGCTGCGCGCGTTCGTGGTCGTGCGGTCCGGCGCGCAGCTCGACGAGGCCGACGTGATCGACTACTGCCGCAAGGAGCTCGCCGACTACAAGCGCCCGCGCAAGGTCACGTTCCTGGCCGAGCTGCCGCGCAACCCGACGGGCAAGGTACTGAAGCGCGAGCTGCGCGAGCTGCCCTAGCGATGCTTCACCCGATCGTCATCGGAACGGCCGGGCACATCGACCACGGCAAGACGTCGCTCGTGCGCGCGCTGACCGGGATCGACACCGACCGGCTGCCGGTCGAGAAGGCGCGCGGCATCACGACCGAGCTCGGGTTCGCGAAGCTGCAGCTCGGCGAACGGCTGGTCGCGGTCGTCGACGTGCCCGGCCACGAGCGGTTCGTGAAGTCGATGGTCGCGGGCGCGACCGGGCTCGATCTCGTCGTGCTCGTGATCGCGGCCGACGAAGGCGTGATGCCGCAGACGCGCGAGCACCTCGACATCTGCGACCTGCTCGGCGTGCGGCGCGGCATCGTCGCGTTGACCAAGCGCGACCTCGTCGACGACGAATGGCTCGCGCTCGTGACCAACGACGTGCGCGAGGCGCTCGCCGGCTCGGTTCTGGCTGAAGCGCCGATCGTGCCGGTGTCGGCGAAGACGGGAGATGCGCTCGACGCGCTGCGCGCGGAGCTCGGGCGCGCGATCGACGCGCTGCCGCCGCGTGCGACGACCGGCGTGTTCCGCCTGCCGATCGATCGCGTGTTCACGGTCAAAGGCTTCGGCACGATCGCGACCGGCACCGTGCTCGGCGGCGAGGTCGCGGCCGGCGACGAGCTCGCCGTGCTCCCGAGCGGGCGCGCGGCCCGCGTGCGCGGGATCGAGGTGCACGGCACCGCCGTCGAGCGCGCCCAGGCCGGGCATCGCGCCGCGCTCAACCTCGGCGGCGTCGGCGTCGACGAGCTGGCGCGCGGCGACATGCTCGTGCATCCCGGCCGCGTCGCCGGCTCGCACATCCTCGACGTCGAGCTCCGTTACTTGCGCAGCGCGGCGGCGCCACTGCCGGCGCGGTCCAAGGTACTCGTCCATCACGGCAGCGCGCAGGTCGCCGCGACGCTCGCCCTGGTCGACCGCGCCCAGCTCGCGCCGGGCGAGACCGCGCTCGCTCAGCTACGGCTCGATCGCACGACGCCGCTCGGCGCGCTGCCCGACGATCGCTTCATCGTGCGCGGCTTCGTCGCGAGCGCGAAGACCGGCTCGACGATCGGCGGCGGCCGCATCGTGCGCGTGCTCGCCCCGAAGGCGCGCAAGGGCGCGCAGCACGCGCAGGCGGTCGCCGCGATGGCCGCCGCACGCCTCGACCAGCGCGTCACGCTCGACGTGCGCGGCGCGGCAGCCGCCGGCCGCACCACCGACGATCTCGTGCGCCGGCTCGGCGTGCCCGCGTCCGCGCTCGCGGATCCGCTCGCGACGCTCGCGGCCTCCGGCGAGCTACTCGTGACGGGCTCGCACTACCTGCACGCCGCGATCGTCGCGGCGATCGAACACCAGATCACCGGCGCGCTCGCCGCGCCCGACGGTGTGCCGCGCGAGGAGCTGCGCACGCAGCTCGCCGCCGCCCTGCCCGCGCGCGCGTACGACGCGATCCTCGCCGGGCTCGAGCAGCGCGGACTCGTCGTCGCGGCCGCCGATCGCGTGCGGCGCGCGGCGCAGCCGGTGCGCGGGGTCGCGCTCTCCGCCGTCGAGACGACCGTGCTCGCGAAGCTCGAGGCCGCCCGCATCGAGCCGCCGCGGCCGAAGGAATTGCCCGCCGCGGTCGGCCTGCCCGGCGCGCAGGTCGCCGCCGCGCTCGATCGCCTGATCGCCGCGAAGCTCGCCGTGAAGATCAAACCGGATCTCGCGATGCACGCCCGCGTCGTCGACGACGTGCGCGCGCGGCTCGTCGCATTTCTCGAAGCGCACGGCACGATCGACGCCCAGCAGTGGAAGGAGCTGACCGGCGCGAGCCGCAAGTTCACGATCCCGCTCGCCGAGTTCTTCGACGGCGAAAAGCTCACGCTGCGCATCGGCGACGTGCGCCGGCTGCGCCAGCCTCAGTTGAAGAAGTAACCCGCCGACATGCCGATGAACGGCAGCGTGCGGATACCGCCTTCGATGTTGATGACGGCCTTCGGGGTCGGCTTGATCTGCAGGCCGATGATCGCGTTCACGACCGGAAACACCGACGGCAAGTCGTAGGCGGCCGGCTCGACCTCACCGCTCTTGTCGGGCGAGATCGTGCCGCCGCCGCCGAACTGCTGCGGCACGCATTGCGGCGAGGGACTGTCGTTCGTGGCACCGGGGGCGCACATGATGTCGTAGCGCTTGACCGCGCCGGTGAGAAAGCCGATGCCCGCGCCGCCGCCGTAGCGGAACGACAGGTACTTGTTGATCGGCGCGTGGTTCATGAACGTGAACTCGAGCGTGAACCACCCGAAGTCCGTCCCGGCATGAGCGGGATTGAGGATGTAGTCGACGGTGTCGCCGTTTTGGACGTTGTCGCCGGAGTTGACGTAGACGCCCTCTTGCAGGTTGATGTGCTCGTACTCGAAGCCGAGCTGGAGCTCGAGCGTGCCGCGACGGCGCACGAAGTCGACGCCGAAGCCGGTGTTGCTCGCGCCGCCGGCTGCGTGGTTGACGAACAACCCGACGAGCGACGACGGCAAGTAGATCTCGCGCAGCCGCAGATCGACGCCGTACTCCGGCTTGTCCGACGCATCGGCGGTCGTCGATGTGGTCGTCGGCGATGCGGCGGCCGCGGCGGGCGCGGAATCCAAGGCTGCACCTTGCGCACGCGCGGTGCCCGAAGTTGCCGCGATCGCGATCGAAATCAGTCCAAGCGAGGCAAAACGCATGATTCCCCCAGCGACGCGGCATTATATACTCCGAGTCGCCAGCCGATGCGCTACGGGTCTGCCCTCTGCGTGCTGTGTCTCACCGCCTGCTCGTCCGGCGGCGTGGGGGACCATTGCAGCGACCGCGGCGATTGCGGCGGCTCGCTGCAGTGCGTCGAGAACACGTGTGTGCCGGCCTGCCAGCGCGCACCCGACTGCGGCGACGGCTTCGCCTGCGAGCCCGACGGCACCTGCCGCCCGGCGACCGGCGAGCTCGGCGACAACTGCACGAGCGAGGTCGAGTGCGCCCCCGGCCTGTCGTGCTCGTTCGTCGCGCCGGCCTCGCTCGCCGCGAGCTGCGTCGCCGAGCAATCCGGCGGCGCCGCCGGCGAAGGATGTTCGGGCGACACCGACTGCCGCAACGGCACCTGCGCGCTCGGCCGCTGCGTCGACCTGTGCAACGAATCACGCGACTGCATCGCGGGCACGAGCTGCACGCAGATCCCGCGCATCGAGGCCGCCGGCGGCCTGTTCAGCGGCTGCCTGCAGTCGCTCGGCACGATCGCGTGGGACCTCCCGATCCACGGCCCGTCCGATCCGACCGTCCTGCTGCCGATCCCCGCCAACGCCCATTCTGTCGCCGTGACGTTCGAGGTCTCGGATCCGTTGCAGCTGGTCGGCGCCACCTCCGTGACCTCGCCCACCGGCGCGGTGCTGGTGACCGACAACTACTTCATGCCCGGCAACTACTTCACGGACCCGGTACGCCACCAGCTTGGCTCGGGCGAAGCCGTGCTCGCGATGCCGTCGTCACCGGATACTCCGCTCGAGACCGGCGCCTATGCGATGGCGGTGACATCGCGCCGCGGCGACGGCACGCAAGGCACCGCCACGCCCAAGGCGACCGCGGTCATCAAGGTCGACTCCGACGTGCTGCTCGACTTGCACTTCTACTTCCTCGACTTCACCGATCATCCGTGTACGACCGCGTACGCCGCCAACTTCGACGCCAGCGCGGCGCAGTCGGGCTCGTTCTTCCAGAACGATTTTCTCGGCGCATTGCGCTCGGTGTTCGCCGACGGCGGCGTCCAGCTCGCCGGCATCACGTACGAAGACATCACCGACCACCCGGAGCTCGACGCGCCGGAGCAGCAGGACGAGAGCGCGTTGCTCGCGCTCGGCACGCATTCGACCGGCGTGAACGTGTTCTTCGTGCGCACGCTCTCGCCGATCGGGATCGAGGCGCTGGGGCCGACCCCGGGGCCGGCCGGGATCGCGGGTTCCTTGCAGTCGGGTGTGATCGTCGCTCTCGACTCGCTCTGCTATCAGCCATGGGACCAGCTCGCGCGGCTCACCGCCCACGAGATCGCGAAATACATGGGGCTGTACGAGAACGTCGATCTCGATGGCAACCCCGATCCGATCTCGGATACGGATTCGTCGACGAACAACCTCATGTTCAACTCCGTGCTCGGTGGAACCGCGCTGTCGCCCGATCAGCGGTCGATCCTGGCGCACAGCGTGGTGTTGCAATGAAGGCGCGCTTGTTGATCCTCGCGACGCTGGCCGGTGCAAGCGCGCACGCCGATCTGCCCGTGCTGTCGACGCCGGTGCAAAACGCGCTGACCACCATCGATAGCCAGCCCACCGTCTCGGAGATCAACTCGGCGTTCGACGGTGAGGATCCGGTGATGGCGCTCACGATGATCGTGGAGTCGACGTCGCCAGCGACCGGCGCGCAGGTCGGAATCCGGGTGAGTGCGATCCGCGACCTCGGCCAGCTCGGCTCCGGCCACGACACGATTCTCGCGCTGCTCGCCGACAGCACGCTCACGACCGCGACAGATGGCTCGAACCTCCTCGTGTTGCGTGCCGCGATCGAAACGCTCGGCCAGCTGAAAGTGCAGGCCGACTGGAAGCCGCTCGTCGACTTCCTGTCGCATCCGAGCCGGGACATTCGCACCTCGGCCGCCCGCGCGCTCAGCGCTCTCCAGAGCTATTGCGCGATCGCGCCGCTGCGCAATCGCTATCAGGAAGAGTCGACGGATCAGGTCCGCTTCGCGATCAGCGATGCGCTCGCTCAGCTCGCGGCGTTGCCGCCCGAGCTATGTAACTAGTCGCACAAGCGCCTGGAATCCTTTCGTTGCTGGACGGGGGGATCCGATCGTACAATTCCCTTTGGTGGGACTGGCATGACTGGCCGCGACTCGCGTTTTCCGCCCTCGCGTTCGGCGAGTGGGCGAGATCCGACGCAGTCGTTGTCGATCGAGCCCGACGAGGAGCCATCGCATCCGTCGCTCGCGATGGGCACGAGCGGTGACGAGAGCACGCGTGCCGAGTCGCCGATCGGTCGCCAGAAGCCGGTGCGGCCGAGCACTCGCCCGCCGCCCGTGCCGTATGCGCCCGACGATCCGGCGCATCAGATCGGCCAGGTGCTCGGCACGTATCGCCTGACCGAGCTGCTCGGCAAGGGCGGGATGGGCTACGTGTACCGCGCCGAGCACGTCAAGCTCGGCCGCGAGGTCGCGCTCAAGCTGCTGCGCGCCGACTACGCGCGCCGTCGCGACGCCGTGCTGCGCTTCTTCCAGGAAGCGAAGACGGTCAACCGCGTGCGTCATCGCAACATCGTCGACGTCACGGACTTCGTCGAGCTCGACGACGGCACGACGTTCATCATCATGGAGCTGCTGTCGGGCACGAGCCTCGGCAAGTGGGCGCGCGGCAGCGTCGACCTGCCCCGCGCGCTCGCCGTGCTCGTGCAGATCTGCGACGGCCTCGGCGCCGCGCACGCGGTCGGCGTGATCCACCGCGATCTCAAGCCCGACAACGTGATCGTCGTGCCGACGAGCGACGGCGCGGAGCTGGTGAAGCTGCTCGATTTCGGCGTCGCGAAGCTGGTCAACCGCGAGGATGAGGACCTCGGCTTCCAGACCGCCGCCGGCTCGGTGATCGGCACGCCCGCGTACATGTCGCCCGAGCAAGCCGGCGGCATGGCGATCGATCACCGCAGCGATATCTACTCGCTCGGCGCGATCATGTACGAGCTGTTCTGCGGCCAGCCGATGTTCCGCGGCCGTTCGTTCGGCGAGTACGTGCGCAAGCACCTCACCGAGATGCCCACGCCACCGCATCAGACGGCCGGCGGCGCGACGATCGATCCGCGGCTCGAGGCGCTCATCCTGCGCTCGCTCGCGAAGGATCCGAACGAGCGCTTCGGCCACATCCTCGAGCTGCGCGACGGCCTGCTGCACATGCTCGGCGGCATGGCGAGCCTCGACACCTCGCCGCCGACGCCGCGGCCGTCGATCGTGTCGGGCTCGCAGCTGCCCGCGCACTTGCTGCCGCTGCCGGCGCCGGCGATGGCTACCACGGTGCCGAGCGTGGCCTCCGCGCCGTCGCTCATGTACAGCCACTACACGCCGCAGCCGACGCCACTGCCGGTCGAGCCGGCCACGCCGTGGTGGGTGTGGCTCGTAGGCGGCGCGTGCGCGGTCGGGCTCGGGATCGCCGGCGCGGTCTGGTATGCGGGCCGCGATTCGAGCGAGCCACCGCCGGCGCTCGCCCAGCCTGCGCCCGTGCAGGCCGCGCCTGCCGCCGCGCAGCAGCCGACGGCCGCGCCGATCGATCCGGTGCCAGGCAAGGCGCAGATCATCGAGGTCCGCTTCGACTCGCTGCCGAAGGCCGGCGTGTTCGCGGAGGGCCACTCCGCCGAGCTGTGCCGCACGCCGTGCTCGTTCGACGTCAACATCAGCGACGGTGGCCCGCAGGATCACCGCAAGTTCGTCGTCCGCGCGCAGGGCTATCGCGACCAGACGATCGACGTCGAGCTCGCGGCCGCGCAGCACGACTACAGCGTCACACTCGACCAGCTCGAGCCATCGCCCGCCGCGCCCGAGGTCGAGCCGGCGCACGCGAAGGGCCGCGTGCACGGCAAGCCGCCGCACGGCACGACCAAGCCGGCCGAGACCAAGCCCGCCGAGCCACCTCCGCCTCCACCGGCTTCCACAGAGCCCACAAAGCCAGGCAAGATCGACCCGGCGGATACGCTCGATCCGTTCCACCACTCATGACCCGCTGGCTCGCGCTCCTGTGTCTCGGCTTCGTGCTCGTCTCCGCGCCGCGGCCCGCGCGCGCCGACGATCCGGCGATGCGCGCCGCGCGGCGCCACTTCGAGAGCGGCGAGAAACTGTTCGCGCTCGGCAAGTTCGACGAGGCGCTCAACGAGTATCAGGAAGCGTTCGACGCCAAGCCGATCCCCGACTTCCTGTTCAACATCGGCCAGTGCTATCGCAACCTCGGCGATTACGACCAGGCGATCTTCAGCTTCGAGAAATATCTGAAGCTCGAGCCGGATGCGGCGAACAAGGTCTCGGTCGAGAAGCTCATCGACGATCTGCAGGACAAGAAGGCGCGCAAGGACAGCGAGAAGATCGTCGGCCCGCAACCGGTCAAGTCGCGGCACGTCGTGGACCGCACGCCGTTTTACAAGCAATGGTGGTTCTGGACGGGCGTCGGCGTGGTCGCGGTCGGCACGTCGGTCGGGATCTACGAAGGCACGCGCGGAAGCGGGCCGCCCAGCACCGATCTCGGTAACATCGTCTTCGGCAAGTAAGTAATGCGACTAGCTTGGATCTGGCCCGTACTCGGCGCGCTCGCGGCGTGCAGCGACGATACGTTCGTCATCGTCACGGTCGACGCGCGGCCCGCGGTGCAAACCGCGACGGCGCTCCAGATCACGCTCGCGAACGCGGGCACGATGCGCACCGACACGCGCCAGCTCGACGGCCACGCGTTTCCCGTCACGTTCAGCGTGTCGGCGCCGGGCCGCGCGGGCCCGATCGACATCACCGTCGAGGCCGACGACGCCAACATGCTGCCGCTCGGCCTGGGCTCGGGCTCGACGACGGCGGACGCGAAGACGGCCGAGATCATGCTCGACACCACCGACTTCGTCGTCAACACCGACTACGCGATGGATCAATTCCTCGCCGAGGGCGACTACGAAGTCGCCGGGCTGCAGCTCGGCGCGGCGAAGGACGGCACGTGGATCGCCGGCTTTCGCGACAACTGCAATAACGGCACGGCGTGCAACATCTACGGCCGCAAGTTCGACGCTAACGGCACGCCGCAATCGACCGTGCTCGGCGCCGGGACCGATCAGTTCGTCGCGTCGACCGACCAGACCGAGGCCACCGCATATCCCGCGGTCGCGTCGAACGGCACCGACACGCTCGTGTTCTGGGACTTCTTCGATCCGATCCTGAGCACGTCCGGCATCGCGTGCCGGCCGATCGACATGACCGGCGCGGCGGTGTCGGATCAGGTCACGATCTCGACCGACGACGCCGACGTGGTGACCGCGACCGCGACCTCCGACGGCAACTTCGCGGTCAGCTGGCAGATCTACTCGCCGAGCTCGGCGATCCGTACCGCGATCGTCAAGCCGGACTGCTCGACGGTCACCGCGCCGGTCACCGCATCGACGACGGTCGGCACGCTGCTCGGTCCCGCCCACTCGCACGTCGCGGCGAACGCGACCTCGGCGTCGCTCATGTACACGTGGATCGTCGACAACGGCGCGGGCGGCGCCGTGCACCTCCGCTCGGGCACGAACACCGGCCCGACCGGCGGCGACGTCCAGGTGCTCACGCCGACCGCGCAGTACGAGGCGCTGATCTCGCGCGTCACGCCGATGGGCACGGGGTTCGGTCTGGTCGTGCGCTGGGGTAACCCGAACGGAACCGGGGCGGGCAAGATCGAGCTGTTCCGGCTCGACTCCGCCGGCGCGATCCAGGGCGGGGCCACGCTCGTCACCGACCAGAGCCTGTCGGACTTCGCGTCGGGCTCGCAGTCGTTCGGCGTCGCGACCCGCAGTGATGGCCTCGTGCTCGTCGCCTGGCACCAGTGCGACTCGGCCGGCACGCCAGGCACGTGCGACGTGTTCGGCCGCCTCGTCAACCCCGACGGCACGACCAACGGCGACCAGTTCGAGATCCCGACCACGACGATCGGCGATCAGACCGGCCCGTCGGTGCTGGCGCTGCCGACGATGCCGCCCGGCGCGTTTGTCGTCGCCTGGACGGACGCGAGCCAGGCCGCGCCCGACACCCAGGGCATGGCCGTCCGCGCGCGGATCTTCTATCCGCCGACCGCCCAGTAGCGCGAGCTACGCTTCGTCTTCGGCGCGGTGATCGATGCCGAGCGCGCGCATCTTCTTGTAGAGGTGGCTGCGCTCGAGCTGGAGCTCGCGTGCCGTGTTCGAGACGTGGTGATCGTTGGCGTCGAGCGCCGCGATGATGATGTCGCGTTCGGCCGCCGCGACCAGATCCTTGAACGGCGTGCCCCGCGCGAAGTCGTTCTTGCCGGCTTTCACGCGCGGCAGGGCCTCGGCGACATCGGCCTCGCCGATCACCTCGGCATCGCCGGTCAGGATCGCGAGCCGCTCGACGACGTTCTTGAGCTCGCGCACGTTGCCCGGCCAGTCGTGTTGCATGAGCATCGTCATCGCGCCGCTCGCGACCTTCTTCTGGCGGCGGTCGTTGTCGGCGCAGACCTGCTCGACGAAGTGGTCGACCAGCGACGGGATGTCCTCGCGGCGCGCGCGGAGCGGCGGGAGCTCGATCGGCACGACCGCGAGCCGATAAAATAAATCCTCACGGAACCGACCCGCGGCGATCTCGTCGGCGAGCTGCTTGTTGGTCGCCGCGACGACGCGCACGTCGACCTTGATCGTGTCGCCGCCACCGACCCGTTCGAGCTCGTTTTCCTGCAGCACGCGCAGCACCTTCGCCTGCGCGTTCGGGTTCATGTCGCCGACCTCGTCGAGGAACAGTGTGCCGCCATCGGCGAGCTCGAACTTGCCGCGGCGTTGCTGCGTCGCGCCGGTGAACGCGCCCTTCTCGTGGCCGAACAGCTCGCTCTCGATCAGCTCGCCCGGGATCGCCGCACAGTTGAGCTTCACAAATGGCCCGTCGGCGCGCTTCGAGTGCTCGTGGATCGCGCGCGCGACCAGCTCCTTGCCCGTGCCGTTCTCGCCGGTGATCAGCACGCGGCCCGACGACGGCGCGGTCTTGCCGACCTTGTCGAAGATCGCGCGCATCGCGGCGCCCTTGCCGATCATCGCGAAGTCGGTCGTGACGCGGCCGCGCAGGCGCTGGTTGTCGTGGCGCAGCCGCGCGAAGCCGAGCGCGTTTTGCACGGTGATGAGCAGCTTGTCGCCCGACAGCGGCTTCTCGATGAAGTCGTGCGCGCCGGCCTTGGTCGCCGTGACCGCGGTCTCGATCGTCGCGTTGCCCGACATCATCACGACCACGGTCTCCGGCTTGGCCGCGCGCAGCTTCGGGAGTACCTCGAGCCCGGTCTCGCCCGGCATCATGACGTCGAGCAGGACGAGATCGATGTCGTGCTCGACGAGCTTCGCGAGCCCCGCCGCCCCGCCGCCTGCGACCTCGACGGCGTAGCCTTCGAGCTCGAGCGACCGGCGCACGGTCGTCAAGATGTTGGGCTCGTCGTCGATGACGAGGATCGTGCTACGAGGCATGCGAGCCCTTACGACGAGCGACATCGTGTCGTGTGCTACGAGGCATGCGACTGGACCGTAGCAGATTTGACTAACGTGCTGCGTCCATTTAGGTTTCATGACCTATGGTCAAGGTCCTCGTGGCCGCCTCTGGCGCGCTGATCTTCGCGCTCGCGATCAGCGCGTGCGGGAACAAGCCCAAAGGGCCCGGCTGCAAGACAGACAAGGACTGCACGGCACCGCTCACGTGCCAGGAAAACAAGTGCATCGAGGCCAAGACGGCGCAGCCCGAGTGCACGCGCGACGATCAGTGTCCGAACGGCCAGGTCTGCCAGGCCGGCTCGTGCAAGGCGTGCTCGCTCGACGCCGACTGCGGCCCGGGCGGCACGTGCAAGCAAGGCGCCTGCCAGAAGGCGAAGAAGTGCACGAAGGACGACGAGTGCGCCGACGACGAATCGTGCCAGAACGGCTACTGCCTGAAGGATGTCGACAAGGGCAAGACCGCCGGCGACGCGACGTGCCCGCTACAGACCGTGTACTTCGCGTTCGACCAGTCGGCGATCGAGACCAGCGAGCGCGACCGGCTCGATCAGAACGCGCAGTGCGTCGGCAAGAACAAGGGCAAGAACGTGTTCCTGATCGGCCACACCGATTCGTCGGGAACCGAGGAGTACAACATCGCGCTGTCGGAGCGGCGCGCCCAGGCCGTCGCCGATTACCTCGCGCGACTCGGCACCGATCCGGCCCGCATGCAGGTCGTGCCGAAAGGCGAGACCGAGCCGACGGGTCTGGGCGACGACAAAGATCGCCGCGTGGAGTTCCAATGGCACTGAAAGCCGTCTTGCCCGCGCTGCTCCTGTCCGGATGCTTTTGGGCGACCACCAAGAGCGAAGGCGAGGCGCTTCGCAAGGACGTGACCACGCTGCAAGGCCAGATCACGGTGAAGCAGCAGGACATCGACTCCAAGGTCAAGCAGCTCGACGACACGCTCGACCGGGCGACGAAGCTGCTGACGCGCAACAACGCCGACATCGGCGCCGACGTCGAGCAGCTTCGCGCGGACGTCTCGAGCGCGAAAGGCCTGGTCGTGTCGGTCAACCAGTCGTTCAACGAGCTCAAGCTCGCGATCGACAAGTATCACAAGGACAACGACGCCCGGCTCGACTCGCTCGAGCAGCGCGTCGGTCAGATCGAGAGCGGCAAGCCGAGCGCGAGCAGCTCGCCCGACGATCTATGGCGGCTCGGCAGCCAGGCGTTCGAGGCCAAGCGCTACAACGACGCGATCGACATCTATCGCCGGCTGGTGCAGACCTACCCGACGTTCGAGAAGGCGAGCGACGCGCAGTACTTCATCGGCCAGTCGTACTCGCAGCAGCAGGACTGGGACCACGCGATCGACGCGTACCACAAGCTCCTCGAGAAATACCCGACGAGCTCGGTCGCCGACGACGGCCTGTACATGGCCGCGCAGGCGGCGCAGGCGCTCAAGAACTGCAACGAGGCGCGCAGCTACCTCGCGTTCATCAAGTCGAAATATCCCAAGTCGAACGTGCTGAAGCAGGCTGCCGAGCTCGACTCGCTGATCAAGAAAGATCTCAAGATCAAAGCCAAGTGCACTTCCTGATCTCGCCGAGGCGAGAGCCCTATTTCAGCATCTTGCCGCCGGCCTTCTTGAACTTGTCGTATGCGGTGTCGTTGAGGTCGTAGTTCGGCGCGAGGTTCTTGTGGCAGAACTTCGCGCTGCAGGTCGGCGTCGCACCGTCGATCTTGACGGTCTTCACCCAGGCCTGCATGGCCTTTTTCGCCTCCGGCTGGCCGCCCTTCGCGCACGCGTCCTTCGCGATCTGGGTGTGGAAATCGGTGTGCTTGCACGGCGGCGGCGGATTATCGGCCTGCGAGAGCGTCGCGAACGTGAGGGCACCGACGATCGTGGCAATCGAGGCGAAGAACGCGAGCTTGAGCATGGTCTTCCTTTGACGGCTGGAGACTCGCGATATTTACCCGCGGGCTACACGCGCGCAAGCGCCCGCGCCGCCGCGGCAATGTCGGGTGCGCCGTTGACCGCCGCGATCGCACAGATCGCCGCGGCCCCCGTCGCATACACCGCGGCCGCCTGATCGGGCGTGATGCCGCCGATCGCGACGACCGGGATGTCGCCCGCGAGCTCGACCGCCGCGCGCAGCGCCGTGACGCCTTGCACCGGATCCGGATTCTGCTTCGTGCGGGTCGCGAACACCGGGCCGTACGCGATGTACGCCGGCCGCGCCGCCGCCGCCGCGCGCACCTGCCCCGCGTCGTGCGTCGACAGCCCCACGGCCAGCCCGAGCCCGCGCGCGACTTCGATCGGCAGGTCGGTTTGCCCCAGGTGCACCGCATCGGCGCCAACCGCGAGCGCGATGTCGATTCGATCGTTCATGACCAGCTTCGCGCCGAATTCGTCACACACGCGTCGCGCCATCCGCGCGGCCTTCACGATCGCCTGCGCCGCGCCGGGCTTGATCCGGACCTGCAGCGTGTTCGCGCCACCGCCGAGCAACGCTCGCGCGAGCTGCTCGTCATCGCGATCGAGCACCGCATAGAATCCTGCCGGCCAAAGCGCAAAGCCCAAAGCCCTAGGCCCTATCTCATCTGCAATTCCAGCTGCTCCAGCTCCCTCGCCTTATCCCTCAGCTGCGCCGCGCGCTCGAACTCGAGATCGTTTGCCGCCTGCTTCATCTCGACGCGCAGCTTCTCGATCGCGTCGCGCAGCGAGTCGAGACTGTCGATCTTCGCGAGCTCGATCGCGCCCACCTGCATCGAGCGCTGGCCTTTCTTCGGCATCGGCTCCGCCGGCTGGAGGTCGAGGATGGTCCGGCTCGCCGAGCGCGGCACGATGCCGTGCTCGGTGTTGAACTTGGCCTGGACCAGGCGCCGGCGCCGCGTCTCGCCGACCGCCTCGCGGATCGAATCGGTCTCCTTGTCGGCGTACAGGATCACCTTGCCGTGCACGTTGCGCGCGGCACGCCCGATCGTCTGGATCAAGCTCCGTCCGCTGCGCAGAAACCCTTCCTTGTCGGCGTCGAGGATGCCGACAAGCGACACCTCGGGGATGTCGAGTCCCTCGCGGAGCAGGTTGATTCCGACCAGCACGTCGAACTCGTTGCGGCGCAGATCGCGAATGATCTGGATGCGCTCGAGCGTGTCGATGTCGCTGTGCAGGTACTTCACGCGCACGCCGATCTCTCGGTAGTACTCGGTGAGGTCCTCGGACATCCGCTTGGTGAGGGTCGTGACGAGCACCTTCTCGCCCTTCGCCGTGCGCTCGCGGATTTCGGCGAGCAAATCGTCGACCTGATGGGCGACCGGCCGGACCTCGGTCTCGGGATCGAGCAGGCCCGTCGGGCGAATGATCTGCTCGACGACGACGCCCTTGGCCTCGTTCAGCTCCCAGGTGGCCGGTGTCGCCGACACGTAGATCGTCTGGCGCGCGCGCTGCCGCCACTCGTCGAAGCGCAGCGGCCGGTTGTCGAGCGCGCTCGGCAGCCGGAACCCGAACTCGACCAGTGTCTCCTTGCGCGAGCGATCGCCGTTGTACATCGCGCCGATCTGCGGAACCGTCTGGTGCGACTCGTCGATGATGAGCAAGTAGTCATCGCCGAAGTAATCCATCAGCGTCGGCGGCGGCTGCCCCGCCGCACGGCCCGTCAGGTGGCGCGAATAATTCTCGATGCCCGAGCAGAATCCCATCTGCTCGATCGCTTCGAGGTCGTACATCGTGCGCTGCTCGAGACGCTGGCGCTCGAGCAGCTTGCCCTGCTCGGACAGCTCCTGCAGCCGCTCCTTCAGCTCGACGCGGATCGTCTCGACCGCGCGCCGCATCGTGTCGGCGGGCGTCGCGTAGTGCGACGCCGGGAAGATCACCGCGCGGTCGAGCTTGCGCTTCTGCTTCGCGCGCATCGGATCGATCTCGGAGATCGCCTCGACCTGGTCCCCCCACCACTCGATGCGCAGCGCGGTCTCCGCCTCGTACGCCGGGAACACCTCGACGGTGTCGCCGCGGACGCGGAACGTGCCGCGGTGAAAGTCGATGTCGTTGCGCTCGTACTGCAGCTCGACGAGCCGGCGCAGCACGCTGTCGCGGTCGACCGCCGTGCCGACGTCGAGCTCGCACGTCATCGACTCGTACGTGTCGCGCTCGCCGATGCCGTAGATGCACGACACCGACGCGACGATGATGACGTCGCGCCGCGACAGCAGCGCGAACGTCGCCGCGTGGCGCATGCGATCGATCTCTTCGTTGACGATCGAGTCCTTCTCGATGAAGGTGTCGGTCGTCGGGACGTACGCCTCGGGCTGGTAGTAATCGTAGTAGCTGACGAAGTAATGGACGGCGTTGTCGGGGAACAGCTCCTTGAACTCGCCGTAGAGCTGCGCGGCGAGGATCTTGTTATGCGCGATGATCAGCGTCGGCCGGCCAAGCTCGGCGATCACGTTGGCGGCGGTGAACGTCTTGCCGCTGCCCGTGATGCCGAGCAGGACCTGCGCCTCGTCGCCGCGGCGCAGGCCCTCGATCAGCTCGCGGATCGCCTTGGGCTGATCTCCGGCCGGCTCGTACGGCGACTTCAGCCGAAACGGCGACTCGGTGCGCGCCGGCGGCGGCGAGCTCGGCGCGTCCGGACTGCGCGTCGCCTTCTTGCGGTAGCTCGGCACGTCGTCAATCTACCCGAGAATCACCAGGTCGGCTCGGTCAGCTTCCACGCGGGCAGCTCGTGCACGCGCCCGAGCAAGGCCATCAGATTTGCATACGGCTCGAGCGACAGCTCGAGCTTCGGCGCATACATCAGCGTCGCCGCGATCGAGAAGTCGGCGAGCGTCAGCGCCTTGCCCGCGACCCACGCGCGATCCGCGAGGTGACCGTCGAGCACCTTCGCGAGCGTCCCGAAGGTGCGCTCGTGCTCGGCGATGCGCGCCGGATCCGGTGCACCGCCGGTGATGTACTTCTTCCACAGCTTCTCGAACGCGAGGCCGCCGAGCGGGATCGAGAAGTGCGCGGACGACCAGAACAGCCAGCGCTGGACGTCCCCGCGCGCGCGAGGCTCGACCGGCAGCAGCGTCTGGCCCGGCGTGGGCGCACACAGGTACTCGGCGATCGCGTGCGACTCCCACAGCACGAAGTCGCCGTCCTGGAGGACCGGAATCTTGCTGTTCGGGTTGAGCGCGGTCAGCTGCGTGCGATCCTTGCTGAGATCTACCGGGATCATTTCGAGATCGATCCCGAGATGCTTCACGACCAGCGTGACGCGCCGCGAGCTCGACGACAGGTTGCCGCAGTGGAGCTTCACGGCTTCATCTCCTTCATGCGGCGCTCGAGCTCCTCGGCCGAGACCTGCTCGACCACCGCGCAGATCGTCCACTTGTTGCCGCCGACGTCGCGCACGGTCGCGCTGCGGTAGCCGTAGAACTGATTCTTCGGCTCCATCTCGGACTTCGCGCCGGCCTGGATCGCGCGCTGGTACACGCGGTCGACGGCCTCGCCGTTATCGACGTAGTACGACAGGCTCGCCGGCATCGGCTGCATGTGCTCGCCGGCGTCGCCGAGCATGACGACCGAGTCGCCGATGCGGAGCTCGGCGTGGGCGACCGAGCCGCCCGGACCGGCGTACCGCTCGATCAGCTTCGCGTCGAACGCGCGCTCGAGGAACTCGATCACCTTGCCGGCGTTCGGCACGGCGAAGCCAGGCGTCAGGGAGTGGTGGCCATCGGGCCGGGGAAACTTGCGAGTCATGTCTGCGGTCATGGGGGTGTCCTTTGCTGTTTCGTCCTGGACCTTGGGCCCGCGAAGTGACAGCCTTTTGTCAGGTTTGTTCCGATGCGCAAAAAGTCGAGGATGTTCGCCATCGCGGAGGCCCTGCGGGCGCGCCGCACCGGGGTGACGGCCGCGGAGCTAGCCAGCCGGTTCGGCGTCACGCTGCGCACGATCTACCGGGATCTCGAGGCGCTACAGGACGCCGGCATGCCGATCCGCGCCGATCGCGGCCGCGGCGGCGGTTACGCGCTCGACAAGAATTATCAGCTCCCGCCGGTGAACTTCACGGCCCGCGAGGCCGCGCTGCTGGTCGCGTTGACGCGGATGGCGGTCGAGCAGCGGCTGATGCCGTTCCAGGGCGCGATCGCGCGCGCCGCCGACAAGGTGCGCGCGGCACTCTCGACGTCCGCGCAACGCGAGCTGCTCGGCTTGATCGGCGAGCTGCAGGTGGTCGGCGTGCCCGCGCTGCCGGTGCCGCCCGCCGTGCGCGATGCGATCGAGACCGCATGGTTCGAGGGCCGCGCGCTGCGCATCGTCTACGCGAAGAGTGCCTGGCAGCTGAGCCCGCGCCACGTGCGCATCCGCAACCTGGTGTTCGATCGCCAGCTCACGCTGCTCAACTGCGTCGACCTCGAGAGCGGACAGGATCGCCAGTTCCGCCTCGATCGGATCCAGCAGGCGAGCGTGCTCGCCTGAGCTCAGACGCGATCGCGCAGCGAGCTCATCACCACCACACCGAGAGCGCGCACGAACGCGGCGGCGGGCTTGCCGTGGCGGACCGGATGCTCCGGGCATTAACGTCAGGGTGAATCATCCCTCCGGTACAGGATCCGCCAGATCGGCAGCCCGTGCTCCTCGGCGTGTTGCTCACGCCACGACCGGACGCCGTAGGGATTGCCGGCGCGCCAGAACGACCACTCGCCCGCCGCGTTCGCGAACCGGCCGGCGCGCTCGAGCACCGACATCGCGTCGAGCGCGATCTCCCACACGTCGGTCTGCACGAACACGTCGGCGCCGGGCTTCGCGACCGCCGCGATCGCATCCGCGAGCACGGGATCGACCATGCGGCGGTTCTGGTGGCGGCGCTTGAACCACGGATCCGGGAAGTTCACGTACACGCGCGCGACGCTCGCGGCGGGAAAGATCTCGGTCAGATGCAGCTGCGCCTGGCAGAACACCGCGTGCACCGGCAGCGCGTCGGCGCGCGCCTTGCGGTTGACGTACGCGACCAGCTCCTCGCGGATCTCGAGGCCGACGTACGTGCGCTCGGGCGCGCGCGCGGCGCGCTCGAACAGGAACTGCGCTTCGGCGCAGCCGATCTCGACCTCGAGCTCACGCGACGGATCGAGCGGCGGCCGCACGCCGCGAAATGTCTCGTAGTGCAGCCCGAGCGGGTTGACGTGCTGCCGGATGCGCATCGCTACCAGCGCGCGTCGAGAGCCTGAAAGCCGAACTGCCGCACGTTGAGCGGCGAGTCGAGCCGCTCGAGCTCGGCGCGATCGACCCAGCGCCACTGCACGAGCTCGGCGTTGGGCGTCACCTGCTCGCTCGCGACCTCGCACGCAAACACGAAGTTCATGTGGAGGCCCTTGCTGCCGGCCTGATGCTCCTCGTAGCCGAGGAGGCCCGCCGGCACGCCGTCGAGCGCGCCGAGCAGCGGCCGGAATTCACCGGCGAGCCCGGTCTCCTCGCGCAGCTCGCGCACGGCGGCCTCGCTCGGGGTCTCGCCGGCTTCGAGCTCGCCGCCGATCGGCAGCCACGTGCGCAGCCGGCGATGCTCGATCACGAGCACGCGGTCGCCGCGCCGCGCGTAGATCGCAACCGAGAACGCTCGCCGCTCGCTCAAGTGCCGCCCTCCACGACGAACACGAGCGAGTTCGACACACGATCGCCGAGGTCCATCACGAGCTCGGTCGAGCCGGCGGGCATGTCGGGGACGACGATCTGCGCGCTGGTCGCGTCCCAGCTCACCACCTGCGCTTGATAGAACGGCGGCGAGTTGCCGAGCTGGATCTGGCCGGTGACGTTCACGCAGTCGCCGCGCGAGCCGCAGAAGTCTTCGCCCGTCAGTTGCACGATCGCACCCGCCGCGCCGAGGTCCGGCGTCACCTGGTCGAGCCGCGGCCCCGTGCTCGCGCAACCCACCGCGACGAGCAGCGCCGCGGCGCGGATCACCGGAGGTCCTCGCTCCGCTGGGCCTCCGGGACAAGCCCACGCTGCCCCTGCACCACGGTCGCTGCGCTCGCTCGCGTCATTTCGGAACTTTCTCCCAGTCCGACAAGAACTTCGCGAGCCCCAGATCGGTCAGCGGATGCTTGCTGAGCTGCAGCAACACCGACAACGGACACGTCGCGACGTGCGCGCCCATGCGAGCGGCTTGCTGGACGTGCATCGGATGCCGCACCGACGCGACGAGCACCTCGGTCGGGAAGTCGTAGTTGTCGTAGATCTCGAGGATCTCGCTGACGAGCTGCATGCCGTCGGTCGCCACGTCGTCGAGCCGGCCGACGAACGGCGAGATGTACGAGGCGCCGGCCTTCGCGGCGAGCAGCGCCTGCGTGGCCGAGAAGCACAGCGTGACGTTGGTGTGGATGCCTTCGTCGGAGCACGTGCGCACCGCCTTCAGGCCTTCCGGGATGAGCGGGATCTTGACGACGATGTTGTTGCGCAGCGCCGCGAGCTCGCGCGCCTCGCGCATGATGCCGTCGTACTGCGTCGAGGTGACCTCGGCTGAAACCGGGCCCTTCACGATGTCGCAGACCTCGACCAGGACCTCGCGGAACTTCCGGCCGGTCTTGGCCACGAGCGATGGATTCGTGGTAACGCCGTCGACCAAGCCCATCGCGGCCGCTTCGCGGATCTCTTTGACGTCTGCCGTGTCGATGAAGAACTTCATGCAGTTACTCCGCGGGCACCATACGAGGGCACCATGACGGAAGCAACCGTCGTCGTCGGAACCGCGGGTCTGCCTGCGGGAATCGCGCCCGACAAGTACTTCGGCGCGCTCGACTATCTCGAGCTGCCCGATCTGTTCGCGCACGCGATGAAGCCGTCGCTCGTCGCGCGCTGGGCCGAGCAAGCCAAGCCCGGCACGCTCGGGCTGGTCGCGCCGTTTCCGCTCACGGACCGCCAGGCGCCGCGGCGGGCCAAGCTGTGGCCGCACGACGCGACGACCGGCGAGTTTCGCGACAGCAAGCTCGGGCGCGACGCGTATGGCTCGCTGCTCGCCACCGCGACGGCGCTGCACGCGCGCTGTCTCGTGTTTCGCGCGCCCGATTCGTTCTCGGCGTCCGCCGCCAACCGCGAGCGCCTGCAGCGGTTCTTCGCCGAGGTCGCGCCGCCCGGCCCGTTCGAGCGCGTGTGGGTCCCCGGTGGCCTATGGGATCTGCGCACCGCCGCGAAGCTCGCGACCGAGCTCGGCGTGACCTGTGCGATCGATCCGCTGGCGCGCGAGACCGGTGCGCCGATCGAGACGACGTTCGAGCTCGATGCCCCGGCCCTGTACCTGCGCGTGGAGCGTGCCGGCGCGCTGGGCGCGGCTCGCCTGGACGATCTCGTCGATGTGATCGATCACTACCGAGATCGCCGGCTCGCGGTAACGCTCGCGACGGCCAATCGCTGGCACGATGCGCGCGCGCTACGGAAGCTGATGGACGAGCGCGCTGACTAGAAGATGAACGTCGCCATCGGGATGGGCAGCTCGCCCACCTTCTTCGGCAGATCCATGATGTTGCGCGACGATCTGCGCTCCACCATCTGGATGATCGGCTGCGATTTACGCGCCGATGGAACCGCCACGGTCTTCTTGGTACGCGAGCCACTTCCCTTGCGCGCAGCAGGCCGCGCAGTCATCACCTTGCTTCGCATTCAAAATCCCCCAGGACGCCGTTCGTTCAAAGACTCTACGGAGCCACCTCTTCACCTGTCAATGTAGGCGATCTCATTCCTTTACTTCCATTCTGGGGTCCCGTATAACTCGCGCCGCTTCCTCTGCAATTACGAACATTTATGGACAACAAAACGGACCTCGCGATCTCTTCGCTCCACGAGCCGGCCTTGTCTGCTCGCGTCGATCTTCTGGCCTTCACCGCGCTTGGGGACCCGAGCAAAGAGGCTGTTTTCAAATCGATCGATCAGGCGCTCGGTGGCGCGCTCGCGGACATCGCGAGGTCGGAGGGCTTCGAAGGCAAGCCCGGTCAGCAGCTCGCGATCTACACGCACGGCAAGCTGCCGGCAAAGCGGGTCCTGGTGATCGGCGGCGGTCCGCGCGTCGACTTCACGAATCCGCACGTGCGCGACGTGACCGCGGCGGTCGCGCAAGCGGCCAACAAGTTCGGGGCCGCGAGCGTTGGCTTCATCCTGCCGGCGCTCGGCGCCGCGCGCGAAGTGCAGCTCGTCCAGATGGCGGTCGAAGGGATCCACCTCGGCACCTATCGGTTCGCGCGCTACCTGACCGGAGACGAGGCGAAGAAGCCGGCGAGCCTGAAGTCGTTCGGCATCCTGGCCGACGCGAAGGGCAAGAAGCTCGGCGCAGGTCAGGCTCGCGCGTTCCAGGCCTCCGTGCAGCGTGGCGCGGTCGTCGCCGCCGCGATCAACCACGCGCGCGACCTGATCAACGAGCCGGCCGCCGTGATGACCCCGACCGCGCTTGCCAACGACGCGCAGGCGATCGCGAAGAAGCACAAGGGCGAGCTCACCGTCACGGTGCTCGACGCGAAGAAGTGCGCCGAGCTCGGAATGGGCATGTTCCTCGCCGTCGGCCAGGGCTCCGACCAGGAGTCGAAGTTCATCCACATGACCTACAAGCCGAAGAAGAAGGAAAAAAAGAAGCTGTGCTTCATCGGCAAGGGCATCACGTTCGATAGCGGCGGTTACTCGCTCAAGCCGTCCAACGCGATGGAGGATATGAAGATCGACATGTCCGGCGCGGCCGCGGTGATCTCGGCGATGGACGCGATCGCGACGCTCGGCTCCGACAACGAGGTGCACGCGGTCGCGGCGTGCTGCGAGAATCTCGTCTCGGGGCACGCGTACAAGCTCGGCGACGTCCTGAAGTCGATGGACGGCACGACGGTCGAGATCAACAACACCGATGCCGAAGGCCGGCTCACGCTGGGCGATGCGCTGACCTACGCGCGCACGAAGATCGGCCCGGACGAGATGTTCGACTTCGCGACGCTCACCGGCGCGTGCATGGTCGCGCTCGGACCGTACACGGCCGGCGTGATGTCGGATAGCGAAGGGCTCGTCCGCAACTGGATGACGGTCGCGGATCGCACCGGCGAGGACATGTGGCGGCTGCCGCTGACGTCGCGGCTCCGCGATCAGCTGAAGAGCTCGATCGCGGACATGCGCAATACCGGCGACCGGTTCGGCGGCGCGATCACCGCCGGACTATTTCTGAAGACGTTCGCCAAGGACACCCCGTGGGTGCACGTCGATCTGGCCGGTCCGGCTTCGACGTCCGCCGCACGGCCGAGCCAGCCCAAGGGCGGGACCGGCTTTGCGGTCGCGACGATCGTCGAATACGCCACCCGCAAGTAACGCGCGATTCTCTGTTTTCATAAGAATCTCGCTCATTTGGCCATGGTTGCGATTTGACACCATGGCACCTGCCTGTTACCCTTTTCGTGGCAGAGGTGACTTTGAAGCAGCAATTCGTCGTCGGGGATAAGGCCGTCTATCCGGTTCATGGGGTCGCAGAAGTGGTGGCGCTCGAGCAGCGCGACATCGGTGGTAGCCAGACCCCGGTCTACATTCTCAAGATCATCGATAGCGGCCTCAAGATCATGCTGCCGAAGGCCAACGCCGGCACGGTCGGGCTGCGCGATCTCATCACCTCGAAGCAGGTGAAAGAGGTGTTCTCGATCCTGAAGTCGCGCGATGTCCCGCGCGACACCCAGACGTGGAACCGCCGCTATCGCGAGTACATGGAAAAGATCAAGACCGGCTCGGTGTTCGAGATCGCCGAGGTGCTGCGCGACCTGTGCGTGCTGCGCAAGACCAAAGAGCTCTCGTTCGGCGAGCGCAAGATGCTCGAGACCGCGAGGGGCCTGCTGATCAAGGAGCTCGCGCTCGCCAAGGGCGTCGAGGACGAGAAGATCGCCGCCGAGATCGATACGATTTTCGCGCAGGCCGCGGCTTAGTAACGCAGGAACGCCGAGCCCCAGGTCAGTCCGGCGCCGAACGCGACGAGGCAGACCAGGTCGCCCGTCTTGATCTTGCCGAGCTCGATCGCCTCGTGCATGCAGATCGGAATCGAGGCCGCGGTGGTGTTGCCGTACTTCTGGATGTTGTTGTGAATCTTGTCGGCGGGCAGGCCGATCATCTGCGCGACCATCTGGTTGATGCGCAGGTTGGCCTGATGCGGGATGACCATGTCGATCTCGGCGATCGACTTGATGCCGTTGGCCATCATGCCTTCCATGATCGCCTGCGGCATGCGCGTCACCGCGTGCTTGAACACGTTCTTGCCCTTCATCGACGCGTAGTGCTTCCGTTCGGCCATCGCCTCGGCGCTGATGCGCGGGTGGCGCGTGCTCGCCGGGTACTCCGTCCACAGGATCTCGGCCTCGGCACCGTCGGCGTGGATATGCGTCGACAGCAGGACGTGCTGATCGTCGGTCGCGCGGCCGAGCACGACCGCGCCGGCGCCGTCGCCGAACAGCACGGTGACGTCGCGGCCCGCGGTCGAGAGGTCGAGGCCGGTCGAGTGCACCTCCGAGCCGATCAGCAGCACGTGCTTGAACTGGCCGGTGCGGATGTACGCGTCGGCGATCGACAGCCCGTAGATGAACCCCGTGCACTGCTGGCGAATGTCGATGCAGGGAATTTCCTTGAGTCCGAGCAGCCGCTGCACGAACACGCCGGTGCCGGGAAAGTTGAAGTCCGGCGACAGCGTCGCGTAGATGATCATGTCGATGTCGGCCGGCGAAAGGCCGGCGCGCTGGATCGCTTCCTTCGCGGCGCGCGCGCCGAGCTCGGCGCCGCCTTCTCCGGGCTCGACCCAGTGCCGTTCCTCGATGCCGGTGCGCTCGACGATCCATTCGTGCGACGTCTCCATCAGCTTCGCGAGATCGTGGTTCGTCACGACGCGCGACGGAACGGCCATGCCGATTCCCAGGAGCCGGCTGCGGTGCGTCATGCGCGCGGGCGTACCACAAAGGTTAGAGTGGGCCCATGCATATCTTGCTGGTCCGCCACGGCGAAACTGCGTGGAACCGCGAGGGGCGTTATCAAGGTCGGACCGATATTCCGCTCTCCGAAACCGGCGTGGAACAAGTGTGTGCGCTGCGCGACCGACTCGCGCAGGTGCCGTTCGCATTCGCGCTGTGCTCGCCGCTGTCTCGCGCGCGATCGACCGCCGAGATGATCGTCGCCGGGCGTTGCGCGATCGAGCTCGACGCCGGCCTGCTCGAGATCTCGCACGGCGCGTGGGAAGGCCAGCTCGCGAGCGACGTCGAACGCGCGCACGCCGAGATGTTTGGCACGTGGCGCACCGCGCCGGGCCGCGACGCGCCGGCCGGTCCGGGTGCCGAAACCCTCGGCGACGTCGAAGCTCGCGCGTGGCCGGTGCTCGAGAAGGCGTGCGCGCGGCTCGACGGCGATGCGGTCGGGCTGATCGTCGCGCACGACGCGGTCAATCGCGTCATCCTGTGCCGCGTGCTCGGCATCCCGCTCACGCACGTCTGGAAGTTTCGCCAGTCGCCCTGCGCGCTCAACGTGCTGGCCGGTCCGGCGCTCGAAGAGCTCGCGGTGGCGCGCCTCAACGACGGCGAGCACGTCGCGCCGCTGCTGTCCGACGTCGCGCACCGCGCGCTGTAGCCGGCGTCAGATGTCGAGATTGCGCACGTTGAGTGCGTTTTCTTCGATGAACTCGCGGCGCGGCTCGACGAGATCGCCCATCAGCTTCGTGAAGATGCCGTCGGCCTCTTCCATCTCTTCGACCTTGACGCGCAGCAAGTTGCGGCGTTGCGGATCCATCGTGGTCTCCCACAGCTGCTCGGCATTCATCTCGCCGAGGCCCTTGTAGCGCTGGATCTGCAGGCCTTTGCGGCCGAGCTCGTCGATCAGCGTCGAGATCTCGTCCCACGCTTTGATCTCGGTCGGCGCGTTGTCTTCGTGCGAGAGCCGCAGCGGCTCGACGAGCTTGGCCTTGAGCTCGGCGCTGATCTTCTTCAGCTCGACGAACTCGGCCGCGCGCACGAGGTCGGCGCTGATCAGCGTGTGGCGCCGCACGCCGTGCTGGCCGCCGCCGAACCGGATCTCCCAGCCGCCGTGCTCGACGTCCTGCTTGTACTCCGGCACGGCCTGGCCGAGCTCGCCGTGCCGCCGCGTGACCTCGGCCATCACCTTGGCCTCGATGCGCTCGAGCTTGTCGCGATCGCGCAGGTCGTCTTCCGAGAGCTGGGCGTCGGCGAACTCGGACACGATGCGGCGATCGGAGCGCTTGTCGAGTTGCATGCGCAGCCGGCGCGCCTGCGTGATGCGCTTGACGAGCTCGGCGAGCGGCTTGCCCGAGAGCTGCTCGCCGTTGCCGAGCACGAGCGTGGTCTCGCGCGTGACCGCGTCGAGCAAGAAGTCTTCGAGCGCCTGCTCGTTCTTGAGATACAGCTCGGTCTTGCCCTTCTTGACCTTGTAGAGCGGCGGCTGCGCGATGTAGACGTGCCCGCCCTCGAACAGCTCGTTGTAGTGGCGGAAGAAGAACGTCAGCAGCAGCGTGCGAATGTGGCTGCCGTCGACGTCGGCATCCGTCATCAGGATGATCTTGTGGTAGCGGAGCTTGCCGATGTCCTTGTCCTCGCCGACGCCGGTGCCCATCGCGGTGATGAGCGTCGTCAGCTCCTGCGACGACAGCATCCGATCGAAGCGCACCTTCTCGACGTTCAGGATCTTGCCCTTGAGCGGCAGGATCGCCTGGATCGCGCGGTCGCGGCCCTGCTTGGCCGAGCCGCCGGCGCTCTCGCCCTCGACGATGAACAGCTCGCACTTCTCGGGATCGCGTTCCTGGCAGTCCGCGAGCTTGCCCGGCAGCGACGTGAGCTCGAGCGCGCCCTTGCGCTGCACCATCTCGCGCGCCTTGCGCGCGGCCTCGCGCGCGCGGGACGCGAGCAAGGCCTTCGAGACGATCGTGCGCGCGTCTTTCGGGTGCTGCTCGAGCCACTGGCCGAGTTTTTCGCCGACCACCGCGGAAACGCCCGTCTCGACCTCGCTCGAGACCAGCTTGTCCTTGGCCTGGTTCGAGTACTTCGGGTCGCCGGCCTTGACCGAGACGACCGCGGTGAGGCCTTCGCGCAGGTCCTCACCGGACAGGCCGCCCTTCGTGTCCTTGAGCAGCTTGTTCTCGTTACCGTAGTTGTTGATCGTCCGCGTCAGCGCCTTGCGGAAGCCCGTCAGGTGCGTGCCGCCGTCGCGGTTCTTGATCGTGTTCGTGAAGCAGGTGACGAGCTCGGAGTAGCCGTCGTTCCACTGCATCGCGACCTCGACGCTCATGCCGTCGTGCTCGCCGATGAAGCCGATGACGTCGGAGACGACGGTCTTGTTCGCGTTGAGGTCGACGACGTAGGTCGCGATGCCGCCCTCGAACTGAAACGTCTGCTGGCGACCCGAATCCGAAACCGACCGCTCGTCGCGGATGACGATCTCGAGGCCGCTGTTGAGGTACGCGAGCTCGCGCAGCTTCTGTGATAGCTGCTCGTAGCTGAACTCGAGCACGTTCTTGAAGATGGCGGGATCGGGATGGAACGTCACCTTCGTGCCGCGGCGGTCGGTGACGCCGGTCTGCTTGAACTCGCTCGCCGGAATCCCGCGCGCGTACTCCTGGTAGTAGACCTTGCCGTCGCGGCGGATCTCGAGCTTGAGCCAGTCGGACAGCGCGTTCACCGCGCTCACGCCGACGCCGTGCAACCCGCCCGAGACCTTGTAGCCGGCGCCGCCGAACTTGCCGCCGGCGTGCAGCACGGTCATCACGAGCTCGGCCGTCGGGCGGTTCTCGACCGGGTGGATGCCTACCGGAATGCCGCGGCCGTTGTCCTCGACCGTCACCGAGTTGTCGTAGTGAATGATGACGTCGATGCGCGTGCAGTGGCCTGCGAGATGCTCGTCGACCGAGTTGTCGACGACCTCGTGCACGAGGTGATGCAGGCCGGTGCCGTCATCGGTGTCACCGATGTACATGCCGGGGCGCTTGCGGACGCCTTCGAGCCCCTTCAAGACGCCGATCGAGCTGTCGTCGTACGTCGTCTCGGAAGTCTCGGAACTGATTGTCGGATCGGCCATGCCGGAGGTGCTTCTCGAGGGTGTTACGAGATAGCACACTAGGCTCGCACAAAACAGGGAAGATGTGTCCGATTTTACGAGGAAATCTGCCCGTTTTGGACGGCGTAGTCGGCCCGATCTTTGGCCAGCAAGACATGGCCTTCGTGGGTGGTCGTGATGAAGCACTGCGAGGCCTGTTCGGCGAGGTGCTCGAACAGGTAGGCGTTGCGCGACGGATCGAGCTCGCTGGACACGTCATCGAGCAGCAGGATCGGCGGATCGCCGTGCACACGCGTCAGCAGCGTGAGCTCGGCCGTCTTCCACGCGAGCAGCATCGCGCGCAGCTGGCCCTGAGACGCGAACGCTCCTGCTTCGCGCCCGTCGAGCTCGAACACGAGGTCGTCGCGATGCGGCCCGAGCTGCGTCGAGCCGGATGCAAGATCGCGTGCGCGCGACTCGCGCAACCGAGCCGCGAACGCTTCCGCCGTCGAGCCCGCGGTTTCGGACTCGTAGCGAATGCTTGCCACGGCCGTGATGCGAGCGATCGCCGCGAACGACCGCGCGAGCTCTCCATCGAGCTCCGCGACCAGCTGGGCCCGCGCCGCCGCCACCGTGAGCCCGTGCTGCACGAGCTGCGCGTCGTAGACGGCGAGCAATGGCTCCACGCTCTGACCTGTCTCTGCGGCGCGGCGCAAGACCGCGTTGCGCTGCTTCAGCACCTTCTCGTAGTCCTGCACGAGGCCGAGATAGTCGGCGCGCAGGTTGAACACGGCGCGGTCGAGAAACCGCCGCCGCTCGCTCGGTGAGCCGCGCGGCAACCCGAGATCCTCGGGCGTGAACACGACCACGTTGAAGCCGCCGAAGTAGCGCGCGAGCGGCCGCACCGTCTTGCCGTCGAGCCTGACCTTGCGCGAGCCGTCGGCGAGCTCGACCTCGTAGATGCGCGTGAGGCCGGCTTTGGCGACGCGCGCTCCGATGCGCGCTCGCTCGGTTCCAAACGCGACGAGGTCGGCCAGGCGCGCCGTGCGAAACGAGCGCAGTGCGGCCACGACGTAGATCGCTTCGAGCAGGTTCGTCTTGCCCTGCCCGTTGTCGCCGACGAACACGTTGAACCGCGCGCGTGGCGCCAGCTCGAGCGGCGCGAGGTTTCGCACGCCCTCGGCGGTGAGCAGCTCGATCTTCACTCAGATGCGCATCGGCATCACGACGCCGAGGTACTCGTCGCCGGCCAGCGGCTTGATGAGCCCCGGATCCAGCTCGCCGCCCAGCGCGAGCGTCACCTGGTCCGCGGACATCTGCGACAGCAGCTCGACGACGTACTTCGGATTGAATCCGATCGCGATGGGCTCGCCGCAGTAGTCGGCCTCGAGCTCCTCGCGCACCTCGCCGAGGTCGGGATTGTCGCTCGTGATGGTCATGCCTTCTTTGCTCGCAGCCACCTTCACGCCACGGGTCTCCGACGACATCAGCTGCGCGCGCCGCAGCGCATCGATGAAGCGCACGCGGTCGACGGTGACGATCTTCTTGTGGTCCTTCGGAATCACCTGCTCGTACGGCGGGAACTGCGCGTCGATGAGCTTGACCGCGAGCGCGATGTCGTCGTTGACGACGAACAGGTGCGGAGTCTTGATCGAGAGCTTGCAGCTCGGTCCGGTCTCGAGAACCTTCTTGAGCTCGAGCAGGCCCTTCTTCGGGATGATGACGCCGGCGGATAGCTTGGGCCCGTCGGGCAGCGTGCGCTCGACCTTGCTCAGGCGATGCCCGTCGGTCGACACCATGCGGACCTTGCTGCCGTCGCTCTCGAAGTACACGCCGTTGAGGTGAAAGCGCGTCTCGTCGTTGCACACCGAGAACAGCGTGCGATCGATCATCTCGCGCAGCACCGCTGACTCGACCTGCGCGTAGCTCGCCTCGCGATGGTCCGGGACCTTCGGGAAATCGCGGTCCGGCATGCCGACGATCTTGTACGTGACCTTGCCCGAGCGAATCTCGGCCCAGTGGTTGTCGGCTTTCTTGAGCGTGATGTCCTCGCCCGGCGCGTTCGCGACGAGCTCGTACAGATTCTTCGCTCCGAGCGTGATGCCGCCTTCGTGCGCGTTCTGGCTCTTCAGCTCGGCGGTGAGCGAGACGTTGAGGTCGGTCGCCGCGATCAGCAGCTGGCCCTTGCCCACCGTGCGCAGCAGGACGTTCGCGAGCATCGGCATCGTGCTCTTGCGGTCAGCGATGCCCTGCGCGAGCCGTAGGCCGCGTAGGAATTCGGTCTTCGAGATTCGAAACTCCATGGTCACCCTCGCCTTGCTCGCGCTGCTCTTCTGGTCTTAAGAAATAAAGATTGGTTAGTAGTAAGGATTAATAGGGGCTGTGGACGGTGTGGACAGCTTCGCAACCGCAAGCCCGTGCTGAGATTTCCTGGAGCACAGCACGACGGTCTGACGCCGGGATCTCTGGTGGATGCCATGAAGTGAACGTGTGGACAACCCGGGCTCGGGATTTCGTCCACGCTTGGTCCACAGCTTCGTCGACAGGGTAAGTCACAGCGGCCTACTTGAGGATCATCGACTCGATGGCGTGCACCTCGCCGCGCAGCGACGAGTCGTCCTTGAGTCGGTCGGCGATCTTCTGGACGGCCGAGATGACGGTGGTGTGGTGCTTGCCGCCGAACGCACGCGCGAGGTCGGGGTAGCTGTCCTTGGTGTGGTGCCGCGCGAGGTACATCGCGACGGCGCGCGGGTTGGCGAGCGACTTGTGGCGCCGGTCGCTCTTGATCTCGGCTGGCTTGAGCCCGTAGTAGCTCGCGACGCTCTTGATGATCGACTCCACGGTGATGATGTCGCGCGGACGTGTCAGCGCGGCGCCCAGCGTCTCCTGCGCGAACTCGAGGTCGATCTTGCGCTTGGACAGCGACGCGTACGCGGCGAGCCGGATGAGCGCCCCCTCGAGCTCGCGCACGTTCGACTTGATGGCCGACGCGATGTAAAGCGCGACGTCGTCGGGGAGCGGCACGGCTTCGACCGCGGCCTTCTTGCGCAAGATCGCGATGCGCACCTCGAGCTCGGGCGGCTCGATATCGGCGAGCAGGCCCCACGCAAAGCGCGTACGCAGCCGGTCGGCGATGTCGGAGATCTCGTGCGGCTTGCGGTCGGCGGTGAGCACGATCTGCTTGTGGTTCTCGTGCAGCGCGTTGAACGTGTGGAAGAACTCGTCCTGCGTGCTCTCTTTGCCGGCGAGGAACTGCACGTCGTCGACGAGCAGCACGTCGATGCCCTCGCGATAGTTGCGGCGGAACTCGTGCATGCGCCCGGTACGGATCGCCTGCACGTACTCGTTCATGAACCGCTCCGACGACAGATACACGATGCGCGCGCCGGGGCGGTTGGCGAGCTGCTGGTGGCCGATCGCGTGCAACAGGTGCGTCTTGCCGAGGCCGACCCCGCCGCAGATGAAGACCGGGTTGTACTTCGGCGGGTAGCTCGACGACGCGGCCTGCGACGCCGCGAACGCGAGCTGGTTCGACGGCCCGGCGACGAACGTGTCGAAGTTGTAGCGAGGGTTGAGAGTCGCGACGTCGGGCGCGGGGAGCGCATCGGGTGCAGGGACAGGAGCGGACGCCTGGACCGCTGGCACGGGCACGGGCACGGGCACGCGCACCGGCTCGGGTTGCGGAGGAGGCGGCACGATGCCGGAGTCGGGCGCGAACACGACCTGGACCTCGTGGCCGAGGTCTCGGAGCTCCGAGACCAAGGAGCCGAGGAAGTTCGACTCGAACCAGAACCGGACGTAGCTATTGGGGGCCCGCAGGCGAATCGTCGCCCCGTCGAAGGCCATCACCTCGATCGGTCGCAGCCACATGTCGAAATTCTGCGGAGATACGCGCGTCCGAAGCCGACCCACCGCTTCGTCCCAGTGCTGCTGTTCGATCATTCCCCGACTGTCCTGTGGTTTCCGATGGTTGAAGAGATCAGGTCACAGGCAAAAAACACCCATTCCAGAAGTTATCCACAGCCACTTCTGGTGCTCTCCCGAGCCCACTCTTCACGAGTTGTCCACAGGAGAAAACTAGGCGTACGTAACAGATGCGGAATTCACAGCGCAAGACTAAATCGACAAGTTTTGAACTCCCGACCCAGCGCGTTGACAACATCCGAACGGTTGAGTATCGATCGCGCTCCGCAATCGCCGGAGAGATGCCGTGAAGCGTACGTATCAGCCGCACAATAAGAGCCGGAAGCGCACGCACGGGTTCCGCGCGCGCAAGAAGACGCGCGGGGGCCGTGAAGTGCTGCGCCGCCGCCGTGCGAAAGGGCGCAAGCGCATCTCGGTGACGATCGCCAAGAAGTGATCACGAAGGAGATGCGGCTGCGCCGCCGCGCCGAGTTCCTGGTCATCCAGGCCGAAGGCGCGAAGCTGCACGGCCGTCATCTACTCGCGATCGCTCGCAAACAAAGTGCTCCCTTGCGCGTCGGGCGTCTCGGGATCACGGTGACGAAGAAAGTAGGAAACGCCGTCGTCCGTAACCGCATCAAGCGCCATCTGCGCGAGTGGCTCCGCCTCCACGGGTGGGTGCCGGCTGGCTGGGACGTGGTCCTGGTTGCCAAGAGCTCGGCAGCGGGGCAGCTTCACCGCGACGACTTCGCTTCCGACCTGACCCGGATCCTGCGCCAGCTTCCATGAATCGCTCGTATTTGCTCTCGCTCTGGCGCCGTCTCCACGCGACGATCGTGTGGGTCGTGCTCGCGCCAGTCGCGGTGTATCGCGCGGTGATCTCGCCGATGAAGCGCGCGCCGAGCTGCCGGTTCCTGCCGACGTGCTCGGAGTACGCGATCGAGGCCGTGCACGAGCGCGGCGTCGTGGTCGGCGGAGCGCTCGCGGCGTGGCGCGTGCTGCGCTGCCAGCCGCTGTGCCGCGGCGGCTACGACCCGGTGCCTTGCCGTCACGAGGAGCACGCCAAGTAATGCAGGACCAAGGGAAGCGGCTACTCATCGCGGTCGTGCTCGCGCTCGGCGTGATGCTCGTCTGGAACGCGGTGTTCTCGCCGAAGACCGACGACCAGAAGAAGAAGGATCAGCAGGCGACGCCGACCGCGCCGATGCAGGTGAACCCGAGTTGGCCGACCACGATCGTCGGCAGCGCCCCGGCCGCGGCGACCCACACGAAGGCCACGACGATCGCGCTGACGTTCCCGAAGTTCGTCGCGACGTTCTCGAGCAAGGGCGGCGTGCTGGAGTCGTGGCGGCTGTCCGACAAGCGCTACGAGAACGACGAGACCAAGGGCGAGATGCTCGCGTCGGATCGCGGCGCGTTCGCGGTCGGCTTCACGAAGGAGTCGACGTATCAGCTGCCGGCCGACCAGGACTGGACCGGCAAACAGATCTCGGATCACCAGGTCGAGTACACGTACTCGACGCCCGAGCTCGACCTCGTCAAGGACTTCGACGTCGTTCCCGAGTCGTTCACGGTGCGCGTCAAGATCGGCGTCAAGGCGAAGGCGCCGAACGCACATGAGACGCTCGTCGTTTCGAGCTACCAGCTGCAGGACCCGAAGAAGACGGGCGGCGGCTCGAGCCGCATCCAGCCGCGCGTGTGGGATTCGTCGACGATGCGCGCCGGCGAGATCGTGTCGACGCCGATCACGAGCCTGATCGAAAAGGGCCCGCGCTTCGAGAAGAACGTCCAGTGGACGGGCTTCGAGCACCCGTTCTTGCTCGTCGGGTTCGCGCCGGAACACGACGTCGTGCACCAGATCGACAAGTACACGTTCGCCGAGGGCAGCGCCGGCCTGATGCGCACGGACATGGAGTTTTTGCCGGCGGGCACGAGCTCGGGCGAGATCGTCGCGTACCTCGGGCCGAAGAACTACAACCAGCTCAAGGAGACCGACACCGTCGCGGGATTCACGACCGGATTCAAGGAGACGATCGATTTCGGCTGGTTCGGGATCATCGGCCGCCCGCTGATGTGGGTGCTACTCGAGTTCCACGACGTCGCCGGCAACTGGGGCATCGCGATCCTGATGCTCACGATCTGCGTGAAGCTCGCGACGCTGTACTGGACGACCAAGTCCATGCGCTCGATGAAGGCGATGGCCGTGCTCGGCCCCCAGATGAAGGGGCTGCAGGAGAAGTACAAGGAAGACAAGCAGCGCCTGCAGATGGAGACGATGGCGCTGTACAAGCAGAACGGCGTCAACCCGCTCGCGGGCTGCCTGCCGATCTTGCTGCAGACCCCGATCTGGATCGCGCTCTATCGCATGGTGCAGTCGGCGGGCGAGCTGTACCAGCAGCCGTTCATCCACGGCTGGATCGACGACCTCACGAACAACGATCCGACGTACGTCCTGCCGGTCGCGCTCATCATCTTGATGTTCGTGCAGGCGCGGCTGCAGCCGTCGAACCCGGATCCGTCGCAGAAGATGCAGCAGCGGCTCATGCAGTACGGCATGCCGATCATGTTCGGCGTGTTCTGCCTGTGGGCGCCGGCATGCGTGACGCTCTACATCTTCGCGAACACGTGCCTGTCGGCGCTGCACTCGATCTACATCAACAAGTACGACCAGAAGAGCATCGAGCTCGCGGCCAAGCTGAGGGCGAACCAGGTGGCGGCGAAGGCGGCGAAGGATGAAGCCGCGGCGAAGGTCGCGAAAGACGCCAATGCCAAGGACGAGCCGGCGAAGCCCGCGCCCAAGGGGCCGAGCAAGAGCGGTGCGAACAAGGGCAAGAAAGGCCGGCGATAGGTTATGGAGGCAGCTGTGACCAACACTGCGGAGCGCGAAGACGTCATCGAGAAGGCCAGCGAGTTCTTGCTCGGGGTGCTCGAGCGAATGGGGATCTCGGCGGACATCGACATCAAGGACGACGGCGACAAGACCGTGCTCGAGATCCAGACCGCGGATACCGAGCTGGTAATCGGGCGGCGCGGCGTCGTGATCGATGCGCTGCAGCACCTCGTGAGCAAGGCCGTGTTCAAGGAGCGCGGCGAGCGCAGCGAGAAGACCAAGCCGCTCGTCGTCGACGCCGGCGGTTATCGCGACAAGCAGATCGAGAGGTTGCGTTCGATCGCGCAGAAGATGGGCGAGAAGGCGCTGGAGACGAAGCAGATCGTCGAGCTTCAGCCGATGTCGCCGCACGATCGTCGCATCGTCCACATGGCGATCGCCGAGATGCCCGGGCTGTCGAGCCGCAGCGAAGGGGAAGGCGAGGATCGCCACATCCTCGTCGTACCTGCGGCCGCCGCGGAGTGAACGAAGACACGATCGTGGCGATCGCGACCGCTGCCGGGGTCGGCGGGGTCGGGATCGTGCGCGCGAGCGGGCCGCGTGCGATCGCGATCGTCGCGGACGTGCTCGGCGTCGCAACGGCGGAGCTCGATCGGCGCGTGCGCGTCGGCTGGGCGCGCGGCCAGGACGGCACGCGGCTCGACCAGGTGCTCGCGTTCGCGATGCGCGCGCCTGCGTCGTTCACCGGGGAGGACGTGGCCGAGCTGCACGGGCACGGCGGCGGCCACAACCTCGACCGGCTGCTCGCCGCGGTGGTCGCGCGTGGGGCGCGAATCGCCGAGCCGGGCGAGTTCACGCGGCGAGCGGTCCTGAACGGCAAGCTCGATCTGCCGCGTGCGGAGGCGCTGCTCGAGGTGATCCAGGCCGGCAGCGAGCGCGCGTGGCGGCTCGCGCAACGCAACCTCGCGGGGCGGCTCGGCGAGGTCGCGGCGGAGCTCGAGGCACGTGCGCTCGCGGTGCTGGCCGAGCTCGAAGGCCGCATCGATTTTCCCGACGACGATTTCGCGCCGGAAGACGAACGCTCGGTGGACAGCGAGCTCGCCGATCTGTCGGCGAGCTGCGCGCGGCTCGCCGACAGCTTCCGGCACGGGCGTGCGCTCGGCCAAGGCGTCGCGATCGCGCTCGTCGGCGCGGTGAACGTCGGGAAGTCATCGCTGCTCAACGCGCTGGTGGGCGCGGAGCGCGCGCTCGTCGCGGCGGCGCCGGGCACGACGCGCGACTACCTCGAGGTACACGGCGAGTGGGACGGCGTCGCGGTGACGCTCGTCGATACGGCGGGCACGCGCGACACGACGGATCCGGTCGAAGCGCGCGGCATCGCGCTCGGCGAGCAGCGAGTCGCGAGCGCGGACGTCGTCGTCGTGCTCAACGATGGAATCGCGCCGTGGGATGACGGCGCGCGCTTCGACGCGCGTGCGCTGGTCGTACGCAGCAAGGCGGATCTCGGTGGTGACCTGCGCGGCGCGCTCGCGACCTCCGCGACGACCGGCGCCGGGCTCGCGGACTTGCGCCGCCACGCGCTCGCCTTGGCCGGCGTGGCCGAGCGCGAAGGTTCCGAAGACGCGTTCGTCACGACCGCGCGGCAGCACGCGACGTTGACCGCGGCGAAGCAAGCGCTCGCGGCGGCCCTCGCGGGCCGCGCACGGCGCAGCGCATCCGAGATCGTTGCGCTCGAGATCCGGCAGGCGGCGCGCGCGCTGGCCGAGCTACGCGGCGTCGAGGTCGGCGAGCGCGTCCTCGACGAGGTGTTCGCGCGGTTCTGCATCGGCAAGTGATATGGTCCGCCCGTGACTCTCGACGACGATGCCCGTGCGGAGCTGCGCGCGCTCGACGCCGCGAACGGGTTGCGCGTGCCGCGCATCGTCGACGGTCGGCAGGGCCCGCGCGTCACGCTCGACGGCGTCGAGGTCACGAGCTTCGCGTCCAACGACTACCTCGCGCTCGCGGGCGATCGACGGCTCGCCGACGCCGCGGCGGCCGCGGCCGAGGAGCACGGCACCGGCGTCGGCGCGTCGCGACTCATCGTCGGCAACCACCGCCGCCATGTCGGGCTCGAGCGCGCGATCGCCGACTGGATGCGGTGCGACGGTGTGCGGTTGTTCGCGAACGGCTACGCGGCGAACGTCGGAGTGTTGTCCGCGCTCGCCGGGCCCGACGACGTCGTGATCTCCGACGAGCTCGACCACGCGAGCATCATCGACGGCTGCAGGCTGTCGCGCGCGACGATCGTCGTCGCGAAGCACCGCGACGTCGCCGCGGTCGAGCGCGCGCTCGTCGAGTACCGCGGGCGCCGGTGCTTCGTCGTCTCGGAGTCGCTGTTCTCGATGGACGGCGATCTCGCGGACGTCCGCGCGCTGGCCGAGCTGTGCAAGCGTCACGACGCCGCGTTCGTGCTCGACGAGGCGCACGCGCTAGGCGCCCGGGGCCCCGAAGGGCGCGGCGTCGCCGCCGCCGCCGGCATCGTGCCCGACGTGCTCGTCGGAACCTGCGGCAAGGCGCTCGGCTCGTTCGGTGCGTTCGTCGCTACCACCCGCGCGGTGGCCGATTGGCTGTGGAATCGCGCGCGGCCATTCGTATTCTCGACGGGGTTGCCGCCGATGGTCACCGCAGCGACCGAGGCCGCGATCGCGATCGTGCGCGGCAGCGAGGGCGACGACCGGCGGCGCGTGCTGTCGGATCACGCGCGGCGGTTTCGCATGCGCATTACCTCGGCCGGTGGGGCGCCCGATTCGGCGATCGCGCCGCTGGTGATCGGCGACGATCGCGAGGTGATGCACTGGACCGGCCGGCTGCTCGAGCAGCGCGTGTTCGTGCAGGGCATCCGGCCGCCCACGGTCCCCGAAGGCACCGCGCGCCTTCGCGTAAGTGTTTCGGCGGGGCATCGCACCGAGGACATCGAGCAGGTCGCCGATCTACTCCATGACGCAGTGCGTCGATGAGTCTCGCGGACATCGATCGCCGGGTGCTCTGGCACCCGTTCACCCAGATGGCCGAATGGGAGCCGCTGGTGATCGTGTCCGGCGACGGGTGCTGGCTCGTCGACGAACGTGGGCGACGCTACCTCGACGGCGTCAGCTCGCTGTGGTGCAACGTGCATGGCCACCGTCATCCGAGGCTCGATCGCGCGCTGCGCGACCAGGTGGACAAGCTCGCGCACTCGACATTTCTCGGCCTCGCCCACGAGCCGGGCATCCGCCTGGCCGACGCGCTGATCTCGGTCGCGCCATCCGGCCTGAGTCGCGTCTTCTTCTCGGACTCCGGCTCGTCGGCGGTCGAGATCGCGCTCAAGCAATCGTTCCAGTACTGGCAGCTGCGCGGACGAACGTCGAAGCAGCGCTTCCTGCGGCTGACCGACGCGTATCACGGCGACACGCTCGGCGCGGTCGGCGTCGGCGGCATCGAGCTGTTCCAGCGCGTCTTCGGTCCGCTGCTCGTGCAGAGCATCGCGATTCCGTCGCCGGCTGGAACCGACGGACGCGACGCACTCGCTCGGATCGAGCGCGAGCTCGAGCAGCGTGCGTACGAGATCGCGGCGCTGGTCATGGAGCCGCTCGTTCAGGGTGCGGCCGGCATGCTCGTGCACCCGCCGGGCTTTCTCGGCGCCGCGGCCGAGCTGTGTCGTCGCCATCACGTCCACCTGATCGTCGACGAGGTCGCGACCGGGTTCGGCCGCACCGGCCGGCTATTCGCTTGCGAGCATGAAGGGGTGACCCCGGATTTTCTGTGCCTCGCGAAGGGGATCACCGGAGGCTACCTGCCGCTCGCGGCCACGCTCTCGACCGAGGAGGTCTACGACGCGTTTCTGGGGCCGCGATCGGAGATGAAGCACTTCTTTCACGGCCACACGTACACCGCGAATCCGCTCGCATGCGCCGTCGGAATCGAATCGCTCGCGCTGCTTCGCGACTCGACCCTCGGCCACGCCCAGGCACTCGAGCCCGAGCTCGCGGCCGCCGTCGAACGGATCGGCCGGATGGCGGGCGTTCGAGAAGTGCGGCGCTGCGGCTGGATGGTCGGGATCGAGCTCGAACGCGGTGCCGCTGCGACCTGCGCTCGGGTTCGCAACCACGGCGTCATTCTTCGACAGCTTGGAGAGGTCGTGGTGTGGATGCCTCCGCTCGTCCTCGCGAAGTCGGAGCTCGAGCTGCTCGAGCAGGCGACCGCCGCGGCGATCCGCGAGGTGCACGGTTGAAAGGCTGGTTCGTGACCGGCACCGATACCGGTGTCGGCAAGACCTACGTGGCGGCCGCCCTAGCGCGGCGAGCCCGGCATCACGGCGCGAAGGTGTTCGCGTTCAAGCCGATCGAAACCGGGTGCGTGGGGCTCGGCGAGGATCAACGAGAGCTGTGCGCGGCGGCCGGGGCGTGGCAGGCGGGTGACCTGGCCGGCCTGTACAGATTCTCGAAACCAGTCGCGCCGCGTGTCGCGGCGGCCGCCGAAGGGACCGAGATCGACATCGATCGGATCTGCCAGGTGGCGGCGGAAGGGAGTCGGCTCGCGGATCTGACGATCGTCGAGGGCGCAGGAGGCTGGCGCGTCCCGGTCACCGACCGTGTCGACATGGCCTCATTGGCCGTCCAGGTCGGACTTCCCGTGGTCGTGGCAGCGAGGGCAGCGCTCGGGACCATTAACCACAGCCTGCTCACGGTCCAAGCCATCGAAGCGGACGGCTGCACGGTCTCGGCGTTGGTTCTTTCGCAGCTTCCGTCCGACTCCGAAGAGCTCGCAACTAGCAATTGCATGGAGATCTCGCGCCTCTGGTCGGGAGAGATTGTGCTCCTTCGAGCCGATCCCACCGTGCTGGATCCACTCATTCGTTCCACGTGGAACACCGGCTCGCTGGCGCCGGACGGGCACGAACGCCAGCCGTAACGGATTCAGGACGCCGTTGAAGCAACGTGATCGGGTCTCGGGTTGCGGCAGAGGCGGGGCTTCTGGCTACGGCGGCAGTGACCGGGATTGTGGTTGCGGCCGCGGGAGCCGGCTCGGTCAGCATCAGCGGGACCGGGGGCTGGTTACGTCAGCGAGAACCGGGGCTCTGGTCGCGGGCTCGGTCAGCGGAAGCGGTCAGCGGAAGCGGTCAGCGGAAGCGGAAGCGGAAGCGGAAGCGGTCAGCGGAAGCGGAAGCGGAAGCGGAAGCGGTCAGCGGTCCACGGG
>DASXCY010000053.1:0-8297 GCA_036490935.1 Kofleriaceae bacterium | reverse complement strand
GCGGACGCGATCGCCAATGGCTGGTTTCTCGACCCGGTGTTCAACGGCAAGTATCCCGACGCGGCGGTCGAGCTATTCGAGCCGCACATGCCCGACGTCGGCGAAGCCGACATGCGCGCGATCCGCATCGGCGCGCGCTGCCACTTCATCGGCATCAACAACTACTACGGGCTGATGGTCGAGGAGGACGCGGCAGCGGAGCTGCGCTACCGCTCGTGCTTGATCAAGGACGCACCGACGAACGATCTGGGTTGGCCGATCTTCGTCCCGCCGTATTACCCGACCGCGATCTACGACATGCTGCACCAGGTCTGGCACGCGTACCGGAGTTCCGGGCTCGCGCGGCTGTACGTGTCGGAGAACGGGATGGCGGAGCAAGCAAGCTTCGATGCGAGCGGCGCGATGCTCCCCGACCGCAGACGCGTCGGGTACCTGGCGGAACACGTCGAACGCGTGCTCAAGGCCGTGCGTGCCATGGTTCCCGTCGAGGCGTACTTCGCCTGGACGTTCCTCGACAACTACGAGTGGGAATACGGCTATCGGCCGAGCTCGAGCTTCGGCCTGGTGCACGTCGACCGCGCCACGATGCGCCGCACCCCGAAGGCGAGCGCGCGTTGGTTCGCCGCGCTCGCCAGCACGGGTGACATTCCGCCCATCCCGGGCTGATGGCGACCCGGATTTGAACCGCCGAATTCAGATCGACGTGGTCTTGCTGCTGGAGGAGCCACCCGGATTTGAACCGCCGAATTCAGATCGACGTGGTTTTGCTGCTGGAGGAGCCACCCGGATTTGAACCGCCGAATTCAGATCGACGTGGTTTTGCTGCTGGAGGAGCCACCCGGATTTGAACCGGGGATGGTGGTTTTGCAGACCACTGCCTTACCACTTGGCGATGGCTCCGAACGAACGGCACAACTTCTAGCATAGGATGGGAGCGCTTGGCGACGACGCATTCGCTCACGGAGCAGGCGCCCGAGGCTTCGGCGAGCTGGACGCGGATCTGGACGCTCGAGGCGCTGCGGTATCGCGGGTCGGGGTGGTGGCTCGATGCGGCGCTGCCGCGATCGCCGGTCGGGCTCGTCGCGGCGGCGATCGCGCTGCCGCTCGCGTGGTTCGCGCTCGGGCTCGCGGTCACACACGATCGCGGCGCGTACGTCGCGACCCACGACGTGAGCTGCCAGATGTGGTTCTTTCCGCTGCACCTCATCTGTGTGCGGATCGTCGGCGGGCTGTGGGCCGGTGGCCTCGAGCCGGCGCTCGACGGGCTCGCGCTACCCGAGACCGCGCGCCGGCGGATCCGGCGCGGCGCGCTCGGCACGTGGGCGAACGTCGGCGGGCTCGTCGCCGCGGGCTACTTCATCTTCCGCGACATCTCGTTCGGGCTCACGCCGGGCGCCAACGGCCTCATCCCGTTCGACGATCCGGACCTCTGGGGCTTCGCCGCGCTCGGCCGGCCGGTCCACATCCTGATGCTCGTGCTGTGGTGCATCGAGTGGGTGCTGTTCGGCTACCTGCTGTGGTTGCAGATCTGGACGCTCACCGGCTGGCTGCGCCAGGTGCGCCGCCACGACTTTCGCCCGCACCTCGGCACCGTGCTCGTCGGCGACGGCTATCGCCACGCGTTCACGCTGTTCGCGAAGACCGCGACCGTGTGCCTCGTGTTCGCGCTCGGCAACCTCGCGTTCATCTACTTCACCGGCGAGCTGATCCCGCGCGAGTCCGTCGAGATCGCGAGCGTCGGCGACTTCCTGCGCCAGATGTCCGACTTGCTGTCGACGACACTGCTGTTCGTGGTGATCGTCGCCGCCGTCTACCTGTTCGCGACCACGCTCAAGCGCCGTCTCACGCGCGCCGTGAACCAGGAGCTCGCGGCCGCCGGCGACGTCGCGCTCGCCGAGATGGCGCGACCGCTCGCGCTCGCCGGCGATCCGACCGTCGATCTCGAGCGCCTGCGCGCGCGCGTCGACGCGCAGAGCGGCCTGCTGCGCGCGGCGATCTTCCAGCGCGAGGTCGACGCGCTCGGCACGCGCACGATGGTCTCGATCATCGTCAAGTCGCTCGTCCCGCTCGTCACCGCGGGCCTCAAGATCAAGAAGCTGTTCGGCGCGTAAATTGACCGAAACTTGATCGCGCCCGTCGCACGATGCGCGGGGTGTCTCGCTTCCTCGTCGCGATCTCCATGGTGATGTCATTCGCCGCGCTCGCGCGCGGGGATGACGACTTCTCGTGGCAGTCGGGCAACGCGCGCACGCACGACTCGCCGCTGTCCACGCCGTACTTCACCGGCGAGTTCCGGCTCGACGACGTGTTTCACTACTCGCTGAATCATCCCGCCGACGACACGATCGGCGGCTCGACCGAAGCGTGGCGGTCCGGCGAGAACCAGGTCACGCAACTCGGCGTCGGCGGCGACTTTCACGACGACAACGTGATCGGCCGGATGATGACGCAGTTCGGCCAGCTCTCGACCGCCACGCCGCGCAACGACGCGAGCCCCGCGCGCGGCCAGTGGGACCTCGCCGGCGCGTATCGCTACCTCTCCGAGGCCTACGGCGGCTACCACTTCGGCGATCCGCACCGCGGCGTCAACCTCGAGGCCGGCATCTTCATGAGCTACATCGGCCTGTGGAGCTACTACAACTTCGACAACTGGACGTACCAGCCGTCGTACGTGTCGTCGAACACGCCGTGGTTCTTCAACGGCGCGCGCGTGCAGTGGTTCCCGAGCGATCACCTCAAGATCGAACCGTGGCTGATCAACGGCTGGCAGTCGTACGGCAGGTTCAACAGCTGGCCCGGCGTCGGCGGCCAGGTGCGGTGGACCCCCGACGGCGACGACATCTTCGTCTTCAACCAGTACGCGCTCGGCACCGACGCGCTCGGCGATCCGGATCGCCACCGCTTCCACACCGACGACTCGTGGCAGCATCGCTGGTTCGAGACCAAAGCGGGCGCGATCACGCGCGTCGCGACGACGCTGACGATCGATCTCGGCTGCGAGACCGGCGGGCTCGTGCGCTGCGGCCTCGCTTCCGGCAAGCGCCCGGCGCAGTACTTCGCCGGCTTCATGGCGTACATCCGCGCGTGGCACGGCGAGCACTACGCGATGACGTTTGGCGGCGGCGCGATCACGAATCCGGGCCGCTACCTCGTGTTGCTGCCGCCGATCAACGGCGCGACCGCCGCGAGCGGCACGCCATATTTCACCGAAGCCCCCGGCGACGCGTTCGAAGCGTGGGACTCGCAGCTCGCGTTCGATTACATGCCGAGCCAGTTCTGCACGCTGCGCGCAGAATTCGTTTATCGCCACGCGAGCGTGCCGTACTTCAGCGGTGCCGGCGGCGTGACGCCGCCGGGCGGTAACGCCGGCATGCCCGGCTCGCTCGTGACGGGCTGGTCGCCCGACCTCGTGCACGACGAACCGCGCGTGACGCTCGCGCTCATGGTGAAGCTCTGAGCGACGTCATGACAGGTTCTTGATCCGAGCTGCGGTATCTGCCCGGGATGCATCCTTATCGGCTTCCGCCCGAGCCGCCCGAGGCGCCCGCGCGCCGGGCGCTGCTGCCGGAGGAGCACGCGCTGGTCGCGTTGCTGATCGTGATCGGCGCGGTCGGTGCGCTGCCCGGCCCGTGCGCGGGCCGATCCCTCGACGTCGAATCGACCGCCGGTCTCGCGATGCTTGTCGCCGGTGCGTGGTGGGGCCTGCGCGGCTTCCGGTGAGCGCGAGCGCTACGTCGCCTAGCCGCTTGGCAAGTGCACGAGCAGCACCGGGCACGGCGTCGCGTGCAGCACTTCATCGGCGACGCTGCCGAGCACCCAGCGCGACACGCCGGCGCGCCCGTGCGTGCCCATCACGACGAGATCGAACTTGCCGAGCTGCACGTGGCGCGCGATCGCCTCGCTTGCACGCGGCGCGCGTTCGAGAATTCGCTCGGGGATCGCGAGCCCGCTCGCGATCACGGCCGCGCCCGCGCGCGCGAGCAGCTCGAGCCCCGCCGCATGCTCGGCCGCGAGCTCGCCGCCGATGGTCGCACCCGCGACTACCCCGACCATCGCGTTCGGCGGCTCGTACACGTGCAGCAGCGCGATCGTCGCTCCCGAACCGAGCGCCAGCGCACACGCGTAATCCACGATCGCCTCCGATCCCGGCGAGTGATCGAGCGGAACGAGCATGCGTTCGACTTTCTTCACCTGCGGACCATGCCATCTGCATCTACTCCCGGCTTGCTTGAATATACGGACGCGTGGTTTCGTCGACGCAGGAGGCCTGGGATGAAGCTGCGCCGCTCGTTATCTTTGATCGCGTCTCTTTCGCTCGCTGCGTGTGGAGGCAGCGCTCCGCCGGCAGGCTCGCCGTCGGGCACCGCCGATACCGCGCAGGCGCAGCCCGCCGCGGACCAGTCCGAGGCGGTCGGCCTCAACACCGACGACTCGACCGCGGACCTCGCGGAGCATCATCGCCATCATCATCACGGTGGGTTCGCGATGTTCATCGCGATGAGCCTCGACTCGCTCGGCACGACACCCGACCAGGAGGCCGCGATCTCGAAGATCCAGGCCGACATGCACGCGACGATGCAGCCGGCGCACGACGCCGAGAAGCAGCTGCTCCTCGTGCTCGCCGACGGCGTGGCCGCGGGTCAGGTCGATGAGGCGAAGGCCGACGCGGCCGTGCAGCAGCTCGCGACCGCGAGCGCCGGCGTGCACGACGCGGTGGCGGACTCGCTCAACGCGCTGCACGACACGCTGACGCCGCCCCAGCGCCAGGCGCTCGTCGACAAGGTCGAGTCGCACCTCGAGGTGTGGCACCAGGCGAACATGCCGGCGGATCAAGAGGCGCAGGCCAAGCACGCCGGCCATGTCTCGGAGCTGGCGAATCAGCTGTCGCTGACGCCCGATCAGGTCGAGAAGATCCGCACGGCCTATACCGGCGCGGTCGGCACGCTGCCCAAGTTCGACAAGGCCGAGGCCGACGCGCACCTCAAGGCGTTCGCGGAGGCGTTCACCGCCGACAAGTTCGACGCGCACGCGATGCACACCGGCGGCGCGCTCAGCGCGCACATGGCCACGTGGGGCGCGAGCCGGATGGTCAAGCTCTACTCCGCCGCCGCGCCGGTGCTGACGCCGGAGCAGCGCACGAAAGCAGCCGACGAGCTGCGCTCGCACGCCAACTACAAGCGCTCGGATAAGGAAACCTGAGGAGGTATTCGATGCAAGTCATGAAGACCGTACTGATGCTCGTCATTCCCGCCGCGCTCGGGCTGGCCACGCCAGGCGAGGCGCAAGCGCAGGTCCAGGTCGTCGTCGAGCCGCCGTCCGCGTTCATCGCGACCGCGGCGCCCGAGTACTTCGAGGGCCGTCCCGTCTACTGGTACAACGACCACTGGTACTATCGAGACCACGGCCGCTGGGGCTACTACCGCGCCGAGCCGGGGTACCTGCGCGGCCGCCGCGCGCACTGGGTCGATCGCCGCGGCGATTACGGGCGACGCGGCTACGTGCGCCCGGCATATCGCGGCGCGTGGCACCCGGCGCCGAATCGCTACCGCTACCGGCGCTGACGGTCACACCGCGAGCCAACCGGCGAGCTCGGCCGCGCCGGTGGCCACGAGCAGGCCGACGCCGAACAGCGCGAGCCGTTCGTGCGCGGCCGGATCGGCGTGATCGCGCAGCCGCGCGATCCGCCACGCCGCGATCGGCGCCGGCAGCGCGGCCGCGAGCGCGACGCGCGCCGGCCAGCCCAGTGCGTACGCGATCGGCAGCCACGCGAACGCCGCCGCGAGACAACCGGCGTACAGCCGAGCCGCGCGGGCCGCGCCGAGCCGCACGACCAGCGTGCGCTTGCCGGTCGCGGCGTCGCCGGCGGCGTCCGGGAACTCGATCGCGAGCAGCATCGCGAACTGCAGCAGCGCGGGCGCGACGATCGAGCGCGCGAGCTGCGCGCCGCCCGCGTGATCCGGCGCCTGCACCGCGAACGCGAGCCACGGCACGAGCATCGTGACGACCACCGCGGTCGCGAGCTCGCCGAGACCGCGCGCGCATAGCCGCAACGGCGGCGCGCTGTAGCTCCACGCGAGCACCGCGATCGCGGCGGACGTCGCGGCGATCGCACCGTCGTGCGTGCACAGCGCGAGCACGACCGCGAGCACCGCGCCGATCGCGGCCAGCACGCCGGCGGCGACCAGCGCGACGCCGGCCGGGAGCTCGCCGCCCGGCAGCACGCGGCTGCCGCCCGACCACGTCGTGGGGGTCGCGTTGGCGCGGTCGGCCTCGAGGTCGAAGTAGTCGTTCGCGTAGTGCGTCATCAGCTGGAACGCCGTGACAACGGATTGTCCCAAGACGTAGCGGCCCCACTCGACGCGATGCCCGGCTGCCATCGCGATCGCGGCGCCGAGCGCGTACATGAGGACGCCGCCGCCCAGGAACAGCGGCCGGCCGAGTCGCACGAACGCCGCGATCGCGCTCACCCGCGGAGCATGCACGATCGCGTCGCGACATTCGCGGCGCGCCCTCCGCATGGGATCGCATGAAGGCTCATAACTCGATGACAGCCTTCCCACATGTGGGAGGCAATGGGCACCGGCGATCGCGAGCTGTCCATTCGACGGTGCGGCGATCCGGCTCGCGCGCTAGCTATTGAGGCCGTCTGCCGTCACGGTGAAGCGCGCGAGATCGGCGACGCCGACGGCGGCCTCGATCGGCGGCAACTTCGCGACGAACTGCTCGAAGCCACCGGCGCCGAAGTGCGCGCGCTCTTCGTCCTCGAACTTGTCGCCGAGGTCGGCGTATTGCTTGCCGACCAGCTCGTGGAATGCGGGGAACACGAGCGTGTCCTCGCGGCCGACGTGCGGCCGGAACATCGTGCCGTAGCCGCGCAACGCGGCGGCGAGCTGCGCGCGATCGGACTCGGCGGTGAGCGGGCCGCGCAGGAGTGTCGCGATCCGATCGGTGAGGCCGCGGCCGGCGTCGTGCTGGCGGCGCAGCACCGTGACGAGCTCGACGAGCTTGCCGGCGCGCTCGAAGCGCGGAAACACGTACTGCTCCTCGATGCGCTCGTGGTAGTCCTCGACGAAGTCGCGCGCGATGCGCACGGCGGAACCGAGCGCGCTCTGCACACTGCGATCGCCGGTCTCGATGCGGTGGGCGGCCGCGTCGTAGACCACGATGAGGCGTTCGAGCACACCGTGCTCGCGCATCAGGTCCTCGCCCGCCGAGACGTCGCCTTCGTCCTTGCCGCCGTCGAGCACGCCGCGCCCGCACCCCGCGACGGCGGCGAGCGCCAACGTCACACCGCCTGCAGCGATCAGCTCGCGACGCGATAGGTCTCTGGTCATGGGACACCCGAAAGCAAGCCGCGTGCTCGCGACCTCGTGCAGGACGAACCGCGCATCACGCCCGCGCTGCGCGTCAAAATGTGAGCGCGAGCTGCTCGGTATCGACGAGGCCGCACTGGCTGCCCGGGAACGTCAGCACCCATTGCTCGAGCGCGAGCGAGCCATGCGCGCCGGTGCCGTCGATCGCGTCGAGCGCGAGCGTGAAGCGGCCCTGCGGGATCGCGGTGGCGCCGGCGCTGTATTCGCACGCGCCGTTGCCGACGCGGGCGAGCGCGAGCGCGTTCCACCCCGTCACGGTGTCGGAGTTGTACGGCCCGGCCGCCGGCAGCGTGCCGAGATCGATCGAGATCGCGAATGCCGTGGCGAGCGTCGCGCTGGCGATCGAGAAGCCAAGCGTGACGTTCGTCGGATCGGTGGAGTCGACCGCGGCGCAGTTGGCGGCGGACGTCGAGGACTCGGCGAAGTTGCCGGCGAACGCGGCCGTGCAGCCGGCCGCGGCATCGGGCGGCGACTGCGCGTTGTCGCCGCAGGCTGCGAGCGCGAGCAGAACCCACCGCTTCACCGCGACCTCGCGATCGTGAACGTGACCGAGTCGGCGAGCGCGCCGGAGACCTTCGCGGCGTCGATCGCCGGGACGCAGTCCTGCTCGCGATCGGTCGTCGGGGGGCCGCCGAGATCCGAGCCGCTTCCGCCGCCGCCTTCGTCGCGCAGGCGCCCGGTCTCGCCGGTGAGCGTGCGCTCGGCCATCTGCAGGCCGCCGCGCGGCAGCCCGTCGACGACGTTCACGCACTCGCCGGGCCAGTCGATCTCCTTGTCGTGGTTGCGATCGTCCCAGCCGTTCAGCACGAGCTTGTTCAGCCGGCCGAGGTAGTCCTCGACGACGGGCTCGAGGGCCTCGTTGCCGGGCCGCGACGCGACCAGCTCGTAGTATTCGCGCAGCGCGCTCTGCAGGAGCGCGAAGCG
>DASXCY010000052.1:0-9215 GCA_036490935.1 Kofleriaceae bacterium | reverse complement strand
TTCGATTTCAGCCAGAAGCGCCTGTACCTGGTCGTCGACGAGCAGGGCAAGCTGCGCTACGGGGCGCCGTTTCTGACCTCGGATCCCGACACGGTCGCCACGTCGGTGCCGTTCGTCGAGACGGTCGACGGCTGGGAGCTGCGCGTCACCGATCGCGACGAAGCCGGTCAGCAGGAGCTCCGCCGCAAGCGCATCATCGATTCGCTGCTGATCGGCGGCGCGGTCACCGTGATCCTCGCGGGCCTCGCGTTCTTGTGGATGGCGATCCGGCGCGAGCGGCGGTCGAACGAGCTCAAGAGCGAGTTCATCTCGAACGTGTCGCACGAGCTGAAGACGCCGCTGTCGATCATCTCGATGTTCGGCGAGATGCTCGCGAAGGGCCGCACGAAGTCGCCCGAGCAGGCGAACGAGTACGCCGAGATCATCTGGCGCGAGAGCGTGCGGCTCGGCCGGCTCATCGACAACGTGCTCGACTTCGCGAAGATCGAGCGCGGGATGGGCGTGTACGAGTTCGCCGAGTCCGATCTCGGCGAGGTCGTCGAGCGCTCGATCGACCTGGTCGGGCGCCGGCTCGCGGCCGCCGAGATGACGCTCGACACCGAGGTCGAGCCCGACCTGCCGCCGGTGCGCCTCGACGCGAACGCGTTCACGCTCGCGGTGCTGAACCTGATCGACAACGCGATCAAGTACGCGGCCGACGGCAAGAAGATCGAGCTGCGGCTGCGGCGCGGCATCGATCGCCTGGTCTTGACCGTGCGCGATTTCGGGCCCGGCATCGAGGTCGACGAGCAGGCGCGCATCTTCGAGCGGTTCTATCGGGCGCGCGCGATGCGCCTGAAGCCGATCCGCGGCTCGGGCATCGGCCTGGCCCTGGTCCAGCACATCGCGCGCGCTCATGGCGGCGATGTCGCGGTCAAGAGCGCGCCCGGTGAGGGTGCGACGTTCGAGCTGTGGCTGCCGCTGTGATAAGAAACCTGGCGTGACCGACGAAGGGGACAAGAAGCGTATCCTCGTCATCGAGGACGAGCCCGACATCGTGCGCGGCCTGCGCGACGCGCTCGAGTTCGAGGGCTTCGAGGTGGAGGCGCGCGGCACCGGGGCCGAGGGGCTCGCCGCCGCGATGGACATCTCGCCCGATTGCGTGCTGCTCGACCTGATGCTGCCCGACGACAACGGCTATCGCGTGTGCGAGACCTTGCGCGCGCGCGACGAGACGGTGCCGATCATCATCCTCACCGCGAAGGCGCAGGAGAGCGACAAGATCCGCGGCCTCGACGCCGGCGCCGACGACTACGTCACCAAGCCGTTTTCGGTCGCCGAGCTGATCGCGCGCATCAACGCGATCTTCCGGCGCCAGGCGCGCATGAGCTCGCACGCCGACGAGACGTTCGCGATCGGCGACTGGCAGATCAACGCGCGCAAGCACGTCATGGTGAAGGGCCGCGCGAGCAAGCGCCTCACGTTCTACGAGCTCGAGGTGCTGAAGCTGCTCCGCGAGCGCAGCGAGGAGACGGTGTCGCGCGACGAGCTGCTCGAGAAGGTGTGGGGCACGCCGAGCTCGCCGGCGTCGCGCACGGTCGACAACTTCATCGTCAAGCTGCGCCGCAAGCTCGAGGAAGACCAGAAGAACCCGCGCCACATCCTCACGGTGTACGGGCTCGGCTACAAGCTCGTGCCGTAGCGGGCTTTGGGCTTTGGGCTTCGGGCTTCGGGCTTCGGGCTTGGGCCAGAGACGCCAGGCTCCGCCGGCCTAAGCCTCGTCGAGATGGCCGGTCAGCTTGAGCTTGTTCTTCGCCGCTTTCGCGAGCTTGCCGCGCGGGCGCTCGTCGATGATCCCCTGCAGGAGCTCGGCGCCGAGCTCTTCGTTCGAGCCGTCGCCGCTCTCGATCAGCCGGAAGCCGAGCGCGTACAGCTGCTCGTCGGAGACGTCGGAGCTCTTCGCGAGCTGCTTCGCGACCGGGTAGCCCTTCGCGGCGAGCCGCGCGAACTGCTCGAACACCGGATCGTCGGTCTGCATCGTGCGCAGGAGGCCCTCGCCGGCGGCCTCGAGCGCGAGCTGCGCGAGGAAGAAGCGCTGGTCGTCGTCGATCGCGGCGGAGCCCGACTCGGCAAACGCGTGCGAGCGCAGTAGCGGCTTGAGCGAGCCGAACGCCTCGACCGGCTTGCCGGCTTTGCGCAGCCGCTTCGCGCGCTCGAATAGCAGCTCGACGTGCTTGGCCGGCGCGATGTCGGCGATCAGCTCGGCGAGCACGCGCTCGAGCACGAGCGCATCGGCGCTTGCCTTGCCGCGCAAGGAGGCATCCATGAGGTCGCGCACGCGCTCGACCAGCTCGTCGATGGCCTGGTTCGAGACGTGGCCGCGGTGCGAGCGCAGCACGCCGGCGAAGCGCCGCGCCGCTTGCTCGTCCTTGGTCGCCAGCAGCGCGCGCGCGACCGGCAGCACCGCCTCGGGCGCCTTCGCGAGGCCACGTGCCGCGGCATCGCGCGCGGTGACGTCGTCGCCGCCGAGCGCCTCGACGAGTGCCTTGACCGCCGCCGCGCCGCCGCCGGCCGGCAACCGCTCCATCGCGAGCTTCTGCGCGGCCGCGTTCTTCGACTTCGCGAGCGCCGCGAACGGCTTCGCGAGCGACTCCGGCACGCGCGCGCCGCGCAGCGTGTCGACCGCGGACTGCGCGATCGCGAGATCGTCGCCGCCCGCGTAGTCGATCAGCGTCTCGATCACCTTTTCGGTGCCGCGGGCCTCGCTCTGCGCGACGATTCGGCGCAGGCCGGCGATCGCGGCGAGTCGGATCGGCCGCGGCTCGGACGGATCGGCGAAGTCGAGCAGCAGCTTCTGCGTCGATGGGCGCGCGAGGTAGCCGATCAAGCGCAGCAGCCCTCCGAGCCGCGCGACACCGACCGCGACCGAGGGATCGCGCAGCGGATCGGGCGCGAGGCCGTGGCCGTTCGCGCCGGCCGCGCCGTTAGGCTTCTTCGACTTCTTCGCGGCTTTCTTGGCCTCGGCCGCCGCGGCGTCCGCGGCTTTCTGCGCCTTGGTCCAGGTCTTGTCGAGCTCCTTCGCGCTGTCGCGTGCGCGGTCGACCGCGAGCTTCTCGACGAGGTTGCCGAGCTTGTCGTTGCCTTGATCGAGCTCGCTGCGCACGAGCTGGAGCGCCTGCTCGCCGAATTCTTGGTCGGAGAGCTGGTCGACGACCGCCTCGACCGCGGGCTGCGTGCCGCGGCGGAGCAGCAGCTGCGCCATCACGCGTCGCGCCGCGATCGGGCCGGCCGCGATCTCCTTGCGCAGCGTGCCCTCGGCGGCCGCGCCTTGCTGTGCAAGCAGCGACGCCGCGCGCTCGGCGAGCGTCTCGTCATCACCGCGCAGCAGCGGCACGAGGTTGGCCGCGATGCCGCCCGCGCCCATCTCCGCGAGTCCGTCGAGCGCGATGCGGCGCACGCCCGCATCGGCATCGGCGAGCCGCGAGGTCAGCGCGCTTTGCACCGAGCGATCGGCCTTACCCACCGCCGCCAGCACCATCGCCGCCGCCGCGCGCAGATCGACGCGCTCCGAATCGAGCAGATCGATGATCGCGCCACCGAGGTTCTTCGCCATATGTCTCCGGCGCGGACCTTACGCGAAATCACGTCGGTGGAACAGCACGCACGCGAACGCGAGCAAGCCGACGATCCAGCCCAGTCCGTGCAGGCTCGCCATGCCGACGTAGCTCCACGACACGAAGTCGGTGTGGACACTCGTCGCGTTGCCATCGACGACGCGGCCCGACGGTGAAAACAGATAGAGATCGGGCACGATCTCGAGCGCGACGTGGGCGGTGGCGCGGATCCACGCCGTGGCGGCCTGCGTCGCCGCGAGGATGTCGGGCGTGACGCGGCCGATCGCCCACATCGCGAGCGCGAAGATCCCCGACAGGAACGGCGTCGAGAACGACGAGAAGAAGATCGCGATCGCGGCGACGACGAGGACCTCGAGCCACGCGAGCACGAGCGCGCGCACGAGCTCGCTCGACACGCCGACGTGCTGCCAGACGAGCATCAGCGCCATCGCGGCCGCGAACAGCGCGACGAGCACGCTCAGCACGACGGCCATACCGAGATACTTGCCGATGACGAACTCCCAGCGCTCGATCGGCTTGGACACGATCGCGTGCACGGTGCGGCGCTGGATCTCGTTGTAGAGCAGGAACACGCCGAGGAAGATCGCGGTCAGCGAGCCGAACAGCGAGATGCCGGCGAGGCCGAAGTCGCGCATCACGCGGTCGCTCTCGCGCAACGACATCTCGCCGAGCACGATCGCGGCGAAGTTCCAGCCGACGACGAGGACCGCGATGCCGTACAGCACGCGGATGCGCGCGGCCTCGCGGAACGTGTTGAGCGCGATCGCCCAGATGCGGCCGAAGCGCTCGCTCATGACGCGGCCTCCGTGGTCTTGCGCAGGAACAGATCCTCGAGTGTCTCGAAGCGCGGCGCGACCGAGACGACCTTCGCGCCGCGCGCGCGGGCGCGCTCGAGCCACGCGTCGACGTCGGCGTCGGCGGGCAGCGTGAGCGCGAGCTCGTCGCCGGAGCGGCGCACGCGGCTGGCGCCGGCCGCGAGCACGGCATCGGCATCGGCCGCCACGTGCACGGTCACGTCGACGCCGAGCACGGTGCGCTGCACGAGCGTGGCGGGCGTGCCCTGCGCCTCGAGCTTGCCGCGCGCGACGATCGCGACGCGATCCGCGATCGCCTCGATGTCGGTGAGGATGTGAGACGAGAAGAACACGGTCTTGCCTTGCTCGCGCAGCTCGAGGATGAGGTCGCGGACCTCCTTGCGGCCGATCGGATCGAGACCGCTCGTCGGCTCGTCGAGCACGACCACCTCCGGATCGTTCATCAGCGCCTGCGCGATGCCGGCGCGCTGCAGCATGCCCTTGCTGAACTTCTTGAGCCGCTGCCCGCGCGCCCGGTCGAGGCCGACGCGCTCGATCAGCTGGTCGGCGCGCTTGCGGCGCGCGGCGGCATCGAGGCCGAACAGCCGGCCCGCGAGATCGAGCAGCTCGCCGACCGTCAGGTAGTCGTAGAAGTACGGCGACTCGGGCAAGAACCCGACGCGAAACCGCGCTTCGCGGCTCGGGATCGCATGGCCGAGGATCGTCGCGATGCCGCTCGTGGGGCGAATCAGGCCCATGAGCGTCCGGATGGTCGTCGTCTTGCCGGCGCCGTTCGGCCCGACGAAGCCGAAGATCTCGCCGCGCCCGACCTCGAACGACACGCCGCGCAGCGCATCGACCTTCTTGCGGCGAAACGGCGTGCGGTACGTCTTCGCCAGGTCGCGTACTTCGATCGCGAGATCCACCGGTCGCAAACATAGCGCCACTTGTGCCGGTAGGGGAAACTGGGCGGGCACGTGACCGGCGCGCTCGTGGTGTTTTGCGTGACCTACTTGCTCATCGCGAGCAGGCAGCTCCGGTTCTTGCGGCTCGATCGCCCCGCCGCGGCGCTGGTGGGCGCGGTCGCGATGGTGCTGGTCGGCGGGCTGCCGGTCGACGCCGCGCTGCACGCGGTCGACCTCCACGTCATCATCCTGCTGTTCGGGGTGCTCGTGATCGCGGCGTATCTGCAGGAGGCGCAGTTCTTCCGCTACGCCGCGTACCTCGTGCTGGTGCGTGCGGGCTCGGCGCGGTCGCTGCTGTTCGGGATCGTCGCGGTCGCCGGCGGGCTGTCGGCGCTGCTGCTCAACGACACCGTGTGCATCGTGCTCACGCCGCTCGTCGTCGCGGTCGTCGTCGAGGCGCGGCTACCGGCGCTGCCGTATCTGCTCGCGCTCGCCTCGGCCGCGAACGTGGGCGGCGTGGTGAGCTTCAGCGGCAACCCGCAGAACATGATCATCGGCGCGGCGGCGCACGGTCAGCTCGGGTTCGCGCAGTACCTCGCGCTGACGCTGCTCGTCGGCGTCGCGTGCCTCGCGGCCAACGCGGCGATGATCGCGTGGCTGTTTCGCAAGGAGCTGCCGCGCGGCCCGCTCGTCGAGCGCCACCCGCCGAAGCCCGCGATCGATCGCGTGCTGTGCGCGAAGGGGCTCGCCGCCCTCGCGCTGTTCGCGGTGCTCGCGCTCGCCGGCGTCGCGCTCGAGGCCGCGGCGATGACGGCGGCCGCCGCGCTCATGGTGGCGGCGCGCAAGATGGAGCACCGCCACGTCCTCGCGTCGATCGACTGGTCGCTGCTCGCGTTCTTCGCGGGGCTGTTCGTCGTGATCGCGGGCCTCGAGCACGCGGGCCTGCTCGATCGGCTGTTCGCCGCGGTCGCACCCGTCGTCGCGCGCGGCGACGCGCTCGGCGATCTCGCGTTCGTGCTGCTGATCGTGATCGCGTCCAATCTGGTGTCGAACGTGCCGCTCGTGCTGATCGCGATCGCGTGGGTGCCGAAGCTGCCGGAGCCGACGTGGGGCTACGTGATGCTCGCGGTCGCATCGACGCTCGCAGGAAATCTCACGCTGTTCGGCAGCGTCGCGAACATCATCGTGATGGAATCCGCCGGCCCGCGCGGCGAGATCGGGTTTCGCAGGTTCCTGCGCTACGGCGCATTCGTGACGGCGATCGACCTCGCGCTCGCGTTTGGCATCCTCGCCGCCGAGCGCGCGCTTGGCTTCGCGAAGTTGCTCGGGGTATAGACGCCGCCATGTCGGAACCCGCCCTGCGAGCTGCGCTGCGGCCGTCGTCGCGTCGCGACCAGCACATCCTGCTGGCGGCAGGCGCGATGACGTTGCCGATCTCGGTCGCCGCGGTCCACAGCCACGCGCCCGTGGCGACGATCGTCACGTGGTTCATCGGTTGTGCGGTCATGGCGGCCGTCGCTCGCGCCTGGTACCGCTGGCGCGCACGCGTGCGCGACCAGCTCGTCGCGGCGATCGAGGGCGGCGCGGTCGTGACGGAGATCGTGATCGCGCGGTTCTCGATCAACTACATCATTCCGTTCGGCTACGGCGTGAGCTTTCACGCCGGCACCCACAAGAACCTGACGTTCGGATTCTGGAAGCGCGCCGCGGCCGATCACTTCGTCGCGGTGCTGAATGGCGCGGCCGCCGCGCCGCTGCCGAGGGCGCGAGTCGTCTAGGCCGGCGCGGGCGCCTCGGCGTTCCACGCGAAGCGCCAGCGCAGCTTGCCGTCGATGATGCGCACGGCTTCGGCCTTGTCGAGCGCGCCGAAATCGGGCGCCGCGACGAGCAGCGCGGCGAGGCCCGACATGCCGGGCTCGTGGCCGACGAGCACGACCGAAGCCTCGTGAGGGAGCGCCTGGAGCGCGGCGACGACCGCGCGCTCGGATTCGCCGGGCGCGAGCGCGGGGAGCACTTCGATCGCGACCGTGGCGCCGAGGCCGGCGGCGACGAGCTCGGCGGTCTGCACCGCGCGCACGAGCGGGCTCGTCCACACGTGTGTCGGCTCGCAATCGTGCCAGCGCAGGCGATCGCCCAGGCTCCTCGCCTGCGCGCGGCCGTGCGTCGTGAGGTGCCGCGACGGATCGCGCAGCTCGAGCGTCTCGTCGACGGCCTCGGCGTGGCGGATCAGGAACACGTGCATGTGCTGAAAGCGTATCGTACGCGGCGATGAAGCTCTACGGGACCACGACATCCCCGTTCGTGAGGCGCGTGCGCGTGGTCGCGGCGGAGGTCGGCGAGGCGATCGATCGCATCGACACCGCGACCGAGGCGGGCATGGCCGCGTTGCGCGAGGTCACGCCGATCCGCAAGGTGCCGGTCGCGATCGTCGGCGACGGCCGGCTGCTGTTCGACTCGCGCGTCATCATCAACTGGCTGGTGTCGACGCACGGCCCGCACGACTTCGTGCCGCCGGCCGATCCGTTTCTCGAGGCGAACCTCGTCAACGCGATCGACGCCGCGCTCGACTCCGTGATCCAGCTGTTTTATCTGCGCCGCGATGGGATCGTCATCGACGGCACGCCGTTCGCGGCGCGCCAGCTCGACCGCACCGACGCGATCTTCGGCTGGGTCGCGCCGCAGCTGCGGACCGGCGCGTTCGGCCTGCCCGAGCTGTCGGCGGTCTGTGCGCTCGACTGGATGGATTTCCGCCAGACCTACCCGACCGAACGCGCGGGCCTCGAGCCGCTGCGCGCCGCCTGGCGCGAGCGCCCGACGCTGGTCGCGACGAAGCCGCACGCGTAGCAACCTGCGATGACTGCGCGTGTCTCGACCAATATGAAGCGCGCGGTCGTCGGCGTCGTGATCGTCGTGGCCGCGGTCGTCGTGTGGCGGTGGTGGCATCGCGAAGCAGGCGACGCGGCGTCGAAGTCGGACAGCGCCGCGGTGGGATCGAGCGCGAGTGCGAGGACGAGTACGAGGACGAGCAAGAGCACGAGCAAGACGGCGCAGGCGCCGGCGCATGTCACGCAGCTCGCGCCCGACGAGCGCAAGCGCATCGCCGATGCGATCGCGTTGCACCACTCGGCGACGCCGCGCCCGGAGCTGCCGGCCGCGCCGGAGCCGGAGCTCAAGACGTCGATTCGCGACGCGATGCGCGAGGTCATCCCGTTTCTGGCCGAGTGTTACGACAAGGCGCTGCCGACGCTGCCGAACCCGCACCTCGAGGTCGCCGCGCACCTGACGCTGACCGGCGATCCAGATGTCGGTACGCTGATCGACGCCGACCAGCAGCTCGTCGACAAGCAGACCGGCCGGCCGCTCCCTCGCGACCTCGACGACTGCCTGCGCTCGACGATGCAAACGCTCGAGCTGCCCGCGCTTTCCGAGGGTGACGTCGTCACCGTGACCTACCCGTTCGTGTTCGACACCGCGCCACCGTAGGGGCTGACGCGCGCCGCCGCCCGGGTGGCCGGCGGGCGGCCCGACGGCCGGCGGTCGACGGTCGCAGCCGGCGGTGGTCATCGAGATGCGGTCCGGCTACGGTCTCGCGGTGCAACGCGGGACCGACATCGCCAAGGCCGCGGCCGTGCTGCGCGCCGGCGGGCTCGTCGCGTTTCCGACCGAGACGGTGTACGGCCTCGGCGCAGATGCGTCGCGGGATGATGCGGCGGCGAAGATCTTCGCGGTCAAAGGCCGGCCGCACGCGCATCCGCTGATCGTCCACCTCGCGGCCGAGGCGCGCCTCGACGACTGGGCGCGCGACATTCCGCCGGCCGCGCGCGAGCTCGCCGCACGCGCGTGGCCCGGGCCGCTCACGCTGATCCTGTACCGGTCGCCGCGCGTGGCCGCCGCGACGACCG
>DASXCY010000051.1:0-3288 GCA_036490935.1 Kofleriaceae bacterium | reverse complement strand
CGCGATGATCAAGCCGGACCTGATCGAGCACGTGCTGCGCCCGATCCTGCCGCACGATCTCTACGACGAGTCGCAGCTCGCCGACCCGAGCTTCGTCTACGTCAACCCGACCGGCAAGTTCGTGATCGGCGGGCCGATGGGCGACACGGGGCTCACGGGCCGCAAGATCATCGTCGACACGTACGGCGGAGCCGCCCCGCACGGCGGCGGCGCGTTCTCGGGCAAGGATCCGACCAAGGTCGACCGTTCCGCTGCGTACGCCGCGCGCTACGTCGCGAAGAACATCGTCGCCGCAGGGCTCGCCGACCGCTGCCAGATCCAGGTGGCGTACGCGATCGGCGTCGCGCACCCGTTCTCGATTCTCGTCGAGTGCTTCGGCACCGAGCATGTCTCCGTCGAGACGATCGAGCAGCTCGTGCGCGAGCACTTCGACCTGCGGCCGGCCGCGATCCTGCGCGACCTCGATCTGCGGCGGCCGATCTACGCGAAGACGGCGGCGTACGGCCACTTCGGCCGCGACGACCACGACTTCACCTGGGAGCGCACCGACAAGGCCGATGCGCTTCGCGCAGCCGCCGGTCTCGGCGCTCCGCAGCCCGCAGCGGTCTAGCTGGACGACGCCGGCCGCACGAACAGCCCGGCGGCGGCTTTCTCGCCGATTGCCTTCTCGGTGCCGTCGACGGCAACGCGGTACTGGCCGGCAGCGGGTTGCGCCGCGCGCAGCTCGATCGACGTGCCGGGAACGAGCCCTTCGTCGTAGAACCAGTGCAACAAGTCGCCGTCGTGCTCGGCGAGTCGCACGATCGTCGCGCTCGAACCGGGTGCGAGCGCCGACAGCGGCGCCAGCTCGCGGTTCTCGGCTTGCTCGACGTCCGGCTCGATCGGCCAGCCATGCGGGCAGCGCTCGGGATGGCCGAGCCGCTCCGCGATCCGCGCGATCATGTCGTCGGTGAACGTGCCGCCGAGCTCGTCCGCGTGCACGTGCGCCTCCGCGGCCGTGTAGCCCATGAAATCGGTGAGCAGCCGCTCGATGATGCGGTGCTTCCGCACCACGTGGTCGGCGCGCTCGCGGCCGCGCGGAGTGAGGATCGCCTCCTTGTGCTCGCCGCGCTCGACGAGCCCCTCGCCCTCGAGCCGCTTCAGCATCTCGCCGGCGGACGCGCGCGAGACGCCGAGCATCTCGGCCACCCGCGATGCCAGGGTGGGCGAGCCGCTCTTGCCGGGCTGGTATTCCCCGATCGGGTTCGCCAGGAAATAAATCGTCTCCAGGTAATCGTCGACGCCGTGGCCCTGTACCGGCATGGCTCAACTGTACGCATGCTAGCTTTGTAAGGTGAGCCTTACAACGACCGCCCGGGTCGATCGTTGAGCACCACCCAGACGCTTCTGCTCGGGGCCGTTGCCGGCTTCACGATCTACGTCGGCCTGCCCCTCGGCCGCATCCGCTCGACGAAGCCCGAGCTGCGGGCGTCGCTGAGCGCGATCGCAACCGGCATCCTCGTCTTCCTCTTCTGGGACGTCATGTCCCACGGCGTCGACCCGGTCAACTCGCATCTCGACTCGCACGACTGGGGCTACGTGACGCTGTACGCGGGGCTGCTCTTCTTCGGCTTCGCGGCCGGATACATGTCGCTCGTCTACTACGACGAGTGGCTGAAGCGCAAACGGTCGACGCCACTCGTCGGGCCCGGGGCGGCCGCGATCGACGAGTTCGAGCAGCGCGGCTGGGTCGCGTCCCTCACGCCGGGTCGCCGGCTCGCGCTGCTGATCGCCACCGGCATCGGCCTGCACAACTTCGGCGAAGGCCTCGCGATCGGCCAGTCCGCGGCGGCCGGGCAGATCTCGCTCGCGCTCGTGCTGATCATCGGCTTCGGGTTGCACAACACCACCGAGGGCTTCGGCATCGTCGGCCCCATGTCGAACGAGTCGGAAATGCCGAGCTGGCGCTTTCTCGGCTTGATGGGGCTGATCGGCGGCGGCCCGACGTTCATCGGCACGGTCGTCGGGCAGGCGTGGGTCAGTCCCGCGCTCGCGACGGTCTTCTTCGCGGCCGCAGGCGGCTCGATTCTCTACGTCGTCATCCAGCTGTTCGAGGTCTGTCGCCGCTACTCGACGCCGGTTCTGGTCGCCTGGATGATCCTGCTGGGCCTCGTGCTCGGCTTCGGCACAGACTTTGTACTAACCGCAGCCGGGGCCTGACGTACCGTGGCCGAGTGCGCCTCGCGTCGGTCTTTCCGCTCGTAACAGCACGCGCAGTCGCGCGGCCGTTCACGTACGAGGTGGAGGACGGCGTCGGCGTCGGCGCGATCGTGCGCATCCCGTTCGGTCGCTCGCGCGCGCGCGGGATCGTCGTCGCGCTCGAGGCCGCGGCGCCGGCCGGGGTGGACGTTCGCCCTGTCGAGGCCGTCATCGGCGAAGTGCCGCACGCGCTGGTCGAGCTTGCGCTCTGGCTCGCCGACTATTACGGGTCGACACCTGCGCGCGCACTCGCGCTCGTTGCGCCCGAGACACCGAAACGGCGCAAGGAGCAGGCACCGCCGGCCGAACGGCAGTCGCTCGGTGGCGAGGCGGAGCCGGCGCAGCTCACCGACGAGCAGGTCGCCGCGCTCTCGCGGATCGTCGCGGCGGTCGACGCCGGGGGCGGCACGTTCCTGCTGCACGGCGCGACCGGCTCGGGCAAGACGGAGGTGTATCTGCAGGCGTGCGCCGCAGCGCTCGAGCGCGGGCTCGGGGCGATCGTGCTGGTACCCGAGATCGCGCTGGCACCGCAAACCGTCGGGCGCGTCCGCGCGCGCTTCGGCGACGGGGTCGCGATCCTGCACTCGGGTCTCACCGAGGCGGAGCGGCGCGACGAGCGCGAGCGGATCGCGGGCGGAGAGGCGCGCATCGTCGTGGGCGCTCGCTCCGCGATCTTCGCGCCGGTGAAGGATCTCGGCTTGATCGTCGTCGACGAGGAGCACGACCCGTCGTACAAGCAGGACAGCGACCCGCGCTATGACGCGCGCACCGTGGCCGCAAAGCGCGCGGCTCTCGAAGGTGCGGTCGCGGTGTACGGCTCGGCGACGCCGCGGCCCGAAAGCTGGGCGACGCTCGACCGGCTCTCACTCGGCGGCCGGTTGAACGCCTCGCTGCCGCCGGTGCGCGTGATCGACCTGCGCCGCGAAGCCGGCTATCCCCTCTCGGCGCCGCTGCTCTCCGAGTTGCGCGGCGTCGCGGAGAGGAATGGCAAGGCGATCCTGCTCCTCAACCGGCGCGGCATCGCCCCGGCGCTGCACTGCCGCAGCTGCG
>DASXCY010000050.1:0-5566 GCA_036490935.1 Kofleriaceae bacterium | reverse complement strand
CGATGCCGACGCCGCGACGACCACGCGCTACTCGGGCGCCGGCCAGGTACCGCCGGTCGCCGCCGGCACGGGCGCTTCGACGACCGCGGCGCCGAGCGCATCGGAGCGCGCGTACGGCACGCAGGCCGGCGGGCCCGAGATCGCCGCGACCGATCAGGCGATGGGCAAGCACATGACCGAGAACATGGGTCGCGCGAACATGCTGCCCGGCGCGGGCGGTCAGTACGACGTGCACCACGGCATTCACTACTCGTACAACTACGAGTACGAGTGCCAGCAGAGCGGCCAGCCGCAGCTGTGGAAGGATCAGTACCGGCAGGGTCACACCGAGGCACCCGGCTTCATCCAGCCGTACGAGTCCAACAACTGGATGGACTGGGAGCTCAAGAAGGGCCAGAGCGCGTCGAAGGGGATCAAGGACTGGCTCAAGGGCGCGACCGTCGCCGAATGTTTGTCGTCGGTGATCGCGATGGAGATCGACACGCTGCGCGCGTCGATCGGCGACAAGAAGTTCGATCAGATGTTCGGCTCGGCGGATCCGAAGGAAGACGCCGCGGTCACGCATCGCATGCACGTGTCCTGGCAGATGGGTCAGACGCCGGTCGCGAACTTCATGAAAGCGACCGAGCTCGCACAGACCGCGAACAAGAACGGCGGCCAGTTCGGCACGGTCACGCCCGCCGAGATGGATGCCGAGCTCAAGCCTGGCCAGTGGTACTACTTCTACAATCACCCGATGTATCTGCTGAAGCATCCGGGCGGCGCATGGCAGGGCGAGAACGCGCTGTACATGGGCAAGAACGAAGCCGGCGAGCGCGTGTGGTCGGGCCTCGGCGCGACCAAGACCGAGGACGCGATGGTCGACGAGATGGTCTCGGCCTACAACGCGGACCGCGACAAGGAAGACCAGCGCCAGATGAAGGAATCGAAGATCCTCAAGGACGACGGCACGTACGCCGACCCGACGTACAACCCGGCGGCCGGCAAGTTCCCGCCGAAGGTCACGAAGAAGCAGATCCTCGAGTCGCAGGTCTTTCAGATCGGCAACACCCAGCGCAAGGGCGGATTCATGGCGACGGCCGGCCAAGAGCTCGACGCGAAAAAGGTGGAACAGACTCGCGACCAATGAAGCGCGTATTGCTCGCGGCCCTCGTCGTGCTCGGCTGCGCCGATCACCAAGCGACGCCTCCCCGTGGATCTGGAGATGCCATGACTGCCACCGTCACCGCCAAGCTCGCCGGCACCAAACCCGCGCGTCCGCCGATCCTCACGTTGCTCGTCGACGTCGACGTGGTCAACACCGGCTCGGCCGCGCGCTGGGCGCTGATCTCGTCACGGCTGCCCGTCGAAGCGGGCGGCGTCGACAAGCTCGAGCAGCTCACCGCCGGCGCGACCGCGATCGGGCGCTTCCTCGGTACGGGCGGGCGCTACGCCGTGCGGCTCGCGCCGGGCGCGCACGTCGTGCTGAAGAACGTCGAAGTGCAGTGGTGGCGCGGCGACGCGCCCGCGAAGACCGTGGCGCTCGAGGTGCAGCTCGCGGCCGACGCGAAGATCGGCATCCAGCCGATGGCGACCTGGTTCACGGGCGACCCGACGATCTCGGGCACGGTCACGGTGGATCTGCAGGCCGCGAAGCACACCGCGAGTCATCGCGCGCCCGACGACGCCGAGCAGCCGATCGAGCTGGCCGGCGCGTCCGCGACTCAGGTCGAGCTCGCGGTCCCGTAGCTCGACGGCTCACCGCTTCTTGCCGGCGATCGAGCCTTCGATGCACGGCGTGATGCAGGTCCACTTGCCGCGAAACGTCGTCCCATCGGCGCCGAGCCCGACGCGATACGCGCCGAGCGCGAGGTCACCGGTAACCTTGTAGGCGTCGAGCGCCATCGTGCCGGCCGCGCAGTCCACGCTGCCTCTCACGAATTCGTCGCCGGTGAGCGCGCCTTTCCAGTGAAACACGCCCGAGAGCTTGTCGCCCTGCGCCGCGAGCTCGAGCGTGAACGTCCAGTGGCCGCCGGTCTCGTCATCGGCCGTGCCCGTCCACGTGCCGGCGACCTCGCAGCGCGTGGCCGGCGTGGCCTCGCCGACGGCGGCGGCGGCGCAGGCGAGCGCGATGGCGAGCGGGAACGTGCGCGGCATGACGAGTGATGGTAGCAGGCAGAACCGCTACTCGATCAGGTAGCGCGCGATCGCGTCGGCGAACGCCGGCGCGGCGTGCGCGGCGGCGCCGGTACCGGCGCGCTGGAGCTGGATCGCGAGCACGAGCGGGATCGTGCCGTGCGGCGTCTTCACGCCGAACGCGAGCACGAGCAGGCTGTCGTCGGGCGGGCGCTTGCCGCACGCGAGCTGCGCGGCCGGTGCGTGCGCCGCGTTCCAGGCATCGCACGAGGTGCGGCGCTGCGCGATCGACGCGAGCGAATCGGTCGTGCCGGTCTTCGCGCCGTAGATCACGACGCGCGCGTCGCCGAGCAGCGGTGCGAGGCCCGCGTGTGCGGTGCCGCCGGCCTGCACGACCGCACACAGGCCGCCGCCGGCGCCGAGCACGGTGGTCGCACGCGCGGCCGAGGCATCGGTGCACGACCACGCCGGCACGGCGCCGACCGACGGTGCGGGAAACCAGCTCGCGGCGAGCCGGCCCGCGCCGGGATCGAACACGACGCGCGCGAACGCATCGGCGAGCTGCGCGAGCGAGCCGATCGGGTGCACGCCGGCGCCGCGCAGCAGCTGGAAGTACTCGCGCATCGGCACGCGCGACTGGTGCGCGGTATCGTCGGGATAGAGATCGAGGCGATCGGGACCGAGCGCGACGAGGTAGCGCAGGTCGCGCGACGGATGCGCGATCGGCAGCGCGCGCGCGGCGCACACGTCGGCGCGATCTCCGGCGCGCTCGCAGCTCGCGCGATCGCCGAGCGTGCACAGCGGCCGGCCGAGCAACGCCTCGGTGTCCTGCCACAGCGGCGTGCGGCGCAGGCCGTCGACGACGAGCGAGTGACCGTGAATGATCGGGCCTTTCGCGTCGTCGATCGCGAGCGGCTCGGCGGTCGGCCAGCTCGCGAGATCGCTCCCGGTGATGTCGGCGAGCGCGAGCTCGCTGGCGCCGCGATAGAAGTGGCCGGCGGGCAATCCGAGCCCGACGACCCCGAGCGCGGCCTGGAACCAGTTCGGCGAGTACGCGAGGAAGTCGTGCGTGTCGGCGGTGGTGAGCTCGCCGGCGAGCGACGTCGGCGGGCAATGCCCGAGTAGCGGATCGACGTCCTTGCCGCGATGCGCGCGACAGCCGGCGGCGTGGCCCGCGGCCGTGAGCGCAAGGCCGTGCAGCTGATCGGGGAACGCGCGCTCGGCGGCGCGCGCGAGGATCGCCTTGAACGTCGAGCCGACCGCGATCGGCAGGTTCCATTCGACGCGCTCGCGATCGCTCTCGCCGTGCTGCTCGCGCAGGCGGATCAGCTCGGCTTCGGCGGCGCGATCGACCGGCGCGTACACGAGCGGCGGCCGGCCCGGCACGCGCTCGCCTTGTGCGAGGAGCTCGCCGGTGTCGCCGCGCACGACGACGTACGCGACGCGCGTCGGGACGGTCGCGTGGCCGGTGATCGGCTGCGGCTTCGCGAGGACTCGATCCGCGACCGCCCCGAGCGCGAGCGCGAGCTCCGGTTGCAGCGCGAGCTTGCACTCCATCACGCCGTCGAGCGGGCTCGGCGCGCATACCCGATCGCGCGGGATGGCTTGCGGCGCGAGCGCTCCGCAGTGCGGCGCCGGCTTCGTCGCCGGCTCGCGCAGCGCGGCGTGGATCCAGCCGTCGAGGCCGAGCGAATGCTCGACGTCGTAGGGCGAGACCCAGCCGAGCTCGGGCAGCGCGCTGCCGTACGGGTACGTGCGGCGCGCGTGATCGACGTCGTCGGCGAGCAGCGGCTCGGCGGCGGGCCGCACCTGCACGACGACGCGATGCGCCGGCGGCCCGGCCGCGACGAGCGCGAGCCGATCGAGCGCGACATCGGGGCCGTGCGCGACGTGGCGCCACGCGCCGTCGCTGGCGAGGTACAGGTCGGCATCGCCGTGCAACGAGACGCGCGAGCCGGCGACGTCGAGCGCGACGCCCGGCACGAGCGTGACGTGGCCGGCGCGCGCGAGCCCGGGCGCGGCGGCCGCGAGGTCGAGCGCGGGTGCGCCGGCGCGAAGCCGGACGATGGTCGCTCCGCGATGCTCCGCGTCGCCGCGCGCCGCGGCGGAGCCGGGACCTTCGACCCGCGCGGCGGCGATCAGCTCGCCCGCATCGCGCGCGGCGGCGCCGATCGGCTGCGAGACGACGCGCACGCGCGGCCCGCGGTTGCCGTGCGGCGGTCCGCGCAACGCCGAGGCGGCGACGTCGGGCACGGCGACGGCACAGGTCGCGTGCCACGCGTCGGCGCGCGGCGCGAGCTCGAGGTGCAGCTCGGGTGCGCCGGCGCGGAACGTCGCGGCGCATGCAGCGCCGTGGCGTGCGAGCTGCCAGTGACCGCGCGCGCCCGTGCACGCGGGCAAGGCAGCGAGCAGCTGGTCGCGCTCGCCGCGATAGTCAGCGCGCAGCTCGCGATCGAAGCGCGCGGTGCCGGAGTCGGTGCCGTCGGCGACATCGCCGCCGAGCTCGACGGGCACGACGTCGCCGAGCGCGCCGTCTTGCTCGTGCCACGGGCACGCGACCGTCGACGCGTAGCGCAGCGCCGCCGCGAGCCGCGCGTCCTGCGCCGGCACGCGATCGAGCGCCATCGCGGCCGAGCGCGCGACGACGACGCCGCCCGCCAGCGCGCACGCGGCGAGTGCAGCCACCGCGATGCGGCGCGCGCGGATCACGCGGCGGGTCGCGCGCACGCGTTCGTCGTCGATGCCCGGATCCGGATCGGCGAGCGCGCACCACGCGAGCGCGATCACGAACACCCACAGGTCCGACGGGCTATCGATGCCCAAGCCGGGCCAGCTGATGCCGGTGAGCGGCAGCACGCCGAGCGACGCGAGCGGCTGATACACGCACAGCACGCCGAGCACGACCGCGACGAGCCAGCGCCCACGTTGCGCGCGGCTCGCGTGACGAGCGCCGACCGCCGCGAACGCGCCTGCCATCGCGACGAGCACGAGCAGCAGCGCGACGGTCTCGGCCATGCCGGCGACGCCGGTCTCGCGCGCGACGAGCACCGGCAGGTAATCGTTCTCGACCGAGTGGATGACGCCGGGATCGACGATACGCGCGCCGAACAGGCCCTCGCCGTCGACGCGATCGATCGCGTCGGTCGCGCTCTGGTCCGGCAGCGCGGCCTCGCGCCACGTGGCGGCGGTCGCGGCGAACCGGCGCTGGTCGCGCAGCAGCGCGTAGCCGGGATCGACGACGGCCGCGACGCGATCCGACGCGACGCCATGGCCGGCGGTCGCGCGCTCGAGCACGGCGCCACGCGCGCCCCACAGCGCGAGCGCGGCGACGGCGGCGGCGACGTGGGGCAGCCAGGCGCGGCGATGCGCGCGCGCGAGCGCCGCGGCGAAGCCGAACATCGCGGCCGCGACGAGCGGCGCCTGGCACGCGACGGGCGCCGCGCGCTCGAGC
>DASXCY010000049.1:0-83194 GCA_036490935.1 Kofleriaceae bacterium | reverse complement strand
CGGCGCGATCTCCCGTTCGTCACGCTCGCGGCGTTCGTGCTGACTCTCGTCGCGGTGCGACTTGCCGTGTACGTGTCGTTCCGGCTCGACGTCGCACCGCGCGGCACGTTGCGCGCGGCATACATGACCGGGTTCACGCTGCTCGTCGTGTCGGCGGCGACCGGGATCCTCACGTTCCGCCCGAGCGTCCGGCGGCTGGTCGCGCTCGGCTACGGAATCGGTGCCGCGCTCATCTTCAACGAGCTCGGAGTCACGCTCGCGTTCGACATCTTCTACAAGGACATCCACACCCCGGACCCGAACGTCGCGTTCGACGTCGAGCGACTGTACCGCCGCACCGAACCGATCCGTGCCATCGCGATCGGCCTCGCCGTGCTGATCCAGGCCGCGTACCTGCGCCAGTTCTATCGGCGCGTCTGGTTCATCGCGCGCACGAAGCTCGTGCGCCTCGGCCGACGCGCTACGCCTTGACGTAACGTCGGGCGGACGGTCTTCGACTACTTCAAACGTCGGTGCCGGCGCCGATGGCTGGCTCGTGCGAGTATCTCGCGCATGTGGCCCTGGAAGCGACGCGACCACGCGCGGCCGGTCGAAGACGATACGGCGTTCTTGAAGTCGGCGTCGCGCCTTCCCGCGCGGATCATCAGGTCGGAGCAGGACGGCATGACGAACCTGAAGCCGAACTTTCATCTCGTGCTGCGGATCGACGGTCCCGACGGCGTCTATCCCGTCGAGACCGACCAGTACGTCGACTACGCCGACGTCGAGCGTGTCGCCGCCGGCAGGATGGTCGAGGTTTGGTTCAACCCCGCGAAACGCGATCGAGTTTGGCTGTGTCCTCACGAGATCGAGACCGCCGATGCACCGGTCGACGAGCGCAGCGACGCGAAGTTCATGGTCGCGGGTGCGCGCGTCGACGCGAAGGTCTTGTCGGTCTCACCGATCCCGCAGGTGTCCGTCATGATGCCGGGCCTGCCGGCGTCGCTGTGGCTCGCGCTGCGCGTCGAGGCGCCCGGCGGTGCGTACGACACCGGCGCGTGTGTCTCATCCGTCGGCATTCGGCCGCTCGCAGCCGGCATGACGATCCACGTGTGGGTCGAGCCGAACAATCACGAGCGCCTCGCGCTCGACCACAGCGATCTCATCGCGAGCTAGGTTTCGCACACGCGCGCGGTCGGGAAGTCTTCCCGCGCGCGGCGCGAGCGGTCCGGCGCCGATGGCTCGCTGCAATGGGCGATCACGCGTGGCTACGGAGCGTTACTGGATCTGAAACACGTCCCATGCGGGCGTGTGGTTGTTCTCGCCGGCCGGTTGGTTCCACATGTAGAACGCCGGGTAGGTCGTGATCGTCGAGCCCTCGACGACGACGGCGGTGACGAAGATCTGAGGCGTCCCGGTCTCGCGATGGGACGAGAACGCGAGCCAGTAGTACGTCTTCGAACCGATCGTCGTGACGTCGGGCGCCCACTTCGGCCAGCTGTTCGCGATGCCGGGGCTGGTGCGCGCGCTGCACGAGGGCGGATCGTTTGCGGCGAGGCGGACGGGACTGCCGCCGCCGGTCGGGATCACCGAGACCTCGGTCATCGCGTTGTCGTAGGCCAGGCCTTGGCCGACCGGGAAGCTCGCGAAACCGATCAGCTGATCGTCGGGCGAGAACGCCGGGAAGAACTCGTCGATGGTCGGGTCGCTGGCGCCCGCGACCGGCATCGCGGTGCCGCCTGCGCGATCGTTCCACGGCACGACGTAGAGATCGCCGTGAGTCGGCAGCACGCCCGCGCTCGCGTCCGATTCGGACGTATAGACGATGCGCGTGCCATCGTGGCTGAACGACGCGCTCGCGACTCCGTTCGCGTCGCCGGTGCGCGTGACGCTGTTCCAGCCGCTGCCCTGCGTGGTCGACGCGGCTTCCAGATCCGTCCAGTACAGCTCCCACTTGCCGGCGCCGAGATCGGGCGACACCGTGAGCATCATGCGATCGCCGGTCGTCCAGTGCGCGGGCGAGAACGCCGGCAGCTCCTGCTCGGTGCGTGCGATCAGCGTCTGTGCCGACGCCGAGACGAACGCCGGCGCGGTGTCGCTGCCGTCGACGCTGCGCAGCTCGATCTGCGTGTTGCCCGCGCCATTGCCGCGCGCGGAGAACGCGGCATACGCGCCGTCGGGCGTCGACGCGTGACAGCCGATGCACGTCGTGCTCGCCTGCGTCGGAGTGAGCACGCCCGCGACCGTTTCGTCGCCGTAGGCAAAGCCCTTCAGCGTGCCTTCCGGCGGCGTGCCCGCGCTCGGCGTCCAGTACACGATCGCGCCGGCGGCGCTCGCGGGCGCGATGCGCACCGTGCCGTTCGAGCCGACGGTCACCGGCGAGGTCAACGTGGTGCCGTCGGTGGTCGCCGCGCGGATCGTCACCTGAATATCCTGATCGACGATGTGATTATTGATTCCCTGCCAGATCGCGGTCGGCAGCAACCACATCGTGGTGTTCGTGTAGACGACGAGATCGTTGATCTCGTTTTGCGCGTGCAGGCGAATCTCGAAGACGTTCTGGCCGCCGTTCGGCATCACCTCGAAGCGCGGGCGCAGCCCGTTGAGCGGAAACAGCGCGCCGAGCTCGGGCTCGACCAGACACGGTCCGCCAGTCGTCGCGCCGGTGCCAGCTGCGCCGAACAGATCGCCGGCGTTCGGCGGCGTCGGAGCGCCGCTGCCCGAGCTGTCGATGATCGGCGCCGCTGGAAAATCCGAGAACGGTCCCGCGAACGCGTCGCTCGTCCCGGTATCGGCGGGCGCGTCCGCGCCGTGGTTCGCGGAGTGGTTGCCGCACGCAACCGCGGCGAGCACGAGCACGAGCACGGTCGCGATGCGTGGCGAAACGTCCATCGAAGCAAAGGATATCGCGCTCCGCGTCTCGCACCGACTACGTATTGCATCGGAATCGAGCTCGCCGACTCTCGTGTTCGCGATTACATCGACCCACCTGTCAGGCGAGACCCGTGCGCGATGGGTGACTTCAACGTCTGGTGACGCGCAGGATGACGTCGTGCTCGGCCGGGCACGAGCCGCGGCCGTCGCAGTTCGACGTCGTGATGTACAGCGCGTGATCGGGACCGAGCACGACCGTCCTCAGCCGGCCGCGGCCGGCGAGCGCCACATCGTGCTCGGCGACGCCGCCGTCGTGATCGAAGCGCACGTGATGCAGGTGCTCCGACTTCAGCGTGCCGATGTAGAAGTCGTCGCCGTCGAACGCGGCGCCGCCGGGCGGCACGGCCTCGGTCCAGCTCAACCCCGGGGCGGCAAAGCCGGCGCGCGTTTCGCAGCCGTAGATGGTCGGCCAGCCGAGATTCGCGCCGGCCGGATGCGCGAGCAGGAATACGCGGTCATGCCCGGTGCGGCCGAGCTCGCCGCTCGGGCCGTGTTCCGCTATCGCGAGCGCACCGTCAGCCCGCCACGCGAAGGCCTCGACGTTGCGCACGCCGGTGATGTAGACGCGGCTGCCGTGCGTCGGGTTATCGGCCGGAACGCCGCCGTCGGGATCGACGCGCAGGATCTTGCCGGCGAGGCTGTGTGGATCTTGCGACGACTGCGGCTCGGTCGCGTCGCCGGTGCCGATGTAGAGCATGCGATCGGGGCCGAACGCGATGCGGCCGCCGTCGTGATACGTCGCCGACGGAATGCCGTCGACGATCACGCGATCGGCCGTCGCGCTCGCCTCGTCGTCGGCGAGCCGCCAGCGCTCGACGCGATTGCGCGGGCCGTGCGGCGTCTCGGCGGTGTAGTAGATGTAGAACAGGTGATTGCCGGCGAAGTCGGGGTGCAGCGCGAGGCCGAGCAGGCCGCGCTCGCTCGGCTGCGCGACCTGGACGCGCGCGATCACCATGCGGCGGCCGTCGACGATGTGATCGATGCGCCCTGGCCGCTCGGTGACGAGCAGGCTGCGATCGGGCAGGAACGCGAGGCCCCACGGCACGTCGAGGCCATGCGCGACGACCGCGACCCGCAGCCCGGCGTGGCCGTTCGGGCCGTACCCGTGCGCGACCTGCTCGCAACTGGCATCACCGCGCGTCGCCGTGAGAGTTATCGCGAGCGAGCCGAGCAACACCGCGAGCCGCATGTTGTTCGCGAGTGCATCGCCGGTGCCGAGGCACATCCGATGCACGACGCGGAGTCATGCAGAAGACGAGCTCGGTTTCGGCTCTCCTGTTCGTGCTGATCGCGTTGGCCGGGATCGCGATCGACTATGCGTGGTTCGGCCTGACCGGAGGCGCCGGTAGTGTCTCGGTGATCGTCGTGGCGGTCATCATCGCCTCGATCGTCGCGCGCGCGGTGCGCGTGGCGGACGCGTGGGATCGCGTGGTCGTGTTGCGTCTCGGCAAGTTTCGCGCGCTGCGCGGACCGGGCGTGTTCGGGATCATCCCGATCATCGACACCATCCCGTACTGGATCGACATCCGCGTGATCACGTCGTCGTTCAAGGCCGAGAAGACGCTCACGCGCGACACCGTGCCGGTCGACGTCGATGCGGTGCTGTTCTGGAAGGTGGTGGATCCCGAGAAGGCGGCGCTCGCGGTCGCCGACTACACGAGCGCGATCGGCTGGGCGGCACAAACCGCGCTGCGCGACATCATCGGCAAGACGCAGCTCGCCGACATGCTCGAGGGCCGCGAGCGCATCGCCGGCGAGCTGCAGAAGATCATCGACGCGCGCACCGAGCCGTGGGGCATCCAGGTCATCTCCGTCGAGGTGCGCGACGTGCTCATCCCGTCGGGCCTGCAGGATGCGATGTCGATGCAGGCGCAGGCCGAGCGCGAGCGCCAGGCCCGCGTCATCCTCGGCGACTCGGAGCTACAGATCGCCGAGAAGTTCGGCGAGGCCGCGCGCACGTACGCGAATGACCCGACCGCCCTGCACTTGCGCGCGATGAACATGCTCTACGAGGGAATCAAGCAAAACTCGACGATCGTGCTCGTGCCGAGCTCCGCGCTCGACACGATGCAGCTCGGCGGCCTGACCGGCCTGACCGCCCTCGCCGAGATGGGCAAGCAGCCGCCGGTTGCACACTGAGACGCGCGCGCACTTCGTCAATCAACGTAGCGGGCCGTATCTGTGCGCCGTGACTCGCTCCGCGGCGCGCCGTCGCGCACGGTGTGCGGCCTCGCCGTTGCAGAAGCGCCGGCGCTCGCCATGCACCAACCCAAGATGATCATTTCGTCCGGTAGCCAGCCCACGATCGAACGCCGCGGCGATGACGCGGTCCGGGTCACGACGCCCCTCGAGGCCATCACGCGGCTCGAGCGGCTCGACGGCGACCGCCGCATTCGCACGGTCGTGCTCGCCGGCGGCTACGCGAACAACCGCGACCTCGAGCGGTTTCTCGGGGTGTTCTACCCGACCGTCCGCGTCGAACGCGAGAAGTGAATCACGCCGCGTGCGCGAAGCGGCGGCGCATGAGCGGGATGAGGCCCCCCGCGAGCAGCGTCTCGACGTGTCTCGGCGTGAGGTGGTGCGTGACGCGGAACGTCACGCCGCGCGTCGAGTCGGCGAGCTCGAGCGGCCGGCCGTCGCGGAGCGCCTGGTGGATGCCGCCGAGCGCCAGGACATCGCCTTGCGCGATGCGGTCGTAGTCGGCCGGATCCGCGAACACGAGCGGCAGCACGCCGAAATTGACGAGGTTCTCGCGGTGAATGCGCGCGAACTGCTTCGCGATCACGACGCGCAGGCCGAGGAAGCGCGGTGCGAGCGCGGCGTGCTCGCGGCTCGAGCCCTGGCCGTAGTTGGTGCCGGCGACGATCACGTGCCCGGTGGCACGCACCTGCTTCGCGCGCTCGGTGTAGCGGCGATCGACGGGCTCGAACGCGAACTCGCTGAGATGCTCGATGTTGCTGCGGTACGGCAGCACGCGCGCGCCGGCAGGCAGGATCTCGTCGGTGGAGATGTCGTCGCCGAGCTTGAGCAGGACGGGCGCGGCGAGCGCATCGGGGATCGCGTCGAGGATCGGCAGCGCCTGGATGTTCGGGCCTTTCTCCAGCGCGATCGCGCGCGCGCGCTCCGCCGGCATCGGTGGCACGAGCATCTGCAGGTCGAGTTGCGGGTACTCCGGCTCGCGCGGCTTCGGGCATGCCATGCCGAGCGTGCGCGGATCGGTGATCGCGCCGGTCAGCGCGGAGGCCGCCGCGGTCTCCGGCGACACGAGGTAGACCTGGTCCTCGCGCGTGCCGGAGCGGCCCGGGAAGTTGCGCGGCACCGTGCGCAGGCTGATGCGCTCGGTCGCGGGCGCCTGGCCCATGCCGATGCAGCCGTTGCAGCCGGCTTGATGCAACCGCGCTCCGGCGTGCAGGAGCGCCGTGACGTGACCGTCGGCGACCAGGTTCTCGAGGATCTGGCGCGAAGTCGGGTTGATGTCGAACGACACGCGATCGTGCACGTGCTTGCCCTTCACGATCTCCGCGGCGATCGCGAAGTCGCGATAGCCGGGATTCGCCGACGAGCCCACGTAGGCCTGATAGATCTCCCGCCCGGCGACCTCGCGCACCGGCACCACGTTGCCCGGCGACGTCGGCAACGCGACGAGCGGCTCGAGCGATGCCAGATCGATCGTGTCGTCGAGATCGTAGGTCGCGCCGGCGTCGGCGACGAGCTCGACGAAGTCGCCTTCGCGCTGCTGCGCGCGCAAGAACCGGCGCACCTCGGCGTCGGCGGGAAACACGGTCGCCGTCGCGCCGAGCTCTGCGCCCATGTTCGCGATGACGTGGCGATCCATCGCCGACAGACACGCGAGCCCCGGGCCGTAATACTCGACGATCTTGCCGAGCCCGCCGGTGACACCGTGCCGGCGCAGCATCTCGAGGATCACGTCCTTCGCGCTCACCCAGTCGGGCAGCGCGCCGTCGAGCCGCACGCCGAAGATCTCCGGCATCCGCACGTGGAACGGCTCGCCCACCATCGCGAGCGCGACCTCGAGACCGCCCGCGCCGATCGCGAGCATGCCGAGCGCGCCCGCCGCACACGTGTGGCTGTCGGAGCCGAGCAGCGTCTTGCCCGGCTTGCCGAAACGCTCCATGTGCAGCGGGTGGCTGACGCCGTTGCCCGGCGGGCTGTACCACACGCCGAACCGGCGACACGCGGACCGCAGGAATAGGTGATCGTCTGCGTTCTTGAAGTCTTCCTGCAGCAAGTTGTGATCGACGTACTGCGCCGACACCTCGGTACGCACCCGATCGAGGCCCATCGCCTCGAGCTCGAGCATCACGAGCGTGCCGGTCGCGTCCTGCGTGAGGGTCTGATCGATGCGCAGTGCGATCTCGGCGCCCGCCTCCAGCCTGCCGTCGACGAGGTGCGACTCGAGCAATTTCTGCGCGATGTTCTGGCTCATGGACGATCGGGAAGCAACGTTCGCGCCCACGTGGCACGTGGCGTGTAGCGAGCCCGATCATGAAGACTCGCGCGCTCGTTCTCCGAGGGTCCCTTGTGTCCCACCCGGCGCGAGCTCTCGTCACGTTCGGGGCGGCGCTCGCGTCGGCGCTCGTGATCGCCACGACGCTCGCGGTGATCGTTGCCATCGTGCTCGCGACCGCACACGGCATCCTGGAGTCGCGCCCGGTGCGCCGGCGGCGCGCGCGCCACGCGGTTCGAATCGCGCGGCGCGCGCGGCGCGCGAGAACCGCGATCGCGCTCGACCGCGCCGATGCCTCGGTCCACGCCTATGGCGAGCTCGCGGACATCGTCGACACCGTCGCCGTGCTCGACGAGCACGCGGCCGCCGAGCTCGAGCCGCTGCTCGACAACTACGTCGAGGTCGCGCTCGCGAGAAGCCGCTGCCGGGCCGCGCTCGACCAGGGCGATGTCGCCTGGCTCGAGCTCCAGCTCGCGATCTCGCACGAGTGTCGCCCCCGCGAGACCGAGGTGCTCGAACGCCGCGTCGCGCAGGGCCGCCGGATCGCCGCGCGCCTGGCCGAGCTCGATGACTCGCTCGCCGCCGTCGCCGAGCTCCTGCGCTATTGCGCGGAGCGCGCGAGCCTGCCCGAGATCGAGCCACTCCTCGCCGACGACGTGCTCGGCAGCGCGCTCGCCGCCGCTGGTTAGCGCGCGCTACGGCGGACGAGCGCGAGGAAGATCACCGGCACGAGGTACAGCGACAACACCGTCGACGACGTCAGGCCGCCGACGACCGCGAGCGCGAGCGGTTGGTTCGCCGCCGCGCCGCGATCGAGCGCGAACGCGGTGGGAATCAGGCCGATGATGGTCGCGAGGCTCGTCATCGCGATCGGCACGAATCGCGTGCGCGCCGCGTCGAGGATCGCCTCGAGCGGCGTCGCGCCGTCTTCGAGCTTCACGCGCGCGTGATCGACGAGCAGGATGCCGTTCGACACCGCGATGCCGACGACCATCAGGATGCCCATCAGTGCCGTGACCGAGAAGCCCTGGCCGCCCGCCATGAGCGCGATCACGATGCCGATCAGCGTGCACGGGATCGTGAACAGCATGATGAACGGCATCTTCAGGCTCTTGAACTGCGACGCCATGATCATGAACACGACCATCACGGCGAGCGCGATCGCGAGACCGAGCCCCGAGAACGTCGTGCGCATGAGCTCGACCTGCCCGACGAACTCGACCTTGACGTTCGCGGTCCGCGGGTCCTTGGCCAGCTTGTCCTCGAGCTCGGCGGCCGCGGTGCCGATGTCGCGGCGCTCGACCTGCATCAGCACGTGCGCCGCGCGCTGGAGCTGATTGCGCTCGATCGCGATCGGGCCGGTCGAGCGCGAGATCGCGCCGTATTGCCCGAGGGTGACCGCGGCGGACCGCTTGCCGACCTTGACCGGTGCACCGGCGAGCGTGCCCGGCGTGTCGAGCTGTTTGCGGTCATAGCCGGTGACCACGTAGTACGACTGGCCGTTATAGCCGTCGACCCACACGCTCGGCTTGTTGATGTTGCCCCAGGTCGAATCGAGCGTGATCTGCGCGGCGTCGCGCGCGGTGACGCCGACCATGCCGGCCTCCTCGCGATCCGTGTCGACCCGGACCTCCGGATATTCCATCTGCAGCGTCGGGTAGACGTCGCGAATGCCTGGCACCTCGCGCGCCACGTCGGCGACCGCCTTCATCTGCGCGTAGAGCTGGTCGAGGTTGTTGCCGCGGATCTCGACGGCGATCGGCGCGAGGTAGCCGTTGGAGAACACGCTCGCGACCAGCCCGCCTGGCCACTGTAGAAATTCGACGCCCGGGTACTTCTTGTCGAGGATGTGGCGGATCTGATAGGCGAGCTGCTCCTGGGTCTGATCGCGGTCTTCGGGATCCGACAGCGCGAGCCGGATGAAGCCCATGTGCGGCCCCCAGTTCGGGTTGCCCATCGCGGCGCGCGCGGCCTTCGCCGAGCCGACGTTCGTGAGCACGAGCTTGACCGTGCCGGGCGGCAGCTCCCGGCGCAGGGTCTCGCCCATCTCGCCGAGCTCCTTCGCGGTGTCCTCGAGCGACGTGCCGGGCGCGGTGCGGACGTAGATGCGCTCCATCGACTCGTCGATCGGCGGAAAGAACTGGCTGGGCAGCCGCGTCGCGACCCACACGCTCGCGGACACCAGGATCGCGGCGCTCGCCAGCACGAGCCAGCCGTGCGGGATGAGCTTCTCGAGCGTGCGCGCATAGCCGTGCGCCGTGCCCTCGATGAAGCGCTCCATTTTCTTTGCGATGCGGCCGGGCTCCTCGTGACCGAGCAGGTAGCGGCACATCACCGGCGTCACCGCGATCGAGACGAAGTACGACGCAGCCATCGCGACCGCGACCGTGAGCGCGAGCGGCACGAACAGCCGCTGCGCGAGACCGGCGAACAGCAACACCGGCAACAGCACCGCCATGGTGGTGAGCGTCGAGGCCAGCACCGGCAGCGCGACCGCGCGGGTGCCGTGCAGCGCGGCGTCGCGTGGGCTCATGCCGCGCTTGCGATGGCGATGGATCGACTCGAGCACGACCACCGCGTCGTCGACGAGCCGGCCCATGACGAGCGTGAGCCCGCCGAGCGTGAACGCGTTCAGCGTCTCGCCGCGCCAGTACAGCACGAGCAGCGTGACCGCGAACGACAGCGGGATCGCGAGCGAGACCACGAGCGTGCCCCGGAAGCTCTGCAGGAACACCAGGATCACCAGCGCGACGAGCACCAGGGCCTGCACGACCTCCTTCTTCAAGCCGTGATAGGTCGAGCGCACGAACGTCGACTGATCGAAGATCGGTTCGACGTGGAGCCCGGGCGGAAGGTTCTTCAGGTGCGCGATCTTGTCCTTGACCTGATCGACGATGTCGATCGTGTTGCCGCCCGGGACGCGCAGCACGTTGAGGTAGACCGCGTCGTGCGCGTTGATCGCGACCAGCTGGGTCGGAGGCGACGCGCCGTCCTCGACGCGGGCGACGTCCTTGATCCGCACCGCCGCGTTGCCGTCGCGCTTGATGATGGCCTTGCCGATATCGGCGATCCGGCGCGCGACCGCATTGGTGTAGACGATCGCGTCGAACTGTTTGTTGATCAGCTGGCCGGATGGCAGGAGGGCGTTCGAGTCGCGAACCGCGTCTCCGACCTGGTCGGCGGTGATGCCGCGCGCCTGCGCCTTCGCCGGGTCGACGATCACGTTGATCTGGCGCTGGCGGCCGCCGTTCACGGAGGCGCTCGCGACGCCCGGGATGCCCTCGAGCACCGGCTCGATCTCGTTCATCGAGTAGTCGTAGAGCTGCGGCCCCGACATGCCGCCGCCGTAGACCGCGACCTGCACGACCGGCGCGTTCGACGGATCGTACTGCAGCACGAACGGCGGCAAGATGCCGAGCGACTTCGGCACCGCCGACATCGCGAACTGCACCTGCTGCTGGACGAGCGTCTGGGCGGCGTTGAGATCGGTGCCCCACTTGAGCCACACGAACACGATCGACAGGTTGTTGCGCGACGTGCTCTCGACGTGCTCGACGCCCGGGGTCGCCGAGACGTACTTCTCGAACCGCCAGTTGAGCGTCTTCTCGACGTCCTTGGGACCGAGGCCGGGAGCGAGCGTGCCGACGACGAGCACCGGCGGCGTGAGCTCGGGGAACGTGTCGACCGGCATCCGGGGCGTCACCACGGCGGCGAACACGACGAAGCCGATGCACGCCATCGCCACCGCGATGGGATTGCGTAACGACAGCTCGGTCATTTCTTGGGGGCCTCGTCGGGCGACCACGGCTTGAGCGTCGCGGCGATCGTGTCGTGGTCGGACAGCACGGTGCGGCCATCGGTCACGACCTGCGACCCGGCGGGGAGGGCTGTCGGATCGAGGAACAGCGATCCGCCGGCCTCGCCGAGCACGTCGATCACCGCGAGGTGCGCGGTATCGCCCGCGACGAGGAAGATCGTCGCTTTCGTACCGTGCACCGACGCCGCGTTCAACGGGATCGCGGTCGCCGGTGCCGGCTGGCCGGCATCGAGCGAGATCTCGGCGGTCGTCCACACCGGGATCCCGCGATCGGCATCGTCGAGGTCGATCTCGACGTGCGCGGTGCGGGTCTCGGGATCGGCCGACGGCGCGCGCCGCGAGATCTTCGCGACCAGATCGCGGCCGGTCGACAGCAGGTGCAGGCGCACCTCGGTGCCGGGCGCGACCGCGTTGAAGTCTTCTTCCGGCACGTCGACGTCCACGCGCACGAGGTGGCGATCGATCACGGTCGCGATCGCCGCGCCCGGCCGCACGAACGCACCCGGATCGATGCGGCGATCCGCGATCTCGCCGTCGAACGGCGCCCGCAGCACGCAATCGTCGACCTGCAGCGCAGAGTTCGTGAGCTGCGCGCGGAGCGCGGCGACCTGCGCCTCCTTGCTCGCGGCGTCGGCCTTGCGGATGTCGACCTCGTTCTCGGAGACGTAGTTGCCGGGCAGCAACTGCGACACGCGCGCGGCCTCCTTCGCGGCGGCGGCGCTCGTCGCATCCTCGGCGCGCGCTTGCGCCTCGACCTGGCGGTTGGTCGCCGAGGCATTGCGGCAGTCGAGGGTCGCGAGCACCTCGCCGCGCTTGACCGCGGCGCCGGGTCGCACGAGCACCGTGTCGACGTACGCCGAGACCAGCTGCGGCCCGACCTTCGCCTCGACCCACGGCTCGATCGTGCCGACATAGCGGCGCGTCGCCTGGAACGGGTGCGCGACCGCGGCGATCGCGCCGACGCGCTTGGCGCTGGAGGCGAGCGCGACGTGGTTCGTGCGGCTCGTGTTGTGCGTGTACAGCAGGCCACCGACGGCGAGTGAACCGCCGACCGCGCCGAGCAAGATCATCGTGGGCCAACCGAAGCGAACTTTCATGGGATTACCTCTGCGTTCACGCGGGCGAGCAGGGCGCGCGCGCGCGATAGCTGGAACTGGCCGATCGCGAGCTGGATCTCGGCGTCGGTGAGCAGTGCCTCGGAGTCGGCGAGCTCGACGGAGCTCGACAGGCCTGCCTTGAAGCGCGCATCGACCTGATCCTCGTTGGCGCGCGCCGCGTCGAGCGCGCGCTGTAGCGCCGGAAGCGCGCTTTGCGCGACCTGCAGATCGACGTAGGCTTGCGTCGTCGCGCCGCGCAACCGCTCGCGCTCGGCGTCGAGCTCGGCCGAGCGAACGCGCTCGGTGCGGCGCGAGGTCGCCGCGCGCACGTCGATCGTGCGATCGAAGATCGGCACCGCGACGAGCACGAGCGCATCCCAGTTCGGCACGTCGGGGACGAATCCATTGCCTGCCGGGTTCGAGGCGCCCGCAACGGTGGCGCCGCCCGCGCGGCCGGTGAGCCCGGCGGAGAACACGAAATCGGGCCAGTGCTCGCGTTCGATCGATCGCGTGACCGCGCGCTGGCCGTCGAGCGAGTCGAGCGCGGCGCGCAGCGCCGGGTCGCGGCGATCGAGCTCGCGCATCGTGTCGGCGACCGGCGGCACCACCGGGTACGCGATGTCATCGGTGCCGGCTTCGATGCCGGGATCGGGCGCGCCGATCGCGGCGGCGAGCACGGCTTGCGCGGTCGTGACCGCACCGCGGGCACGCACGCTGTCGACCTGGAAGCGCGCGAGATCGGCCTCGGCGCGCGACAGGTCGACCGGCGGTCGCAGCTTGGCATCGACGCCCGCGCGCGCGAGATCGCGATGCGAGGTGGAGCGGGCGACGGCGGCATCCGCGGCGCGTTGCACGGCGTGCGCGCCGGCCACCGCGTAGAAGCTCTCCTCGACGAGCAGCGAGAGATCGAGATCGGCGAGCTGCGCGTCTTCATCCTGCGCCGCCGCGAAGTGATCGAGCGCGTCGGCTTGCGCCGCGAGCCGGCCGAAGTCGTAGATCTGCTGTTCGAGCCCGGCACCGGCGAGCGTCGACACGTACGGCTTCCACGATTCGTCTTGATACGCCGGCGTGCCGCCGATGCGCGGGATGACGAAGTCGAGCGACCCGTACGAGGTCGTCGTGTTGTTGTTGGTGCCGAGCCCGATCTCGGCGCCTAGCGCGATGCGCGGCGTGTCGCGAGCCGCGCGCGGCAACTGCGCCGCTTCGCGCGCGACCTCGACGCGAGCCCGAGCAGCCGCGAGCGCCGGTTGATGCGCGCGCGCGTAAGCGATCGCCTCGTGCAGCGACATCGTGCGCGGTGCAGGCTGGGCGTGCGCTTCGGCTGCCAAGCACGCGACGAGCAGGATCGGGGCGCGGCGCACGGGGCGCGACGAAGCAGGGAGCATGCCGTAGCTAACACTTGATAGTCCAAGCATCGCGCGGGGCCGAGCAGGGAAATTCTCCGGAGCGGATCCGGAAAATTTCCTTGCGAGCTGGTGGTGTTCTCCAAGAAATGCAGCACATCGCCGCTGGCCCGCGGCTTGCCATGCAGCGCCGTCATGCCGCGCATCTTGGTGGTCGACGACCAGCTCGCGCTCGCCGAGACCATCGCCGACGGGCTCTGCGATCGCGGCTATTCGGCGCGCGCACTCGGTACCGGCCGCGAAGCGCTCGCGGCGCTCGAGCGCGACGAGATCGATCTCGTCGTGACCGACCTTCGCATGCCCGAGATCGACGGCCTGTCGGTACTCGAAGCGGCACGCGACATTCCCGTGATCATGATGACCGCGTACGGCGCGATCGACTCGGCCGTCGAAGCGACGCGCAGGGGCGCATTTCACCTGCTGACCAAGCCGTTCAAGCTCGACGAGCTCGTGTTGCTCGTGGAGCGGGCGTTACGCTAGGCGCGCTGCTTCGCCTTCTTCGCGGTCTTCTTGGCCGCCTTCGCCGACTTCTTCGTCGCCTTGCGCACGGCCTTCGCCGTCTCGGCGAGCTTGCGGGCCGCCTTCTTCTTCGCGGCGGGCCGCGCGTGATGGGACTCGTAGACGCCGAGCTTGAGCCCGCTCGGCAACGTGATCGAGCTGACCGAGCCCCAGCCGCGTTCGGCGATCGGCTCGCAGGCGATCGAGGCCGCCGCCATCTCGTCGACGAACGCGTGGATGTCCTCGGCGATCAGATACAGCTCGTGCTTGCCGTGCTCGGCCTCGGCCTCGGCCTCGTGGAGCGCCATTTCGGCGGGCGGCAAGCCGAAGATGAGAAAGCCCTCTCCCGCGTCGACATGTGGGAGCGCGAGCACGTCGCGCAGGAATTCTGCGTCGGCCTGAGATTTGGACGAAAACACCACCACGTGAGCACCGGTCAACATGAGCCGTAGACTGCCACCGAGCCGGGTCGAAATGCAGGCCTTGCGCGCGGGTCATGTGGATTCGCGCGGTTTGCGCGAAGTCGCGCCATGTTCGAGCAGGCCGGCCAACGCGGCCCTGTCGAACGCCGCCAACGACCTGCTCGACACCCAGCAGCTCCGCATCGCGGCAACCGCGCGTGCGTCGGCCGTGCGGTCGTACTGTCACCTCGAGGAGGCACGCCGCAGGCCGTCGAGTCGTGCGATCTCGCGCGAGTAGGCGCGGCCTGCTCCGTGCACCAGCGCACGGCATGCAAACCATCTCCACCAGCCAGCTCGAAACTGTCACCGGCGGCGCGCAAGGCGATAACGGCCGTGCGTGCTTCGACCTCAACAACCCGCCGGCGGGCACGCAGATGTTGAGCAACCCGTCGCCGCCAAACCAGATGGCGCAGTCGGTCGAGCGCTACAACAAGTTCTACGACAACTACACCGGCCTCATCGACAACCTGAACGGCATCGGCGGCGGCGCCGCCGTGATGGGCGGGGCGAAGCCGACGCCGGATATCGGCTTCTGACACGCGGTCACGAGGCGGTCGGGCTCGACTCGACGACCTGACAGGCGCCAAAGATCGCGTGGACGCGCAGGTGCAGGCGCGACGGATGATCGCTCGCGGCGTGATACACGAGGCTGCCCATCGCGGTCGCGCTGCGATCGGGCATGCGCACCTCGCCGAATGCCGAGCTGCCTTCGATGTCGTAGACGAGTGCCGGCGGCACCTTGACGAGCGCGTGCCCGAACAGGGCCTCGACCGTGACCGTGACGTCGTGGTCGGGCTCGACGAGCTGCGTGAGATCGACCGTACCGCTGCCGAACACGACGTCGAAGCGCGCGTCGCGATCGAGCGCGCCCGCTTGCGTGAAGTTGCGGCGCGACAGCACGGCCTCGGCGCTCACCGTGCCGTCATCGCGCCGGGACCAGGCGTGCAGGATCAGCCGGCCGCCGATCAGCAGGAACGCGAGCGCGATCAGCACGCGGATGATCGGGAAATGCAGGCCGCCGACAAGCTCGGCCAGCAACAGCACGCCGATGACGAGGATGATCGCCCCGAGGACGAATCGAGAGCTCAGGTGCTTCATGCGCGCATAACGCAGCAAGGCACGTGCCGCGGGGATCGACGACCGGTTAGTAGCTGCGCGAGCGAATCTTTCCGGTTTTCTCGTACGTCCCGACGAGCTGGCCGTCGGCGACCACGTGGCCTTGGATCTCTTTCAGGAACGTCGCGCGGTCCGATGTGGGCGCGATCTTCTGATCGAGCGCGTACACGTGAAAGCGGTAGTGGTGCATGCCCGACGGCGGGCACGGCGCCTTGTAGCCGGACTTGCCCGCGGCCAGCGACGTCGTGTTCGGATCGAGATCGGTCACGATCCAGTGGGTGAAGCCATGCGGCGAGGCGTCGGGATCGTCGACGAGGATCGCGACGCTCTTCGTCTCGCTCGGCACGCCGGTCCACGACAGCGGCGGAGACTTCCGAGCGCCTTCGCAGGTGTATTCGGCGGGGATCTGTTCGTTCGCGGTGAACGCGGACGACGCGACCTCGAGCGAGCTCTTCGGACGATCCGCGAGCGCAGTCGCACCCGAGGCGGTGAGGAAGACGAGTAGGAGTCGTGATGTGCGCATGCGCGATCACGGTGCAACGGATGTTCCGGCGCGCGCGGGCACGAGGCTTGTAACTCGTCTGGTCATGCCGGATGTCGTCGTCGTAGGAGCAGGCCCGACGGGGCTCGCGCTGGCGTGTCAGCTCGTCCGCTGGGGCGTGAAATTTCGCATCATCGACGAGCAAGCGAACCGCGTCGAGGAATCGCGCGCGTTCGGCGTGCAAGCGCGATCCATGGAGATCTTCGATCAGCTCGGACTCGGCGAGGCGTTCGCGGCGCGCGCGCGACGCGCCGACGCGGCGCGGTTTCACGTGCACGGGCGCGAGGTCGCGCGGCTGACGTTCGGCGGCATCGGCAAGGACACGCGCTACCCGGCACTGTATCTGCTGCCGCAGCCCGACACGGAGCAGCTGTTGATCGACGACCTGACCGCGCGCGGCGTGACGATCGAGCGGCGCGTGCGGCTCGTCGACTTCCGGCAGGATCGCGAGGGCGTGACGGCAGAGCTCGTGCACGTCGATCGTGCGGAGCACGAGATCGTGCGCTGCACGTACCTCGTCGGCTGCGATGGCGCGCACAGCCGCGTCCGCGACGTGCTCGGCATTCCATTCGAAGGCGCGACCTACGAGCAGGAGTTCGTGCTCGCCGACGCGCAGCTCGATCCGCAACCGAGCGGCCTCGACGTGTATCTCGGCCGCGGCGCGCTGGTGCTTGCGGCCGGAGTCGGCGCGCGCACGCGCGTGATGGGCGCGCGATTCGACGCGCCACCCGGCGATCCCTCGGAGCCCGTGTCGATCGGCGAGCTCGCGGCGCTGCTGCGCGCGGCCCAGGTTCCGTTCGACGTGCCGGGTGCGGAGTGGATGTCGCGGTTTCGCCTGCACCATCGCGCGACGCGGCGCTATCAGGTCGGCCACGCGTTCCTCGCCGGCGACGCCTGCCACATCCACACGCCGGCCGGTGGCCAGGGCATGAACACGGGCATCCAGGACGCGACGAATCTGGCGTGGAAGCTCGCGCTCGTGCTGCGCGGCGCGCCGGTCGATCTGCTCGATACCTACGAGCAGGAGCGGCAGCGCATCGGCGAGGTCCTCGTCCACACGACGGACCGCGCGTTCGGGATGCTGACCGCACGCGGCGCGTTCGCGCGCTGGTTGCGCGACGTCATCGCACCGCACGCGCTGCCGCTCGTGCTCGCGTCGCCGCACGTGCGCGCGCGCCTGGAGCGCTTCATCTCCGAGCTCGACATTCGCTATCACGCGAACCGGTTCGTGCGCGAGGTGGCCCACGGCGCCGATCGCGCGTTTCGCACCGGTCTCGCGGCCGGCCGCCGCGTGCCGGACCTCGAGCTCGAGGGCGTCGCGCTGCACGACCTGCTGCGCGGCCCGGTGCTCCACGTGCTCGCGTTCGGTGCGTGCGACGATCACGAGCTCCGCGCGATCGAGCGCCGCCACGCCTGGCGCGTGCGGATCCATCGCATCACCGCGGCCAGCGACGCGCGCCCGCTGTTCGAGCGGTTCGGCGTCACCAGCGCGGCGACGTACGTCGTGCGGCCCGACGGCTATGTCGGATTTCGCTCGTTCGGGCCGTCGCCGATCGAGGCCGGCCTGTATCTCGACGCGCTGCTCGGCGAGCCGCCGTGGCTCGAGACCATCGGTCCGGACACGTTCGTCGAGTCTCGCCCCGCGTAGCTGTTGTACAACCGCGGCATGCCGAAGGCGAACCCGACCTGGACCGTGCTACCGCATCGCGCGCTCGAGAAGCTCGAGCCGAATCTGTGGCGCGTCGAGGGCGACCTGCCGCGCGGCGGCACGCGCGTGATGACGCTCGTCAAGCTCGCGAGCGGCGGCCTGCTCGTGCACAACGCGATCGCGCTCGAAGCCGAGCTGATGACCGAGATCGAGGCGTTCGGCACGCCCGAGATCCTCGTCGTCCCGAATGGGTTCCATCGACTCGATGCCAAGGTGTTCAAGGACCGCTATCCGAAGGCGCGCGTGCTGTGCCCGGCCGGCGCGCGCAAGAAGGTCGCGCAGGTCATCGCGGTCGACGGCACGTTCGACGACGGGCCGAGCGATCCGGGCGTGCGCCTGTTTCATCTCGACGGCGCGAAGCAGCACGAAGGCGTCGTCGAGGTGAAGTCACCGGCCGGCACGACGCTGGTGTTCAACGACTTCATCAACAATCTGCCGAAGCTCGGCGGCGTGATGGGCTTCATGCTCGCGCCGACCGGGCAGCCGAGCGTGCCGCGGATCTTTCGCTGGTTCTTCGTCAAGGACAAGACGAAGCTCACCGCGATGGTCGAGCAGCTCGCCGCGAAGCCCGACCTCGTGCGCGTGATCGTGTCGCACGGCAAGATGCTCGGGAAGCCGGCCGACGATCTGAAGACCGCGCTCAGCGTGCTGTGAACGCGGCGAGGAAGAAGCTCCACACGTCGGCGCGCTCGGCGAACGTCTGCTCGCGCGTCGAGCCGTGACCGTGCCCGGCATCGACGTCGACGCGCACGAGGATCGGCCGTCGGCTCGTCGACAGCGCGAGCATGCGGGCGGCCATCTTCGCGCTCATCCACGGCGCGACGCGGTGATCGTGCAGGCCGACCGTGAAGATGGTCGCCGGGTACGCCGCGCGCGAGACGTGCAGGTACGCATCCATCTCGGCGAGCGCGCGGGCGCCTTCCGGGGTCGCGGGATCGCCGAGCTCGGCCTTCTGGTTCGGTCCGTTCTCGGCGAACGCGAGGCGCGACGGGTTGACGAAGCCGACGCCGACGTTCGCGGCCGCGAACAGATCCGGCCGCTCGGTGATCACGCGGCCGATCAGCAAGCCGCCCATGCTACCGCCTTGCGCGGCGAGCTTGGCCGGCGACGTGTAGCCGCGCGCGACGAGCTCCTCGGCGCACGCGATGACGTCCTGCACGCCGTTCAGCTTCTTGTCGCGCGAGCCGTCGTCCTGCCACTTCCGGCCGCGCTCGCCGCCGCCGCGCACGTGGGCGATCGCGATCACGCCGCCGCGCTCGATCCACGCGAGCCGCGTCGCCGAGAAGCCGGGCGACTGCGACGCGCCGTACGCGCCGTACGCGTAGACGACGGTCGGGTGCGAGTGATCGAGCGCGAGGTCCTTGCCGTGCAGCACGGTGAGCGGCACCTTCGTGCCGTCGGCGCTCGACGCCTCGAGCTCGTCGGCGACGATCGACGAGAAATCGCCCGTCGCGGTCGACGCGAGGCCGATCGGCGCGACCTTCTTGGTCTTCGCGTCGTACGCGAAGTACGAACCGGGCGCGAGCCAGCCCTCGAGCTGGAACACGAGGCCGTCGCGCAGCGGATCGCTCGCGAGATCGGGCGCCCACGCCGGGAACGGCAGCGCGAGCGGCTCGGCTTTGCCGCGCCACGGCCAGCGCAGGATCGTCGCAAACCCATTGTCGCGGCGCAGCACGTACAGCGCGTCGCGTGCGAGCCAGATGCCCGCCAGCGACGCGTCGGGTGATTCGGCGAGCTCGACGCGCGCCTTCGCGAGCTCGGGATGGGCGAGCGGCACCGACAGCACGCGCCGGTTCGGCGCGCCGGCGTACGACTGCACATAGATGCGATCGCCGTGCACGACCGCGCTCTCGACGCCGTCCTTGTAGTCGGCGAGCACCTTCCACGGCGTCTTGCCGGCGCCGCTGCGATCGAGCTCGGCGAGCTTCGCGACCGCGATGCGCTGCTCGCTGTGCGCGCCGCCGACGAACGCGAGCACGACGCCCGAGCCGGGCGGCGCCCACAGGCCCGGCCATTCCTCGGGCGCGAGCGCGAGCGTCGCGGTCGGCACGCGCGGCAGCACCTCGACGTCGTGCTCGACCGGCGTGCCGAGCACGTGCAGCTTCGCGACCTGGTTCGCGAGCGCGTCGCCGTGCGGATCGGCGGCGAGCTGCGTGTAGAAGAAGCTCTTGCCGTCGGGCAGCCACGACGCCGAGCCTTCGCCCCAGATTCGCTCGATCGTCTCGGGCAGCGCGCGGCGGGTCGCCGGATCGATCACGTGCAGCGTGCCGATCTCGCTGCCGCCGGGCGACGTGACGTAGGCGACGAGACTGCCGTCGGGCGACGGCGAATACGCGTGCAGCGAGTAGTGCGTGTCGACGGTCGCGAGCTCGGCGGGATCGACGAGCACGCGATCACCGGCCTTGTCGCGCACCATCAGGCGCGCGAGGTCGGCGCCGGCCGGCGTCGCGTAATAGAACAGCCGATCGCCGGCGCGCGACACGCCGAACACCGCGCCGACGCCCATGCCGAGCTCGGTCACGCGCGCGCGCAACGCGTCGCGGCCGGGCAGCTTCGCGAGCTCGGCGGCGGCCTGCTTGCCTTGCGCGCGCAGCCACGCGTCGCGCTCGGCGTTGTCGGTGCCTTCCATCCAGCGGTACGGATCACCGTCGACGTCGACCGTGCGCGCGACGGGCGGCCCGGCCGGCGCGGCGTCGGGCGGCGGTGCGGTCACGACCGGCGCAGGCGGTGGTGGCATCGGCGCCGGCCGGGGGCTCACCGGCGGCGTGCAGGCAGCGAGGGCGATCAAGAGCTGCGTTCTCACCGCGTCGATCTACCACCGCGCGCGGCGCGTTGCCTGCCTTCACGATCTCTCAATGCCACGCGCGAGCGCGCGCGCGTATCGTCCAGCCGATGCGGACCTACGTGCTCGTGCTAGCGTGCTCGATCCTCGGTTGCGGTCACGTCACCGTCGCCGACCGTTTCGATTCGGTGGACCTGCAGCTCGAGGGGCTGCGGCTGAAGATCGATCAGCTGGCGGCGCAACAGCAGGCCTCCGCCGGCTGCCGGCGCGACGCGCCCGCACCGCCGCGCCGCGCCCCCTGATATCGTCACCGCGCATGGTCGCCACGCGCGCGCAGCTCGGCGTCGTCTATACGCCGCGAGACGTGTGCGAGCCGATGGTGCGGTGCGCGCTCGCTCCGCTCGTCGCCGGCAAGTCGCCGCGCGAGATCCTCGCGCTGCGCGTGTGCGATCCGGCGATCGGCGAGGGCGCGTTTCTCGTCGAGATCGTGCGCGTGCTCGCGGAAGCGATGCGTGGGGACGCGCGTGCAGCTCGCGCGCTGGTCGCCGAGCATTGCCTGGTCGGCGCCGACATCGACGCCCGGGCCGTGGCCGCCGCGCGCGAGGCGGTCGAGCGCTTCGTCGGCGCACCGGTTCCGGCGCTGCGCGAACGGCTGCGCGCCGGCGATGCGCTCGCCCTCGAGTGGCCGCGCGAGCTCGACGCGTTCGTCGCGAACCCGCCGTACGTGCGGCAGGAACGGCTCGGTGCCGGCAAGCGCGCCCTGCGCGGGTTCGCGAGCTACGACGGCGTCGCGGATCTGTACGTCTACTTCGTCGAGCTCGCGCATCGCGTGCTGCGGCGTGGCGGCCGCTACTGCGTGATCGTCCCGAACAAGTGGCTGACGTGCGAGTACGGTCGCGCGTTGCGCGCGTTCCTCGCGCAGCAAGGTAGTGTCGAGGGCCTCGTCGATTTCGCGCGCGCGCTGCCGCTGTTCGGCGACGCCGACGCGTTTCCGTGCATCGTGTGGGGCACCGCGGGCGCGAGCTCGGGCGAGCTGCGCGCGGCGCGCATCACGGGTGCGACGACCGTCGCGCAGGCGCTGGCCGCGCCGGGCGAGCCGCTCGCGCGCGCACGCTGGCAGGCCGAGCCGTGGCACGTCGATCGCCCGCACGACGGCGCGCTCCTCGATCGACTCGCGGCGCGCTGGCCGGCGCTCGGCGAGCTCGTGCCGGTACCGTCGCGCGGGATCATCACCGGCTGCAATCGCGCGTTCGTGATCGACGCGGCGACGCGCGCGCGCCTCGTCGCCGGCGAGCCGGCCGCGGCCGAGCTGATCCGCCCGCTCGTCAAGGGCCGCGATGTGCGGCGCTGGACTCCAGCCGCGATCGATCGGTTCGTGCTGCTCGTCGACCACGGCACGTCGCTCGCCGAGCTGCCTCGCGTGCGCGCGCACCTCACGCGGTTTCGCACCGCGCTCGAGCCGCGGCCGCGCGATCACCGCGGCGGATGGGCCGGTCGCAAGCCGGGCACGTATCGCTGGTACGAGCTGCAGGATCCGGTCGTGCCGCTCGCGAAGGCCCGCGCGCCGCGGCTGTTCTATCAGGACATCCAGACGCGGCCGGCGTGCTGCCTCGATCCGTCCGGCGCGCTCGTGCCCGACACGACGGTGTGGATCCTGCCGTCGGCGGATCCGTTCCTGCTCGCGCTGCTCAACTCGGCGTTGTATCGCTGGTACGCGCAGCGTCGCTTCCCGCCCGCACTCAACGGTGCGGTCCGGCCGAAGCTCGCGTACATGCGCGCGCTGCCGATCGCGCGACCACCGCCCGAGCTGCGGGCGCACATCGCCGAGCTGGTCGCGCAGCAGCTCGGCGAGCCGAGCCCGGTACGCGATGCCGCGCTCGAGACCTCGATCGCCGACGCCTACGAGCTGCCGCGCCGCGATCGTGCGCTCATAGCGGGCGCCTCAGCTGCGCCGTCTCGATCGCGAGCGGCAGCCGCACGGTGAACTGCGCGTCGCCCGCGCAGGCCAGCGTGCCGTCCTCGCGATCGATCACGTGAGTCGCGAGCGCGAGCGCTTCGCCTGCCGTCGGGTTGGCCCCACCTCGGCCGACGAGCGCGAGCCGGACCTGATCGCCGAGCTCGACCGAGATCTCGACGGCCCGCTCCGGCCCCGCGACGAGATCGATCAGCTGCGCGAGAGCCTGGGTCAGGGCCGACGCGGCGACGCGCACGTCGCACTCGGGAATCGCGCCGCGCACCTTCACGCCGACCCGATCCGCCGCGCGCTGCACCAGCTCGGCCAGCGCGACGCGCGAGCGCACCGACGGTTTCGCGAGCGCGCGGTTGCCGTTGAGCATCTCGCGCAAGTCGCGCAGCGACGCCATCCCGGTGTCGATCGCCGCGCGCTGCGATCCGTCGCCTTCGCCCGCGAGCTCGCTCAGCTCGTCGAGCGCCATCATCAGGCTCTGCAGCTTCGACGCGACGTCGTGGTGAAAGCTCGGCATACGCGAGCCGAGCAATGCGAGCTCGTAGATTCGCCCCTCGGCCGTGCTCGGATGGCGCGTGCACGGCTCGCCGCGCTCGTCGACGTGCGACTTCATCTCCCGGACTCGAGCTTGCGGTCGAGCCCGACGAGCCCGATCGCGCTCGCCTCCGCCCACGGGTCTTCCGGCACCTCGATCGACGCGCCCGGCCGCCGCGGCTCGGAGATGCCCGGATACTCGGCTTCGAGTGCGGAGCGCATCGCGTCGCGGCGCTCGCGGCGCTGGCGATCGCCCGACAGCGCGATCAACTCCTCGTGGCGCTGCACCGCTTCGGCCACGCACTGGCGCAGCATGCGGTCCTCGAACGGCTTGTTGATGAAGCGAAACACCTCGCCCTGGTTGATGCCGTCGACGGCGGTCTCGAGCGTGCGCTTGCCGGTCAGCAAGATGCGCACGGTCTCGGGATAGATGCGCTTGGCCTGGCCCGCGAGCTGCGCGCCCGTCATCTCGGGCATCTCGTAATCGGAGACGAGCACCGCGACCTGGCCCGCCGCGATCCAGGCGAGCATCTCGTGCGGGTTCGTCGTCGTGCGCACGTCGAACGAGGCCTCGCGGCGCAGGCAGCGGCTGACCGCGGCGAGCATGGCCTCGTCGTCGTCCACGCACGCGATGACGTACTTCTTCAGCTGCTCAGCCATTTTCGCCATCCTCGGCGATCCGCCAGGCGGTCGACCTCGTCGATCGCGGCGATCATCGCGCGCATCCCAGGAAATCGCGCCTGCGGCGCTTTCTGCAGGCACGTCGTGATGAGGTCGCCGAGCTTCGCCGGCAGCGGGCCGTGCGGGCTCGTCACGACCGGAATCGGCGCCTGCACGTGCATCATGCACAGCTCGCGCAGGTTCTCGTGCTCGTACGGCGGCCGGCCCGCGAGCAGCTCGAACATCACCGCGCCGAGGCCGTACTGATCGCTGCGGTCGGTCGCGGCCAAGCCGCGCAGCTGCTCGGGCGAGATGTAGGCCGGCGTGCCGAGCACGAACTCGGGATCGTCCTCGGTCAGCGCCTCGCCCGCGATCGCGGCGAGCCCGAAATCGACGAGCTTGACGAGCAACCCGTCCGACGACACGACGAGCGCGTTCGACGGCGTGACGTCGCCGTGGACGACGCCGTGGTCGTGTACGACGGCGAGCGCGGTCGCCATCTGACGCCCGATCGCGAGCACCTCGTGGACCTCGAGCGCGCCGTGCGCGACCCGATCGGCGAGGCTCTCGCCCTCGAGCAGCTCCATCACGAAGAACGGCCGGCCATCGGCGAGGTGGCCGAAATCGAAGACGTCGCAGATGTTCGCGTGGCGCACGCGCGCCGCCGCACGGGCCTCGCGCAGGAACCGCTGTGCCGCGCTCGCATCCTTCTCGAACACCTTGGCACGCAGCACCTTCAGCGCGTAAGCGCGGCCGAGCACGACGTGCTCGACGCGAAATACGGTGCCCATGCCGCCCTCGCCGAGCCGCTCGGTGATGCGGTAGTTGCCGATCACGTCGCCGACCATCCCCTGCGACACGGGCAGCGGCGTCGACGGGCGCGACGCGCGCTGCTTCGTCATCACGACGAGATCGGCGCGCAAGCCGTCGCCCGGGCGTACGGTGATGACGACGTCGGCCTCGCGGTCGCCGGACCGGACCGGCACGAGCGCGCTGGTCGCGTGGGCGGCGGCGAGGTCCAGGCCGGCGACGTAGGCGAGCCGGGCGATGGTCGCGGTGCCGGCCGCCGCGTCGACGGTGACCGTGGTCAGGACCTCCCGAGCGCGCTCGAACACGAGCACGTAGGCGTCGTCGTCCATGGCGACGGGCTCGAGGTAGACCGCGTCGCACGAGGCGCGAACCGCGGCTGCGAGGGTGACGTCGGCGAGCCTGCGAGGATCCATTGGCGCGCGGGAGCGCGAATGATACTAACACAGCATGTCGACCGACGTCGCCGGCGTGGGCTCCGAGCCAGCGGTGCTGCCCGGCGCAGTTCGCGTGCTCGTCGTCGATGACGACGTCGCGATCTGCCGGCAGGTCGCCGCCGGTCTCGCACAAGCCGGCTTCCAGGTCGTCACCGCGCACTCGTCCGACGACGCGATCGCGCAGGCCGAGCACACGCCGCCCGACGTCGCGGTCGTCGATCTCGGGCTCGGCGCGACCGCCACCGACGGCCTCGACGTGATCCGCCACTTGAAGCAGCAAGCCGGCCAGTCGGTGCACGTCATCGTGTTGACCGGGCGCGACGACGAGCACGACCGCGCCGCCGCGTTCGAGGCCGGCACCGACGATTACGTGTTGAAGCCGATCGGCGTGTCCGAGCTGAAGCGGCGCATCGCCGCGGCGCTGCGCACCCAGCGCGCGTTCGTCGCGGTGCGGCACGAGAAGGAGGCCGCCGAGCGCCGCCTCGTGTACGGCACCGAGGCGACCGCGCTGCTCGCGCACGACCTCAACAACGGCCTCGCGGTGTCGCTGTCGAACCTGTCGTACTTGATCGACGTCGTGAAGCTCGACACCGATGTGAGCGACGCGCTGGTCGCGACACTCCGCTCGGTGCGCCGCATGTCGGGCCTGGTCGCCAACTTCGTCGATATCGCGCGATTCGAGGACGCCGCGGTCAAGCCGATGGTCCAGCGCACCAAGGTAAGACAACTCCTACAGTCGGTGATCGACGTCAACGCGCCGTCGATCACGCGTGGCGTGACGTTCTCGGTCGAGTGCGCGCCGGAGCTCGAGGGCCGCTTCGACGGCGGCCTCGTCGAGCGCGTGCTGCACAATTTGTTCGGCAACGCGTCGCGCTATTGCAACCAGAGCGGCGCGATCACGCTCGGTGCACACCGCTGGCACGACGGCGAGGACGGAAGCATCGAGATCTACGTCGCGAACTCGGGGCCGCAGGTGCCGGAGAACATTCGTCGCACCTTGTTCGGCAAGTACGTACAGGGCAAAGGCGGCAAGCGAGGCATGGGTCTCTACTTCTGCCGCCTCGTGGCCGAAGCACATGGTGGAAGGATCGAATACGCGGCGCGCGCCGATGGTCCCAGCTTCGTGCTGCGGCTGCCCGGTCGCGCGTAGTTCGTGTAACATCGAAAGCAGTGGGCTCAACCGTACTCATCTGTGACGACGACCCCGACATCCGCTCGGCGATGCGGCGCACGCTGCGCGGCTACGAGATCGTCGAGGCCGGCGCGCCGCAAGAAGCTCTCGACCTGCTGAAGCGGAAGCCGTTCGACGCGATCGTCAGCGACTATTCGATGGATGCCGAGTCGGACGGGCTGGACTTCCTGCAGCTCGTCAAGCTGCAGTATCCGGCGACCGTGCGGTTTCTGGTCACCGCGAGCCGCGATCTCGACGTCGCGATGCGCGCGGTCAACGAAGGCGCGGTTCACCGCTACTTCTTGAAGCCGTGGAGCGACGACAGGCTGCGCTCGGCGCTCGACATCCTGCTGCACGCGCGGCTTTCCGAGGCCGCGTCGTGAAGGCGCAGCTCGGACGCGTGCTCGTCGTCGACGACGACGCGGCGCTGCTGCGCGTGTGCACGCGCGTGCTGGGCGGCGAGGGCTGGGAGGTCACGATGTTCAACGACCCTCGCGAGGCGATCGCGACGATCCAGAAGGCGACGCAGCCGTTCGATTGCGTGCTGTCCGACATCCACATGCCGGAGATGGACGGCTACGCATTCGCGGCGGCAGTGCGCCAGCACGACGACGACCTGCCCGTGCTGCTGATGACCGGCGACCCGACGCTCGACGGCGCGGTCAAGGCGATCGACACCGGCGCGGTCTCGTACATCACGAAGCCATTCGCGCCCGAGACCCTGGGCATGGCGGTCGCGCGAGCCGCGCGCCGACACGGCGTGCAGCGCATGCGGCGGCGCGCCGAGTCTCATGCCCGCGCGCTGTACGGCGGCGATCCGCAGGAATCGCACGACCTCGAGCAGCGGTTCGCGCGCGCGATCGAACGCTCGTGGATGGCGTTCCAGCCGATCGTCGATGTCCATCGCAAGACGGTGTTCGCGTACGAGGCGCTGCTGCGTACCGACGAGGAATCGCTGCGCCGCACCGACGTCTTCATCGCCACCGCCGAGCGCCTCGACAAGGTGCACCTGCTCGGACGCCGCGTGCGCGGTGCGGTCGCCGAAGCCGCCCAGGACGCTCCCGACAGCGCGCTGCTGTTCGTGAACGTGCACGGCCTGGAGCTGGCCGACGAGCACCTGTTCGCCGAAGATGCCGCGCTCGCCCGTCTCGCGCCTCGCGTGGTGCTCGAGATCACCGAACGTACCGGCATCGATCCCGCGGCCGGGCCCAAGAGCGTGGCGATGCTGCGCAAGCTCGGGTATCGCATCGCGGTCGACGATCTCGGCGCCGGCTACGCCGCGCTCGGCGCACTCGCCTCGCTCGAGCCCGAGGTTGTCAAGCTCGACATGTCGCTGATCCGCGATCTCGATCGCCATCCCACGAAGCGGCGCGTCGTCAGCGCGATCGCGACGATGTGTCGCGAGCTCGGCAGCCATGTCGTCGCCGAAGGTGTGGAGACCGTGGCAGAGCGGGACGCCTGCATTGGCGCCGGGATCGGGCTCCTCCAGGGGTACCTGTACGCCAAGCCCGCGCGCGGATTCGCGCCCGTCGCGCTGTAGCGCCTTGCGGTTGTCGCCGCTCGCGGGTAGCTTTGGGCTGGAAAACTCCATGGGATCCCATGTATCTCGCGCGCCCGGTCCCGCGGCGGTGATGATCGCGCTGCGCCGGGTCGTGAGGTTCCTGCGCTTGGCCGATCGCCAGGCCGAAACCGCGGTCGGATTATCGGGCGCGCAGCTGTTCGTGCTGCAGACGCTCGCGCGCGAGCCGGCGGGATCGCTGGCCGAGCTGGCCGAGCGCACGCTCACCGATCAAAGCTCGGTGTCCACGGTCGTCTCGAAGCTGGTCGCCCGCCGGCTGGTCGCGCGCACCGCGGCCAAGGGCGATCGCCGGCGTGCAGAGCTCAGGCTGACCACCGCGGGCGAGCAGGCCGCGCGCACCTCGCCGCGTGTCCCGCAGGCGCGCATCGCCGAGGTCGTGCGGTCGATGCCGCCGGCCCAGCGCACGCAGCTCGTCGGATCGCTCGAGGGCCTGGTCGCCGCGATCGGCGCCAACGAAGTTTCTCCGCGCATGTTGTTCGATGACGAGCCGCACAAGGCTCGCAGGAGTCGTCCCCGTGGACGAAGATGATCGCTCGTCCCGCGTGATCGTGCGCGGGCTGATGGGCGCCGCGCGAAACGTCGTGCAACGCGTCGGCCTGCTCGTCGCACCGTCGATGTCGGCGGTCATGGGCCGCGAGAACGTCGATCCGATCCCGGCGACGATGGACAAGCGCGACGCGATCGTCGCCGGTTACGCGATGGTGCTCGGCGTCGCGGCGTTCGGGGTCGCGGAGCTGCTGATCCGCGCGATCGCGTTCGTCACGAACCTCGCGTTCTATCAGCGCATGTCGACGACGGTCATCAGCCCGGCCGACAATCACCTCGGCTGGCTCGTCATCGCGGTGCCGGTCGCCGGCGGAATCGTTGTCGGCCTGATGGCGCGGTACGGCACGCGGGCGATCCGCGGCCACGGCATCCCCGAGGCGATGGAGCAGATCCTCACGAACGAGAGCAAGGTGCCGCTCAACGTGATGTTCCTGAAGCCGGCCTCGGCCGCGGTCGCCATCGGCACCGGCGGCCCGTTCGGCGCCGAGGGCCCGATCATCGCCACGGGTGGAGCGCTCGGCTCGGTGATCGGCCAGATCGTCAAGGTCACGGCGGGCGAGCGCAAGACGCTGCTCGCCGCGGGCGCTGCCGCCGGCATGGCCGCGATCTTCGGCACGCCGATCGCGGCGGTGCTGATCGCGATCGAGCTGCTGCTGTTCGAATACCGCGCTCGCTCGGTGGTGCCGGTCGCGCTCGCCGCGGCGGCCGCCGGCGGCCTGCGCGTGATCTTCCACGGCGTCGGCCCGGTGTTCGCGATGCCCGACATCTCGCAGCCGACCGCGGCGACGGGCATCGTCGCCACGGTGGCCGGCGCGATGGTCGGCCTGGTGTCGACGTACGTGACGCGCTTCGTGTACTGGATCGAGGATCGCTTCGAGAAGCTGCCGGTCCACTGGATGTGGTGGCCGGCGATCGGCGCGGTCGCGGTCGGGCTCATCGGGATCTGGCAGCCGCGCACGCTCGGCGTCGGCTACGACAACATCACCGACGCGCTGGCCGGCGACTTCACCGTCGGCGCGCTCACGGCGCTCGTCATCGCGAAGTTCCTGTCGTGGTCGATCGCGCTCGGAAGCGGCACGTCGGGCGGAACGCTCGCACCGCTGCTGACGTTCGGTGCCGGCCTGGGCTGGCTGCTCGCACACGCCGTCGCGCGGTGGTTCCCCGAGGCCGGGATCGATCCGCGCGTCGGCGCGCTCGTGGGCATGACCGCGATGTTCGCCGGCGCCTCGCGCGCGCTGCTCGCGTCGATCGCGTTCGCGATCGAATCGACGCAGCAGATCCACGCGGTCGTGCCGATCGTCGCCGGTGTGACGGTCGCGTACTTCGCGTCGTGCCTGATGATGCGCACGACGATCATGACGGAAAAGCTCGTGCGGCGCGGTGTGCGCGTCGCCGGCGAGTACGACGTCGATCCGCTCGCGCATGCGACGGTGCGCTCGCTCGCCTCGACGGACTTGCGCGTCGTTTCGGCCGACGCGCGCGTCGCCGACGCGACCTCGTCGCTCGCGCGCCACCAGGCGTATCCGGTCGTGCGCGCCGGGCGGCTCGTCGGCGTCGTCACCGCGCGCGAGCTGCTCGCCGCCGATCCCGAGCGCATGGTCGAGAGCCTGATCGCGCGCGCGCCCGTCACCGTGAAGCCCGCGGAGAGCGCGCGCACCGCCGCCGAGCGCATGGCGAACGAGGACGTCGGCCGGCTCGTCGTCGTCGACGAGCTCGAGCCGGGCCGCGCGATCGGCATCCTGACGCGCAGCGACCTCGTGACGGCGTTCGCGCGGCAGGAAAAATGAGCGGCCACGAGCTGCGCGAGCGTGCCTTCGAGCTCGTGCGCCGCTACGGACGCGACACCGTGTCGTTTCAAGGCCTCGAGAGCGGCTATCGCTACTTCTTCGACGGCGACGACGCGGTGATCGCGTTCGTCGACACCGGCGGCGCGTGGGTCGCGGCCGGCAGCCCGATCGCGCCGGCCGCGCGCGTCGGCGAGGTCGCCGGGCGATTCCACGAGGCGGCGCTCGCGCAGCGCCGGCGCGCGTGCTTCTTCGCGGCCGAGCAGCCGCTCGCCGATTCCGGCCTGCCCGCGCTGCTCGTCGGCGAGCAGCCGGTGTGGCGCGCGAGCGGCTGGGACGAGGTGCTGCGCGGCCACTCGTCGCTGCGTTACCAGCTGCGGCGCGCGCGCAACAAGGGCGTGACGGTGCGCCGGGTCCACGCGCAAGACCTCGCGCCCGGCACGTCGCTCGGCACCGCGCTCGGCGAGCTCGGCAAGCGCTGGCAGGAGACGCATCGCATGCCGCCGATGCGTTTCCTCGTCCAGCTCGAGCCGCTCGCGTTCGCCGGCGAGCGCTGGCTCTACGTCGCCGAGCGCGACGGTGCGCTCGTCGGGCTCGCGTCGGCGGTGCCGGTGTACGCGCGCGCGCGCATCTTCATCGAGGATCTCGTGCGCTCGCCGAGTGCGCCGAACGGCACGCCGGAGCTGCTCGTCGACGCGATGATGCGCGCGACGGCCCGCGAGGTCACGCTCGGCCTCGCGCCGCTCGCCGGCGGCGTCGCGCGCTGGCTGCGCTTCGCGCGCTGGGCGGGCGGCCCGTTCTACGACTTCGAGGGCCTGCGCCAGTTCAAGGCCAAGCTGCGCCCCCACGAATGGGAGCCGGTGTACCTGTGCGCGCCGCACGGCGCGTCGAAGCTCGCCGCGTTACGCGACAGCCTGCGCGCGTTCGCCGGCGGCAGCCTCGTCGACTTCGCGACGCGCTCGCTGTTCGGTCAGCGCGCGAGCGCGAGCAGCTCGCCGAGGATGCGATAGGTCAGCCCCCAGATCACGTGCTGCTCGAAGTTCCAGCACGGCAGATCGCGCTCGAAGCTGGGGTAGCGATACGTGCCGTCGAGCGCGCCCGACGCGGCGACCTCGAGCGACAGCCAGAACGCGGACTCGGCTTCGGGACCGGGCTGCGGCGAGAGCGGCGAGTCGGCGACGAACACGAACGGCGTGACCTCCATGCCGTGCGGGCCGGACGTCAGCGGCGACAGCGGTGGCAGGCTGCCGAGGCAGCGCGTGGCCGCGAGGTCCACGCCGAGCTCCTCGCGCGTCTCCCGGATCGCGGTGGTCTGGAGATCGCCGTCGGCGGGCTTGAAGCCGCCGCCCGGGAGCGAGATGTGCGCGGACCACGGATCGCCCGCGCGCTCGCTGCGCTTCATCAGCAACACGCGGTCGCCGTGCAGGACGATCGCGACCGCCGCGCGCTTGCGCCCGTCATCCGGAGGATGGGTGTCGCGCTTTTCGATCCGCGCGAGCAGGCTCTCGAACCGCAAAGCCACGCGGCGTTATAGCATCCGCGCCATGCAAAGGCGCCCCTTCGGCCCGCTCGGGATCGACGTCCCGGTGATCGGTCTCGGCACGTGGAACATGGAGCGCGACGATCGCAAGTCCGCGGTCGCCGCGATCGAGCGTGCGATCGAGCTCGGCCTCACACACGTCGACACCGCCGAGATGTACGGCAGCGGGCGCGTCGAATCGATCGTCGCGCAGGCGATCACCGGCAAGCGCGACCGGGTGTTCCTGGTCTCGAAGGTACTTCCGCGCAACGCGACGTTCGAAGGCACGCTGCGCGCGTGCGAGGCGTCGCTGGCGCGGCTCGGCACCGATCACCTCGACGTGTATCTCTTGCACTGGCGCGAGGACCTGCCGCTCGCCGACACGTTCCGTGCGTTCGAGCAGCTGAAGCAGCAGGGCAAGATCCGGGCGTGGGGCGTATCGAACTTCGACGAGACCGATCTGGAAGACGCGTGGCGCGAGGGCCGGCCGGCGTGCAATCAGGTGCTCTATCACCTCGGCGAGCGCACGGTCGAGCACCGCGTGATCCCGTGGTGCGAGGAGCATGACGTCGCGGTCGTCGCGTACAGCCCGCTGGGCGCGACCGGCGGGTTCCCGCGCTCGCGTCCGCTCGACGAGCTCGCGAAGCGGGTCGGCGCGACGCCGCGCGAGGTCGCGCTCGCATTTCTGACGCGGCGCGAGTCGGGATTCGCGATCCCGAAGTCGTCGAATCCGGCGCATGTCGACGAGCTCGCGCGCCAGGTCGAGCTCGATGCCGCGGCGATCGCCGAGCTCGAGCGCGCGTTTCCGCTCGGCGCCTGGCACGGGATGCCGTCGCTGTGAGCGCGCGCGACTTCGATCTCGTGCTGTTCGGCGCGACCGGGTTCACCGGCCGGCTCGTCGCGGAATATGTCGCCGCGCACCCGCCGCCGCGCTGGGCGATCGCCGGCCGCAACCGCGACAAGCTCGCCGCGCTCGGCCTGACCGCGCCGATCCTCGTCGCCGACGCGCTCGATCCGGCCGCGTGCGCCGATATCGCCCGCAAGGCGCGCGTCGTGTGTACGACCGTCGGGCCGTACTCGAAGTACGGCAGCGCGCTCGTCGCCGCGTGCGCCGAGGCCGGCACCCACTACTGCGATCTCACCGGCGAGGTGCACTGGATGCGCGCGATGATCGACGCGCATCACGCCCGCGCGGTCGCGACCGGCGCGCGCATCGTCCACACGTGCGGCTTCGATTCGATCCCGAGCGATCTCGGCACGTGGGCCACGCAGCAGGAGTTCACCGCGCGGTTCGGCCGCCCGGCCTCGCGCGTGACCGCGCTGTTCGGCGAGCTGTCGGGAGCGATGTCGGGCGGCACCGCGGCGAGCGCGTTCGAGATCGCCGAGGCGATGACGGATCCGGAGGTCCGCCGCATCCTGCGCAACCCGCATGCACTCGATCCGGATCCGATCTCTGGAGGCCCGAGGCCCGAGGCCCGTAGCCCGATCGGCTGGGAGCCGCATCTTCGCATGTTCACGATGCCGTTCTTCATGGCGGACACCAACGCGCCGGTCGTGCGCCGCGGCCACGCGCTCGCCGGGTTTCCGTGGGGCGAGGACTTCGTCTACCGCGAGCTGATGAGCGCGCCCGGTTCGCCGGCCGGCCTCGCGCGCGCGGTGGCGACGACCGGCGTGCTCGGCGCATTCGCCGCCGCGATGAAGCGGCCGGCGCTACGGGCGATGCTCCACAAACGCGCGCCCAAGCCGGGCGAAGGGCCGTCGCCGGAGCGGCGCGCGCGCGGACACTGGAAGGTGCGCTTCGTGGCCGAGGCTGGCGCCGAGACGCTCGTCTACGTCGCGGCCGACCCGCACGGCGATCCCGGATACCAGTCGACGTCGAAGATGCTCGGCGAGTCGGCGCTGTGCCTCGCGCTCGATCCGCTGAGCTCGCCGGGAGGCGTGCAGACGCCGTCCGTCGCGATGGGGCGCGCGCTGCTCGATCGGCTGCGCGGCGCAGGCCTGACGTTCGCGCCCACCGACGCGTGACGAGCTCGTCGCAGCCGCGCTACATTGGCGCGCATGTTCGGCCGGTTCCTGCCGCGAGAGACCAGCTTCTTCGACTTCTTCGAGCAACACGCCGGGCTGACGATCGAAGGCACGAAGGAGTTCCTGTCGCTGGTCACGACCGGCGCGAACATCCCCGGGAAGTGCCGGCGGATCTCGGACATCGAGCACGAGACCGACACGATCACGCATCGCTGCGTCGAGGCGCTGCACAAGACGTTCATCACGCCGATCGATCGCGATTCGATCCACCGGCTGATCACGCGCATGGACGACGTCATGGACTACGTCGAGGCCGCCGCCGAGCGCATCGAGCTGTACGAGCTGACCTCGATGACGAACGACTCGCGCGATCTCGCCGACGTGCTGCACCGCTCGGCGCTGCAGGTCGAGCAGGCGGTGCGCGGGCTGCGCACGCTCAGCGATCCGCAGGCCACGCTCAAGCTGTGCATCGACATCAATCGCCTCGAGAACGAGGCCGACGCGATCCTGCGCCGCTCGGTCGCTCGCCTGTTCAAAGAAGAGAAAGATCCGATCTTCGTCATCAAGTGGAAAGAGATCTACGAGAACCTCGAGAACGCGTCGGATCGCTGCGAGGACGTCGCGAACATCATCGAGGGCGTGATCCTCGAGCACGCGTAGATGGAGCTCCACGGGATCGTCTTCGTCACGATCGGCGTCGCGCTGATCTTCGACGTGATCAACGGATTTCACGACGCCGCGAACTCGATCGCGACGGTCGTCTCGACCCGCGTGCTGTCGCCGCGGCTCGCGGTCTTGTGGGCGACCCTGTTCAATTTCGTCGCGCTGTTCATCTTCCAGGAGGGCGTCGCGAACACGATCGCGAACATCGTCTATATCCGTTCATCCGATCCGGTGTTCGTGTACGTCGTCGTGTGCGGGTTGGTCGGGGCCATCGTCTGGAACTTGTTCACCTGGTGGCTCGGCCTGCCGTCGTCGAGCTCGCACGCCTTGATCGGCGGGCTTTCGGGAGCCGGCGTCACGTATCACGGGTTCAGCGCGCTCAACACGGCGAAGCTGTACCCGGCGCTCGAATGGATCGTGCTCGCGCCCGTGCTAGGCCTCGTGCTCGGGGCGCTCATCATGTTTGCGGTGCTGTGGATCTTTCGCCGCATGCGCCCGCGCAAGGTCGATCGCGTCTTTCGAGTGGGTCAGCTGTTCTCGGCCGCGGCCTATTCGATCGGGCACGGCGGCAACGACGCGCAGAAGACGATCGGCGTGATCTGGGCGGTCATGGTCGCGGCCGGCATGCTACCGGCGACGGCGACCGGCGCGCCCGATTGGGTCATCATCGCCTCGTACAGCGCGATGGCCATCGGCACGGCGTTCGGTGGCCGCCGCATCATCAAGACGATGGGCATGGGCATCACGTCGCTCAAGCCGGTGGGTGGTTTCTGCGCCAACCTGTCGGGCGCGATCACCTTGTTCGGGGCGACCGCGCTGCGGGTGCCGGTCTCGACGACCCACACCATCACCGGCTCGATCATCGGGGTCGGATCGGTCCAGAAGCTGCGCGGCATCCGGTGGGGGGTGGCCGCGCGGATCGTGTGGGCGTGGATCCTGACCATCCCCGCATCGGCGGCCGTCGGCGCGCTGACGCTGTACCTCGTGCGGACGATCGGCGGCTGGTGAGATCAGAGATCGCCGGTTCGCCGCAGCAGCCAGATAAATCCTGCGAATCCGGCCACGATCATGAGCACGATCGCGAGCGCGATCAGAGTAGGCATGACGAACGGGAGTGCATGTCCTATTCCGGGTCGAGCGTGATGTCGAGATCGAGGTGATCGGCAGAGACGGCGTTCGGGATCGAGATGTCGTGGAACTTCTCGCGCACGCACGCATCGGCCTCGCGGTCGCCGGTGGCGACGGTCTTGACGTTCGCGCGGCCGCCCGCGAGTGAAATTCCGAGGTGGGTCAGCGTGGTTTTCGGATGGCCGTCGAGGCAGCCGAGCAGGTGCAGCTTGCGCGAACGCACGGCGGTGGTGAGCGCGTCGCGCAGGTCGTGGGCGTGCGAGTCGGTGTCGTCGCGCGGCGCGAGCGCCTCGCCCGGCGGCGCGACCGCGATCTCCATCCACATCGAAGAGTCTGCGGTCGGCAGCTTGATCGAGGTCAGCGCGCGGCCGACACAGGCGTCGTAGTCGGGAGCACCGGTGTGGACGATCGCGTGACCGTCGGTCCACGCCATACCGCGCGCCGGCTTGGCCCCGCGGCCGCGCCGGGACGCACATGCCGCGATCGCCGCGCTCGCACCGTCGAGCGCGGCGCCGATGTCGAGCGCGCGATTGTCGGTGTACGCGACGCGCTCGATCGACAGCTGCCACGGCGCTCCGTGCGCGTCGACCACGATCGGCACCTGATTGATGCGCGGCGGCGCCTGACCGTCCGCCTCGACGCGACCGACCAGCACGATCGCGTTGGGCAGCTTGGTCGACACCCGCGCCGCGGCGAGCGCGTGCTCGAGGCAGGCGTCGGCCTTGCCGGCGCCGTGGACGCGCGCGGTCGCGACCCGGCCGGTGCGGCCGATCTCGAGCCAGAACAGCGCCGCGCCGGTCGGCTCGGGGCACCTGGACGTATCGACCGTGCCGAGCAGCGCGTGCTCCGGCTTCGGCTCGAGGCCCATGACGTCGTCCTCGACGACTTTGTACGGGTCGGCGAGCGCGGGAGTAGCGGCCAGGCAAGCGGCGAGGACGAGGCAGCGCATGGTCATGAGTGTCAGACCGGCGGTGCAAGGTTCACGCCGTGGCGAAGCTTTACTTCCGATACGGCACGATGGATTCGGCGAAGTCGATGAACCTGCTCGCCGTCGCGCACAACTACCGCAAGCAAGGCAAGCGCGTGCTGCTGGTCAAGCCGCGGCTCGACACGCGGTTCGGCGAGGCGAAGATCTCGTCGCGCTGCGGGCTCGAGGCCGAGGCCGATCTACTGGTCGAGGAAGACACCGCCCTGGACCCGCGCGACTTCGCCGGCCTCGACTGCGTGCTGGTCGACGAGGCGCAGTTCCTCGCGCCGAGCCTCATCGAAGATCTGCGCCGCATCACGGTCGAGCCCGGCGTGCCCGTCATCTGCTACGGCCTGCGCACCGACTTCCGTACGAAGCTGTTTCCGGGCGCGCAACGGCTCATGGAGCTCGCCGATCGCATCGAGGAAGTAAAGGTCACCTGCCAGTACTGCGCGAAGAAGGCGATCTGCAACCTGCGCTTCGTCAACGGCACGCCCACGGTGCTCGGCCCGCAGATCCAGCTCGGCGCCGACGAACACTACGCGCCCGTGTGCTGGGGGCATTACGACGAGGCGACGCGCGTGCTCGCGGTCGAGGCGTCGGGCGCGGTCCTGCGCCCGAGCTAGGGCACCGCGAACGCCGCGATCACGCCGATCCACGAGTCGGTCATGTTCGGCGTGGTCGTGGTCGCGGTGTACGAGCCCGATTGCTCGCCCATCTTCGCGCCGCCGGCATCATAGGCGGCCGCGTAGCTGTACGTCGACGAGTTGACGTCCGCGATCACGAACGGCGGGATGACGTCGTAGGGCAGGACCGACCCCGAATCGGCGAACGCGGCGAACAGCAACGCGGGTTGCGTGGTGTCGAGCGACGGCGTCGAGACGTCGGTGCTCATCAGGGCCGGGCACTGCGACGCCGAGCCGAGCGAAGCGCCGAGTCCCGTGAATTCGTAGACGCCGAGGCCGAGGATGGCCTCGGTCGCATTGGTCGACACGGTCACCAGGTCGGTGGCCTGGTCCGTCGCGTCCGGCAGGTAGCCGATCGCGAGGCCGGTCGAGCTGCAGAACCCGGTGTTGACCGGCGTCCAGCTCTGGCCGAGCGAATCGGACCAGGTTACCTGGGCCGACTGCGCGTCAAACGTCGCGACCGCGATCAGCGAATCGCCCGGCTGGATCGGCTGCGGCAGCCGCGCGCTCGTCGTGTCTCCACCGCCGAACGTCAGCATGACCGATTGCACGAGCTGGACGCCTTGCGCCGCGGAGCCGTCGCTCGAGCCATCGCTGGAGCGCGGCGCATCGGCGAGCGGCGGCGTGACGGCATCGCTCTGGATCGCGCTCGGCCGCGACAAGCATCCCGTCGCGAGCCACGCGATCACGACGAGGCGCACGCTTCGATGTTAGTTCAGATCCGCGCGCTTCGTGCGCCATTCGTTGAACAGCGCCGCGAACCGCGGGTCGTGCTGCAGCGGCGACAGATCGGGATCGGTCTCCATCTTCTCGCTGTGCTCGTAGTCATGCTCGATCGCACGCGACACCTGCTCGAGCGCGCGGTCGATCTCGCCGACCGCAGCGTAGGCACACGCGGCCGAGTGATAGATGTACGGATTCTCGGGCGCGTAGCGCTGGCCGCCGTCGGCAAGCTCGACCGCGAGCTTGTAGTCGCCGAGCGCATGGGCGTGAATACATGCGTTGTTCCACGCCATCACGAGCGCGGTGCGTGCCTCGCCGGATTCGCGTGCCGGCTCCGGCAGCGCGAGCACGCGGCGGAGCAGCGCGAGGCCTTGCGGCCGATCGACCGAGAAGCTCGCGTTGTAGAGGTGCGGCACGAGCGCGGCCTCGTCGGGCAAGCGCGCCAGCAGCTCGCCGAGCTGCGACGCCGCGTGACGCGCGACCGTGGCGACGAGCTCCGCGACGTCTTCGGCGCCGGCCTCGCGCACCGCCTCGCCATCGAGCAGGTCGAGCGACGGAGGCAGCTCGCTCGGTGCGTGCTCCGCGATCTCGCCGATGACGAGCAGGCGGACGTCGTAGCTGCGCGCGCCGCGCGCGAGCGCGATCGCCTCGTCGTACCTGCGCTGGCGGACGAGCACGATCGCGAGGTAGCCGGTCGCATCCGACGCGGTATCGAACGACAGCGCGCGGCGCAGCAAGCGCTCGGCGATCGCTGCCGTGGTCGGCTCGTCGGGATCGTGCTCGAGTGCGAGCTCGACCAACATCGCGGCGAGCTCGCGCTTGCTCCACGCCGTCTGGCCGACCGCCCATGCGAGCGCCGCATCTTCGCCCGCACGCTGGAAGCGTTCGGCAAACGGGTTGCCGGCCAGGATGAACGGCTCGCCCGCGGTCGCGCGCGACTTCGCGGTCTCGTCGACGGACTGGAAGCGCGCCCACGCGATCGGCAGGATCTCGTGCAACCGCGCGATCACCCACAACAGGAAGTGGACCTGGTCGGAGGCGGTCGCCGGCACCGCGAACTGCTCGACCCACATGAGCGCGGAGCGATCGCGGCGGTCGTGCACGACGTCGGCGCGCTGGAACGGCTCGAAGTCGTCGGAGCGCTCGTCCTGGTACACGCTCAGCCACAGCGCGAAGAACGCGTTGACCACCGATTCTTCGCCGGGCAGGCCCGTGCCGGCGAGCTTGATCGCGACGCCGAAGCTGTCGCGGTCGTAGTCGCCGATGATCTCGGGATACTGCTCGATCGGAAACGGCACCGTGGTCTCGACCGGCGGCGGGCCATTGCGCCAGTGGCTCTCAGCCGGCACGTCGTCGTCCTCGTCGTCCTCGTCGACCTCGTCGGCATCGTCCTCGTCGGCCTCGGGTGCCAGGCCCGGCGGCTCGACCGCCGAGGCGGGCGCGTCGGGCGCGGCGTACAGCACTTCCTGTGCGATGTCGTCGAGCGTGTCGCGTTCGCTGACCTCGCCTTCGGGCGCGCTCGCCTCGCTCGGCCCGTCTGCGGCCGCGAGCTCGAGCCAGGCGACGCCGTCGATGCCGGTCTCGACCTTCACGAACCACACCGCGTCGAGCTCGAACTTCTCGCCCGCCGCTTCGATCGCGAGGCGATGCGGCTCGAGCTCGGAGTCGGGCGGCGGCAGCCACGGCGCCGCGTGCCACTGCCTGGGCGGCTCGTCGGAGGTGTCTTCGTCGGCGGGCTCGGTCACGCCGGCGCCCGACAGCGAATCCCACAGTGCTTTTTGCGTCGCGGCGTCGAGTGGGCGCGCGCTGCGCGCGATCACGATCCCGCGCGCCAGGTCGCTCCGCCGCGGCTCGAGCCCGACGATCAGCACTTCGATCAGACTATCAGCATTCGATGATGTTTACGGCGAGCCCGCCGCGCGCGGTCTCTTTGTACTTGCTGCTCATGTCTGCACCCGTGCGCCACATCGTCTTGATGACCTTGTCGAGCGAGACCTTGTGCGTGCCGTCGCCTTGCAGCGCGAGTCGCGCGGCGTTGATCGCTTTCACCGCGCCCATCGCATTGCGCTCGATGCACGGCACCTGCACGAGTCCGCCGATCGGGTCGCACGTGAGGCCGAGGTTGTGCTCCATGCCGATCTCGGCGGCGTTCTCGACCTGCGCCGGCGTGCCGCCCATCACCTCGGCGAGCGCGCCCGCGGCCATCGAGCACGCGACGCCGACCTCGCCCTGACAACCGACCTCGGCGCCGCTGATCGATGCGTTCTTCTTGTACAGCGCGCCGATCGCCGCGGCCGTCAGCATGAAGCGGATCGTGCCTTCGTCGTCGGCGTTCGGCACGAACCGGCGGTAGTACGTGAGCACGGACGGAATGATCCCGGCGGCGCCATTGGTCGGCGCGGTGACGACGCGTCCGCCGGCCGCGTTCTCCTCGTTGACCGCGAGCGCGAACAAGTTGACCCAGTCCATGATGACGAGCGGATCGGCGGCGCCGCGTGGATCGCTCTTGAGCTTGCGATGCAGCGCCGCGGCACGCCGCTTCACCTTGAGGCCGCCGGGCAGGATGCCCTCGCGCTCGCAGCCGCGCTTCACGCACGCTTCCATCGCGTGCCAGATCTCGAGCACGCGGCGGCGCACTTCAGGTTCGGGCGCGTGCGCCTTCTCGTTCTCGAGCATCACGCTCGAGATCGCGAGCCCCTGCTCGCTCGCGTGGCGCAGCAACTCGTCGCCCGAGTTGAACGGAAACGGCACTTGCACCTGCTCGGCAGGCGTCGAGCCGTCGGCCGGCGCGCCCGCGTGATCGACGACGAACCCGCCACCGACCGAGTAATAGATGCGCTCGATGATCGGCGCCCCTGCCTCGTTCAACGCGGTGAACCGCATGCCGTTCGCGTGCAGCGGCAGCTTCTCGCGGCGATGAAAGATCAGCGCCGCGTGCGGGTCGAGCTCGACCTCGTGCTTGCCGAGCACGCGCACGCGATGGCCGGCCTCGACCGCGGCAATGCGCTTGCCGATCGAATCGATGTCGACCGTCGCCGGCTCGTCGCCCTCGAGCCCGAGCACGATCGCCCGGTCGCTGCCGTGGCCTTTGCCCGTGAAGCCGAGGCTGCCGAACAGCTCGACCTTCACGCTCGCGGTCTGCGCGAGCATCCCATCCGCCTCTAGCCGTTCCGCGAAGCGCTTCGCGGCGCGCATCGGCCCGACCGTGTGCGAGCTCGACGGCCCGATGCCGATCTTGAAGATGTCGAATACGGAGATATGCACGCAGCGCTACTGTAGCGCGCGGCGGCTCATTGCGGCGTCGAGGTGAGCTGGCGGCCGGCCGTGAGGTCGATGCCGCACTGCTGCGGACCGTCGCAGCGTGACGCGACCGGCTCTGCGTGGGCGTGGACCTCTTGCACGTTCATGCCGGCGGGGTAATGGATGACGTTGCCGTCGATCGTCAGGTTCGCGGCCGGCTCGATATGCGCGTACTGGATCTGGGTCACGTCGGCCCACGTGATCGTCGAGGCATCCTGGTCGACGAAGAAGTCGTTCGCAAACAGCTTCGGCGTGTCGATCATCCACGTCGAGCTCTTGTCGGCGACGACGAGCTCGGAGCGCGTGGTCGCGACCTCGAAGCCGTCGAGCGTGGCCTGCGGCAGCACGTCGAACCAGAACGCGATCGGGTAGCAGCCGCTCGCGTTGGTATCGGGACCGCCACGCAGGACCTCCATGTTCGCGCCGTCGAACGTCGCGATCACGTCCTGGCCGATCGCCGGGCAGTCGCCGCTGTTGTTGACGTGCATCTCGATCGCGAGCGAGCCCTTCGCGATCACTTCGAGCTGGACGTCGCCGAACTGCTTCTGCAGATCGGCGAGCGGCGTCACCGTCGGCTGGGAGGTGCAACCTGCGAGCGCAGCGGCGGCAAGGAGGATCCTCTTCATGCCGGAATCCTACATCAGAAGAGGATGCGAGTCTTGATGCTCGTCGGGAGCGCCGCGACGGCCTTCTTGACGTCCTGCGACACGTCGTGGTCGAGGTCCATGATGAGGTAGCCGATATCCGGATCGGTCGTGAGTAACTGCGCGCGAATGTTCGCGTTCAGATCCGAGACGATCTTGTTGATATCGCGGAGGACGCCCGGAACGTTGCGGTGGATGTTGAGGATCCGGTGCGCGCCGCGCGTGATGGCGAGCTCGATCGGCGGGAAATTCACCGAGCCGGTGGTCGCGCCCTGATTGACGAACTTGATCAGCGCGGCCGAGACCTCGCGGCCGATCGCCTCCTGCGCCTCCTCGGTCGAACCGCCGATGTGCGGCGTGAGGATCACGTTGGGCAGGTCGCGCAGCGGCGTCTCGAACGCGTTGGTGTTGCTCTCCGGCTCGCTCGGGTAGACGTCGACCGCGGCGCCGCCGATGTGGCCCGCGCGCAGCGCGGCGGCGAGCTCCTCGATCACGACGACCGTGCCTCGGCTCGCGTTGAGCAGGCACGCGCCCTTCTTCATCTGCGCGAGCTGCTCGGCGCCGATCATGTGCTTGGTCTGCGGCGTCTCCGGCACGTGCAACGTGACGAAGTCGGATTGCGCGAGTACGTCTTCGAGGTGCGGCAGCGAGCGGTTGTTGCCCATCGGCAGCTTCGCGGCGACGTCGTAGAACACGACGCGCATGCCGAACGATTCGGCGAGCACGCCGATCTGGCTGCCGATGTGGCCGTAGCCGACGATGCCGAGCGTGTGGCCACGCACCTCGTGGCTGCCGACCGCGAGCTTCTTCCACGTGCCGGTGTGGACTTCGCGCACGCGGTCGCCGAGGTGGCGCGACAGCATCACGATCTCGGCGAGGATCATCTCGGCGACCGAGCGCGTGTTCGAGAACGGCGCGTTGAACACCGGCACGCCGCACCGGCTCGCGTGCACGAGGTCGACCTGGTTGGTGCCGATGCAGAACGCGCCGACCGAGAGCAGCCGGCGGCCTTCGTCGAGAATCTTCGGGGTGATCCGCGTCTTGCTCCGGATGCCGAGCACGTGGACGTCGCGCACGCGCGCCGCGAGCTCGGACTCCGACAGCGCGCCCGGCGCGACCTCGACGTGAAAACCCTCGGCCGCGAACTCCTGCTTGGCCACCGGATGGATGTTCTCGAGCAAGAGGATCTTGATCTCGGACTTCGGAAACGACGTCTCGGCCATGTCGTGGCTATGATACGCCGCATGGCACGCGCGAAAGCGAAGGATGGGGCTCCGAAGAAACCGACGACGCCTCGCAAGAAGAAGGTGAAGGCCGAGCCCGGGAGCGTCGGGCTCAGCGCCGACGAGGTCGTCGCGGGATCGCCGCCGGCCGAGGTCGGCAAATTGCGCGCGGCGATCGAGGTTGCGGGTGGCCACGTGCTCGCCGCGTATCGCGAGCCGTTCGGCGGGCACTGGGTCACACAAGCGGTGCTCCCGCTCGAACGCGTGAAGCCGACGCCGTACCAGCGCGAGCTGTCGAAGACGCACGCCGAGCGGCTCGCGACGGTGATCCCGAAGGTCGGGCGGTTTCTCGATCCGGTGATCGCGGTGCCGGACGGCGATCACTTCATCTCGCCGAACGGCATGCACCGGCTCGCCGCGATGACGCAGCTGGGCGCGAAGAGCATCGTCGCGCTCGTGATGCCGGAGCCTGAGATCGCGTATCGCATCCTCGCGCTCAACACCGAGAAGGCGCACAACTTGAAAGACAAGGCGCTCGAGGTGATCCGCATGGCGCGCGCGATCGCCGCCGATGGCAAGCGCAGCGAGGCCGATGTCGCGTTCGAGCTCGAGCAGGCGTCGCTGGTCACGCTCGGCGCCTGCTACGAGAAGAACCCGCGGTTCTCGGGCGGCGCGTACAGCTCGGTCGTCAACAAGTGCGAGTCGTTCTCGACCGAGCCGATGGCGAAGTCGTTGAAGCTGCGCGAAGCCCACGCCGACAAGCTGCTCGCGCTCGACGAGGCCGTCGCGGCCGCCGTCACCAAGCTCAAGGAAGCCGGCTGGACGAGCGGCTACCTGAAGCCGATCGTCGTCGCGCGCGTCAACCCGCTGCGCTTCGCCAAGCTCGGCGCCGACGAGCGCGCCGACTTCGACAAGACGATCGATCGCATGCTCGACGGCGCCAAGAGGTTCGATGCGTCGAAGGTCAAAGCCCAGGACATCGCGCTCGCCGCCGCCGTCGGTGGCGGCGAGGATGCCAACTGAGCGCACGGCTCGCCAACCGCGTTGGCGCGCGAGGCTCGCAAGCGCGCGAAACCGGGCGCCGGGCGCTGGCAGCGGCTTTGCTGTAGCGATCTGAATGCTTCGCGTGATTGTCGCGCTCTGGCTCGCCGGGTGTGCCACCGACCGCCCATCGTCCGCAAGCGAGACCTCCGAAGGCGGCGTGGTCGAGACGATCTTCGCGGCGAGCGACGGCACGACGTGCCTCGACGGCGAGCTGGCGCAGCCGCTGTCGTGCACCGCCTACGACGCGCAGAACCTCGGCACCGGATCGCAAGTCGAGTATCTGCTGCCGAATTGCGCGTATGCCGACGGCGCGCTGCCGTGCTGGACGACGACGCTGGCACCGGACATGTGCGTCACGACGCCGAGCCAGTACGACGTCGCGGTGACGCGAGACGAGCCACCCGCGGACAACCTGTACACGATCGTCGCGTGCGCCGCGCGCTAGAAGAAGAAGTAGTGAATCGCGGCGCCGCCATCGAGGACGGTGCCCTGGCCGGTGATGACGGAGGTGTTGGCGTCGGCGACGGCGATGCTGACGCCGGCCGAGAAGCTGAGGGCGACGTTGGAGGCGATGAAGAGGCGGATCTGGAAGGCCGGCTCGAGGTAAAGGTCGGTCTGGCGGCCGCCGCCGGCCATGTTGGGAACGCTGGCGAGGCCGAGGCCGCCGCCGATGCCGAAGTCGGAGAGCGCCGTCGCGTGCACGTGATAGAAGAAGCGCGCGCCGAAGTCGTAGGTGCTGTCGACCGGCGCCCCGCCGCCCGGGTCGACGCGGCGATAGCCGAGCAGGCCGTCGACATCGAACTTGCCGGCGTCGTACGCGACCGAGACGCCGGCCACGCCGGCGATGTCGGCCTCGGCGCCGAGGCCGATCGTGTCGGCCTGGCCGCCGGCGAAGGCGCTGCCCGACGCGATGAGGAGAACCGCCGCGATCATCGTAGTCTTCATCATGGCGGCGATGCTCGCGCCTCTGGTCGGTGCGAGCAAGTTTGGTACGGTTGACACGATGCTGTCGCCCGAGCTCGAGCTCGCCGATCTCGACGCGCGCCACTGGCGCAACGGCTGGCGCTTGCTCGTGCCGCCGCGCGTGCTCGATGCACCGAAGTGGGCGCTCGTGATCGTGAACGGCGGCCCCGAGCACGTCGTGAAGGTGATCCTCGCCGGCGCGGACGCACGCGGCTCGATCGATCCGGCGAGCGCACCGCTGCCGGGCGTGACGCAGCCGCAGCTCGAAGCCTACGCGCGCGAGCTCGGCGTCGGCGCGGTCATCGTGATCGAACGCGGGCTCGTCGCGAAGCTATCGGTCGAGATCGAAGGCGCGCTGCGGCTCGATCAGGATGGTCCGGCGCAGGCGCTCGTCGCGCTGCGCGCGCTGAAGAAGCACGCCGGCACCGGCTTGTGGACCGAGCCGCCGCTGCTCGACGTGCTGCCCGCGCCGGCGATCGAACCGCTCCAGCGCACGTTCGATCTGCTCGTGCCCGATCGCGGCGCGCTCGTCGCGTACGTGATCGAGGACGATCGCGCGCGCGTCCACACGTCGATCATCGCGGTCAAGGACGGCGGCCGGATCGCGCGCGCGGCCACGCATCGCGCGATCGCGGATCTCGTGTCCGAGCCGGTGCTCGCGCGCGACTGGGAGAAAGGCTACAAGCGCGTGCTCGCCGCCGTCGAGGACCGGTTCGGCAAGCCGGCGATCGCGGTGTTCCTCGAGCGCGCGACGCTGATGAAGGTGCTCACCGGGCCGAGCGACCAGCTCGCGCGCGAGCTCAGCGCCAAGCGCGTCGTGATCGATCCGGCGCCGGCGTGGCTTTACGGCTTGCTCGGCGGCGCGGCGGTCGCGGCGGTCGCCGGGCGCGCCGCGAAGGGGCTCGCGCAGATGCTGCCGCAGTCGGCTCGCGATCGCGCATCGGCGCTCGCGCAGCGGGCGAAGGACGCGATCGATCCGTTCGCGCTACTTGGCTTCGATCCGATCGAGCTGTGGTCGCGCGTCAAGCATCATTACCGTGCGTGACCGATCGTGTCGTGCGAGTCGGCGGCAAGCATCAGACCATCGTGATCCGGAACGTAATGTGACGCGCAGCGCGCACAGGTCAGCTCGGAGTCGAGGGTCTCGCCGCAACGACAGGCCCAGCCGATGCGGCGGGCCGGCGCACCGACGACGAGTGCGTGCGGCGGCACGTCGTGCGTGACGACCGCGCCTGCGCCGACGAACGCGTATTCGCCGATCGTCATGCCGGGCAGGATCGTCGCGTTCGCGCCGATCGTCGCGCCCTTGCAGACGAGCGTTCGCGCGAGCTCGCCGCGCCGGCGCACGTGCGCGCGTGGATGATCGACGTTCGAGAACACGCACGACGGGCCGCAGAACACGTCGTCCTCGAGCGTGACGCCGTCGAAGATCGACACGTGATTCTGGATCCGGCAGCCGTGGCCGATGCGTACCTTGCCGATGAAGCACGCGTGGCCGATGACGCAGCGATCGCCGACCCACGCGCCGGCCATCACGTGCGCGTCGTGCCAGATCTTCGTGTCGGCGCCGAGATGCGTGCCCGGTCCGTCGATGTGCGCGCTCGGATGCACGTAGGCGTCGGCCATTGCGGAAGCCCGGATTATTCACCACGCCATCGAGCGAGACCAAGCGGTGCGAGGCAAATCGAGGCGCACGCCAGCGGAGCAACGCGCAGGTCGCAGCCGATGGCGTGGTGAATGATCCGGGCTAGGATGCCGCCGAACGTGCCCAAGCGTCCACCCCGCATCGACGGCGCGCTGCCGATCCCGAGCGATCTGCGCGGCGCGGCGCCCCAGCGCGCGCACGCCGACGCCGCCGGCGAGCTGTGGCACGCCGACGTGCTCGATCTGCTCGCGCGGCTGCCCGATCGTTCGGTCGATCTCGTGGTCACCGATCCGCCGTACGCGATCGCGAAGGAAGCATGGGACGAATTCGAGTCGATCGAAGCGTACGTCGCGTGGTGCGATCGATGGCTCGTCGAGATCGCGCGCGTGCTCGCGCCGCACGGCTCGGCGTACGTGTGCGGATTTTCCGAGATCCTCGCCGACGTCAAGGTCGCGAGCGCGCGCCGGTTCGCGAGCTGCCGCTGGCTCGTCTGGTACTACCGCAACAAGGCGAACCTCGGCCGCGACTGGGGCCGCTCGCACGAGTCGATCCTGCACCTGCGCGGCGACGACGCGCGCGTCGACGTCGACGCGGTGCGCGTGCCGTATAACGGCCACACCACGCGTTATCCGGCGCGCGTGCAGGCGGTGAACTCGCAGTACGGCGGCGGCGTGCGGCGCGATCGCTGGCAGCCGAACCCGCTCGGCGCCAAGCCGCGCGACGTGATCGAGGTTCCGGTCATCTGCAACGGCATGCGCGAGAAGACGCCGCACGCGACGCAGAAGCCGGAGGCGTTGATCGAGCGGCTCGTGCTGGCGTCGAGCGCGCCCGGCCAGCTCGTCGTCGATCCGTTCGTCGGCTCGGGCACGACCGCCGTGGTCGCGGCGCGACTCGGCCGGCGCTGGCTCGCGGGCGACGCCGACGCGCGTTACGTCGGGCTCGCACGCGACCGGCTTCGTGCGATGGCTTCGGCATGAGCGGCGGGAACGCAGTCTCGTCGGGCCCGAAGGCCGAGCGGTCGGCATCGATGCCGCGGCGCGCTTCATCGACGCGCGGACTTCGTGCGCGACGACGGCACCGTGTGGGCGCCGTCGTCATGCTGGATCGCGACCGCTAGTACTTAGGCCACTTGCCGAAGTCGATGCCCATCTCGGTCAGCAGCCGGTCGGCGCCGTCGATGTAGTGCATCGTCCACAGCATGTAGCGCGCGTCGACCTGGATCGTGCGCGTCGTCGCGCCGTTGAACACGACATCCGAGGCGAGGCCTTCCTTGTTGCCGTCGAACGCGAGGCCGACGAGCTCGCCCTTGCTGTTGAGCGTCGGCGAGCCCGAGTTGCCGCCCGTGATGTCGAGATCCGACTCGAAGTCGACCGGCAGCTCGCCGCCGAGCGCCGGGTCCGCGAACGGGCCGTAGTGCTTCGCCTTGATCGCGTCGAGCAGCTTCTTCGGCGAGTTGAACGGATCCTTGCCGGTGTCTTTCGCGAGGATCTGCGACGCCGTCGTGAACGGCCAGTCGGCCTCCGCGGTCGAGCCCGGCTTGAGCGACTTCACCGTGCCGTACGTGATGCGCAGCGTGGAGTTCGCGTCGGGCGCGAGCGCGCCGCCGAGCACCTGCTTGACCGCTTCCTCGTACATCGGGCGCACGAGCAGCTTGTCGCCGGTGCGCGCGTCGTCCTTCTTCTCCTCGGCCTTGACGGTCGGCCACACGCGCAGCGCGGCCTTCACGAACGGGTCCTTCGACGCCTTCAGCTGCGCCGTCGTGCCCTTCTGGAGCAGCTCGAGCCGCAGCTTCTCGTCCTCGAGTTGCTGGCCCTTGTACCAGGCGTCGAGCGTCTTATCGATGAGCGCCTCGTCGATCTTCTGGCTCTTCTTCGCGTCGAGCAGCGTCGCGAGCCACGGCCGGTCGGCCTCGGGCAGCTGCGTCGCGCGCACGAGCGTCAGCCGGAACACCGCGCGATCGAGCGTGCGGTCGTAGTTCTTCGCGAACTGCTTCTCGAGGCCCTTCGCGCGCGGCAGGTCGCGCTCCTGGTAGCCCGGCTTGCGATCGGCGTCCTTCTTCGCGCGCTCCTCGGCCCAGCGCGTGAGCGACAGCGCCTCGGACAGCAGCGCCGAGCCGCGGAACGCGACGCCGCGATCGAAGTCGACGCGCGCGGTGCGGCGCTCGTCCTGCTCGATCGCCTCGAGCTTGTCGATCGCCGTCTTGTACGTCTCGTTGCCCGGCTTGGCCGCCCAGTCCTTGGCCTTCGCGTCGAGCGTCTCCTTCTGCTTGATGAGGTCGGGATCCTTCGCGAGCCCGTCGAGGATGCCCTGGTACTTCGCGAGGGCGTTCTGCAGGAACTGCTTCTGCACGCCCGCCTTGATCTTGGTCTCGCCCTCGTCGTTGAGGTGCGACACGGCGAGCGAGTACCGCTCCTGCAGATACGCGACGAGATACGGATAGAACCACTCGACGTCGTGCTTGACCGACGACGCGGTCGCGAGGCGATCGGTCGAGCCGGGATAGCCCGTCACCATCACGAAGTCGGCCGGCTTCAGGCCCTGCGTCGACACCTTGAGCCAGTGCTCGGGGTGATACGGCACGTTGTCCTTCGAGTACTCGGCCGGCTTGCCGTCCTTGCCGACGTACGCGCGGTAGTACGACCAGTCGCCGGTGTGGCGCGGCCAGCCCCAGTTGTCGACCTCGCCGCCGTAGTCGCCGATCGAACGCTCGGGCGCGTAGACGAGGCGGACGTCGCGAATCTCGAGCATCTCGATCAGCTGGTACATGCCGCCGCCGAAGAAGCCGGACACCTGGCAGCGCAGGCTCGGGCGATCCTTCTCGCACGCGGCCACGAGCTGCTTGAGGCGCTTCTCGGATTCGTCCTTGCGCGCGATCGGATCCTTGATCGCGTCGAGGCCGTCGCGCATCTCGTGCGTGACGTCCTTGTACGCCTGCACGACCATGACGTGCTGCGCCGGGCCGGCCGTCGGCTCCTCGGCCTTCGACGCGGCGAAGAAGCCGTTCTCGACGTAATCGTGCTTGTCGTCGGAGTTGAACTGGAGGCCGCCCTGCACGCAGTGGTGGTTGGTGACGATGAGTCCCTCGGGCGACACGAACGAACCGGTGCAACCGCCGAGCGAGACCACCGCGGCGAGCGGCTCCTTGAGCGGATCCGCGAGCGTCTTGGCGTCGAGCTGCACGCCCATCTTCTCGAAGTTCTCCACGTGCTGCGGCAGCGTCATCTGCGACGGCATCCACATGCCGCCGGGGTCGACGTAGGCCAGGCGCGCTTCCTTCGCCGGATCCGGCCGCTGCGAGTCGATGCTCGGGCCCATCGGCGGTGTCGCGTGCTGCGACGAGCCGAGGTCGCCGGTCGACGGCGGAGTCGTGTTCTTGTTGCCACCGCCGCACGCAGCGAACAGCGCGGCACAGAAAAGAGCGTTGCGCTTCATGCCCGCGACATACCACGAGCTGCGGGTCGCTCTCACGATCTCGTCGTGCGACACATGCGACACGTGCGACTTTATTCGTCGACGGCCAGGCTCGCGAAAAACGACCTGACCTCGTCGGCGGGGACCTTTTGCCGGGCTTCTTCGCCGAGGTCGCGGACCTCGAGCAGCTCGTCGGGAATCTCGAGCAGGAACCGCGACGGGGTGCGCTGCAGCGAGCGGCCGCGCGAGACCCGCGTGCACGCGCGCGTCAGGTACAGCTTGCGCTGCGCGCGCGTGATGCCGACGTAGCACAGCCGGCGCTCCTCGCTGATGTCGGTCGCGTGATCGGCGTCGACGATGTCGGTGACCTGCGGCTGCAGCGTGCGCGCGTGGGGCAACAGCTCCTCTTCGAGGCCGATCAGGAACACGATCGGGAACTCGAGGCCCTTCGCGCCGTGCAGCGTCGTCAGGATCACGCGCTCGCCCGACTCCTCCTTCTTGTCGGAGGTCTCGAGCGTGAGCAGGCGCAGGTACTCGGCGAGGCCGTCGCGGCCTTTGCCGCGCTCGGCGAACCGCGCGAGCGAGCCGAGCAAGTTCTCGACGTTGTCGATGCGGCGCTGCGCGGCCGACATGCTCGGCGAGGCCGCGCGCAGGTCGTCGTACAGCGCGATGTCTTCGATCAGCGCGCGGGTCGCGCCGACGACGTCCACGCCCGAGTCGATGCCGGTCGCGAGGCGCGTGATCGCGGTGCGAAACGAGTCGATGCCGGCGCGCGCGCCGCCGTGCGCCTCGACTTGGTCGAGTGCATCCCACAGCGTCGCGTGTCGCGCCTGCGCCGTGGCGACCAGCTTCTCGACGGTCGTCGCGCCGATGCCGCGCGACGGATAGTTGATCACGCGGCGCAACGCGAGCTCGTCGCGCGAATTGAGCGCGACGCGCAGGTACGCGATCACGTCCTTGACTTCCTTGCGCTCGAAGAACTGCTGGCCGCCGTACATCACGTACGGCACCTCGACCGCGCGCAGCTCCTCCTCGAGCACCTTGGCCTGCAAGTTCGAGCGATACAGCACCGCGACGTCGCTCCAGCGCTGGCCGGTGTCGCGCAGGCGGCGGATCTCGCGCGCGATCCACTTCGCTTCGTCCTCGGCGGTCGCCGCGACGGCATGCGTGATCGGCTCGCCGTCGCCGACCTGCGACCACAGCTTCTTGCCGTGCCGCTTGGGGTTGTGTGCGATCACCTCGTTGGCGGCCGCGAGGATGGTCTTGGTCGAACGATAATTTTGCTCGAGCTTGACGACCTTGGCGCCCGCGAACAGCTCGGCGAACCGCAGGATGTTCGTCGGATCGGCGCCGCGCCAGCTGTAGATCGACTGGTCGTCGTCGCCGACCACGACCAGGTTCTGATGCGGCGACACGAGGTGACGCACCATCTCGAGCTGCGCGCGGTTCGTGTCCTGGAACTCGTCGACCATCACGTACTCGAATCGCTCGGCCCAGCTCCGTCCCGCATCGGCGTCGCGCTGCCACAGCCGCACCGGCTCGACGATGAGATCGTCGAAGTCGAACGCCGCGCACGCGCGCAGCGCCTCCTGATACTTCGGATACACGTGCCTGGTGATCTCGTCGTAATCGTCGGCGGGATTGCCCTCGAAGTCGTCGGGCGAGATGAACGCGTTCTTCGCGAGCGAGATGCGCGTCGCGACTGCCTTCGCGTCGTAGCGGCGATCCCCGTCGTGGAGGTTGCGCATCGCCTCGCGCACCACCCCGAGCGAATCCGCCTGGTCATAGATCGCGAACCCGCGCGGCAGGCCGAGCGCCTTGCGCTCGCTGCGCAGGATGTGCAGGCCGAGCGCGTGGAACGTGCCGATCGACAGCTCGCGTGCGAGCGTGCGGTCGGCCACCAGCTTCGCGATGCGCTCGCGCATCTCCTCCGCCGCCTTGTTCGTGAACGTGACGGCGCAGATCGCACGCGGCGACACGCCCTGCGCGAGCAGATGCGCGATGCGAAACGTGATGACGCGCGTCTTGCCCGATCCGGCGCCGGCGAGCACGAGCATCGGGCCGTCGCGGTGGCTCGCCGCGTCGCGCTGCGGTGGGTTGAGCTGCCCGAGGTCGACCACGAGCCGCCACGCTACGGATCCGCGCGCGGCTCGTCAACGGGCGCGCTACGCTCCGGACGTGGATCGGTACGACGCGCTGGTCGCGGCGCTGCGCTCGGAGATTCCCGGGTTCCGCATCGTGCGAAAGGACCGGTCGCGGCTGCACCGCGCGATCGACGTCGCGCTGCGCGCGGTCACGTTCGGCCGGATGCGCGATTACCTCGACAACTACCAGACGACGATCGGCCGCACCGTGTACGTCACGTCGGACTGGGACGACTGGCCGGCCGACCGCCGCTACGTGACGCTGCGCCACGAGGCGATCCACCTGCGCCAGTTTCGCAAGCTCACGCTGCCGGTGATGGCGCTGCTGTACGTGCTGGTCCCGCTGCCGATGGGGCTGGCGTACTGCCGCGCGCGGTTCGAGATGGAGGCCTACGCCGAGACGATCCGTGCGACGGCCGAAGTGTGGGGGGCTCGTGCGGCGAGCGCGCCGGAGCTGCGCGAGCACGTCGTTTCGCAGTTCCTCGGGGCGTCCTACGGGTGGATGTGGCCTTTTCGAAGCGCCGTCGAACGGTGGTACGATGGCGTCCTCGCCACCGTGATTGCGTCGTGAACGATCCGATCGTTGGCATCGACCTCGGTACGTCCAACATGGTTGTCGCGTACTCCGACGATGCGGGCGCGGTGCGCGTGCTCGCCGATGCCGCGGGTTACAAGATCCATCCGTCGGTCGTGTCGTTTCATCCGAACGGCGGCGTCGTCGTCGGCGCGTCGGCGAAGCAGCGCAAGGTCATCGATCCGAAAAACACGATCTTCTCGATCAAGCGGCTGATCGGGCGCAGCTTCGACTCGGCCGAGGTCCAGATCGCGAAGCGGCGCATGCCGTACGCGATCGAGCCCGGCGACAAGGGTACGCCGGTCGTCGTGACCCGCGCCGGCCGCTACGCGGTGCCGGAAGTGTCGGCGATCGTGCTCGATTACGCGAAGCAGGTCGCGACGGCGCAGCTCGAGACCGAGGTGGCGCGCGCCGTCGTGACCGTGCCTGCGAGCTTCAACGACGCGCAGCGCTCGGCGACCGCGACCGCCGGCGCGATCGCGGGGCTGACGGTCGTCCGCGTGCTCAACGAGCCGACCGCGGCCGCGCTCGCGTACGGCCACGCGCGCAACCTGCGCGAGGTGATCGCGGTCTACGACTTCGGCGGCGGCACGTTCGACATCACGCTGCTCAAGCTGCACGACCAGGTCTACGAGGTGCTCGGCACCGCGGGCGACACGTTCCTCGGCGGCGACGATCTCGACGAGCGCGTGGTCGATCGCATGGTCGAGAAGTTCCTCACCGAGAATCGCGTCGACCTGCGGCAGAACGAAGTCTCGATGATGCGCCTGCGCGCGGTCGCCGAGCAGACCAAGATCGAGCTGTCGCGGCGATCGCGCGCGGTGGTGAAGATCGACGAGATCGCGTACGGCCCGCGCGGCAAGCCGCTCGACCTGCAGATCGAGATCTCGCGCGACGAATTCGTGATGCAGGTCGCCGACATCATCGACCGCACGTTTCCGGTGTGCGAGGAGGCGCTCAAGTACGCCGGGCTGTCGATCGATCAGATCGACGACATCGTGCTGGTCGGCGGCACGACGAAGATCCCGTACGTGCGCGATCAGGCCACGAGGTTCTTCGCGAAGGCGCCGCGCACCGACGTCAATCCCGAGGACGCGGTCGCGCTCGGCGCCGCGCTGCAGGCGACCGCGCTCGATCGCATCCTGAAGCGCAAGCGCCCGTCGCGCGCGCCGACGACCACCGAGACTCCCGACGAGGAGACGACCGCGGCCGGCGTGCTGTTCGGCGATGACCCGCTCGCGGGCGATACCGTCACGCGCGAGACCGGCGCAGACATGCTGCCGCCCGACATGGACCAGGTGATCGACGAGCTCACGCTCGAACCGCCGAAGCCGAGGCCGCGCCAGACGGCCGATTACGGCGAGATCCCGGTCGTGCGCTCGCCCAACGAGGTGCGCCTCGAGCGGCCGGTCGAGCGCGGGCGCCACCACGATCAATTCGAGGAGCGCACGCCCGCGACGGCGTCGGTGCCGCCACCGGTGTCGGCGACGCCGCGCGCGCCGATCGGCCGCCTGCGCACGAGCCCGCCGGTCGCGCTCACGCCGCCGGCGCCCGTCGAAGCGAAGACGCTGCCGCTCGGCCAGGCCGCCCCGCCGCCGCCACCGCCTCCACATGCAGCCATCCCGCAGCCGGTCGCGCCGCAGCGCACCCGCGCGATGCCGATCCCGCGGCCTCCGGCGCACGTTCCGCCAGCTCCACCGCAGGCGCCGACGCTGATGATCGAACCCCCCGGCTTTGCCGGAGCGCGCAGCGACGCGGAGCGTCGCGGAGTATCGGTCGAGCCGTCTCCTGCGACGACCGCGCCCGGCATGGGGCAGGCCTCGCCCGGCACGACCTCGCCGACCTTGATCGCGCTGTCGCCGGCATCGACCGCGCCGGGATTTGCCGCGCCACCGCCACCGCCACTCGCGCCACCGCCGATCGCGCCCGCGCTGCCGCCGACCGTCATGGGCTATCCGGTGATGGCGTCGCCGGTCGTGATCGACGTGACGCCGCGCGGGCTCGGCATCGCCACAGTCGCGGGATTTTGCGAGGAGCTGATCCGGCGTAACTCGCGCGTGCCGACCGAGATCCGCAAGCTGTTCACGACGTCGCGCGATCTGCAGGACGCCGTGCGCATCGTCGTCGTGCAAGGCGAATCGCGCCGCATGGACCAGAACATCGTGATCGGCGACCTGCGCCTCGAGAACCTGCCTGCCCGCGCGCGCGGCGAGACCTCGATCGAGGTCACGTTCGCGCTCGACGCCTCTGGAATCCTGCAGGTGCGCGCGCGCGACGCGCAGACCGGCCTCGAGCAACGCGCGTCGCTCGACGTCGTCGGCTCGATGCCGCAAGAAGACGTCGCCGCGTCGCGCGACCGTCTGCAGTCGCTGCGCCGCTGATATGAAGTGACCGGTCAAGTTCTATTCGACGTTCGTTGCGAGCCTCTCGGATCGGATCAGGGTTTGGTGAAGTCGTCGAGTAAGCCGTCGAGGTGATCAGCCCCAGCGACCGCACCTCGCCGTTACGTCCGCTCTCCGCGACGGCAACGGCGATCGTTTCTGCATGTACATCGAGCCCGACGAATCGGGTAGCTTTCTTCATGACCGGTTCCCTTTCGCATGTGGCTCTGCACCACGGTCTAGCGATTGAGGCGTAACCCACGAACCTGCGCTCGGGGGCCGGTCACTTCATATTGACTAGGTCAGGTTCATCGGGAACGGATTGGTGCCGGTCATCGTCGGGCCGGTCATGCCGCCCGGGTTGCCCGCCGGGATCGTGAACGTCGCCGTGCGCAGGATGCCCGGGCCGGCGTCGCTCGGCGTCATGATCGGCCGGTTGATCGTCGTCAACACGCCGGTCACCTCGGTCGCCGTGACCTTCGCGTAGCCGTACCCTTGCGAGTCGGCGTCCGAGTACAGGAGGTGCGGGTTGATCGTCGGGTCGTAGGCCGCCTCGGTCGACGCCGGATCGAGCGTCTGCGCGTAGGTCACCGACGCACCTGTGCCGTGGAGCAGCGTCAGGTTCAGCGTGGGCTGGAACGCCGGCCCGCCCGCGCTGCTCGCGTCGACCGTGACGATCGAGCGCAGCTGCGGCGGGATCGGCGGCCGCGTCGCGGCCTCGTAGAACGAGAACAGCGAGTTCGAGCTGATGCCCGGCACGACGAGCTCGTTCGCGATCGGCGCCGGCGTCGCGGCATCGTAGTCGTCCATCACGATGCCCGCGAACGTCGCGTGGATGTCGCCGCTCAGCGCGACGACGTTCGCGATGGCGTTATCGCGCAAGAACGCCATCAGCTCGACGCGCTCGGTCGGGTAGCCGTCCCACGCGTCGCCGTCCATGATGCGGTCGACGCCGAGCAGGCCCGGCGGAGTGCCGACATTGTTGATGTTGAAGCGCATGAGCGCGACCTCGTTCGCCCACAGCTTCCACGTCGCGGTCGACGCCATCATGGTGTCCTTCCACCACTGCTTCTGCGTCGCGCCGAGCATCGTGCCGATGGGGGACGCGGTGCGCGGATTGGGGTAGCCGTCGACCATCGCGGGCGGGCTGCCGCCGGCCGCGGTCATGCCCTGGTCGAAGATCTGCACCATGTCCTTCGGCAGCACGTTGCGCGGATCGAAGAACAGCGGCGGGGTCGCCTCCTCTTCGAGGATCGCGTGGTCGCTGCGATACGAACGCTCGTCGGTGATGACCAGCTCGACGTTCGCGCCCCACCGGAAGTTGCGATAGATCGTGATCGCGCCGAGCGCGGCGACGTTGTTCGGCTCGTCGACGAGGTTATCCGCGTCGGGAGGCGTGAAGTCCGCGTCCATCACGCCGCCGTCGACGGGCGTGAAGTCCATCGCCTGGCCGACGCCGGTGAGCATGCTCGGGATGTACTCGAACCACGCCTGGCTGCACGCGTAGCGGCGCGCCTGCGACGGCTCGTCGGTCGACACGTGATTGTCGTAGTTGGCCATCGACTGCCAGCAGTCGTTCGTGAATTCGTGATCGTCCCACGTGTGAATGCACGGCCACTTCGCGCGCACCGCCATGTAGTCGGGGTCCGACAGGAACGTCTGGTACAGCGCGCGATAATCCTCGAGGTTCTGCGCGAACACGTAGCCGCCGTTCGCGCCGCCGCCCGACGGCAACTGCGGCACCATGCGCGGGCTGCCGTCCGCGTTCGTGATCGTGACGAAGTTGAAGCTCGCGTCGAGCGGCTTCTGGAACGCCGCGTTGACGGTCTCGTAGATCACGTCGCCGACGTGGAGGACGAAGTGGATCTGATCCGCGGGCGCGCGCGCCGCGTCATCGATCAGCATCTGGCGGAACGCGCCGTAGCTGCCGGCCTGGTAGTCCTGGCACGTCACCCACGCGACGTTGACCTGCACGTCGTCGCTGTCGTCGGGCGCGGTGTGCGTCTGCCCGGAGATCGTCTCGCCGGCCGGCGCGGTGAAGCGATAGTAGTACTGCGTGTTCGACGCGAGCCCGTCGACAAACACGCGCACGGTGAAGTCGCTGCCGAACGCCGCCATGATGTCCATGTGGACGATGACGTTCGAGAAGCCGGCGTCGCTCGCGACCTCGACGTTGAGGATCACGGCCTCGGAGCCCCCGCCGCCGGGAACCGCGCGCGTCCACAGCACGACCGACTCCGAACTCGGATCGCCCGACGCTACGCCCTGCGGAAACGACGTCGGCGCGGGTGGTCCGCCGCCGCCATCGGGCTTCGGCTTGTTGCTGCTGTCGCCACACCCTGGAATGCCGGCGAGCACCGCACCGGCGAAGAAGGTTCCTGCCCCACGTAAGAAGTCTCGGCGTTTCATACGCCGATATTACTAGTCGCCCGCGGACTTCTTCGCGTCGGGGCCGGCCTTTTCGCACCATTGCATCTTGATCGCCTTCTTCTCGCTGAGCAGGCGCGGATCGAGGACGCCGAGCTCGCCGAGCCGGTCGTCGCGCATCAACACCACGAGGCTCTTCTTGCCCATGATCGCGGTCGCGCCGATGAACGCGGCGTACTGCTTCGCGATCGACTCCTTGCACTTGTCGGTGACCTTGTCGCCGTCGTGCCAGAACGCGTCGACCTCGTCGGGCTTGCACGCGAGCTTGCCGATCTTGCGCACGGCCTTCGCGCGCTTGCCCGTCGAGACTTCGAAGCTCGTCAGCGTCTCCATGCCGCGCTCCGCCACGCCGACGTGATCGGGATCGAGCACCGAGAACGAGCCGTGATACGTCGACAGTGGATCCTTGCCGCCGATGCCGACGAGCGGGCCGACTGCCGTGCCGTCGGTCTTGAACTGCCACACCGCGGAGTACGGGCCTTGGTCGGCGCCCTCGACGAAGATCACATCGCCGACGTAATGCACGGCGATCGGATCGTTGGTCAGGCCCTTGTCGCCGCGGATCGTGAAGGCGGACACGTGGTTCTTGCTCGCGGCGTCGAACAGGTGGACGTCATCGCCGACGAGCACCGCGACCTGCTTGCCGTCGACGCTCCACGACATGTGCGCGATCTTGGTGCCGGCGAGCTTCGTGTCGGCCGGCAGGCAGAAGCCCCGCGCGCAGCGATCGGCGAGCAGCACGTCGAGGCTGCCGCCGGGCAGCGGCGCGGGATCGGTGTAGCTGAGCGCGCCGGTATCGACCGCGACCTTCCAGCAGCCGACCGGACCGAGCAGGCGCGAGCGATCGACGTCGACCGCGCATACGACGATGTCGCCGCCGACCGCCGCGAATTCGAGGCGCGGCGCGTTGTCTTCCTTGAGCGCGGCCGGCAGGCACGTCGAGCCTTCGGGGACGATCGCGACGGCCTGCGCGTGGCGCTTCTTCTCGCGATCGGCTTCGGTCTCGGGCGGCGGAGCCGGCTTCTCGGCCGTCTCGTGCTCGGGCTGGGGCTCGGACACCTGCTTCTTGCCGCCGCCGCACGCGACCAGCGCGGCAAGCACGAGCGCGTAGCGCACCATGCGATCGTTGTACGCCCCGGATGGAGCTGATACAAGGAGGCGTGGCGCGTCGGACGAGGCTCGAGCGCAACACGAAAGAGACCCAGATCGCCGTCGAGCTGGAGCTCGATGGTAGCGGTCGGCGAACCATCGCGACGCCCGTCCCGTTCCTGTCGCACATGCTCGATGCGTTCGCGCGCCATGGCCAGTTCGATCTCGACGTCCAGGCCGCGGGCGACACCGAGATCGATGCGCACCACACGATCGAGGATATCGGGTTGGTGCTCGGCGGCGCGTTCGAGCGCGCGCTCGGCGATCGCGCCGGCATCGTGCGCTTCGGCTCCGCGACGTTGCCGATGGACGAGGTGCTCGTCACCGTCGCCGTCGATTTCTCGGGACGCCCGGCATTCGTGTGGCGAGTGCAAGGGCTCGACGGCAAATGGATCGGTGACTTCGACTGCGAGCTGGCGAAGGAGTTCTTCGCGGCGTTCGCGACGAAGGCCCCGTGCAACTTGCACGTCGTGCTGCACTACGGAGGCAACGCGCACCACACGATCGAATGCATCTTCAAGGCCTTCGCGCGCGCGTGCGACGGCGCGACGCGCATCGACCCGCGGCTGGCCGGTGCGATCCCGTCGACCAAGGGCTCGCTCTGATCGCGATCGTCGACGCGTGCTCTGGAAATCTGCGCTCGGTCGCGCGCGCGATCGCACACGTCGGCGGCCAGGTGGTCGTGACGCGCGATCCCGACGTCGTCCGGCGCGCGGACCGGATCGTGGTGCCCGGGCAAGGCGCGTTCGGCGTGTTCATGCGCGGCTTGGCCGAGCGCGGGCTCGGCGACGCGCTGCGCGAGGCGATCGCGAGCGGCCGGCCGTATCTCGGCATTTGCTTGGGGCTCCAAGTATTGTTCGAGCACTCCGAGGAGGGCGATTGCGCGGGACTCGGCGTGCTCGCCGGGCGCGTGACGCGGCTGGCCCCCGCCGATCCGCGCCTCAAGATCCCGCACATGGGCTGGAACCGCGTGCACGGCTCGGCGCCCGGGCTCGCCGACGGTGCGTACGTGTATTTCGTCCACTCGTATCGCGCGGTGCCGGCCGATCGCTCGATCGTCGCGCTCGAAGCCGAGCACGGCGAGCGGTTCTGCGCCGCGATCCGCACGCGCAACCTGTTCGCATGCCAGTTCCATCCCGAAAAGAGCCAGGCGGTCGGCCTCGAGCTGCTGAAGGCGCTGGCGTGAAGCTGTTGCCCGCGATCGATCTGCTCGGCGGGCGCGCGGTGCGGCTCGAGGCGGGCCGGCGCGATCGCGCGACGGTGTTCCACGACCGGCCGGTCGAGCTCGTCGCCGAGCTCGCACGCGGCGGCGCGGATCGGCTGCACGTCGTCGATCTCGACGGGGCATTCGGCGAGCCGTCGCAGCGCGCGCTGGTCCGCGAGCTGATCGCGGCGTCGCCGATCCCGGTCGAGGTGGGCGGCGGCATTCGCGACGCGGCGGCGATCGCGGACGTACTTGCCGCGGGCGCCGCGTTCGTCGTGCTCGGCACCGCGGCCGTCCGCGATCCCGCGCTCGTCGAGGATGCGTGCCGGATGCAGCCCGGCCGCGTGATCGTCGCGGTCGACGCGAACGCCGGCGTGGTCGCGATCGACGGCTGGACCGCGAGCGGCGGGGTCACCGCGATCGAGCTCGGCCGGCGCGCCGCCGCGTGGGGCGCGGCCGCGCTGCTGTACACCGACGTCGCGCGCGACGGCCTGCGCGTCGGGCCGAACGTCGAGCTGACGTGCGAGCTCCAGCGCGCGGTCGGCTGCGAGGTCATCGCGTCGGGCGGCGTCGGTTCGCTCGACGATCTCGTGCGGCTGCGCGACGCCGGCATCGCCGCGGTCATCGTCGGCCGCGCGCTCTACGATCGCCGCTTCACGATCGAACAGGCGGCGGAGGTCGCGCATGCTCGCGCGTAGGGTCATCCCGTGCCTCGACGTCAAGGACGGCCGCGTCGTGAAGGGGACCAACTTCGTGCAGCTGCGCGACGCCGGCGATCCCGTCGAGCAAGCCGCGGCCTACGATGCGCAAGGCGCCGACGAGCTGTGCTACCTCGACATCTCGGCGTCGCCGGAGGGCCGCGCGACGCTCGTCGACGTGGTCGCGCGCACCGCGGATCAACTGTTCACGCCGCTCACCGTCGGCGGCGGCGTGCGCTCGGTGGGAGATGCCGAGCGCCTGCTCGACGCCGGCGCCGACAAGATCGCGGTCAATACCGCGGCGATTCGCACGCCGGCGCTGGTCGCCGAGATCGCGGCGCGGTTCGGCAATCAGGCGATCGTCGTTGCGGTCGACGCGAAGCGCCACGGTGACGCGTGGGAGGTGTACAGCCACGGCGGCCGCACGCCTGAACGCCTCGACGCGATCGCCTGGTGCCGGCGCGTCGCCGAGCTCGGTGCCGGCGAGCTGCTCGTCACGAGCATGGACCGCGACGGCACGGGCCTCGGCTACGACATCGAGCTCGTGCGTGCGGTCGCGACCGCGGTGACGGTGCCGGTGATCGCGTCGGGCGGTGTCGGCGAGCTCGCGCATCTCGCGGACGGCCTCGAAGCGGGCGCCGACGCGGTGCTCGCGGCGTCGATCTTCCATTTCGGCCGCCACACGATCGGCGAGGCCAAGGCGTTTCTTGCGGCGCGCGGGATCGCCGTGCGAAGTTGACCTCGTGAAGTGGGACGAGCACGGCCTCATCCCCTGCGTCGCGCAGGACGCGACGACCGGCGCCGTGTTGATGGTGGCGTGGATGAACGCCGAGGCGCTGCGGCTCACGCGCGAGACTGGCTTCGTGCACTTCTGGTCGCGCTCGCGCCAAGCGCTGTGGAAGAAAGGCGAGACCAGCGGTCACACGCTCGCGGTCGTCGAGCTGCGCGAGGACTGCGACGCCGACACGCTGCTGGCACGCGTCCATCCCGCGGGGCCGGCGTGCCACACGGGCGCGCCGACGTGCTTCGGCGAGCCGATCGCGTCGAGCCTCGACCAGCTCGCCGCGACGCTCGCGCAGCGCCGCGATTCCGCGGCGGGCGAGCAGAGCTACACGAAGTCGCTGCTCGACGCAGGTTGGCCGAAGATCCTCGCGAAGATCGCCGAGGAGCACGGCGAGCTCGCGGCCGAGCTGCCCACCGGCCCCGACGACGCGATCGTCCACGAGACCGCCGATCTCGTGTTTCACGTGATGGTGGCCCTCACCGCGCGCGACATCCCGATCGGGCGCGTGCTCGCCGAGCTCGCGCGCCGGTTCGGCACGAGCGGCCACGCCGAGAAGGCGGCTAGATCCAGATGATCGACCTGCTCGCGCCCGGCGGCGGGCTCGCGCGCGCGATCCCGCACTACGAGGACCGCGTCGAGCAGCGCGCGATGTCGGCCGCGGTCGCCCGCGCGCTCGCCCAGGCGCGGCCGCTTCTCGTCGAGGCCGGCACCGGCACCGGCAAGACGCTCGCGTACCTCGTGCCCGCGCTCGAGAGCGGCTTGCGCGTCGTGGTGTCGACCGGCACGCGCGCGCTGCAGGATCAGATCGCACGCCACGACATCCCGTTGCTGCGCACGATCGTCGCGCGGCCGTTCACCGCGGTCGTCCTGAAGGGAGTGTCGAACTACGTGTGCCGGCGCAAGCTCGCCGAGGCAGCACCGCGCGTTCCCGAGCTCGCCGACTGGGCGGACCACACCGAGACCGGCGATCGCGCCGAGGTCGAATGGCTGCCCGAGTCCGCGCCGATCTGGAACGACGTCACGACCACGCCCGACGCGCGCATCGGCCCGCGCTGCCCGTACTTCGAGCGCTGCTTCGTCACGCAGGCGCGCCGGCTCGCCGAGCGCGCCGACCTGATCCTCGTCAACCATCACCTGTATTTCGCGGACCGCGCGCTTCGCGCCCGATCGCCGCTTCGCGGCGCAGACGGTCGATCAGGTCCGGGTAGCGCCGCCGCACCGGGCGCGAAGGTGCTGCCCGAGCACGACGCGGTGATCTTCGACGAGGCGCACCAGCTCGAGGACGTCGCGACCGAGCACTTCGGTGCGCGCGTCTCGACGCAAGCGCTCGCCGCGCTCGTGCGCGACGCGCAGCTTGCGCTGGTGCACCTGCCGCTGTGGACGGGCCGCGCCGCCGACGACGTGATCCGCTCGGTCGAGCGGGCCGGCATCTCGCTGTTCGCGCAGATCCGCAGCGCGTTGATCGGCGACGAGCGCGTGCCGCTGCCCGAAGGCCTGTTCGAGCGGCCCGAGCGGCAGACCGCGTGGTTCCAGCTCGACACCGCGCTCGAGGAGCTCGCGCGGATCGCCGAGGCCGAAGGCGAGCCGTCGCCCGAGCCCGAGGACGACGGAGCTCGCGCCGCGCTCGCCGGCATCGCACGCCGCGCGCGCGGGCTGCGCGACGACCTCGCCACGATCGCCGAGCAACGCGTGAAGAGCCACGTGTACTGGGGCGAGGCGCGCGCGACCGGTACCGCGCTCGTCGCATCGCCGATCGAGGTCGGCGAGCTCGTGCGCCGCCACGTCGTCACGTCCGGGCCGACCGCGATCTTCACGTCGGCGACGCTGGCGACCGAAAATGACTTCGCGTACTCGCGCGGGCGCCTCGGCCTGGGAACAGACTCCGGGGCCGACGAGCTGCTCGTGCCCTCGCCGTTCGACTACGCGCGCCAGGCCATGCTGTACGTGCCGCGCGATCTGCCGAGCCCGGTCGACGACGGGTTCGCGGCGGCCGCCGTCGCGCGCACGCTCGAGCTGCTCGAGCTCACCGCCGGCCGTGCATTCTTGCTGTTCACCTCGCATCGCGCGCTGCGCGATGCGGCGGCCCGGCTCGTCGATCTGCCGTATCCGCGGCTCGTGCAAGGCGAGGCGCCGCGCCAGGCGCTCGTCGATCGCTTCCGCGCGACGCCCGGCGCCGTGCTGCTCGGTACCGCGTCGTTCTGGGAAGGCGTCGACGTGCCGGGCGATGCGCTCAGCCTCGTCGTGATCGACAAGCTGCCGTTCGCGCCGCACACCGAGCCGCTCGTCGCCGCGCGCATGCAGGCGTGCGCCGAGCGCGGCGGCGATCCGTTCGCGCAGATCCAGTTGCCGGCGGCCGCCCTCGCGCTCAAGCAAGGCTTCGGCCGGTTGATCCGGCGCCGCGACGACCGCGGCATCGTCGCGATCCTCGACAGCCGCATCGTGACCAAGACCTACGGCCGCGTGTTCTTCGACACGCTGCCCGCGGGCCTGCCGCGCACGTCGGCGCTCGAGCAGGTGCGACGGTGGTGGCTTACCACGTCGTCGTGACGAGCTCGCAGCGCTGATCCGCGACGCGCGCGAGCAGCGGCCTCGCCTGCTCGAACAGCTCCGCGAGCGGCTCGAGCGCGAACCGGCGCGCGAGGAGCCTCGGATGTGGCAGCTCGAGCTCGGGCGTGCGCAGCTGTCGCGTGCCCCACACGAGCACGTCGAGATCGATCGCGCGCGGGCCGCCTCGCGCCTCGCCGCGCCGCTCGCGACCGAGCAAGCGCTCGAGCTCGAGGATCGTCGCGATGAGCTCCGCCGGCGTGCCGTCGCGATAGCGCACGCGAACCGCCGTATTCAGAAAATCCGCCTGCGCCGGTCCGATCGGCGCGGTGCGATACAGCGGCGCGGCTCGCACATCGCCGAGCTGGGCGAGCGCCTCGCGCGCCCGCCGGAACCGCTCGATGATCGCCGCGTCGCCGCCGACGTTGCCGCCGAGGCCGATGACGAGCGCGTCGTCGGGAAGCTCGAGGATCACGGCCGCGCGATCACCGAGTTCTTCAGCACGCCGATGCCCTCGATCTCGATCTCGACGACATCGCCGACCGCGAGGTTGCCGACACCCGCGGGCGTGCCGGTCGAGATGATGTCGCCGGGCTCGAGCGACATATGTGCGCTGACGAACGCGACGAGCGCCGGCACGTCGAAGATCAGATCCGCCGTGGTCGAGTCCTGCTTGACCACGCCGTTGACGCGCGTCTGGATCTTCAGCCGCGAAGGATCCAGTCCCGGCACGATGCGCGGTCCGACCGGGCAGAACGTGTCGAAGCCCTTCGCGCGCGCCCACTGCCCATCGGTTTTCTGAAGCTCGCGCACCGTCACGTCGTTCACGCAGGTGAAGCCCGCGATCACCTCGAGCGCACGCTCCCGGGGCACGCGCGTCACGCGCCGCGCGATCACCACGCCGAGCTCGCCCTCGTAGTCGACGCGCTCGTAGCCGCCCGGCCGTTCGATCGCCGCACCGTCGAGGATCAGCGCCGACGGCGGCTTCAGGAACATCAGCGGTTCTGCCGGTAACCCCTTGCCCATCTCCATCGCGTGAGCGCGGTAGTTCTGGCCGATGCCGATGATCTTGGTCGGGTGGAACATGGAAGGAAAGGTAGGACACCGGCGGACCAGTGTCATTGATCGATACCGTTACCGACCGTACAATCAAGACGATGGGCCGGGCTCCTCAACCAGGAGGGCCACAACGTGTGTCCGCGCATGTTGTGCCGAAGGCGAAGCCTTTCTCGGAGGATGACCCGGAAGAGAAAACCACGCTCGATCCTGACAATGTGCCCGCGTCGTCATCGTCGCAGTGGGAAGACGAAGCGAGCACCACGGTCGAGCAAGGCGAGGTCGCCGACAAGATCCGCGCGCTTGGCGTCGAGCCCGCGCTGTCGCTGCGCCCGGTCACCGGCCTGACGAACACCGGCGCGAGCGCGCTCGAAGAGCCGACCGTCGACGATCAAAAGGCGAATCCGGCGCTGACGCTGCCGTCGAGCGACGCCGCTCGGCTCGTCATCACGCAGGGCAACGACAGCGGCCGCGAGCTCGAGATCCGCGCCGGCAAGTCGTACACGATCGGCCGCGGTCTCGATAACGATTTCGTGCTCACCGACATCGCCGTCTCGCGCAAGCATTTCGATCTGCGCAACGAGGGCGGCGCGTGGGTCATCGTCGATAACGGCTCGGGCAACGGCACGGTCGTCAACGGCAACGTCGAGGACAACCCGTTCATGCTCGCGAACGGCGACGCGATCGAGATCGGCAACACGACGTTCCGGTTCGAGCACGCGAGCGGCGTCGTGCGCGCGCACGACAGCTTCGTCGACGTCGACGACGAGGAGATGTCGACCGTCGCGGGCAAGCCGCTGCGCCACGAGGCCGTCGAGGCGGTCACGCCGAACGTGCAGCGCCCGGCGCGCGAGCGGCCCAAGACGTTGCCTCCACCGGCGCCGTTGCGCCCGGCGAGCCCGAGCCCGCAGGCCTACGCGGCCGCGGCTAGCCTCGTGCCCGCGTCGACGCTGCCGATGCCGCAGATGGCGAACCGACCGCCGATGCTCGCGGCCGGTCAGCCAACGATGCTCGGCGACCCGCAGGGCATGCCGAACATGATGCCGACGACGCTGCCCGGGCAGGTCGCGCCGCGGTACTCGGGTTATCCGCAGGCGACCGAGATCCCGCCGCATTCGGTGCACGCGCAGATGCTCCAGATCGCGGCGCAGGCCGGCCGCAGCGATCCGTCGACCGCGCTGGTCTCGCCCTCGCCGTACAACGGGATGCCGCAGGCGGTCCAGCTGCGCCAGTTCGTGCAACCGCAGCTGAGCAAGCGCACGAAGATGGTGCTCGGTGCGGCCGCGCTGTCGGCGTTCGCGGCGATCCTGACGGTCGCGATCCTGAAATCGGGCAGCGGGAAGCCGGCCGAGCCGAACGTGGCGCCACCGGCGGCGGATCCGCCGAAGTCCGGCGCGGTCGTGCCCGCGCCGACGCCCGCGGTGAAGGCGGTCGCTGTGACGCCGCCTCCGCCGAAGCCGGTCGAGGCGCCGAAGCCCGCGCCCGTGCCGCAGACCGCTGCTCGCCCGCCGGCGCCGCCCCCTGTCGTGGTCGCCCGGCCGGAGCCCAAGCCACAGCCGAAGCCCGAGCCGAAACCCGAGCCGAAGCCCGAGCCGAAGCATCCGGTGGTCGCGACCGCGCGCAAGCGGCCGCCCCCGCCGCCCGAGCCCAAGCCCGAGCCGCCACCACGGCGCGTCGCGGCCATGGATCCCGACAACGCGGTCGCGAAGGCCTCGGAGCAATACAAGGCCAAGCACTTCACCGAGGCCTCGAACATCGTCGCCTCGGCGGCACGCTCGGCGTCCGAGGACGAAGCCAGGGTGCTGCGCCGGAGAGCCGACCTGTACCTGCACTTCGCGCGCGCCTACAACGTCGCCACCGCGCCCGGCACGAAGGCCGGCGACGCGTTCCAGAAGATCCGCGAAGCGATGGGCTACGATGGCTCGCTCGGCCATTTCTACGACGTCGAGCTCAACTCCGCGCTCTCCAAGGTGGCGCCGCGCGCGGCGATCCAGTTCATGGCGCAGAAGAACTACACCTCCGCGCGCACCGCGGTGATCACCGCCGAGTCTCTCAACGGTCCGAACAGCGACACCAAGCTCGTGCGCGATTCGCTGCAGCAGAAAGCGCAGGAGCTCTACAATCAGGCCAACGCCGAGGCCGGCTCCAGCCCCGACGACGCGCGCGGCAAGCTGAAGACCGTCGCCGAGCTCGTCGACGGCACGAGCACGCTGGGCGTGCGCGCGAAGAAGCTGCTCCAGCAGCTAGCCCAGTAGCCGGCCGATGACGCGCTCGAGCGCCTCGAACTCGAACGGCTTGTCGATGTGCGCGTCGGCGCCGTAGATCGGCGCGGTGATCTCGTTCGTCTTCTCGCCGATCGCAGACACCATGATGATCTTCACGTCCTGCGTCACCGGATCTTGCTTGAGCGCGCGCGCGACTTCCCAGCCCGACTTGCCGGGCATCATCACGTCGAGCAGCACGAGATCGGGGCGCTCGCGCTTCGCGAGCTCGAGCGCGCGGTGGCCGTCCTCGGCGGTCGAGATCTTGTAGCCGCGCTTCTGCAACCGCGAGCTCAGCATCGTGACGATCTCGGGATCGTCGTCCACCACGAGGATGCTCGCCGGCTTCGTCATGCCAGCAGGCTACCGTGATACGAAAGATCGTGGCAAGGCAGTGGGTCTGGCTCGCGATCGCGCTCGTGATCGGGGTCGCCGCGCTATCCGCGCTCGGCGATGTACGGCACCTCGGCGAGCGGCTCGACGCGTTCGACTGGCGAGCGCTCGGCGTGGCGCTCGCGCTCGCCCTCTGCAATTACGTGCTGCGGTTCGTGCGCTGGCAGCAGTATCTCGCGCGGCAAGGCGTGTCCGTTCCGCGCGCGTCGAGCGCGATCGTGTTCGGCGCCGGGCTGTCGCTGTCGATCACGCCCGCGAAGCTCGGCGAGCTGGTGAAGAGCTACCTGCTGCGCGAAATGCACGACGTGCCGGCGCCGCTCACCGCGCCGATCGTCGTCGCCGAGCGTGTGAGCGATCTGATCGCGCTGCTCGTGCTCGCGGTGATCGGCGTGGCCGTGTACGGCGTCGATCCGCGGTTTGTCATCGCCGCCGGTGCGCTCGTCGCGTGCGGGCTCGTGCTGCTGGCGTGGCAGGCTCCGACGCGCGCGATGATCGATCTCGCGACACGCACGGCCCGGTTGCGCCGCCTGCGCGAGCCGCTGCACGAGACGCTGCGCCACCTCGCGACGCTGTGCCGGCCGTCGCCGCTCGCGGTGGCGACGGCGCTCGCGGTGCCGGCGTGGGCTTGCGAGTGCATCGGCTTCTGGGTGATCTGCAACGCGTTTCCCGGCGCGCACGTCGAGGTCGGCTTCGCGGCGGCGATCTACGCCGGGACGACCATCGCCGGCGCGCTGTCGTTCCTGCCCGGAGGGCTAGGTGTCACCGAGGGCGCGATGACGCTCGCGCTCGTCGACGGCGCCGCCCACCTCGACCGTGCGACCGCGGTCGCCGCGACGCTGCTCACCCGGCTGGCCACGCTGTGGTTCGCGGTCGCCCTCGGCGTCGCGTTCCTCGCGATCGCCCGCGCGCGCATCCGCTCCCGCAGCGCAGTGCTATAAGGTCCTCAGAATATGTCGGTCGGCGTCGAGTTCGATTTTGCGCGCTGGCTCGCGGCCCGGCGCGGCGCGATGGAGCAACAGGCCCGCGAAGGCGCGGTGTACGCATTCACCGGCGAGCGCAAATTCCGGCGCACGCTGATGATCGCGCGCCCGGTGACGATGGCGATGGAGGCCACGACGCGGCTCTGGCGCGACGTCGCGCGCACCGAGCTGCTCGGCACCGCGGTGAAGGTCACCGACCAGCAGTATCCCCGCGTGTTCGAGGCCGCGAAGGCCGCCGGCGCCGCGCTCAAGGTGCGCGTGCCGGTCGTGTTCGCCGCGCCCGCGACGTCGATCCAGATCAAGGTGCTCGGCACCGAGGACGCGCCGCACCTGATCGTCAACCTCGAGCTCGCCGAGAAGCTCGACGACACCGAGCTCGTCGCCGCGATCGCGCACGAGCTCGCGCACGTGCAAAACGGCCACATCCTGTACACGACCGCGCTGTATTACCTGCAGCACTCGGCGGCGTTCTTCGTGCGCTGGGTCGTGCAGCCGGCGATCATGACGCTGCAGGCGTGGTCGCGGCGCGCCGAGGTCACGTGCGACCGCGCGTCGCTGCTCGCGGTCCGCGATCTCGACAAGACGCTGTACGCGCTCGTGCGGCGCGAGCTCGGGCTCGAGCGCGGCAGCGCGTTCAACGCCGACGAATACCTGCGCGCGCTGCCCGACGTCAGCAAGGGCATCGGCCGGTTCGCCGAGCTGTTCCGCTCGAATCCGTACGTGCCCAAGCGCGTGCAGGCGCTGCGGCTGTTCTCGACCTCCGCGCTCTACGCGCACCTCGTCGGGCAAGACTCGGAAGGCAAGCCGAGCCTCGTCGAGGTCGACAAGCAAATCGCCGACCTCGTCAAGGTGTTCTGATGATCCTCCTCGATCACCACAAGCAAGCGAAGCGCGAGATCGTCGCGCGGTTCCAGCAGCTCGCCGACGTCGCCGAATCGGTCGGCATGATCACGCTCGCGCGCGACATCCGCACGACGCGCATCCCCAAGCTCGAAGCCGAGCGGTTTCATCTCGTCATCCTCGGCGAGTTCAATCACGGCAAGTCGACGTTCGTGAACGCGCTGCTCGGTCAGGACGTGCTGCCGACCGGCATCACGCCGACGACCGCGTCGATCAATCACGTCGTGCACGCGAGCAATCCAACCGCGCGCGTCGTGCTGGCGACCGGCGAGAGCCGTTACCTCGAGCCGACGCAGCTCAAGGAATGGGTGACGGTCGCCGGCGGCCACGCGAGCGAGGTCGCGTTCGTCGAGCTCGGGTATCCGAGCGATCTGCTCCGCAACAACGTGGTCGTCGTCGACACACCCGGCGTGAACGATCTCAACGAGCAGCGCGCCGAGGTCACGTACGGCTACGTGCCGCGCGCCGACGCGGTCGTGTTCCTGCTCGACGCCGGCCAGGCGCTCAAGGACAGCGAGCGCGAGTTCCTGCGCTCGCGCGTGCTCGAGGCCGCGCGCGACCGGCTGGTGTTCGTGCTCGGCAAGATCGATCTGCTGTCGACCGACGAGCGCAGCGCGGTGCTCGATTACGTCAAGCAAGGGCTCGCGAAGATCACGCCGGAGCCGGTCGTGTTCGCGCTGTCGGCGAAGACCCGCGACGGGCTCGGCGAGCTCGAGCATTACCTCGAACGGTTCCTCGCGCGCGACCGCGCGCAGGTCATCCTCGACAATGCCGCGGCCGACGCGGCGCGCACCGCGAGCTACCTCGAGAACAACCTCGGCGTGCGGATGCGCGCGTATGACATGGACCTCGGCGAGCTCGAGAAGCGCATCGCCTCGGTGCGCGACCAGCTCGATTCGAGCAAGCGCAAGCTCGACGACCTGCACGTGCGCATCGATGCCGATGCCGCGGCGATCAAGAACCAGATCGGCCTCGACCTCGAGGCGTTCGCGAAGACGTTCGTGCAAGCGCTGCCGCACCAGATCGACGCGAACGACGCCGATGACATCAAGAAGTACCTGCCCGCGTTCATCGAGGACAAGTTCAAGGAGTGGGCCGAGGTCGAGGGCGCGAAGCTCGCCGCGATGCTCGAGCACCTCGCCGAAGAGGTCATCAAGATCACGAACGAGAACGTCGCGGCCGCGGCGGCGACGCTCGCGGAGCGACTCGGGCCGAGCGACACGCAGATCGACATCACGGTCGATTCGTTCAAGTACGACGTCGGCATCTACGCGGTCGGCGCGCTCGGCACGACCGTGATGCTGTTCGTCAACGCGCTCGCCGGCGGGCTGTTGACGCTGGCCGCGCCGATCCTCGCGATCGTGCTGAAGTCGAAGGTGGCCGGCGACATCCGCGTGCAGGCGAAGGAGAAGGTGCCGGGCGCGATCCTGAGCGCCGCCGAGGCGATGAAGCCGCACTTCGACCAGTGCATCGAGGCGTTCGCGAGCCGGCTCTCGGACTTCGTCTCGAACGCGGGCAACACGCTGTACAAGGGCATCGGCGAGGTCCTCGATCGCACGCTCGCCGAGCGCCGCGAGAAGACCGGCAGCGTCGACGAGGCGCGGTCCGCGACCAGCTCGCAGATCGAGGCGGTTCGCGCCGCCCGTTCCGCACTCGGCCAGCTCCGCGAGGGGATCTGGGTGGCGGAGGACGATCCGACGGGAAACTAGGCATTGGGCGTTGGGCGTTGGGCTTTGGCCAGAAGCGGAATCTCCCTGCTGGCCAAAGCCCAATGCCCAACGCCCAATGCCCCGTCTGCTAGTCTGCCCTCATGTCCCTCTGGTCGCGGCTCGAGCGACGCCTCGGCGATCTGGCCGGCGAGCTCGTGCTCGACGAGTACAAGGGGCAACTCGGGCAAGCGCGCCAGCTGCTGGCGGACGGGAACGTGCAGGCGGCGATCGACACGCTCGAAGCGATGCTCGGCGTCAAGCCGGATCACGGGCAGGCGCTCATCGTGCTCGGCGATGCGCGCCTGGTCGCACGCGATCCGGCGCGCGCCCTCGAAGCCTACGATCGTGCGCTGAAGCTGCGCGCGGGTGATCCGGCGGCGCTCGTCGGCGCCGGGCTCGCACTCGATGCGCTCGCACGGTTCGACGAGGCGATCGGCTATCTGTCGCGCGCGGTGAACGAGGCCGGCGGCGATCGCGGGATCCTCGCCGACGCCTATCGCGGCCTCGGCATCGCGTGGCGCCGGCGCGGCGATCTCGACAAGGCGATCCGCGAGCTGCGCAAGGCCGTCGCCGAGGACGGCGCCGATCTCGACGCGCGCGCCGCGCTCGGCGAGGCGCTCGTCGCGGATTCCGGCGCGTACGACGAGGCCGTGCGCCACCTCGAGCGCGCCGCGGCCGGCGATCCGCCGCCCGTGCTCGCGTTCTACGCGCTCGGACGGCACGCACTCGTCGAGGGCCTGTCCGCGCTCGCGAGCGAGCGGCTGGCCAAGGCGCGCGAGCTCGCCGACGCCGATCTGACCCCGCTCGGCGCGGTCTTGCGCTTCGACGTGCTGCTCGCCCAAGGCGATGCCGCGCTCGCCGAGCTCGACGCGCAGCAGGCGCACGGGTTTTTTCTCGAGGCGCTGCAACTCGATCCGAAGCGCGCGGACGTTCATGCACGCCTCGCCGCCGCGCATCGCACGATCGGAAACCTCGACTCCGCGCTCGCGAGCTTCGATCGCGCGCTCGGGCTCGGCGCGCCCGCCGACGTGTTGCGCGCCGCCGTCGATACCGCGCTCGCCGCCGGCGACACGATGCGCGCCGCGCAATGGGGCAACGACTTGCTCGCGACGGCTCCCGACGACCCGCGCGCGCTCGTCGCCCGAGGCGCCGCGATGGCGAAAGATCAGCCCGCCGCGGCTCGCGCGCTGCTCGAGCTGGCGGCCGCGCGCGACGACGTCGACGCCCACGTCGAGCTGGCGCGGATCGCGCTCGCCACCGATCCGGCTGCGGCCGCACGCGAGGCGCTCGCGGCGTTGCGCGTGTCGCCGCATCACCCGCGCGCCCGCCAGCTACTCACCGAAGCTCGCGCCGCGGCCTTGCCCGCCCCGGTGGGCTCGGACATCGCCGAGCTGGCAAGCTTCCTCGAGCGCGTGGTCGCGAGCCGCCGCGAGCTCGGCCATCACGTCGCCGATGTCGCGCGCGCCGCGGCGAGTCTCGACACGCCGCTGCTCGTCACCGTGATGGGCGAGTTCTCGAGCGGCAAGTCGACGTTCGTCAACGCGTTCATCGGCGCCGACGTGGCGCCGACCGGCATCACGCCGACGACCGCGACGATCAATGTCGTGCGGTTTGGTCGCGAGCGCGGCGGCCGCGTGATCGCGCATGACGGCGACGCGCTCGAGCTCGGCTGGGACGCGCTGATGGCGCACCTGCGCGGTCTCACGCCGGAGGCCGCGCGCGCGATCGATCGCGTCGAGATCCTCGTGCCGCTGCCGCAGCTCGAGAAGATCCACATCGTCGACACGCCCGGCCTCAACTCGATCCTGCCCGAGCACGAAGCGACCGCGCGCGGGTTCATCGCGCGCGCCGACGCGGTCGTGTGGGTCTTCACCGCATCGCAAGGCGGCAAGGCCAGCGAGAAGAAGGCGCTGCAATCGATCCGCGACGAGGGCAAGCGCGTGCTCGGCGTGCTCAACAAGGCCGATCAACTGAGCAGCGACGAGACCCGCGAGGTCATCGACTTCATCACCGGCACGCTCGGCGAGCTCCCAGGGCAAGAGACCGGCCTCGTCGAGGCCGTGGTGCCGGTCTCGGCGCGCGAGGCGATGGCCTCGCACGACGCCGGCAACTGGCCCGCGCTCGCGCAGGCGCTCGAGGAGCGGTTCTTTCGGCAGGCGCGCCAGCTCAAGCGCGATGCGTGCGTGCGCGTGCTGCGTTCCGTCGTCGCCGATGCGACCGGCTCGCTCGAGCGCGCACGTGGCGACGCAACCGCCGCCGCCGAGGCCGCCCGCGCCGCGCGCGATCGCTTGCGCGACGACGCCTCCGGGCTCGCCGACGAGCTCGTGCTCGCCGAGCGCCGCGCCCTCTCCGATGCGACGGTCGCGCTGTATCGCCGCGCCGCACGCGAGGTGCTCGATCTGGTGCGGCCGCGCCGGCTGCCGTTCGCCTCGCACAGCGCGACGGCCGCGGATCGCGACTACCTGATCGCGCTGCTGTCATCGGGATATTCGTCCGCGATCGAAGCGAGCCGCGCACGCGTCGCCGCCACACTCGCCGCCCGCGCGCGCCGCGCCGAGGAAGCCGCCCGCCCGCTCGCCACCGCGCTCGGCGCCGACGTCGCCGGCGATCTCGAGCGCGTCGCCGCCGATCGCATCGGCCTGGCGCTCTCGCGCGTGTTCGATCGCGCGCACGCGTACCTGCGCGGCTACATCGAGGGTGGCTACGTCGAGGCGTTCTTCCGCAACGACGTGCCGCGCCTCGACCTCGCCGAGGACGCCATCTATCACGCGCTGTATCGCGCCGCGCCCGACGTCGATCGCGAGGTCGGCGAACCGCTCGCACGCGCCGCGAGCGAGGCGCTGTCCGCGCTCGCGAACCGGCTCGATCACTGGGCCGCGGTCGTCGACGTGCAAGCCTTCGATCTCGAAGTCGGTCTCGGGCGCGCGCTGGAGATCGTTGGAGCCAGGTTGTAACGTGCGCGCCATGCCCAAGCGCCGGAGCGCGAGCCCGATCCCCAATCGCCTCACGCTCGGCATCGACGAGGCCGGTCGCGGGCCCGCGATCGGTCCGATGGTGATCGCCGCCGTCGCGATCGATTCGCGCACCGCCGCCTCGCTCACGCGCAAGGGGCTTCGAGACTCCAAGGCGTACGGCGCGGGCGATGACGCGCACGCGATCCGCAGCGAGCTCGCGCACGAGATCCGCCGGCGCGCGGTGTTCGTCGCGACGATCGAGGTCGAGCACCACGAGATCGACTCGCGCGTGTGCCGCAACGAGCTCAACGTGCTCGAGCGCGAGCTCGCGACGCGCCTGATCGAGCAAGCGCCGGCGTGTGACAAGATCATCGCCGACGGCAAGCGCATGTTCGCGGCGCTCGGCGCGCGCTATCCGCAGTTCCTGTCGGTCGACCACGCCGAGGACCATCACGCGTCGGTCGCCGCCGCCTCGGTGGTCGCGAAGGTGATCCGCGACGATCGCTTCAACGCGATCCGCGCCCGCTACGAGGACGAGTTCGGCCCGATCGCCGGCGGCGGCTACGCGAACGCGGCGACGCGCCGCTGGCTCACCGCGTTTGCCGAGCGCCATCGCCGCCTCCCCGACGAGGCGCGCCGCACGTGGCCGTACCCGTACATCGCCCAGCTGATCGGCGACGTTCGACCGCCGTCGCCGCAAGCCGAGCTGTTCTAGTCGCCCTGTGGCTGCGGCACGATCGCGATCGTGCCGAGCGCGTGCGTCGTCCCGCCGCCCGCCGGCATCGGCGTGACCGGCCACCTCCCCGAGCTGCACCGCGCTGCGAGGGCACGCCACCTCCTGCGTCCATGCCAGACCGAGCGGCGACGCGCCGGCGGTCGTGCTCGCCAGCGCGACCACGCACGCGAGCTTCACGGCGCGGCCTTGGCCAGGTCCTTGTATTCGTCGAGCTCGAGCCGCAGCTTCTCGAGGGCGTAGCGCATGCGGCTCTTGACGGTGTTCTCGGGCACGCCGACGACATCGGCGATCTGCTTGAACGGCAAGTCGAGGAACTCGCGCATCAGGAACACCTCGCGCTGTTCCTCGGACAGCGCGGCGATCGCGCGCTGCATCTGCTCGTGCAGCTGCTTGTTCACGCTCTTGCGGTCGCTCGCCATTTCATTCCCGGGGATCACGTCCATCAACGTGCCGCTGTCGTCGCCCGCGTCCATCGGCGCGTCGAGCGATGCGTGCTTGCGATGTTTGCGTCTCCGAGTTTGATCAACGCACAAGTTCCTCGCGATGGTGTACAGCCACGTCGTGAACTTGGCCTGCCGCTTGTAAGCCTCCGCGCCCTTGATGACGCGCATGAACGCTTCCTGCAGCAGATCCTCGGCGGTCTCGCGATCGCCGACGAAGCGCAGGATGAAGTTGTAGACCGGCCTGCGATGGCGGGTCAGCAGCACCTCGAACGCGCGAACCTCACCCCGCTGGTACTGGACCATCAGGTCTTCGTCGGCGTCCTCGTTCGACATGATCTCGGCTGCTTACGGCCCGCGTTCACACTAACACGATAAGAAACGGGCCACGGCTAGACCGCTTACGGGGTCTGACACGTTGGACAGTAGTACGTTGCCCGTCCTTGGTGGACTGTGCGCCGAATCGGCGTTTTGCACCGCGCGCACGGCTCGCCGGCACGTCCATAGACCAGCAGATACTCCGCGTTCTCGCCGGCTGTCCCGGTCGCGTCGACGAAGTCGCGCAGGCTCGTCCCACCTTTGTCGAGTGCGTGCGCGAGCACGTCATCGATTGCCTTCGCGAGTCGCGCCGCGCTCGCCGCGGTGAGCTTGTTCGAGCGCGTCGACGGCCGCAGCTTCGCGCGCCACAGCGCCTCCGATGCGTAGATGTTGCCGACGCCCGCGATGACGGTTTGATCGAGCACGAACGCCTTGAGCGTCGTCTTCTTGGACTTCGCGCGCGCGAGCAACGCGGTCACGTCGATGCCGTGCTCGAGCGGATCGGGCCCGAGCGACGCGAGCGCCTCGTGCTCGTGCGCGCGCGCGGAGTCGAGCACGGCGATCTGGCCGAAGCGGCGCGCATCGATGAAGCGCAGCTCGCGGCCATCGTCGAGCCACAGCACGACGTGGGTGTGCTTCGGGCGCGGCGTCGCTTCCGGCACGACGAGAAAGCGGCCGGTCATTCCGAGATGCACGAGGAGCGTGCGCGCCGTGTCGAAGTCGACGAGCAGATACTTGCCGTGCCGGCGGATCGCGGTGACGGACGCGCCGACGAGCGTGCGCAGCAGCGCGCGCGGCGGCTTGCGTCGCATGTGCAAACCCTTGCCGCTGTCCCACACGGCGACGACCTTCGCGCCGATCGCGGGCGCGAGCGTGCGGCGGACCGTCTCGACTTCGGGAAGCTCGGGCACTACGTTGCGCGCATGATGCCACACGAGCTGGAGTGCCCGCGCTGTCACCATCGCGGCGCGACGAAGCCGGGCTTCACCTGGTGGGGTGGCGTGCTCGGACCGAAGATCATCAATCACGTCAAGTGCGATCGCTGCGCCTACGCGTTCAACCCGGACACCGGGGCGCCGATCACCGGCGCGATCGTCGCCTACAGCGTGGTCGTCGGCGTGATCGCGCTCGTGCTCGTCATCGCGCTGGCGAAAATGTAGCGGCGAGTCGCGCGAACTCGGCGATGTCGAGAGTCTCGCCGCGCCGGCCGCCGTCGATCGCTGCGGTCGCGAGCCCGCGATCGACCTCATCGTCGGGCCATTTCGCGCGCAGCGCGTTGCGCAGCGTCTTGCGGCGCTGGTTGAAGGCCGCGTGCACGACGTCGGAGTACAGCCGGGCGTCGCCGATCGGCGCGCGCGAGGACGCGAGCGGGACGAGCTTCACGACGGTCGAGTCGATCTTCGGAGGCGGCACGAACGAGCCCGCCGCGACGCGCACGACGCTCGTCACGTCGGCGTACGTGCGGATCATGACGCCGAGCGCGCCGTACTCCTTCGTGCCGGGCTTCGCGAGCAGGCGATCTGCCATCTCCTTCTGGATCATGAACACCGCCCAGCGCACGACCTCGCGCACGTCCAGCACCTTGAACATCAGCTGCGATGCGAGGTGATACGGGAGATTGCCGCACACGACGAGCTGCTTGCCGAGCGACGCGGCCGCGCGGAGATCGTAGCGAAGCGCATCGACCTGCTCGATCTCGAGGTTGTCGACCGTGCCGAGCTCGCCGCGTAACACGCGAATCATGTCGGGATCCGGCTCGAGCGCGATCACCTTGCCGGCGGTGACGCGCTCGACGAGCCGCGCGGTGAGCGTGCCGAGCCCCGCGCCGATCTCGACGATCCAATCCTCGTCGGTGCCAACCGTCGCGTCCGCGATCGCGCGCAGCGCGCGCTCCGAGACCAGGAAGTTCTGCCCGAACGCCTTCTTCGCGCGCAGCCCGTAGCGCTCGAGCAACACGCGCGCATCGGGGAACGGCCCGAGCGCCGCGGACAGGCTCGTATGGCCGTTGCCGTTGCCGTTGCCGTTGCCGGTCATAGCGGTGCGCTCGGATGCGCGTCGAGATCGAGGCCGTCGCGCTCGCCGCGCACGAGCCGGTGATAGCCCGCCGCGGCGATCATCGCGGCGTTGTCGGTGCAGCGGGCCGGCGGCGGCGCGTACACGCGAAACTCGTCTTCGTCGCCAGCCGCGATCATCGCCGCGCGGAGCGCCGAGTTCGCCGCGACGCCGCCGCAGATCTGCACGTGGTGCAGCTGGAGCTGCCTCGCCGCGCGCCGGGTCTTGCGCACGAGCACCTCGACGATCGCGGCCTGATAGCTCGCGCACAGATCGCCGAGCGCCTGGCCGTCGGGCACGCCATGTGCGCGCACGCGATGGAGCAGCGCGGTCTTCAAGCCGCTGAACGAGAAGTCGGCGCCGTGCTCGCCGGCGGTCATCGCGCGCGGAAACTCGAGGGCGTGGGCGTCGCCGGTCTTCGCGAGCCGATCGATCACCTCGCCGCCGGGATAGCCGAGGCCGAGCAGCTTCGCGCCCTTGTCGAACGCCTCGCCCGCGGCATCGTCGCGCGTGCGGCCGAGCTCCTCGATCCGTCCGTGATCGTGCACGACCACGAGCGACGTATGGCCGCCCGACACGATCAGCGCGAGGTGCGGCATCGGCGGCGGCTCGGCCCCGCGCGTCGACGCACGCGCGCCCCGCGCCAGTTCCGGCTCGAGATAGATCGCCGTCAGGTGGCCCACGAGATGATGCACGCCGACGAGCGGCTTGCCGGTCACCCACGCGACCGCCTTGGCGGTCTGCAATCCGACGAGCAGTGCGCCGACGAGCCCCGGCGCGTTCGTCACCGCGATGCCGTCGAGGTCGGCGAGCGCCACGCCGGCGCGATCGAGCGCGGCGTGCACGACCGGGACGACGTTCACGAGGTGCGCGCGCGACGCGAGCTCGGGCACGACGCCGCCGTACTTCGCATGCACCTCGTGCTGCGACGCGACGACATCGGCGAGCACGACGCGCCCGTCATCGACGATCGCGGCTGCGGTCTCGTCGCACGAGCTCTCGACGCCGAGGACTCTCACCGCGGCTCGGCGAGCATGCGCTTGAACGACTCCGACGCGCTGCCGTCCGGATCGAGCTCGATGTACTTGGTCATCGCGTCGCGCGCTTCATCGTAGCGGCGCGCCGACCACAGGATCATCGCACGCTGTTCGAAGGCGGGTGCGTAGTCGCTGACGAGCCCGAGCGCCTGATCGACCGACGCGAGCGCGTCGTCGATGCGATCGAGCCGCTGCAGCGCACGCGCGCGCTCGAGCAAGGTGCGCGCCGTGCGGCGATACTTCAGCGACGCGTCGGTGAGCGCGAGTGCCCGCTCGAAGTCGCCGTCTTCGAGCGCCGCGTGTGCCTGATCGTACAGCTCCTTCGCCGCCTTGACGCGGTCGACGGCCGCGTCAGCCGCAGGTGGGGTGGCATCGCGCGGAACCTGCGCGACTCGCCCGGCATCGACGTGCACGATCGCGGCGGCATCGCTCGCGATCGCCGGCGCCTCGGCATCGATCGGCGGCGCGACGCGCACGACCTGTTGCGTACCCGCATCGAGCGGTGCGGCCACCGGATGCGAGACCGGCTTCTTGTGGCAATACATGTACGTCGTCACGCCCGCGAGCACCGAAACCGCGACGAGCAGCGCAGACGCGCGCGGTCCCGGACCTTTCGCGGCGGGCTTCGCGCGCGGCTCGGCGACACGCGGCGGAGGCGGCGGTGCCGGCGGTGCAACGGGCTTGGCCTCGGACGGCGCCGGCTTCGGCGGCTCGACGGCTGGCACCACGTCGAGCTCGGACTGACTCTCGCGCCGGCGCGGCATGATCGTCACGAGCTCGCGTTGCGGCTCGCTCGGCGGCGCGTCCGGCAGCGGCATGCGCAGCTCGCCCGACGCCTCGGCGCGATCGCGGCCGTGCGAGCCGATCATGCGCAGCCCCGAATCCTCGCGCCGGATCGTCGCGGCAAACCGCCGGCGCTCGCCGCTGTCTTCCGGCCGATCCGACTGGCGCTTCGGCCGCGGCGGTGGCGGCGCGGGCTCCTCGGCTTCGATCGCGGTCGGGATCGCCGCTTCCGCCGCGAGCGAGGCCGGATCCGGCGCCTCGAGCGTGGTCGCGCGCGCGACTCCGGCCGTGCGCGCCGCGCCGTTGCTGCCGCGCAACTCGCGCGGATCGTCGGAGTGATCCTCCCGCTCGCCCGCGACTTTCTCGACGAGATCGCGCGCGGTGATCACGCGCGGATCCGTCCCGCGCATCGCGAGCTGAACCTTCGCGAGCGCCGACGCTCCGCCGTCCGCCGCCACGATCGGTAACCCCGCGGCCGCGAGCTCTTCGGGATCGAACAGCGACGGCTCGATCGCCTGCGCCGCCGCCACGGCCTCGTCGATCAAGCGCAGGCTCGACGGCCGATACTGGCCTTCGAGCGGCCCGGGCTCGACTTCTTCTTCCTCGATCACGTCTTCGGCGTCGACCGGCTGCGTCGCGTCGCTCGGCGGGTCGGGAATCGGGCCGCTCGCCACCTCTTCCATCGGCGTCGGCGCCTCGTCGATCTGCACGAGCGGCATCGGCTTGCCGGTGATGCGCTTCGCGGGTTGATCGGGGTCGAGGTCGAGCAGCATGCCCTCGAAGTACAGGCGCGAGATCGCCTGCAAGCACTCGAGGTCGCCGAATGCGGATGCGTCGATCACCTCGAGCAGCGAGCGCTTGCCGTCGAACAGCCGCAAGATCCGGTTGTGCTCGTCGGGGACGTCGCCGAGCCGGATCGCGAGCTCCGCGCTGTCGACCTCGAAGCGATGCGTGAGCGTCGGCAGCTGCTCGAGCAAGCGCGTCCATTCGTCGAGCCGGCGCATGCCTTCCATGAGCAGGCCCTGCGAGCTCGTCGCGATCGCCTCGCGGCGGCGTACGGTGCGGAACTCGACCTCGAACTCGCCCTCGCTCCACGTCAGCAGGCGATACACCGCATCCTCGCCTTGCAGCGTGCCGGCCTCGGCGTCGATGACCTTGCCGTCGCGGAAGTAGATCGCGGCGGTGCGGCCGTGGATCCCGACGAAGTGGATCAAGCCCGACTTGCGGCTGATCTCGATCGTCTGGATCACGTCGACGACCGGCATGTCGGCGACGCGGCCGGCGAACCGCACGCCGTCTTTGCGCGCCTCGAATCCCGCGCGCTGCTTCTTCTGCAGCAGGATGTTGATGCGCGTGACGATCTCTTTGATGTAGATCGGCTTGGTCAGGTAATCCTCGACGCCGAGCTCGAGGCCGCGGATCTTGTTCTCGATCGCGGTCTCGGTCGTGAGGAACACGAACGGGATCTCGGCCCAGTCCGACGACGCGCGCAGCCGGCGCCGCAACTCGAAGCCGTCCATGTCGTTCGAAAACTTGGTCTCCGAGATGATCAGGTCGGGCGTGTGCAGCTCCAGCTTGTCGAGCGCATCTGTCACCGAGCTCGCCGGAGTCACCGTGAACCCCGCCTTGCGCAGGGACACCTCCAGCACTCGCAAGCTGCGAGTGTCCCCGTCGACCAAGAGCAAGCTTTGCTTCGACACGAAACCCGACGCGGTCGGACGACGGATCGTATCCAACTACACGCAACGTCGCCAGCCGCGTAGCCTGTCCGTATGCGGATCGACCTGCCCTACGGCTCGCGGCCCTGCGCGGTCGAGCTCGGAGAACGGCCGGTCGAGGTCCTGCGCGCGAGAGAGCTCCCTAAGCCGCCGCCGCTCGAGGCGCTGATCGAAGCCGCGCTCGACGCGCCGGTCGGAGGGCCGTCGCTTGCCGGTGCTCGTGTCACCGCGATCGTCAGCGATTCCACACGCGTCGAGCCGCGCGCGGCGTTTCTGCGCGCGCTGCGCCGGCGGCTGCCCTCGGCGCAGCTCACGATCGCGATCGCGACCGGGACGCACGGTCCAAGTCGCGTCGACGAGCTCGACCTCCCGCGCGACGCGCGGATCGTGAACCACGACGGCCACTCCGATTGCGTCGAGCTCGGCGTGACCGCTCGCGGGACGCCGGTGCGCGTCCATCGGTGTCTCCTCGAGACCGATCTCGTCGTCGCGACCGGCTGCATTCGGCCGCACTACTTTGCGGGGTTCGGCGCCGGCGCGAAGGCGATCTTTCCCGGGCTCGGCGAGCGCGCGGCGATCCGGATCAACCATCGCTGGAAGACCGATGCCCGCTCGCGCGCGGGCATCGTCGACGGAAATCCGTGTCGCGACGACATCGAGGAGGCGGTCGCGCTGGTGCCGACGCCGTGCTTCTTGCTCGACGGCGTAGGTGGCCCGGACGGCGCGATCCACGGCGTCGTTGCGGGCGATGTACGTGCCGCATTTCGCGCAGGCGCCGCACTGGCTCGACCTTGGTTCGAAGTGCGCGCGCGGCCCGCGAGGCTGGTGATCGCATCGGATGGCTGGCCGGTCACCGCATCGCTGTACCAGGCCGCCAAGATCGCGGCGGCTGCCGCACCGCTGGTCGCGGAAGGCGGCCTGCTCGCGGTCGTCGCCGAGTGCCCCGAGGGAGTCGGCCCGCTCGACGTGGTGAACGAGGCGATCTTCCGGATCGGAGTGCTTCCGCGGCTCGCGGCAAGCGTTCGACTCGCGCTGGTCAGCTCGCTCGCGCCACAGGTCGTTCGCGAGACGCTGCTCGAGCCGATCGAGCCTCGCTTCACGGGCTCCGAGCGCGCTCTCGTGATGCCGCACGCGAGCCAGCTGATTTGTGAGCCAAATTCATGAACGAGGGCAGCGTCAAGACATTCATCGAGTTATTCGAGAAATGGAATCGCAGCATCAACCTGTCGGCGGCCGCTTCGCGCGAAGATCTGCTCGAGCACATCACGGATTCACTGCACGTGGTCCCTCTGCTCGCGGGCGCCCAGCGCGTGCTCGATGTCGGCTCGGGAGGCGGATTCCCGGTCGTGCTCGCCGCGCTCGCGCTGCCAGAAGTCCAGTTCATCGCGCTCGAGCCAATTCACAAGAAGCACGCGTTCCTCCGGACCGTTGCACGCGAGATTCCGGTTCCGAATCTGGAACCTCGCGCCGAGCGAGCCGAAGACCATCGCGACCACGATTACGACGCGGCAATGTCCCGCGCGACCTTCGATCTTGCCGAGTGGCTCGCCCTTGGCGCCCAGTTCGTTCGGCCCGGCGGCAAGGTCCTGGGCTTTGAGGCAGTACGGCGCTCCGATCTCCCACCAGGCACCGAACGCCATCCCTACGCACTCGCCGACAAGTCCCGAGCGATCATCGTGTTTCCCGTGGACCGCTGACCGCTTCCGCTTCCGCTTCCGCTTCC
>DASXCY010000048.1:0-43378 GCA_036490935.1 Kofleriaceae bacterium | reverse complement strand
GGCGGCGACGCGCCGGGCAGCAACGTCGCGACCAAGGGCGGCGCATCGCCGGAGCAGAAGCAAACTCCGTCGAGCGGCACACCCGGTGGTGACTCGCCGGGCAGCAACGTCGCGACCAAGGGCGGCGCATCGCCCGAGCAGAAGCAGACTCCGAGCGGCGGCGGCGGCGGCGGCGACGCGCCGGGCAGCAGCGTCGCGACCAAGGGCAGTGCATCGCCCGAGCAGAAGCAGACTCCGAGCGGCGGCGACGCGCCGGGCAGCAACGTCGCCAACATCGGCGGCGCATCGCCCGCGCAATCGCAGGTGCCATCGAGCAGCGGTGGCGGAGCGCCCGGCAGCAACGTCATGTCGACCGGCTCGGCGAACCCGAGCGTCGACGTCGTCGGTGGTGGCGGTGCCGGCGTCGCGTCGCCGAGCGGGCCGAGCGCGCCGAGCGCGCCGAGCACCCCGGGCGCGAGTGCCAGCGTCGACGTCTCGTCGAGCGGCGTGGGCGTCGCCGGGCCGAGCGCGCCGGGCGCCCCCGGCATGCCCGGCATGCCCGGCATGCCCGGCGATCCGACGGCGGGTGCCGTGGTCAGCGCCACCGGCGGTGCCGGCGGCACGACCGGGCAGGGCGACTCGATCGTCGGCGGCTTCACCGGTCAAGCGCAGCAGTCCGGAACGAGCGCGGGCGGCGGCGTTGCAGGCGCGGCCGGCAGTGTCACCAGCCCGTCGAGCCCGACCGACATCGTCGAGGGCGGCGTGCAGGAACGCGCCGGCATCGGCATGGGCGGCCCCGGCGCGTCGGTCGGCGTCACCGACAACGTCGAAGGCGCCGCGATCGACCAGAGTGGTTACGGCAGCCAGGTCGGCGAGGCCGTCCAAGCGCAGGCCGCCTACGTCAACCCCGAAGGTGCCGCGACGGGCGTCGCGACCGGCCAGGTCGCCGAGCGCGCGCCGGTCGATCCGTCCGCGGTCGAGAGTGCCGGCGCCGACGTCGAGGATCCGCAAGCCGCGGCGCGCGCCCGCGCCGGCGCCGACGTCAACGAGAGCGTCGACGAGCACGTCGGCGGGTCGATCGAGGTCGGCGGCTCGGCGAGCAGCACCGCGCAGACGCCCGGCGCGACGTCCCCGCCGCAGTCCAATCCCGCCGCGACCACGTCGCCGTTCGCGCCGAAACCGGCCGGCACCGCGGCCCCAGCCGCGACGCCGAAGCCGCCGACCGGCCCGGGAACCAAGAAGTCCTGAGAAAAACTCGCCGGGACGGCCACTGGCTCGGGGCGGTGCAGCGAAGCGTTTTGCACCCTGGGAGCGTTGACCCAACCCGACGCGGTTTCCTACCATGGCGTCTGCTTTCGAAGGGGTCGAAAAGACAGGAGTCTCTTCGTGGACGAGGAAGCGCTGATCGCTTGGCAAGACGTGCTCGATATGGTCGCGGCTGGAAGGCCGAGCGAGGTCGGTTGCCCGTTCTGCAACCATCGGCCGCTCACGATCGAAGAGGTCGAGTACTCGACGCGGATCTCGTGCCCCAAGTGCAAGAAGTTCATCCAGGGCCGGTTCCAGCCGTAACGAGCAGATGCCAAACGATCGCGATTTTCTAGGCAGAGGGTACCGGTTTCCGGTGTCGCTCAACTTGAACGGCGGCGTCTCGACGAGCCAGCTCGAAGAGAACGTGCGCCAGGCGATCTTCATCATCCTCGGCACCGCGCCGGGCGAGCGCATCAATCGCCCGCACTTCGGCTGCCAGATCCACGACCTCATGTTCGCACCCAACAACGCGATCACGTCCGCGCGCGCCGAGGTGTACTGCGAAGAGGCGATCTACAAGTTCGAGCCGCGCATCGAGAAGGTCGTGTGCCGGGCCGGCCCCAACCCCGACGAGCCGAACCGCCTCGACATCCGCATCGAGTACGTGATCGCCGGCAAGAACGACAAACGAAACCTCGTGTTCCCGTTCTATCTGAAGAACGAGGACGACGAAGAAGCACCAGGCCCCGACGGCCAGAACGGCGTCTGAATTTCCCATGATCCCTCCGCCGAAGCTCGACGACCGCACGTTCCACGACATCGTCGAAGAAGCCATCTCGATGATCCCGCGCTACGCGCCGGAGTGGACGAATCACAACCCGTCGGATCCGGGCATCACGTTGATCGAGCTCGCCGCGTGGATGACGGATTTATTGATCTACCGGCTCAACCAGGTCCCCGACAAGAACTACGTCGCGTTCCTCAACCTCCTCGGCATCAAGCTGCGCGCACCGCGCGCGGCGAAGGCACTGCTGCGTTTCGGTCTGGTCGAGGGCGCGGCCAAGCAGCGCGTGCCGCGCGGCACGCAGGTGTCGACGCCCCAGGCGACCGAGGAGCACACGGTCACGTTCGAGACCCATCGCGACACCGTGATCACGAGCGCGAAGCCGGACCGCTGCTTCTCGTACTTCGACGAGGGCTACACCGAGAACAGTCGCTACATCGATCCGCCGCCGGCCACGCACCTCGAGCCGTGCGAGGTGTTCGCCGGTGCGCAGCGCATCGAGCGCTTCCTGTACCTATCGGATCCGCGGTTCGCGAACACCGGCGACGCGTCGCTCTTGCGCGTGTTCCTCGGCACGCCCGAGCGCGGCGGCCGCGATCTCGCGCGCCTCCTCGAGTGGGAGCACTGGGACGGCACGCGCTGGAAGGAGATGACGCCGGCGCAGATCGACGTCGATCGCGGCGAGATCGCGTTCCTCGGCCCGTTGCACTTCGACCCGACCGAGGTCAACCACATCGAGGGCCTGTGGCTGCGCGGCCGGCTCGCCGAGGTGCCGCAATCGCCCGAGGACACCGAGATCGACACCATTCGCGCGCGCGTCGAGGTCGTCGGCGAGGGCCTGCTGCCGACGCAGGCGTACGCGAACCTCGACAACAACGCGTTCCTCGCGCTCGACCTGTCGAAGAACATCTATCCGTTCGGCAAGGAGCCGAAGGTCGACTGCATCCTGTACCTCGCGTGCGACGAGCTGATGCAGACCGCCGACGCGTACATCTCGATCGAGATGACGCTCGCCGATTCGACGATCGTCCCGCGCCCCAATCCGAGCGATCAGCTCGTCGTCGCGTGGGAGTACTGGGACGGCAAGCGCTGGCGCCATCTCGGCCGCAGCGCGCCGCGCGGCGTGCTGCCGGGCGCGGGCGACGAGCTCGGCTTTCACGACGACACCAAGGCGATGTCGCAGTCGGGCACGGTCAGCTTCAAGCGGCCCAAGGATATGGAGCCGCTCGAGCTCAACGGCGTCAGCAAGCGCTGGGTGCGCCTGCGCATCGAGAAGGGCGACTTCGGCGAGCAAGGCTCGTACACGCTCGAGAACGAGCGCTGGGTGTTCAAGGATGATCGCCCGCTCAAGCCGCCCGCGCTGCGCGGCATGAACCTGCGCTATCGCGAGGACTATCGCGACGCGCGGCACGTGCTGTCGTTCAACGACTTCCAGTACACCGACTGCACCGAGGTCGCGCGCACCGACTTCACGATCTTCCAGCCGTTCTCGGCCAAGCCCGAGGAGTCGCCGGCGTTGTACCTCGGCTACGCGACCAAGCCGCCGAACGACAAGGTCGGGTTGTACGTGCGGCTCGAGGAGGAGCTCGGACTCGGCTCGCTGCCGAGCGAAGAGGCCGAGGTCGCGACCAGCGAGCTCGAGAAGTACGAAGCCACGAAGCGGCAGGCCTGGGAGGGCGGCCAGCGGGTCGTGTGGGAGTACTGGGATGGGCGCGAGTGGGAACCGCTCGCCGTCGAGGACGAGACGCAGGGCTTCACCGGTAGCGGGTTCGTCCACTTCGTCGCGCCCGACGACTGGAAGGGGTCGTCGAAGTTCACCGAGGAGCGGTTCTGGCTGCGCGCGCGGCTCGAGCAAGGCGGCTACGTCAAGCCGCCGCGCATTCGCATGATCGTGTCGAACGCCGTCGAGGCGCACAACCACGAGACCATCCGCGGCGAGATCCTCGGCAGCTCGGACGGCTCGCCGCTGCAGTCGTTCAAGTTCTTGAGGTCCCCGGTGCTCGAGGACGAGCACCTCGAGGTCCGCGAGCGCAACATGCCGCCCGACGACGAGGTCGCCGAGATCGGCGCCGACAACACGCGCAAGGATCAGCCCGAGAACCCGCAGGTCAACGACGTGTGGGTGCGGTGGCGGCGGGTCGACAGCTTCTTCGCGTCGGGTCCGCGCAGCCGCCACTTCACGCTCGACTACACGACCGGCACGCTGAGCTTCGGCGACGGCCGGCGCGGCATGGTGCCACCCGAGGCCAAGAACAACATCGTGGCGGTAAGCTATCGCATCGGGGGCGGCTCGCTCGGCAACGTCAACCCGAACACGCTGACGTCGCTCGGCCGCGCGCTCGCGTACATCGAGACGGTCACGAACCCGCTGCCCGCGACGGGCGGCGCCGATCGCGAGTCGATCGACGAGGCCAAGTCGCGCGCGCCGTACACGATCAAGAGCCGCGATCGCGCGGTGACGACCGAGGATTACGAGATGCTCGCGCTGCGTGCGTCGACCCAGCTGGCCCGCGCGCGCTGCGTCCCCGATCGCTCGAACCGCGGCCACGTCACGGTCGCGCTGGTGCCCAAGTCGGATCTGCGTGCCGAAGATCTGACGCGCCGGCTGGTGCCGTCGAACGAGGTCATGCGCCACGTCAAACGGTATTTGGATGACAGGAAGCTCGTCGGGACCGTCCTCAACATCGTGCGGCCGCGCTACAAGGACGTGTCGCTGCGCGTGATGCTGATCCGGCGCACCGTCGGAACGTCCGATCGGCTGCGCAAGGACATCGAGGCCAAGCTCCGCCGCTTCCTGCACTCGCTGATCGGCGGGCGCGACGGCAAGGGCTGGGAGTTCGGCCGGCCCGTGCTCAAGGCCGAGATCGTCCATCTCGTCGAAGAAGTCCCCGGCGTCGAGGGCGTCGATTCGCTCGAGATCCGCGACGAGGCTCGCAACGTCGCCGTCGAGCACCTTCGCCTCGAGGACGACGAGCTGCCGTTCCTGGTCCACGTGCACGTGGCGGAGAAGGTGCGGGACGACATCCGATGATGGGTGTAGTCACTAGGTCCGCGTGGCTCGGGCTTTGGGCTTTGGGCTTTGGGCTTCGGGAAGATCCGGAGACCCTCTGGCCAAAGTCCGAGGTCCAAAGCCCAAAGCCCATCTCATGGTGACCGAAGCGATCAGCCGCCGCGTGGTCCGCGTCCCCGACGTCGTCGGGCGCTCGCTCGTCAAGGCGCGCATCGTGCTCGAAGATGCAGGCCTGCAGCGCATCGTCGTGCTGTATCGCGAGAGCTACGAGGACCGCGACACCGTGCTCGAGCAACGTCCGGCGCGCGGACAGATGGTCTACGAGGGCAGCGAGGTCACGATCTGGATCGCGCGCCGCGGCTACCTCGAGCACTTGCCCGCGATCTACCGCCGCAGCGACGCGGTCGGTCGCAACCTCGTTCGCGACATGTGCTTCCTGTTCGAGCACATGTTCGACTCGATCGACGGCAACCTGACTGACGGCTGGCGGTTTTACGACCCGCACGTGTCGCCGATCGACTTCCTGCAGTGGCTCGCCAACTGGACGGCCTTCTCGGTCGACCTCGACTGGCCGGAGCCGCAGAAGCGGGCGCTCATCAAGCGCGCGGTCGACCTCTATCGCATCCGCGGCACCAAGCGTGGCCTGTCGCTGTTCCTGAAGCTGTTCACGGGACACGAGCCCGACATCGTGGAGAACTCGTGGCCGTTCAAGGGCTTTCGCGTCGAGGGTGAGGACGCCGAGGAAGGCGCGCGGATCGGGATGGACTCGGTCGTGCTGCCGCCGGTCGATCTCGCCCACTGCTTCATCGTGACGATGCCGATCAAGTTCGAGGACGTCACGCCCGAGCTGGTGATCCGGATCCACCACATCATCCAGCTCGAAAAACCGGCGCACACGCACTACTACTTGCAGTTCAAAGAAGAGAAGGGCGACGTCGAGCTGCGCGAGTTCTTCGCCATCGGCGTCCGGTCGGGCATCGGCATCGGCGCCGAGGTCGTTGAAGAGGAAGACTCGGGAACGAAGAAGGACAAGCCATGAGCGACCAGCAGGTTCAGGGATTCAAGCGCATCAACTTCTTCAAGGGCTTTCTCACGACCGAGAAGGACTGGAACGACGCGGAGCGCTATCACATCGACAAGCGGCGCCTGCACAACAAGATGATGCACTCGGCGGGCATCGTGCACGGCTACGCGACCGATCTGCGGGTCACGGCGCGCGCGCGCGGCGATCTTTCGGTCGAGGTCCAGCCCGGCTACGCGATCGACGGCATGGGCAACGACCTCATGATCTACGACGCGGCGATCCGCAACATCAGCCTCGAGGAGTTCAAGCTGCCGCAGACGATCTACATCGTGCTGCGCTACTACGAGGAGCTCACCGACTTCATCGCGTACAAGGAGAACCTCGAGTACAAGGGCCACCGTCGCGTCCTCGAGTCGTGCAAGGTCGAGCTGTCGCAGACCGAGCCGGACATCATGCGCGAGGTCGAGCTCGCGCGCATCTACCTCGAGAAGGGCGTCAACCGGATCCGCGACGCGCGCGATCCGGCGAACCCGGCGCCCAACGAGATCGACATGCGCTACAAGCCGCACGGCGGCGCATTCGGCTCGACGCTACCCGGCCACCTGCGGCTCAAGCTCGAGCAGCTGCTGTGGCAGATCCGGCGCGGTGCGATCGAGTACACGCGGCGCGGCGTGATCGCGGCGCACGACGTCGTGCAAGCCTGCAACACCGCGCTGATGCTGCTGCACGCGAACCTGCTCGACCTGCGCAACGTGTTCGAGGTGTTCCGGCTCGTGATCGACACCGAGGGCGAGATGTCGCTCGACGTCGATGTCCATCACCCGTCGATCGCGCAGAAGAAGGAGTTCTCGGAGTACCGCCGCCAGGTCGAGATCCTGCGCGGCCTGCTCGCCGAGAACAAGAACAACCAAGAAGCGTTCATGAACCTGCTCGCGTATCAGGCCAAGTGCGCCGAGATCGCGATGGCCGCGGTGGCGGGCGAGAAGCCGGTGATCGCCGCGCCCGAGGAGAAGAAGGAGCAGAAGGTCGCCGACATCAAGGACTGGGAAGGCGTCAAGACGATGCCGCAGCCCAAGCCGGAGATGGATCTCGAGGGCATCAAGTGGGTGATGGTCGACGAGATCGAGATTCTCAACAAGGAATCCGAGGACAAGCACATCTTCACGATCAAGGAAGCAAAGGACTCGTACCGGTCGCGCCAGAAGCTCAAGTACCCCGACGGCACGACGGTGGAGGACACCGGCCGCGCGCACGTCGACGGCTACAGCGAGTTCAAGCTGCTCAACATCACGCCGGGCCGCCCGGTCGTCGTGCTGCGCCGTATGGACTACGTGTACGGCGACTACGAGCTGGAGCTGTCGGTGAACGGCAAGAAGGTCGCGATCGTGTCGTGCAACGGCACCGATCGCGTGCACCGCTGGCGTAACTGGCCCGGAATGATCCCGGCCGACGCGGTCACCGACGGCACGATGATCGTGCGCCAGTCGTCGGTGACGGCCGGCCGCGATATCAACATGTTCCACATCTGGGTGTATCAGCCGCGCTAAGCGGTAAGATGACGACGGATGCCCGGGTTCTTCCAGTACATCGACTTTGTCTTCGCGCCGTTTCGCGCCGTGAAGAACAAGATCCTCGGCGTGCAGAACTTCAAGGGCAACATGATGGTGGACGTGAACCGATCGAAGGCGTTGGTCGGTCAGGGCAAGCAGTTCGCGGGGAACGCGCAGCAGAAGGCCAATCAGTGGGGCGGGCAAGCGCAGCCGGGTCAACCGCAGCAGGCGCAGCAACCAGGAGCTCAGTACATGCCACAGCAAGGGATGCCGCCGCAGGGAGGGTTCCCGCCGGGGATGCCGCCGCAGGGAGGATTTCCGCCGCCGGGTGGTTTTCCGCCGGGCATGGCGCCGCCTGGAATGCCGGGGATGCCGGGGATGCCGGGACTGCCGCCGGGCGCGCCCAACCCGAATCCGCCGATCCGTACGAAGGGGTTCTGGATCTTCAAGAAGAAGTTCTGCTCGCAGTGCGAGCAGCAGCTCGATCGCACGTGGGACGCGTGCCCGTACTGCGCGCAGATCGCGCAACAGGCGGCGACCGCGCCGGCGAAGCTACAGAAGCTGAAGACGCAGGCGCTCGTGCTCGATCAAGCGGGTAACGCGGGCGGCACGCAGCTGCTCGGCTGGATCATCCCGCTGCAGGGCGTGCAGAAGGGCGAGCTGTTCACGCTGCAGCCGATGAACACGATCGGTACCGATGCGACGTGCACGCTGGTGTTGCAGGACAAGTTCATGTCGAGCAAGCACGCCGAGATCAAGGCGGAGCAGGGGATGTGGGTCTTGCGCGATTCGGGCTCGACCAACGGCACGTACGTCAATAACCGGCGAGTCGATCGCCACGAGCTCGTCGATAACGACTTCATCAAGTTCGGGTCGGCGATGCTGAAGTTCAAGTCGCTATGATGAAGCTATTGCACTGCATCGCGCTCGTCGGAGCGCTCGTCGCGACGCGCACGGCGCGCGCCCAGCCCGCGGGCGGCGGCGATACCGAGATCGGCGTGACGATGAACGTCGTCGTTCCCGACGAGAAAGATCCGAAGGAAAAGGGCAAGGCTCCGTCGCTCGAGGCGACGATCGTCAACGGTCCGAAGGTTCCGCTCGAAAAGTTCACGATCTCGACGATCGGCGCCGACAAGCAGCGCGTGACGATGAAGGCGACGAAGCTGCGCGAGTACACCGAAGGCAAGGAGACGATCGCGATCGCGCTGGTTATCAACGGCCAGGAGCTGTGGGTCGGCAACGAGGAGGTCGAGCAGGATCCGACCGCCGCGTATCCAGGCGCGCTCAAGAACCTCGAGGGCGCGATCGACAAGATGGGCCTGTCGAATGCCGGCCCGAAAGGCAGCAAGGGCGTCATCATCTCGTATTCGAACGGCGCCGAGGTCAAAGGCACCGGCGTCATCGATCTCGAGAAGATCACGGGCGCCGCGCTCGGCAGCGAGCGCGACTACTACAAGCACCTCGGCACCGACATGGTGCAGGGCATCCAGCTCGCGTACGCCAAGCTCAAGGAGATCACGGCTTCGCGCAAGGCGATGATCGTCGTCGGCGACGGCACCGACACCGATGCGGACAAGGCGAAGTCCGCGCTCGCCGACCTCAAGAAGAAGCTCAAGGCCGAGAACATCCAGGCGTTCGCGATCATCTACAAGCCGCGCGAGGAGCTGAACGAGCGCCCGCAGGTGATCACCACGCTGATCCCAGGCGTCAAGACGGTCAACTCGATGGACGGCATCGCCGCCGCGCTCGCCGAGATCGTCGAGAGCATGAAGAACCGCTACTACGTGACGTTCGCGGGCTTCGACGAGAATCTCGGCGTCGGCCTGCCTTGGGACACCAAGGATCACGACCTCACGATCAAGATCGATCAGACCGAGCTCGAGCCGGTGACGATGCCGCTCGCGCCGAAGTGGGAGCCGCCGAAGAGCGGCGGGTTCCCGTGGCTGATCGTGATCCTCGTGTTCGTCGGCTTGATCGTGCTCATCATCATCGCCGCGAAGGTGTTCGGCGGGAAACCGGCGCCCCAACCGATGCCGGTCGCGATGCCCCAGATGCCGCAGATGCCGATGGAGGCGCCCAAACAGGCAGGCCCGATGAAGACGGTCATGATCGGCGCGGGCGGCGACCAGGATGGCTTCCCGATCGTCGGCTGGCTCGTGCCGCTCAACGGCGTCGACGCGTACAAGACGATGCGCCTGCGCTCCGGCATGACGAAGATCGGCACCGCGCCGCCGGCCGACCTGGTGATCAACGACGGTTTCATGTCGACCGAGCACTGCCAGATCGCGTGCTCGCCGGCAGGGTTCACGCTGATCGACATCGGGGCGACCAACGGTTGCTACGTCAACGATCGCAAGGTGCAGAAGCACGAGCTCGTCGATAACGACATGATCACGCTCGGCAAGACCAACTTCAAATTCAAGTCGATCAACTGATGATGGGCTTTGGGCTTTGGCCTTTGGGCTTCGGCCAGAAGGCCTGATCGATGTCGACCGGCTTGCTCGTCGGATTGATCGTCGGCGGCGCCGTGCTGCTGCTGGTGGTCATCGGCGTGCTCGCGAGCAAGTCGGGGCAGCCGAAGCTGCAGAAGGTGTGCGGCGGGTGCCGGCGCGTGATGCTGCCGGTGTGGACGAAGTGCTTGTTCTGCGGCTGGGCGCCGATCGCGCGGCTCGAGTTCATCCTCGGCCCGATGGCGAACCAGACGCTGCCGCTGTCCGACGAGGTCACGACGATCGGCTCGGTCGCCGGCAACACGGTCGTGCTCGCCGACCCGGCGGTGTCGCGCAAGCACGCCGGCATCCGCAAGGTGAACGGCGAGTACGAGCTCGCGGATCTCGGCTCGACCAACGGCGTCTACGTCAACGGCCACAAGGTGCCGAAGAAGACGCTCGCGGCCGGCGACATCATCCGCGTCGGCAACACCGAAGCTGTCTTCAAGCGGGAATAGTGTTACCGCCCGGGCCGCCGACGCGACGGTTCGTCGACACGTGGCGCTGGCTGCGCACGCCGTTGCCGTGGCTCGACGAGCTCGCGGCGCGCTACGGCCACGCGATCACGCTGCAGCTCCCGCGCATGAACGGGCCGGTGGTGATCTTCTCGGAGCCGGCGGCGGTGCGCGACCTGTGGACCGGCGATCCGATGCAGCTCCACGCCGGGCAGGCGAACATGATCCTGCGCTCGGTGCTCGGCAAGGACTCGCTGCTCGTGCTCGACGGCGAGCGCCACCTGCGCGAGCGCCGGCTCATGCTGCCGCCGTTTCACGGCGACCGCATGCGCGCGTACGGCGAGGCGATGCGCGACGCCACCTCGCGCGAGATCGATCGCTGGCCGCTCGGCCGCACGTTTCCGGTGCACGCCTCGACGCAGGCGATCACGCTCGACGTCATCATGCGCACGATCTTCGGCGTCGGCGGCGATGACGCGCGGCTCGCGCCGCTGCGCGACGCGCTCGTGCGCTGGACGACGCTCGGCACGTCGCGGGTCGGCACCGCGGTGCTGTTGCTCACACCGCCCGATCGCGCCGAACAGATGTGGGAGCTGTCGACGCGGCCGTGGGGGCGCCTCCTGCCGTGGGCGCCGATCGTGCGCGCCCGGATCGAGACCGATCGCCTCGTGCGCGAGCTGATCGCGGCGCGCCGCCGCGAACCGACGGGCGGCCGCGACGACATCCTGTCGATGCTGCTCGAGGCGCGCGACGAGACCGGCGCGGCGATGACCGACGATCAGCTGCGCGACGAGATGCTGACGCTGCTCCTCGCTGGCCACGAGACGACCGCGACGACGCTCGCGTGGGCCATCCATCACCTGCTCGAGCACCCCGCCTGGCTCGCGCGCGTGCGCGCCGAGGTGCGCGAGCTCGGCGACGCGTCTCCGCTACTCGACGCCGTGATCAAGGAGACGCTGCGCCTGACGCCGATCATCCCGATGGTCGGCCGCATGGTCGGCAAACCGACGACGATCGGCGGCTACGATCTGCCCGCCGGTGCGTTCGCGCTGGCGGCGATCTATCTCGTGCACAGGCGCGCAGACCTGTGGCCCGATCCGACGCGCTTCGATCCGTCACGCTTCGCCGGCAAGAAGATCGATCCGACGACGTACTTCCCGTTCGGCGGCGGCGCGCGGCGTTGTCTCGGCATGGCGTTCGCGAGCTACGAGATGAAGATCGTGCTCGCGACCATCCTCGCGCGCGCCGAGCTCGCCCCGGCGGCCGGCGCGCGCATCCGCCTCGTGCGCCGCGGCATCACGTTCGCGCCGTCGGGCGGCATGCCGGTCGTGATGACCGCGCGGTCATGACTACTCGCGCGGCAGGTTCGCGATCGGGAGCTCGACACCGGGCAGCTGATGCGGGCGCAGCACGTCGCCCTCGCGCAGCACCTCGACGTGCGCGTAGCCCTTGCGGGTCGGCTGCGTGTAGACCTCGATCGCGCACGCCTTGACGTCGACGATCCTGGACGAGCAGCGCGACTCGCTCGGATGCTCGCTGGACCTCGGATCGCGCCGGCACACCGCGAGATCCGGCTCGGGCTCCGACCAGTCGTCGGCGGCGAACGGCAGGCCCGGACGGACGTCGAACGCCGGTCCCACGCCGATCACGAGCTCGCGCGTGAGCCTTCACCAGCATCCCGCGCGGCAGCTCGATCTTCTCGTCCTCGAAGATCCCGAGCTCGCCCATGCGCTCGTACTCCTTGCGCGAGATCGGCCGCAACCACGAGCTGTCGAGCTCCGACAGATCCAGCATCGCTTCGAGCATAGCAAAACGTCCACGACGTTGGCCGCCCTTGGCTCGCGCCGTGACCGTCGAAACCTGCGAGATCGCGAGCGCGCTCGTCCGAAATGTCCGACGAGCGGACGCGGCGGTCCGGGCTTCGGCCGAACGGCCGGACACGCGCATCTACGCGTGACGTGGTACGATTTTCCGACTTCATGGCACGCCTGATCTTCCGGGACAGCCAGGGCCGCGAGGGAACGGTCGAGCTGTCGCCGACCGAGCCGGTGTTCGTCGGTCGCGGGCTCGAGTGCGCGATTCGCACCGACGACGGCATGGTCTCGCGGCGCCACGCGCAGTTTCGCAACGAGAACGGTCGCTTCGTGGTCGAGGATCTCGGCAGCGCGAACGGCACGCACATCAACAACATGCGCGTGCAGAAGCAGGCGCTCGGCCACACCGACGTGATCCAGTGCGGCTCGCTCGTGATCCGATTTCTCGACGAGGGCGGCGTCAACGTCGTGCCGCAACAGCCGATGATGGGCGGTGGAGTCACGCCGCCGGCGAAAAAGGGCGGGACGATGGTGCTCGATCGCGGCGACGGGGCGGGCGGTGGCGGTGGCGGACCGCCGCCCGGTTTCGGCGGCGCGAACTTCGGCGGCGGAGGCGGCGGCCCACCGCCTCCCGCGTTCGGCGCGCCGCCCGCGTTCGCTCCACAGCCGATGCCGCAGCCGATGCCGCAGCAGGCCGCTGCGCCGTCGCACTACGGCGCGCCGCCCGCGATGCCCGCTGGCGGCGGCAGCCAGGTCGGCTTGCCCTACGGCGGACCACCCGGCATGCCCGCCGGAGGCGCACCGTCGTACAACCGCGGCGGCTTCGGCGGCTCCGCGGCCGGCGCGGGCTCGGGCGGAAGCTCGGTGAACCTTCCGTACGGCGGTCCGCCGGGCATGCCGCCCGGTGGCGCGGGCGGTCCTCCGGCGATGCCGTCGCAGTACGGCATGCCGCCGGCGATGCCGGGTGGTGCGCCCGGCGGGCAGCCCGCGAGCATGTTCGGCCGCGGCGGCCCCGGCGTCAGCGTGTCCGCGGCGCAGGCGCGTCCGCTCGCCGAGGATCCCGAGAAGAACGTGCTCGTCGATCTCGGTCTGCAAGCCGATCCGAGCAAGCTCGACAAGGAGCTCAAGCAGGCGAAGGCCGATCTCGAGAAGGCGAACGCGAACTACGAGCGCGAGGTCGCCGACGGTAAGCGCATCCGCGCCGAGTCGGCAACGCTGCGCGAACGCATCGAGGAGCAGAAGGCGCAGATCAAGGATCGCGAGGATCAGGTCGTGGCGCACGATCGCGTCGCCGATCAACTGCGTGACGAGCTGCAGCAGACGCGCGACGAGTACAACAAGCAACGCCAAGAGATCGGCGCGATGGCCGAGAACATGGCCGCGCGCGAGCGTCAGGCTGCGCGCGCGCAGGAAGATGCCGCGAAGATCCGCGAGGACATGCAGGATCTCAACCGCCAGCTCATGGAGCTGTCGCGGACGAAGGATGAAGGCTGGAAGAAGCTCAACGAGCAGCTCACCGAGATCGAGCACCTGCGCGAGGTGATCAACGAGCAGGAGCGCATGCTCGAGGAGCGGCGCGTCGGCTTGATCTCGCAGGAAGAGGTCATCAAGGAGCTGCGCGCCGAGAAAGAGAAGACGATCAAGCAGATCGCGGCGCTCAGGGCGGAGCGCGACGAGGCGGCGACCAACGCCTCGCGTTCGGCCGCGCACATCGCGGCGATCGAAGAGGAGAACAAGCGGCTCGGCCGGCTGCTCGTCGAGAGCCAGGGCGACGGCGCGCGCGCCGGCACCGCCCAGGGCGATCACACGATGCGCCTCGCCGGCGAGCTCAAGGATCTGCGCGTCGAGCAGAAGAAGCTCGAGGCCGATCGCGAACGGCTGAGCGAGCAGTACGAGCTCGCCGACCGCGATCGGCAGAAGCTCGAGGGCAAGCTCGCGCAGATCGAGGTCGAGCTGCAGGAGTCCGTGCACGGCAAGCTCGCGGCGGAGAGCGCGCGCAACGTCGCGCAGGAGGCGCTCGCGAAATCCGAGGTCGCGCGCGCGAAGGCCGCCGAGGAATCGCTCGCGTCGGCGAAGGCACGCGATCAGGCCGGCAGCGCCGGTGACGACGCGCGTCGCGAGCTCGACAAGCTGCGCAGGCGCGTCGCCGATCTCGAGAAGGTGCAAACCGTGGCGGCGCCCGCGATCGATCCCGCCGAGATCCAGCGCGAGCGCGAGGCGAACGAGCGCAAGATCGCGGATCTGGCGGCGCGCGCCGAGCAGGCCGAGCGCTCGCTCAAGTCGCTCGAAGCCGCGGTCGACGCCGCGAAGACGGACGCGCAGAAGGCGCGAGCCGAGGCCGCGCGCGCGAAGGCCAGCGCCGACGCGCAGGCCGAGTCGATCATCGACGCGGTCGGCTCGCCGGCCAGCTCGTTAATCGCTTCCGGCGAGCTCGCGAAGCGCGCGAAGGAGATCTATGACGCGATCAACGACATCCTGTCGGAGATGCGCAACAACATGGTGCTCGTGCAAGGCGAGCTTCCCAACTTGAAGTCCGACGACGGCGAGACCATCCAGGCGGTCACCGATGCGGTCGAGGCGCTCGTCGACAGCGCCGAGACTGCAAAGGGCGCGCTGCGCGGTCTGCGCGATCTAGCGGAGTCGAAATGACGATCGAGCACAAACGCAGCAGCAAGGCCGAGATCGAGGACCTGATCCGCGCGCGCTATTCGCTGGTCTGGATCACGTCGCCCGAAGAGGAGCGCGTCGAGGAGGCGCTGAAGCGGCTGTGCGTCGAGCGCGAGATGCGGCTCGAGGTGTGGTCGATCACCGAAGGCTTCAAGACGGTCGCGAACGGGCAGGGTACGCGCGACGTGAAAGATCCGATGAAGGCGATCGATCATGTCATCCGCGCCGAGGGCCGCGGGCTGTTCGTGCTGCGCGACTTCCACCCGTTCTTGAAGGAACCGGCGGTCGTACGCCGCCTGCGCGATGCCGCGCACGAGCTACGCAAGACGAAGAAGACGCTCGCCGTGATCTCGCCGGTCACGAAGATCGCGCCCGAGCTCGAGAAGAGCATCTCTGCCGTGATCGACTGGGACCTGCCGAACCGCCAGGAGATCGAGACCGCGGCGCGCAAGGTCATCCCGAGCTTGCCGGCCGCGACCCAGCAGGTGATCGAGAGCGATCCGACGTTCATGGAGCGCGTCGTCGAGGCCGCGCTCGGCCTCACGCTGGTCGAGGCCGAGAACGTGTTCGCGAAGAGCGCGGTGCGCACGCATACGTTCGATCTCGAGACGATCCTCGAGGAGAAGAAGCAGATCATCCGCAAGAGCGGCCTGCTCGAGTACTACGAGCATCGCGAGGAGTTCAGCGACGTCGGTGGCATGGAGGTCCTGAAGGACTGGCTCGTCAAGCGCCGCAACGCGTTCAGCACGCGCGCCCGCGACTTCGGGCTGCCGGTGCCCAAGGGCATGTTGCTGATCGGCGTGCCCGGCACCGGCAAGTCGCTGACCGCCAAGGCGGTCGGCGCGCTGTGGCAGATGCCGCTGCTCCGGCTCGATGTCGGCAAGATTTTCGCCGGTCTCGTCGGATCGTCCGAGGAGAACGTGCGCAGCGTCATCAAGACCGCCGAGGCGATCGCGCCGGCGATCCTGTGGATCGACGAGCTGGAGAAGGGGTTCTCCGGCACGCAGTCGTCGGGCCAGACCGACGGCGGCACGACGTCGCGCGTGTTCGGCACGTTCATCACGTGGCTCCAGGAGAAGACCACGCCGGTGTTCGTGATCGCGACCGCGAACAACGTGCACCAGCTCCCGCCCGAGCTGCTGCGCAAGGGCCGCTTCGACGAGATCTTCTTCTGCGACCTGCCGGATCGCGAGGACCGCCGCCAGATCCTCGACATCCACCTGCGCAAGAAGAACCGCGACCCCGGCCAGTTCGACATGGACAAGCTGATCGACGCCACCGTCGACTTCTCGGGCGCCGAGCTCGAGCAGGTGGTGATCGCGGCGCTCTACGACGCGTTCGATACCGGCAACGACCTGACGTCCGAGGGCCTGGTCAAGACGATCAGCGAGATCGTGCCGCTCGCGATCACGATGCGCGAGATGATCGAATCGATGCGCGAGTGGGCGCGCACGCGCGCGCGCATGGCGAGCTCGCGCGGCGGCAAGCCGGTCAAGAAGGAAGGCTGGATGGCGCGCTACGGCGCACCGACCGCGAACCTCGGCGACAAGGGCGGCGAGGCGGCCCAGGACGACGACGGCGGGCGCAAGCTCGAGCTGTAGCCGACACGCGTGTCGACACGCGACATGCGGTTCGCGTCGAGATCCGCCCCGAACCGCCAAACGAGCGGTCGCGGCGCTGGTCTGATGCCTGCAGTGGCGGTGGCAGCCACAAGGAGGCAACCATGCGCGTGATGACGATTCTGTTCGCGATGCTCGCTGCGACCGCTGCGTGCGGCAAGGAGAGCCCGGACAAGCAATGTGAAAAGATCTACCAGAAGGGCGACGGCGAGAAGGCTTACTCGACCGACAAGGCCAAGTTCATCGAGGCGTGCGTGAAGACGGGCGACAACACGCGCAAGTGCCTGCTGATGAAGGGCAAGGACCGCATGAAGGACGACAGCTGCGGCCCCGGCGTCGGCAACACGTTCGACGAGATGGCCTCGCTGATGAAGCTGGGCCAGGGCACGCCTTAGCAGCGTTGCGCGTATACTGAGCACGCATGTCGCATTTCACGAAGTGCGCGCTCAAGATGACCAACCTCGCCGCGCTCAAGAAGGCGCTCGAGGACCTGCAGCTGAAGTTCACCGAGGCCCAGCAGGGCCAGACCGTCAGCGTGCGTGGCTATCGCGGCGACAAGCTGCAGGCCGCGATGTCGATCGACATGGGCCGCTACGACGTCGGCGTGGTCGACAACCAGGACGGCACGTACGACATCGTGGCCGACTGGTGGGGCGTGGAGACGACGAAGGGCGTGTCCGAAGAAGAGTTCAAGAACACGCTGTCTCAGAAGTACCAGTATCACAACGTCAAGCAGGCCTGCGAAGACAAGGGCTACTCCGTCGAGGAAGAGCTCGACGAGGAAGACGGCTCGATTCGTCTGGTCGTGCGGAAGTGGGTGAGCGAATGAGGAAGCAGGACATCGAGATCATCATCACGCCCAAGGGCGAGGTCACGTTTCAGGTGAAGGGCGTGAAGGGCGGCAGCTGCCTCGACGAGACCAAGTTCCTCGAGGCCGCGCTGGGCGGCGAGGGGGCGGTCGTCGACCAGCAGAAAACTGGTGAATATTACGAGCAATCCGAGGGTTACGCTTCGACGACGGTTGGGGAAGGCAACGACGAATAACCGCGTAGAATGGGACGCCGACCGTGAGCGACGAACCCCAAGACACCGCCGCAACCGACCTCACGGACGAGCTCGCGAAGAAGTACGACCCGGAGCGCCTGCTGCGCATCATGCAGCGGCGCGCGGGCCGTGGCGATCCGCTCGAGCACAGCGTCCGGCAGCGGTACGAGCGGCGCTACGGCGTCGATCTCGGTCACGTGCGCGTGTTCACCGGCGAGTTCGCCGAGCAGTTCAACAAGCAGCGCAGCGCGTACGCCGTGACCGTCGGCGCGACCGGCATGATCCTGATGGGCGGGTCCGCCGACAAGTCGCCGGTGAGCGCGTCGGGCGAGGCGCTGCTCGGCCACGAGCTCGCCCACGTCGCCCAGCAGTCGCGGCACGCGGGCGGTGGCCTGCATCGCAAGGCGACCGCGGCCGGCGCGATGCCGTTTGCCGAGGAGCACGAGGCGGAAGCCGAGGCACACGAGCAGTCGATCTTGCAGGAGCAGCAGGCCGGCAATATCCCGATCGCGGCCGGCTCGCCCGGCGCGAACGACGCGGTCGCACAGCGCAACGCGGCCGATCAGCTCAAGCAGAACATCGAGAGCGTGCGCGAGCGCGTCATCGAGCTACTCGGCGAAACCGCGCGCGTCCGCGAGATGCGCATCGGCGCCTCGCGCCGGGCGTAGTGCTAGTGTCGGCGCGATGAGTGACACCAGCGCCGATGCCGGGGTCGTGCAGTCTCGCGTGCAGCTCGAGCGCTTGGTCGCCGAGGACGAGCTCGCCGGGCGCACGATCGCGGGCTTCGCGGCGCAATCGGTGGGGCTGCGCGCGGTCGATCTCGACGGCGTGACACTCGAGCGCCTCGATCTGCGCAGCTGCGACGGCGACGAGAGCCGGCTCGAGCGCGCCGAGCTACGCCAGAGCGATCTGCGCGCGTCGCAGTGGAAGGGCGCGCTGTGGCATCGCGTGCGCGCGAAGGACTGCGACCTCACCGAGCTCGACCTGAGCGGCGCGCACTTGCTCCGCTGCGAGCTCGGGCCGGTGCGCATGGCGCGCGTGCGGTTCCATCGGGCGCGCCTGCAGGACTGCACGTTTCACGAGAGCGAGCTGTACTCGGCCGACTTCGCCGGCGCGGTGTTGATCAAGTGCAGGTTCGAAGGCTACGAGCACGCGACCGTGTCGCTGTCGCGCAGCGACTGGACCGGCGCGTCGCTGTTCGAGGTCGATTTTCAGCGTGCGAACATGTACGGGGCCGTGCTCCGTAACGCGGTGTTTGTCCGCTGCGACCTGCGCGGGGTCAACCTCGCCTCGGCCGACCTGACCGGCGCGCGGCTCGTCGGCTGCGAGACGACGGGCATCGACCTCGACGGAGCGACGTATTAGGAGCTACGCTTAAGGCGATGCCGTCCCGTCCCGATTTGCGCGAGATCGCGAGCCACGTGCGCGAGGCATTCGCCGAGCTGGATCGCGAGACGCTGCTCGAGATCCTCACGTTCGTGGTGAAGGAGTACGTCGTCGAGGGGCCGCCGCCGATGCTCGTGCACCAGGCCGAGACGCTCGCCGATCTCCAGGGCGCGTCGTTCGCGCAGATCATCTCGGCGCTGCAGACGCGCTTCGATCACGCCGAGCTGCAGATGTTCACGGTCGATGGGGACCACGTGAGCGTGCGCGTCGGCGGTGTGATGCAGCCGCTGATCGCGGGGCGCCAGCCGCTCCAGGCACCCGCCGCCGAGCTGCCACGCCCCGCCGCCGGCGTGCGCGTCGTCGAGACCACCTTGCAGCAGCGGCCGGCGCAGGCGGCGCCGGCGCCGGCACAGCAGCCCGCCGGCGCTCCACCCCCCGTGCGCGGCTTGTCGCTGCGCGGTCGGCCGAGCGGTGAAGGCCAGGCGCCGGCACCGGCGGCCGAAGGGGCGCAGCCTGCATCAGGGCAACCCGCGCCGGCGGCCCAGCCGGCCGCACCCGATGCCAAGGACAAGCCCGAAGGCGGCGATGACGCGTCGGCGCGGTTCTCGCTGCTGGAGCTCGATTAGGTGAGCGCGGTCGCGCGTCGCTACTACGAGCGCGGCCGCCAGGCGCTCGCCGGCGGCGATCTCGAGAGCGCGCAGGAAGCGCTGCGCGCGGCGATCGAGCTCGCACCCCAGTTCGGCGACGCGCGCGTCGCGTATGCGGTCGCGCTCGCGAAGGCCGGCGATTGCCCGCGGGCGGCCACGGTACTGCGCGCCGGGATCCCGCGCGCGTCGTCGCGCATCTCGGCGGCGGCGATGCACGCGACGCTCGGCGACGTGCTCGTGCTCGGCGGCGATTTCTTCGGCGCCGAGGAGGCGTTCAACGCCGCCGCGCAGACGCCGGGCTTCGAGGCTCGCGTCGCGTCGGGGCTGGCCCGCGTGTACGCGCGACTCGGCCGGTATGCCGACATGGCGATCCAGCTCCGCCGCGCCGCGCAAACCGCGCGATCGGTTTGACGCCGATAGACGAATCGGGCGATCCTGTGAAGGATGAGAGTTACCTATCTTGGCGTAGCTTCGCTCGTTGTCGTGGCGCTCGGGTGCGGCAAGGTCTCGCTGAACAACCCGTGCGCGGATCCGCTCACGCAATGCGGAGACGTCTGCGTCGATCTGACCGCTGACGGCGAGAACTGCGGCGCGTGCGGCACGACGTGCGCGGCCGATCAGAGCTGTTCGGCGAGCAAGTGCACGTGCGGAGGCGGCGGCGCGATGCTGTGCGGCGGCAGCTGCGTCGACACGACGACCGACACCGCGAACTGCGGCGGCTGCGGGAGCGCGTGCGATAGCGGATCGATCTGCACGGCCGGCGCGTGCACCGCCACCTGCGGCGCGCCGTTCACGAGCTGCACCGACCAGGCGACGAGCAAGACCTATTGCGCCGACACCCAGACCGACTTCGCGAACTGCGGCACGTGCGGGAACGCGTGTCCATTGCTCAGCACCTGCTCGCTGGGCACGTGCGTGGCGACCTTTGGTTGGGACCCGGTGTCGCAAGCGCCGGCCACCGTGGCGGCCCCCGGCACCAGCGACGTCTCGCCGGCGGGCGAGACGAGCTACTACCTGGTCGAGGACCAGGTCCTCGTTCGCTACGACCAGGCCACCGACACGTACACGACGCTGACCGGGCCGACGATCAGCGTCGACTTCTGGGCCGGGATGGCGCGGGTCGGCAATGCGTTGTGGCTGATCGCCGGAGGCGAGGTACAGAAGTACGACATCGCCACCGATACGTGGACCGCGGTCGTGGCGACGGGCGTACACGCCAACACTGAAGCCGGCACCACGCACGACGCGAGCGGCAAGATCTATACGTTCACGAGCGCCGGCGAGGTCGCGATCTACGACACGGTCGCCGGCGGCAGCGTCACCTACGTCGCGACGTCGATCCTGACGGGCATCTCCTATTCGGAGCCCCACGTCGCGTTCGACGACACCTCCGGCTTGTTGTTGATCTCGCCGTCGTACGGACTGCCGAACCTGTTCTCGTACAACCCGACGACGGGGGCGACCGCGGCGCTCGCGTCGATTCCCGAGAACCAGATGAACGACGCGTTCTGCGGCGATCGCGCCGGCCACCTGTATGCCGCCGGCGACTCGAGCGGCACGACCTACCTGACGTACGACATCATGAACAACGCGTGGTCGAGCTTGCCGGCGCTGCCCTTCGATGAAGGCAACTGCGGCGGTTGCGCCGTCGTCGATGGCTTTCTCTACTTCGTCGCGGGCGACTGCAGCGGGGTTTCGAACACCGCTCGCCTGCAGCTTCACTGATCCCTCGGTCGGTTTGACGCCGATGGGCAAATCGGGCGATTCTGTGCAAGATGAGAGTTAGCTATCTTGGACTGTTGGCGCTCGTGGTCGCGGCGTTCGGGTGTGGCAACGTCGATCTGGCCCATTCCTGCGCGCCGCCGCTGATGCGATGCGGCGACGTGTGCGTCGATACCAACTCCGACGTCGAGAATTGCGGCGCGTGCGGCACGACCTGTGAGGCCGACCAGGCCTGCTCGCAGGGCACGTGCTCGTGTGCCGGCACCGGCGGGATGCTGTGCAGCGGCACGTGCGTCGACACGATGACCGACACCGCGAACTGCGGCGGCTGCGGCAGCGCGTGCGACAGCGGCGCGGCGTGCACGGCGGGCGCGTGTGCCGCGACGTGCGGCGCGCCGTTCTCGGCCTGCACGGACCCGGCGACGAGCAAGATGTTCTGCACCGACACGACCACCGACGTCGACAACTGCGGTACGTGCGGCAATGCCTGCGACCTGCTCAATAGCTGCTCGTTCGGCGCGTGCGTGCCGACCTTCGGGTGGGAGACGCTGGCCGCACAGCCCAGCACGGAAGAGGCGCCGGGCGCGAGCGACTACACGCCTGCCGACCAGTCCAGCTACTACCTGCTCAACGGCACGAGTCTCGTTCGCTACGACCGCGCGACGGACGCGTTCACGACCTTGTCCCCGGCGCCGGTCAATCTGAACGACTGGCCGGGCATGGCGTGGGTCGGCAACGCGCTCTGGGCGATCGGCGCCGGGGAGGTGCTCGAATACGACATTCCGACGGACACGTGGACCGCCATCGTCGCCAGCGGCGTGCACGCCAACATCGAGGCGGGCACCACGCACGACACCACCGGCAAGATCTATTCATTCACCCAGGCCGGCGAGGTCGCCATCTACGACACGGTCGCCGGCGGCAGCGTGACCTATGTCGCGACCACCATCCTGGGCACCACCTCCTACGAGGAGCCCCACCTGGCGTTCGACGAAGGCACGGGCCTGCTCTACGTCGCGCCTAACTTCGTCGCGCCCAACCTGTACTCGTACAATCCGGCCACCGGCGCGGTCGTCGCGCTCGCCTCGAACCCGGGCGGCGGGATGAACGACGCGTTCTGCGGGGACCGCCACGGCCACCTGTATGCCGCTGGCGATACCAATGACAGCAATACCTCGTTTTACTCGTACGACATCACGAACAACGTATGGACGGCCCTGCCCGCGCTACCGTTCGGTCACGGCGATGACGGCGCGTGCACGGTGATGGCGGAGGGCGGCGGCTACCTCTACGAGACGCCCGGCGATAGCTTGATCACCGGGCGGATTCGGCTCCACTAGGCTAGTAGCCGCCCATTTGCTGGGCGTAGGCGTGCTGCGGGACCCACAGCGGGTCGACGAACGCCTGGGCGAGCACGACGGTGATGTTGTCGGTGCCGCCGTTGTTGTTGGCGGCGCGGATCAGGTTCTCGGCGACGACCTCGAGTGCGTCGCCCGAGGTCATGATCTCGCGGATCATCCAGTCATCGACGAGATCCGAGAGACCATCGCAGCACAGCAGGAAGATGTCGTTGTGCTCCGGGAGCATCTGGTTGTGCTCGATCTCGACGGTCGCATCCAGGCCGACCGCACGGATGATCACGTTCGAGGTCGCAGGCCCCAGCGTGCCGACGAGGTCGGGCCGGTCCGCGTAGAGGTTGCGCAGCGAGTGGTCGCGCGTGATCTGCTGCAGCATGCCCTGGCGCAGCAGATACGCGCGCGAGTCGCCGCAGTGGCAGATGTGGACCACGTGCTCCTCGAAGCGCAGGCCGACCGCGGTCGTCCCCATGCCGTGGCAGGTCGCATCGCTGAGCGAGCGCTGGAACACCGCCGCGTTCGCCGCCTTCATCGCGGCGACCAGCGGGTCGACGCCGGGCGCGGCCGGCGGATCGCCGGTCTTGAGCGAGTGCACGATGGTGCGGATCGCGATATCGGACGCGACTTGCCCCGACGCGTGCCCGCCCATGCCGTCGCACACGACGTACACGCCGAGAAAGTCGTCGTAGTACATCGCGTCTTCGTTTTGCGTGCGCTGCGCGCCGACATCGGTGCGACCCACCGCGCGCAGCAGGTAGCGCTCGACCGGTATCTGGCGCGGCTCGATCACGGGCAAGTGTCCCCGCTACGTGATACGCGCGTCACGCCGAGACCTTCCTGTTGGCCAGGTTCAGCGAATCGAACAGCTCCGGCCAGCTCCGGTGGCGCAGGCGGCGGACGTCGGCGATCAGCTCGCGCGACTCGGCGAGCGCCGACTTGGGGGGAGGGGGCAGGCGGTGCGACTCGCGCACCGCCTCGGCGACCACCGCGGAGGCATCGACGCGCTCGTCGGCGAGCGGATCGACGAGCTCGAGCAGCTTCTCGAAGTACGTCTCGGGGCGGTGCAGGTCGCGCAGCAAGGCCTGAGGCACGCACTCCCTCAGGTCTTCGCGCAGCTCGTCGGAGATCTCGACCTCGCGCTCCTCGCCGATGACCGCGACGCGCTCGGCCATCGACTCGTCGAACTGCGAGATGCCGGGGTCGACGTGCACGTCGATCGTCGGTTCGAATTCGAGGAGGGTCTCCGGGTTCACCTCCGCCCAGAATCGGAGCCGCTCGACGAGCGCGGGATCGACCGCGGCCATCGCCTTGTCTCGGCGCTCGCGCACCGCCTGCATCTCCTCGTCGACCGGTTCGGGCGCGCGATCCTCGAGCTCGGCGAACGACGGCAGGCCGAACCACTTCTCGAGCTCTTTGCGCGTCGCCTCGTCGACGACCTGCTCGAGGGACGAGGTCCCGAGCAGGTCTCGAATCTTGGGGTCGCCGGAATCGTCGTCGGGCGCCATGGCGGCTCAGAGGTGAAGAACGATGACGTAGCCGAGCACCCCGACCGCGATCCCCATCACCAGACAAATGATCCAGAACAGCGTCGACGCGCCTTGCTGCACGCTCGTGCCGGCCGCGGCCGCGCCGGTCGCTGGCGCAACCTGACCGCCGCTGCGCGCCACCGAGACCAAGCCCTCGCTCGCCTGCAGCATCACCGTCTTGTTCGGCGCACCGCCCGGCGCCTGGCCGGGCGGCGGGAAGCCTTGCGGCTGGCCGGGCGGCGGAAAGCCTTGTTGAGGCGTGCCCTGCGGCCCCATCGCCATCGGGTGGCCGGGAATCTGCGACGCCATGCCCGCGACGATCGTCTTCTGCATCGGCGACGATTGCTGGAAGCCGCCGCCTTGCGGCTGGCCGGGCATCTGGCCGGGCATCTGGCCGGGCATCTGGCCGCCCTGGAACGGGCTCTGGGCGATCATCGTCTTCGCCTGCGGCGCATAGCCACCTTGTGGCTGCGGCGCGAGCCCGCTCATCTGCGGCGGAGCGCCGTACGGCTGGCCCATGCCGGGCATCTGGCCCGGCATCTGGCCCGGTGCCGGCTGGCCCATCAGCTGCTGCGGGTTCGACGCGATCATGGTGCGCGGCACGCCGCCCGCGCCGACCGCGACGCCGCCGCCGTTGAGCTCGGCGAACACCTGCTGGCAGTGCTGCATCATTTCGCCGGACGACTGGTAGCGCCGCGCCGCATCCTTCTCCATCGCGCGCCGCACGATCTGCTGCACCGAGTACGGCACCGAGTCCGGCATCGGCGGCACCGCGGCGTGCAGGTGCATCTGGATCACCGTCATCGCGTTGTCGTCGTTGTACGGGACATTGCCCGACAGCATCTCGAACGCGAGCACGCCGAGCGCGTACAGGTCGCTGCGCGCATCGAGCGGCAGGCCGCGGCCCTGCTCGGGCGACATGTACTGCGGCGTTCCGAACACGACGCCGGCCTGCGTCTTCATGCGGTCGCCCTCGAGCAGCTTGGCAACCGAGAAGTCGAGCAGCTTCACGAAGTCGGGCGAGCCCGCCATGTTCAGCAGGAACACGTTATCGGGCTTGATGTCGCGATGGATGATGCCGATCGAGTGCGCCTCGGCGAGCGACGCGCAGCACTGGATCAGGATCTTCACCACGCGCTGCGGCGCGAGCGGGCCGCGCTGGAGCGCGTCGCGCAGCGAGATGCCGTCGAGGAACTCCATCGTCATGAACAACCGGCCGTCTTGCGTCTGGCCGAAGTCGAACATGCGGATGGTGTTGGGGTGCTGCAGGCGCGAGCACGCCTTCGCCTCGTTGTAGAAGCGCTGCACCCACTGCTGATCGCCTTGCATCTGCTGGTTCAGCATCTTCAGCGCGATGATGCGGTCGATCGACATCTGGCGGGCCTTGTAGACGACGCCCATGCCACCCTCGCCGACGCGCTGCTGGATCTCGTAGCGCCCGTCGATGACCTTGCCGACGAAGGGATCTTGCTGCATCGCGCCGCTACCTCGCCGGAGGCGTCAGCTTCGCCTTGAGGTTGCGGTTGACCTGATCGGGCGTCAGGTGGACCTTGCCGAGCGTCTGCTTGGCGGCGACGCGCACGATCTGGATCTCGCCGCCGTCGAGTGCGTCGGTCGAGTCGCCGCGCAGCAGCGTGCCCTTCCAGTCGGTGGTGACGCCGCGCTCGCTGCCGACCGGCAGCGTGATGAGGACGTCGTTGCCCTGCTGCGAGATGTCGACGACGCGCGTCGAGATCGGCGGTGCGTTCTTCGGGCAGTTCGGATTATCGGGGTCGATCGTCGTCGGACTCGGGCACGGCGGGAAGTACTTCTTCGGGTTCGACATGCACATCTTCGACGCGGTGGTCGGGGGCGCCGGGCACACCTTGTCCCAGCACGCCTGCTTGGCCGGATCCGGCGGGTCCGGGCACTTGCTCGCGCATGGCGGCCAGCCCGGGGGCGCGTTCGCCGCCGGGCAGAACGTACGGCACTCGGGCTTCTTGGGATCGAAGTTGAAGTCGTCGCACGCCTCGATCTCGACCGGCACGGCGGCGAGCCGCGGCGGATCCGGAATGTCGATCTTGGCCCAGTCGATGATGCCGTCGCCCGCCTTGAAGTCGACCGTCATCGTGTACTTGCCGGCGTCCCCGCGATTCACCGCGTAGATGCGGAGGTAGTACTTGCCGACCGCGCGCTCGATCTCGGCGGTGCGGATGCGAACCTTGCGGCCCTTGCCCTGCTTCTTCGACTGCACGATCTCCTGGCCCCACTCGTCGAACACGTCGAACGACAGCTGCAGGCCCGGCCGCGGTGGCACCCACTTGAGCTCGAAGCTCAGCGTGCCCATCGTCTTCTCGGGCAGCTCGATCAGCTTCCAGTCGACGCGATCGCCGCCGGGATAGGTGACGATGCCCTTGGCCTTGCCTTCGCCGTTATCGAGCGTGATCGGCTTGGCACCCTTTTCCTTGCCGTCGTCGCCGGTGCGCGCGTTCTGCGAGACGCTGGCCGCGCACGAGGTCACTGCCAAGGTAACCGAAACTCCAATGCAGAGACCCAGCACGGCCCCCGCCAATTTCCCGAGCATAACTGTGATGTTATTGCCGAGGAGCCGGCGATTCAAGACGTCAGCGCTCGATCATTGGCCGATCGTCACGTCGGGGCCGGACTTCAGCGCGTCGGGGCTGACCTTCACGACCGCGGTGCACGTGTGGTCGTTGCATGCCGCGAGCGTGAACGAGCTGCCGGGGACGCCGTTGATCGAGCCCGGCATGCCGGTCGTGGCGCCGTTCGCGGTGCCCTTCGCGAGCGTGATCTGCGTGCCGCCCGACACCGCGGAGATGCCGATGATGCGCGCGGTGAGCTTCACGGCCGGTTTGTCCTCGTGCTTGGGCGGCGGCATGTGCGTGCCGCCGTGATGCGGCGTGTGCGTGATGATGGTCGGCGGCGGCGGCCGGTACGACTTCGGCGTGTCGTCGTCGATCGGCACGAGCGGCAGCGGGGGCAGGAACGCGACCTGCGACGGAAAGTCGCTCTGCGCGTCGGGCGCTTTGCCCGACTTGAACGACGCGTGCAGCACGAAATCGGCGGTGTCGCGGCGATCCTGCAGATAGAGGTGGATGAGGTACTTGCCGGCGGCGAGGCGATCGAGGGCGAGCGACTTTTGCTGCTCGTTCTGCTGATCGCCTTCGTTGAGATCCTTGCGCTGGATCATGTGATCCCCGGGATCGAGGGCCTCGATGCCGAGATCGAAGTTGTCGTCGACCGCATCGCCCGGCGGGTTGACATCGACCTTGATGACGAGATCGCCGGGGCTTTGCAGATCGGCTTCGTACCAGGCCGAGCGCTTGTACTCGGCGTACGACAGATCGCCTTCGGCCTTGGCGTCGCCCTTGTCGTCGAACTTGAGGACCTTGGCCTTCTTCCACGGCTTGGCATTCGGGCGATAGCCGTTGTGCTGCGGGATCTGCGGGCCGCCGCACGCCGCGGCCGCAACGAGAACGAACCACACCCGTGTCATGGCGGGTTGACGATAGCACGCCCGGGTGGCACACCGCGGCATGCGCCACGGTTGGCTCGCGCTCGCGGCCGCGATCGCCGCGTGCCACGGCGACCTCGCGGGCGATGCGAAGGGCGGCGCGCAGGTGTTCGAGTCGGCGTGCGCGCGGTGTCACGGCACGCGCGGCAAACCGGCCGCGGCGATGGTCGCGAGCATCGGCGTGAAGGACCTGACCTCGCCCGAGCTGCGCGCGCGGATCACGCCCGAGCTGGTCGAGAAGCAGATCCGCGACGGCAGCCCGAACAAGCTGATGCCGTCGTTCGTCGACGCGCTCAACGACGCGCAGATCAAGTCGGTCGCGAGCTTCGTCGCGTCGCCGCAGTTTCTCGAGCTGCGCTGAGCTCGGCGAGCACGTCGGGATCGGCGTCGTCGTACGCGGCGAGCACGTCGGCCGCGCCGAGCTGGCCGAGCGCCCACGCCGCGTGGCCGCGCACGAGCGGCGACGCGTGCTGGAGCAGCGACGCGAGCGCGGGGATCGCGTCCGGCGAGCCGGTGTTGCCGAGCGCGACCGCGACATTTCGTAGCAGAACCTCGCGCGACACCCGTCGCATCGCGGTGCGCTTGACGAATTGCCGCAGCTGATTCGCGCCGCGCGCGGCGAGCGCGACGAGATCGGGCAGGGCGTGCTCGGCGGAGCGCGGTTGCAACCCGGCCGGCTCGCCGGCGCCGGCGTTGAACGGGCACACCTCCTGGCACACGTCGCAGCCGAACACCCACGTGCCGATCGCGGCGCGCAGCTCGCGCGGGATCGAACCCTGGTGCTCGATCGTGAGGTACGAGATGCAACGGCGCGCGTCGAGCACGTAGGCGTCGCTGAACGCGCCGGTCGGGCACGCGTCGAGGCACGCGCGGCAGCTGCCGCAGCGCGGCTTCGGCGGCTCGGCAGGCGCGGTCGCGGCGAGCTCGACGTCGACGAGCAACTCGCCGAGCACGACGTAGCTGCCGAGGCCGGGCGCGATCAGCATCGTATTCTTCGCGACGAAGCCGAGCCCGCCGCGCTCGGCCCACTCGCGCTCGAGCATCGGCGCCGAATCGACGCACGGCCGCGCGGCGACCGGCCGGCCGAGCTCGTCCGCGAGCCGATCCGCGAGCGCGACCAGCTTGTCGCGCACGACGAGGTGGTAGTCGTCGCCGCGCGCGTAGCGGGCGATGCGGCCGCGCAAACCGATCAATCCTTGCGGCTCGGCGCGTTCGTACGCCAGCGCGACGACAACGAGCGCGCGCGCTTCCGCGAGCAGCTCGCGTAAGTCGCCACGCGCCGACAGGTGGGCCGGCGCCGCGAGGTACGCCATCTCGCCGTGCATGCCGCGCGCGAGCCAGGAGGCGTACAGCTCGTGGCGCCGCGGTGGCTCGATCGGCACGATCGCGGCGCGCGCGAAGCCGAGCTCGCGAGCCACCGCGACGAGGTTCACGTCGAGCCCTCGCGATCGTCGTCGGCCGGCTCGCAGGCGAACCACACCTCGTCGTATGGCACCGTGCAATCGCGCGCGCGGGGCTGCGGGTACTCGACGCGCGCGCCGCGGTACGTGCGCACGACGACGCGATCCGCGTCGAGCGACTCGATGTAGTCGGGCACGATCGGCACCTTGCCGCCGCCACCCGGCGCGTCGAGCACGAGCATCGGCACGGCCATGCCGTTCATCCAGCCGCGCAGGCCGCGATACAGCTCCTGGGCGGTCTCGACCGGCGTGCGCAGGTGATCGGTGCCGAGCACGGTGTCGCCCTGGAACAAGTAATACGGGCGGACGCGCGCGCGCAGCAGCCCGCGCATCAACGCGCGCAGCGCGCGCACCGACGAGTTCACCCCGCGCAGCAGCACGGTCTGGTTGCCGACCGGCACGCCGGCATCGGCGAGCCGCTCGCATGCGGCGCGCGCCTCCTGCGTCAGCTCCTTGACGTGGTTGAAGTGCGTGTTGACGAACAGCGGGTGATGCGCGCGCAGCGCCGCGCACAGCTCGTCGTCGATGCGCATCGGGCACACGACCGGCAGCCGGGTGCCGATGCGGATGGTCTCGACGTGGCGGATCGCGCGCAGGCGGCCGAGCAAGTACGCGAGCCGGCGCGTGGAGAGCAAGAGTGGGTCCCCGCCGGAGAGCAGTACGTCCCGGACGCGCGGCGTGCGGGCGATGTAGTCGAGCCCGGCCTCGAGGTCCGCGGTCGTCGGTGGCTCGTCACCGCCGACGAGCCGGCGCCGGTTGCAGTGCCGGCAATAAATGCCGCAGCGATCGACGACGAGCAGCAGCACCCGATCGGGATATTTGTGGACGATCGACGGCGCCGGGTTGTGCGTGTCCTCGCCGAGCGGATCGCGCAGCTCCTCGGCGCGTACGTCGGCCTCGTCGGCGCGTGGGATCGCCTGCATGCGGATCGGGCAGCTCGCGTGCACCGGATCCATCAGGCTCGCGTAGTACGGCGTGATGCCGACGCGAAACAACGAGGCGCTCGCCGCGAGGCCCGCGCGCTCGTCGGGCGACAGTGCGACCGCGCGCGCGAGCTCGTCGGCGCTCGTCAGCATGTGCGCGAGCTGCCAGCGCCAGTCGTGCCAGTGCGCGTCGTCGACGTCCGCGCGCCGGACCGGCGCGGCGGCTAGCGGGAGCTGGACGTGCGCCACGCGGCGTTCTTAGCATGCGCTCGGGCGAGCACGTCGAGCAGGCCGTCGGTATGCGGCAGCGCGGCCAGCTCGTCGTCGCGTACGAACCGCGCCGCGCGCGCGTCGTCCCCGGGCGTCGGGCGAAGCCCGCCGCCCTCGGCATCGGGCCCTGCGGCGAGCGCGCCGCCGACGACGCGTGCGAGATAGTCGAGGATGACGTAGTGATGGTCGTCGCTCATCGGCTCGATCACGCACACGAGCGGCCCGACCTCGGCGATCAGGCCGGTCTCCTCGCGCACCTCGCGCGCGACCGCCTGCGCGAGCGTCTCGCCGAATTCGAGCCGGCCGCCGGGCACGCTCCACAGGCCCTCGCCGGGCGGGTGGCCGCGCTCGATCACGAGCACGCGGTCGTCCGCGTCGAAGATGAAGGCGCCGATGCCGACGATGGGGGTCATGCTCGCCTCTACCTCTTCGTCCGCGTGCTCGTGCTCGATCGAGTACGACCATCCGCGAGCATGAACGCGCTCGGGCACACCGGCGCCAGCGTGCAGTGCTCGCAATCCGGCTTCTTCGCGAGGCAGACGCGACGGCCGTGCCAGATCAGGCGATGCGCGAAGCTCGTCCACTGCTCGCGCGGCAGCGCGTCCATCAGATCGCGCTCGATCTTCTGCGGATCGGTGTGGCCGGTCAGCCCGAGGCGCTCGGACAGCCGCGCGACATGGGTGTCGACGACGACGCCCTCGTTCTTGCCGAACGCGGTCCCGAGCACCACGTTCGCGGTCTTGCGCGCGACGCCGGGCAGCTCGACCAGCTCCTCCATCGTGCTCGGAATCTTGCCGCCGTGCTGCGCGACGACCGCGCGCGCCATGCCGAGCAGGCTCTTGGCCTTGTTCCGGAAAAACCCCGACGACTTGATCATCGTCTCGAGCGCCGCCGGATCGGCCTTCGCGAGCGCCGCCGCGTCCGGGTACTTCGCGAACAGCGCGGGCGTGATCGTGTTGATCATCTTGTCGGTCGACTGCGCGGACAGGATGGTCGCCACCAGCAGCTCGTAGGCATTCGCGTGATCGAGCTCGCAGACCGCGTCGGGCCATTTGTCCCCGAGGAGCTCGGCGATTTTCAAGGCCCGTGCGCGCCGCGCTCGCGGTGTGCTATTCCGAAGGCCTGCCATGCCGCGCCGCGACCGTATCATCTTCTGCGCGCTCGCCGCGCTCGTCGCGTGCGGCGGCTCGCAGCAGACCAAAGCCGCGAAGCACTCCGTCTACGACGCGGACTTCACGGTCGTGTACACCGCCGCGCTCGAGGCGACGCGCACGCTGTACCCGACGCTCGACGAGAACGTCGGCCCCGGGCGCATCCAGACTGCATGGCACCAGGTGCTGTTCGGCGGCGCCAACGACGACAGCGACATGGGCCAGCGCATGACGCTGCCGACCAACGGCATGATGCCGGGCGTATCGCCGACCGGCGCGATGATGTCGCCGGCTGCCGCCGCCGGCGGCATGCCGACGCAGCTCGCGAACAAGCGCTACTTCATTCGATTCGACGTCAGCGTCATCGGCGGGCGGCCGTGGCGCGTCAAGGTCATCGGCCACGCGTCGGAGTGGGACCCGGGCGCGGCGATGCCGGTCGAGATGCACGGCGCGAACAAGCCGCCGTGGCTCGATCCGCGCATCGAGCAGCTGCAGGTCGCGATCTACAAGAAGATCAGCCAGTACGCGAAGCCCGCGCACGAAGACGAAGACGACGACACCAAGCCGGTCGCCGAGGAGCTGCCGAAAACCGATCCGAGCGAGTTCAAGGGCATCCCGGGCGAGGCGGCCAAGCGGCTCGCCGCGCTCAAGGACACGCTCGCGCGCCGCGACTACGCGGGGCTGCGCCCGCAGCTCGCCGATGACATCGTATGGAGCCTCGGCGGTGGCACCGGCGCCGACATGGCGATGGCGATGTGGCAGGCCGATCCGGCGCAATTCGACGCGATGACCGCGGTGCTCGGCACGGGCTGCGCGCCCGATGGTGCACGCGTGCGCTGCCCGGCAGGCGAGCCCGCGGCCGGCGCCTACCAGATCGTGATCGAGGCACGCGCCGGGGTCTGGCAAGTGACCTCGTTCGTCAAGGCCGAGTGATTCGCGATACGATGACGGCGAGTGCTTCGGGTCGCGGTCATCGGGCTGGTCGTGGCGGCGTGCGGATTCGAGCACGGCGCCGCGATCGGCGATGGAGGCGCGATCGATTCGCCGCCGGTGTTCGACGATGGCGGCCACGAGGTGCGCACCTGGCAGTTCGTGACCGCGCAGGACTGGGCGACCGCCGGCTACACGACGCAGGAGATGGCGATCCACCCCAGCGGCATGCTGACGCCGTCGGGGTTCGTCTACGGCGGGCTGCTCGCGCACGGCGTGAATTCGGCGCTGTGGTCCCACGCCGATCCGTCGCTCGACTGGAGCCAGACGACGACCACGACGCCGTCCGGGGCCGGTCTGTGGCGCGGCACGAGCCTCGCCGCCGGCACCACGCTCAGCTATTACGGCGTCAACCCGGCGGGCGCGACCACGTTCACGCTGTGGCTCGAAGGCGAGGTCGACCTCCCGGCTGGCACCGTGCAGGTCGATCTCACCGCCGACGACGCCGCGTTCGTCGACCTCGCCGAGGTCGGCGCGACCACGTACACGCGGTTCGGCCAGGCCACGCAGGGCGGCCAGAGCACGGTGACGATGACGCTCGCGTCGTCGGGCTGGCACCCGATCCGCATCGGCTGGTCGTCGGCGAGCGCGACGGGCGCGTTCACGCTGCTCGTCAACGGCGCGCCGCTCGTGCGCAACCAGATGCGCGCCGACGGCGCCGGGATCGCGGGCACCCTTCGCGACGTGTTCGCGCACGAGATCTTCGCCGGCGGCCCCAACGATCCGCAGCTCGCGAGCGGCCGGTTTCCGGTGTCGCGGTTCGTCGCCCTCCCGGTGTACGCCGACGACAACTTCGCGACGGCGCCGTATGGCTCGGGGGGCGGCGCGAAGGACTGGTCGATGCGGATGGCCGGCCAGGTCTACGTCGCGACCGCCGGCGCGTACCAGTTTCAAGTCGCGAGCGACGACGGCAACCAGCTGGTCGTCGGGTCCGGCCCGCCGCTGTCGAACAGCTGGACGCGCGACGCGGTGTACGCCGCCACGTCGACCTTGAGCACGACCCTCGACGTCGGCTGGAACGACCTCCAGCTCGACTACAACCAGGTGAGCGGCGCGCTGAATCTGGAACTGCTGGTCGCGGCGAGCTCGGATCCGGCGCTCGTCGTCGGTCAGCCGATCCCGCAGCTCGCAGTGCGCGGCACCGAGCCGCCCGGCGATCGGCTCGCGACGGGCGCGGATCTGGCGAACCACAGCGTGCCCGATAACGGCGGGACGATGAACACCGCGACGTGCGACCTCTCGGTCTCGGGATTCGCCGGCGAGCTCGTGTCGTCGATCGACGTCAGCTACCAGCTCAACTCGCCGCATACGAACCAGCTCGGCATCGACCTGCAGCGGCCCGACGGCACGCGCGTGCAGATCAAGTATCACGACGGGACGCTCGCGAATAACGCCGACGACTTCGTCGAGCAGACCGCGAATTCGACGACGTTCCCGAGCCTCGTGGGCGGGCCGGCCGACGGAGCGTGGGCGCTGCGCATCTACGACGACCAGGCCGCCGGCGGCGCGAGCAGCGTGAAATCGGCGTACATCACGCTCCACACGACCGGCGCGGGCGACTCGCTCGCGCACACCGGCACGTGGACCTCGAACGTGCTCGACAACGCGACCGCGCTCTACGCGATCGACGACCTCACGTGGAACGAGCACGACGGTGCGGGCGGGGCGCCGGCGCAGGTGTTCTTGCGCACGTGCGACCAGGCCGATTGCTCCGATCACCCGCCGTGGGGCGACGCGCTCGCGCAACACGCGAGGCCGGCCCTCGCGATGAAGCGCTACATGCAGGCGATGGTCGTGCTGTCGACCGACGGCAGGCACGATAGCGAGCTGACCGATCTGGTCGTGACGTTCCGGCGCTACGCCTCCGACTGAGCCAGCACGCCTAGAGCTTTTCGACGACGATCAGGCAGTTCGAGTCGGGTAGGGCGGCGGGCACGTCGCGTTCGTCGGTGAGCTCGATCTTGGCCGCGAGATGATCGCGATAGCCGGGCTGCAGATAGCTGCACTCGGCGCGCGGCAGCTCGACGACGCGCGCGCGACCGGCCCAGCCGACAATCGCGGCGACGTAGTCGTCGTACGTCATCACGCCGTACTGCTCGCGCACCTCGTACGGGAAGCTCGCCGGGCCCCACGTGTACGTGTACAGAAATTCCATCGCGTCGGCGGCGGAGAGCTCGACGCGGTCCACCTCGAGCGCGTGGTACTCGATGCGGCGGCCCTCGAACTGCGCGACGTACAGCTCGAACGTCGCGCGCGCGTCGGGCGCGAGGAAGCGCAGCCGGCGCGTCGCCGGCGGTGGCATCACGCCGTCGCGAATCACGAGCCGGCCGCCCGGCCGCAGCGCGGCGAACGCGGCGCGCACGACGCACGCGACCGAGTCGATCGAGAACCGCGGTGGCATGTACGAGAACACCTCGTGCAGGATCGAACAGCACACGACGGTGTCGACCGTGCCGGCGCCGACGAGCTCGCCGAGCGCCTCGGCCGCGCCGAGCACGACGCGCCAGCGGTGGCGGCCGGCCCGCGCGCGTGCCTCGAGCGCGGCGACGACCTCGCGCGACAGATCGACGCCGATGATCTCGGAATCGGCGAACCGCGTCTCGAGCAGGTCGAGCACGACGCCGCCGCCCGGCCCGATCTCGACGATCTTGCCGGGCCGCACGTGATCGAGCATGCGTTGCTTGTCGCCGCGCGCCGCGTTCATCGACGCGAGGTAGCTCGCCTCGTTCGCGACGCGATCGAAGTCATCCTTGCGCAGCCCGTACAGGTCGCACAGCGCCTTGAGCATCTGGTGAAACGCCGCCGACGAGCGCGTCTCGTAGATGCCGAGCAGCGTGACGAGCGCGGCGCTCTCGGCGCTGTCGACGTAATCGAGCACGACCGCGTCGGGGCCGCCGCCGGCAGAGAGCCGCGCGGTCAGCGCGCCGAGCGGGCCGAGGTTCGCGCCGCCCGCGAGCAGCTCGCGGATCGAGCGCTGCGCGAGCGCGGTCTCGACGAGCCGCAGCCGGTAGCCCGCGAGCTTGCCGACGAGCGCGCCGAGCTGCGCGTGCCACGGCCGCGCGACGTCGAGCCCGTGTGCGCGCGCCGCACCGACCGCGGCGGCGAGCACGCCGAGCTGCGCCGCGGGCGACAGCGCGCTCGTCGCGGCCTCGCAGTACCAGAGCTGACACGTCGCGAGCGCCGGTGCGAGCGCGGCGAATTCGAGGTCGCCGAGCGCGGCGACCGCGGCAGCGACGGCCGCGGCCGGCTCGCCGTCGCGCCCGCGGCCGGCGCGCAGCGCGCGCAGCCGGGCGGCGAGCCGTGCGCGATCGAGCGGCGGCTCGGCGAGCGCGCCGTCGCGCATGCGATCGCGCACGCGCGCGAGTGCGGCGAGCAGCACGTCGTCGCACAACCCGGCGCGCACGGCGGCGGTGTCGCACGCGTTGATCACGTGCAGGCCGTCGAACGCGAGCGGGTGAAGCTCGCGCGCCGCGGCGCAAAACGGCGCCAGCATCGCGAGCGGGCACTCGCCGCGCACGTGCTGGCCCGCGAGCCCGTGCGCCTCGACCCACGCGATCGCGAGCCGCGCGTGCGGCTCGGGCAAGCCCCAGTCGCGGTGGCTCGCGCGCAGGATCGCGGCGGCGGCCTCGTTATGGACGTCGAGCGCGATGCCGAGCGCTCGCCATGCCGCGCGGTGCGGCTCGCTCGCGGTCTTCGCGATGTCGAGGTGGAGGATCGCGGCGCGCAGCGCGGGACCGAGGCCGGCCTCGAGCACGCCGCGCGCGGTCCGCGCGAGCTCGTCGAACGCGGCGCGCGACAGCTCGGGCCAGCCCGCGGCGTCGCCGGCCTCGAGCGCGGCGAACCGCTGGCCGAGCATGCGCGTCGCGGCGTGATCGAGGAGCGGCCGGTCGGTGCCGGCGTCGTGCTCGACCTGCGGCGGCGCCGGATGCGCGAGCGCGACCAGCTCGGGAAACGCGGCGGCGACCTGCTGCCCCTCCGGCGACTCGGGCTCGCGCAGCGACTCGACCGCGCGCGCGGCGCGCCGGGTGTCGCCGAGCACCGCCGCTACCAGCTCGTCCACGCCTACTCGCTGCAGCCGCGGCGCGCCGGCAGCATCTTGCCCGGGTTGAGCAAGCCGCGCGGATCCCACAGCGCCTTCCACTTGCGCTGCCACTCGATCAGCTGCTCGCTCTGCTCCATCGCGACGTAATCGCGCTTCGTGAGCCCGATGCCGTGCTCGCCCGACAGCGTGCCGCCGAGCTCGAGCGTGTGCGCGAAGATCAGCTTCGCTGCAGCCCACATCTTCTCCTGCACCGCCGGATCCTGCTTGTCCTCGTGCGAGAGCAGATTGACGTGCAGGTTGCCGTCGCCGGCGTGACCGAACACGACCGTGCGAATCCCGGTCTCGGCCGACACGCGATCGACGCGCGCGAGCATCTCGACGATGCGGCCGCGCGGCACGCACACGTCTTCGTTGACCTTCACGCTGTACATTTCCTTCAGTGCCGGCGAGATCAGCCGGCGCGCCTCCCAGATCGCGCGCCGCTCGGGCGCCTCGGTCGCGGCGAGCACGTCGAGCGCGCCCAGCTCGTCGCACGCGATGCCGATCTTCTCCATCTGCATCGCCATCGTGTCGGGATCGCCGTCGACCTCGATCAGCACGATCGCGCCGGCGCTCGCGGGAAACCGGTAGCGGCTCTTCGGCCGGATCGCGTCGATCGAGCCCTGATCGGCGAGCTCGAGCACGCGCGGGCGAAGCCCTCCGCGCAGCAGCGCGCTGATCGCTTGCCCGGCCGCGGCGACGTTGCCGAACACACCGAGCACGGTCGCGGCAGCCGGCGGCTTGGGCAGCAGCTTCAGGCACAGCTCGGTGATCACGCCGAACGTGCCCTCGGTGCCGACGAACCCGGCGACCAGATCGTAGCCGGTCACGCCTTTCGCGGTGCGCCGCCCGCAGCGCAGCACCTCGCCGCCGACGAGCGCGACCTCGAGGCCGAGCACGTACTCGCGTGTGACGCCGTACTTGAATGCGCGCGGCCCGCCGGCATTGGTCGACGCGTTGCCGCCGATCGAGCAGAACTCGAGCGACGCCGGATCGGGCGGGTAGAACAGGCCCTGCGCTTCGACCTGCTCTTGCAGCCGCCCGGTGACGACACCGGGCTCGACGACCGCGACGAGATCCGCCGGATCGATCTCCTTCACGCGCTGCATCGTTTCGGTCGACAGCACGACGCCGCCGCGGATCGGCAGCGCGCCGCCGCACATGCCCGAGCCGGCGCCGCGCGGCGTGATCGGCACATCGCGCTCGGCGCAGATCCGCAGCACGGCGGCGACCTCGTCGGTCGAGCCGCAGGTCACCGCGCACTCCGGCGGATAGAACGCCGGCAGCGGGCTCTCGTCGCGACCGTAGTCGTCGAGCCGCTCGTGGCCGGGCCCGATCACCGAGCCTTTGGGAAGCTCGCGCTCGAGGACCGCGGCGATGTCGCTCACACGCTGAAGCTACTACCGCAGCCGCACGTCGACTTGACGTTCGGGTTCTGGAACTTGAAGCCAGCGCCCTGCAGGCCCTCGACGTAGTCGATCTCGGTGCCGACCAGATACATGAGGCTCATCTCGTCGACGATGCACCGCACGCCCTCGACCTCGAACTGGCGATCGACCTCGGCCGGCTCGTCGAAATACAGATCGTACGAGAAGCCCGCGCAGCCTCCGCCGACGACGCGCACGCGCAGCGCCATGGTGGGCTCGATGCCTTCGGCCGAGCGGATCTCGTTGACCTTCGTGGCCGCGATCTGGGTGATGCTCAGCATCGACTCCGGTCCGGCGGGGTCGTTAGGCTCGTTGTTGACGACAGCTAGCGAGGACATTCTGATGGCGACCTTACCCTCACGTGAGGGTCATGGCAAGAGCCTGGCTTCGGACTTCGGGCTTCGGGCTTCGGCCCGAGAGCGTAGGCTTGCGCGTCGATGTCAGGTTACGACGACCTCCTGAACGCGTTGCGGGCGACGACGCCCGAGCTGGACGTCGGCGGGCTCGTGGCCGAGCGCGCGCGCGTCACGCTGATCGACGTGCGCGAGGCCGACGAGCACGCGCAAGGCGCGATCGCCGGGGCGGCGTGGATTCCGCGCGGGTTCCTCGAGTCGCGGATCGAGAAGCTCGCGACCGATCGCGGCGCGGCGATCGTCGTGTACTGCGCGAGCGGGAACCGGTCGCTGTTCGCGCAGCGCACCCTCGCCGAGCTCGGCTACACGAACGTGCGCTCGCTCGCCGGCGGCTTCACCGGATGGAAGCGCGCCGGCCAGCCGTGGGAGCTGCCCACCGCGCTGCGCGCGGATCAGATGACGCGCTATTCGCGCCACACGCTGTTGCCAGAGGTCGGCACCGCCGGGCAGATGAAGCTGCTCGCCGCGAAGATCGCGTGCATCGGCGCCGGCGGGCTCGGCTCGCCCGCGGCGATGTACCTCGCGGCCGCCGGCGTCGGCACGCTCGGCATCGTCGACGACGATGTCGTCGACGCGTCGAACCTCCAGCGCCAGATCCTGCACGGCACCGATCGGCTCGGCGTGCCGAAAGTCGACAGCGCCGAGCAGACGATCGCGCGCCTCAACCCCGACGTGCGGGTCGTCAAGCATCGCGTGCGGTTGACCGCGCACAACGCGCTCGAGCTGCTCGCGCCGTACGACGTGATCATCGACGGCGCCGACAACTTCGCGACGCGCTACCTCGTCAACGACGTCGCGCTGAAGCTGGCCAAGCCGGTCGTGCACGCGTCGATCTTCCGGTTCGAGGGCCAGCTCACCGTGTTCTCGGCGACCGGCGCGCCGTGCTACCGCTGCCTGTACCCGCAACCGCCGCCGCCCGAGGAGGCGCCGTCGTGCGCCGAGGGCGGCGTGCTCGGTGTCTTGCCGGGCGCGGTCGGCGTCTTGCAGGCGACCGAGGCCATCAAGCTCGTGCTGGGCATCGGTAGCCCGCTGGCCGGCCGGCTGGTCCTCTACGATGCGCTCGGAGCGCGGTTTCGCGAGCTCAAGCTGCGCCGCGATCCGCGGTGCCCCACCTGCGGCGAGGGCGTCGACCGCGCGGCGATCGCGCTCGCCGATTACGACCAGTTCTGCGCGCGGCGCTGACGGTGCGCTAGAATGGTCAGCGGTTGATCGGAGCCGGGCAATCGATCGGTAACTACCGCATCCTGGCCAAGATCGGGACCGGCGGGATGGGTGCGGTCTATCTGGCCGAGCATCCGCTGATCGGCAAGAAGGTCGCGCTCAAGGTGATCCACCGCGAGCTCGCCGGCAACAAGGAGGTCGTGCAGCGCTTCTTCCAGGAAGCGAAGGCCGTCAACAAGATCGGCAACGAGCACATCGTCGAGATCCATGACTTCGGCATCACGCCGCAGAACGACCACTTCTACATCATGGAATATCTCGAGGGCGAGACGCTCGCCGGCTTGCTCTCGAAGGATCGCCTGCTCGACGTCATGCGCGCGCTCCACATCGGCGCGCAGATCGCGAACGCGCTCGCCGCCGCGCACGCTGCGGGCGTGATCCATCGCGATCTCAAGCCCGACAACGTGATGCTGACGAACCGGCTCGGCGATCCGGACTTCGTGAAGCTGCTCGATTTCGGCCTCGCGAAGATGTTCACCGCGGGCGGCGGCAGCTCGGCGGTGAAGACCGCGGCCGGCATCTTGCTCGGCACGCCGCAGTACATGTCGCCCGAGGCGTGCGAGAGCCGGCCGAACGTCGACCACCGCACCGACATCTACGCGCTCGGCGTGCTGCTGTTCCAGATGACGACCGGCGCGCTGCCGTTCGACGGCGAGACGATGGGCGAGGTCCTGGTCAAGCAGGTCACGCAGCTGCCGCCACCGCCGCGCGGCTACAACGCGCAGATCCCGCCGAGCGTCGAGCAGATCCTGCTGCGCTGCTTGATGAAGTCGCCCGACCAGCGGTTCCCGACGATGAACGCGCTGCGCGAGGCGCTGCTCGACCCCGAGCGCTATCTCGGTAATCGCCCGCCGATCGCGCCGGCGCGCTCGATCCGGCCCGGCGAGGCGCCGGCCGACGCGAAGACGGTGATGCACTTCGCCGCCGAGCAGCAGAAGACCAGGATGCTAGATGGTGCAGGCGGTGGCGTCGCCGCGGCGGGGCTGCCGCTGCCGGCGCCGCAGAAGACGATGCTCGACACCGGCGGCGCGCCGCCCGTGCCGGCCAAGACGATGATCGCGTCGGATTTCGCGCCGAGCCCCCCGCCCGAGCTCGCGAAGCCGACCGCGCCGAAGACGAACACCATGCGGATCGCGACGCCGCTCGGCTATACGTCGCGGCCGCCGCGCAAGCTGTGGCCGATCGTGCTCGTGCTCGGCCTTCTGCTCGGCCTCGGCGGCGGCGCGTTCGCCGTCGCGTGGTTCGGGCGCACGCCCGACGATCATGGCGCGGCCGCCGCGGTCGACGCGCACCCGACCACGCCGATCGCGGCGGGCTCCGACACGCCGCACACGGTGACGCCGCCGAGGCCGCCTCCCGTGGCTCCGCCCGCCGACGCGCGCCGCCCGGTCGCGCCCGGGCCCGCGCTCGCGAACGTCGAGATCGACAGCGAGCCGCCCGGCGCGGACGTCACGGTCGACAAGAAGCTCGTCGGAAAAACCCCCGCGAAGCTCGAGCTGCCGGTCTCGGACTTGCCGGTCGCGTTCGAGCTGCACCTGCCCGGCTATCGCAAGAAGACCAAGCAGGTGATCGTGAGCGGCAACAGCGTCGTCGATGTTCCGCTCGAGCGCGAGCCGGCCTCGGGCTACACGCCGACCGTCGGCCACGGCCCGCACGGCGGGCACAAAGGCAGCGGCAGCCAGCAGGATACCGGGCTGATGAACCCGGAGGACATGTGAGACTTCGGGCATCGGGCATCGGGCATCGGGCTTTGGCCAGAAAAACCTGCTGCCGTCACGCTGGCCAAAGCCCGAAGCCCGAAGCCCGATCGGCTAGACTGGCGTCATGCTGCTCGCCCTGATCGCCGGACTCGCGGCGCTCGTCGTCGCCGGCGTGCTCGCGCAGCGGGCGGCGCGCGGCGAGGCCGATCGGATCGCGCGGCGCGCGGTCGACGTGGCGCAGCGTGAGGCCGCCGCGACGGTCGAGGCCGCGCGCCTCGAGGCTGCCGCCGAGCGCCGGCGCGTCGAGACCGCCGCGCGCACCGAGGTGCTCGAGACCCGCGCGGCCGCCGACGACGAGCTCGCCGCGATCGAGTCCACGGCCCAGGCCCGCGAGGACGCCGCCGACGTTGCACATGCCGCGCTCGCGCGCGAGCACGACGCGCTCGATGCGCGCTACGACGCGGTCGACGCGATCCAGCGCGACGTGCAAGCGCGCCGCGACCGCGCGCACGGCCTCGAGCAAGATGTCCAGCGCAAGCGTAGCTCCGCGCGCGGCGAGCTCGAGCAGCGCGCCGGCGTCGCCGCCGCCGAGCTCGTCCGCCAGCTCGGCTCGCACTGGATCGAAGACGCGCGCGCGAAGGCCGCCGCCTCGGTGCGCGTGATCGAGCAGACCGTCGCCGATCCCGCGTACGATCGCGAGGCGCGTCGCGTGATGGAGATCGCCGCGGCGCGCAGCTCGATGCACTTCTTGACCGAGCGCGCGGGGTCGAACCTGCGCGTCGGCCCCGAGCTCGTCGCGCTGCTGCTCGCCGACAACTCCGCGCTGCACGGCGCGCTCGAGCGCGTCGCCTGCGTCCAGTTACACGTCAACGACGACAAGGACGCCGTGCGCCTCGAAGGCCTCGACGGCGTCGGTCGCGAGGTCGTTCGGCGCGCGCTGCATCGACTCGACAAGAAGCCGGAGACGATCGACGACGCGCGCCGCGCGCCCGACGAGTGGGCCACCAAGGCGCGCGAGCACCTCGGCCAGGAAATCCGCGCGCTCGGCAAGAAGGCGTTCCAGGTGCTGCACATCCAGAAGGCGCACCCCGAGATCGTCGAGCTGGTCGGCGCGCTCAACTTCCGCACCAGCTACACGCAAAACCAGTGGCTGCACGCGGTCGAGGCGAGCTTCCTCGCCGGCATGATGGCGGCCGAGCTCGGCCTCGACGAGAAGCTCGCGCGCCGCGCGACGCTCATGCACGACATCGGCAAGGCGCTGACCCACAAGATCGAGGGCAGCCACGCGGTGATCGGCGCCGACATCGCGCGCCGGCTCGGCGAGCCCGAGCTGATCGCGAACGCGATCGGCGCGCATCACGCCGACGAGCCGTGCAACTCGGTCTACGCATACCTGGTCGCCGCATCCGACGCGATGAGCGGTGCGCGCCCCGGAGCGCGTCGCGAGCAGACCGAGGGCTTCAGCACGAAGGTCGAAGATCTCGAGCGCATCGGCATGCAGCGCCGCGGCGTGACCCACGCGCACGCAGTGCACGGCGGCCGCGAGCTCCGCGTCTACGTGCGCGAGCGCGACGTCGACGATCTCGCCGTCGTCGAGATGTCGACCGAGATCGCGAACCAGATTGCCGACGAGATGACGTTCCCGGGCCAGATCAAGGTGACCGTGATCCGCTCCTTCGAAGCGAGTGCGACGGCGAATTAGGACGGACTTCGGACTTCGGACTTCGGACTTCGGATTTCGGACTGATTCCGGAGCCCGAGGCCCGAGGCCCGAGGTCCGAAGTCCAACGCCCCGCACGCCCGCACGCCTGCACGCCCGCACGCCCGAGCGCGAGCGCACTCCGCGACGTCGGCAGAACGCGCGAGCGCGTCTTCCCCCAGGCATGCGCGATGCACCGCTCGCGCGCGA
>DASXCY010000047.1:0-68133 GCA_036490935.1 Kofleriaceae bacterium | reverse complement strand
GAGCGCGGCGATCTGGGCGCGCGTGGCTTCCTGGATGGCCTGGACGTGACGCGCGAGCTCTGCGGACAGTGTGGCGATGGTCTCGCGCTGACCGGCCTTGATCAGATCGTAAAGCGCGCTCCCCCAGATCTCGAGGTCTTGCTTGGTTGCGTACGGCACGAGCGCGGTCCGAATCTCGGTCCTGAGCTCGGTCCTGAGCTCGGTCCTGAGCTGTTCCAGATCCGCTTTCGTTGCCGGTCGCGACATACCCGTTCGTTTCGCCACGAGCATACTCCTTTGCTCCCTCGGCGCGCAGCAAGCGACGTGCCGCGCGCACACGCGCGAGATCACGTCGGCGCGATGTCCGATCGTCCGCGACGCGGCCGCGCGTGGCCGACCCGCGGACGCCTGCCGGACTACGCGAGCTCGCCGCGCGCGACGAGCTGCGCGAGGATCGCGTCGAGCAGGCTCTCGAACGTGCTGCGCACGCGCGCGGCGGTCTCGGTGACCTCCTGGTGCGTGAGCGGCGCGCCGCTGAGGCCGGCGGCTTGGTTCGTGATGCACGAGATGCCGACGACGCGCGCGCCCATGTGACGCGCGGCGACCACCTCGGGCACGGTCGACATGCCGGTCGCGTCGGCGCCGAGCCGCTGCAGCATGCTGACCTCGGCGGGCGTCTCGTAGGTCGGCCCGGGCATGGCGACGTAGACGCCTTCTTCGAGTCGCACGCCGGCCGCGGACGCCGCCTCCTTCGCGAGCGCGCGCAGCTCGGGCGCGTACGCGTGCGTCATGTCGGGGAAGCGCGGGCCGAGCCGGTCATCGTTCTCGCCGCGCAGCGCGTGGTCGCGCAGCATGTCGATGTGATCGCGGATCAGCATCAGCGTGCCGGGCGGCCACCTCGGCTCGAGGCCGCCGGCCGCGTTCGTCACGATCACGATCTTCGCGCCGAGCGCGATCAGCACGCGCGCCGGGAACGCGACCGTCGCCGCGCTGTGGCCCTCGTACATGTGGACGCGGCCCTGCATCGCGACGCACCGCGCGCCGGCGCGCTCGCCGACGACGAGCCGGCCTGCGTGCCCGACCACGCTCGAGCGCGAGAAGTGCGGGATGTCGGCGTAGTCGACGCGCATGGCGTGCGTGAAGCCGTCGGCGTAGGCGCCGAGGCCCGAGCCGAGCACCAAGCCGACCTGCGGCACGATCGCCGTCTTCGCGCGCACGGCGGCCGCGGCCGCTTGCACGTCGTCGTAGAGGCTCATCGCATCACCTCGAGGATCCGCGACGCGCGCGGCGGCGGCGAGGCCCGATCCGCCGGCTCGATCCGGAACGCGTGCTCGATCATCTGTCGCGCCTCGGCGACGCGCGCGTCGGCCGCCGGCAGCGAATGATGCAGCATGATCTGCGGCGGCGCATCGGGCTCGATCAGCTCGCCGAGATACGCGTCGACGACGAGCCCGGCCGCCGGATCGACGGCATCTTCCTTCGTGCGCCGGCCGGCACCGAGCACGAGCGCGGCGATGCCGAGCGCCTCGCTGTCGATCGCCGTGACGCGCCCGGCCGGCAAGGCGAGTGGCTCGCGCGTCTGCGCCTTCGGCAGCACGCTCCCGGGGCTATCGCACACGCGTGGCTCGCCGCCCTGCGCGCGCACGATCTCGCGAAACTTGTCGAGCGCGCTGCCGTCTTGCAGCGACTTCTCGATGCGCGCGCGGCCTTCGTCCGGATCGCGGACGATGCCGCCGAGCACGAGCATCTCGCCGCCGAGCACGCCGACCAGCTCGCGCGTATCGGCCGGCCCACCGCCGCGCAGCACCTCGATCGACTCGCGGATCTCGAGCGCGTTGCCGATCGTGCGGCCGATCGGCGCGTCCATCTCGGTCAGCACGCACGTGACCCGCTTGCCGGCACGCCCCCCGATCTCGCGCATCATCACGCACAGCTCGCGCGCGCGTTCGATCGTCTTCACGAACGCGCCGCGCCCGACCTTGCAGTCGATCACCAGGCCGTCGATGCCCTCGGCGAGCTTCTTCGACATGATCGAGCACGCGATCATCGGCAACGATTCGACCGTCGCGGTGACGTCGCGCAGCGCGTACAGCTTCTTGTCGGCGGGCGCGATGCGCGCGGTCTGGCCGATCAAGCAGCAGCCGATCGACTCGACGAGCTCGGCGAACCTCTCGACCGGTAGATCGACGCGAAACCCCGGGATACTCTCCAGCTTGTCGAGCGTGCCGCCGGTGTGGCCGAGGCCGCGGCCGCTCACCATCGGCACCGCCACGCCGCACGCCGCGACCGCGGGCGCGAGCGGGATCGAGATCTTGTCGCCGACGCCGCCGGTCGAGTGCTTGTCGATCTTCGCGCGCGCGACGCGCGACAGGTCGATCACGTCGCCCGAGCGCGTCATCGCGTCGGCCCAGGTCGCGAGCTCGTGCGCGTCGAGGCCGCGCCAGAACACGGCCATCATCATCGCCGCGGCCTGGTAGTCCGGGATCGAGCCGTCGGTGACGCCGGCGACGAATGCGCGGATCTCGGCATCGTCGAGCGCGCCGCCGTCGCGTTTCTTGCGGATGAGCTGGACTGCCAGCAACGCCCGCACAGTAACTCAGGGGACGGCAGTGGGCCATTGCAGGCCGGTGCCGTTCTGGGACCGGTTGGCGGCCGCGAGCAGGGCGACGCCGGCTACCATCAGCGTCGGCGAGCCGAGGTGCGCCGTACAGCCGAGAGCCGAGCGTGATCGATCCGGCGATGCGAGTGGCTTGCATGACCGCCGTGCGGGCAATTCCGACGATTCAATTAGTGGGCCGTCACGCTTCGCTGTTACAAAGTTTGCTAAGACCGCGTCATGCCCAGCCGCCGAGACTTCCTGCGCGACGCGACGATCGCCGCCGCGCTCGTGCCGCGTCTGGTCCGGGCGGGCGGCGGCGCGAAGCTCGAGCTGCCGGTCGTCATCGCGACGTGGGATTACGGCCTCGAGCTGTGTACCGCCGCGCAGAAGCAGTTCGCCGCGGGCGCCGACCTGCTCGACGCGCTCGAGCGCGGCGTGAACATCGTCGAGGACGATCCCGCGGTGCACACGGTCGGCTACAACACCTGGCCGAACGAGGACGGCGTCGTCCAGCTCGACGCCGCGATCATGGACGGCCGCGGCCATCGCGCCGGCGCGGTCGCCGCGCTCGAGCGCATCAAGAATCCGATCTCGGTCGCGCGCAAGGTGATGGATCACACCAGGCACGTGCTGCTGGCGGGCGCCGGCGCGAACGCGTTCGCGAAGCGGCTCGGGTTCGTCGAGCAAGAGCTGATGTCGCCGGAGCTGCGCGCCGAGTGGGCCAAAGCCGAGCACGAGAGCTTCTGGATCGAGCGCCACGACACGGTGTGCGCGATCGGCCTCGACGCGAACCGCAACGTCGCGACGGTCGTGTCGACGAGCGGACTACCCGGCAAGCTCGCCGGCCGGGTCGGCGATTCGCCGCTGATCGGCGCCGGCAGCTACTGCGACAACGACGTCGGCGGTGCCGCGGCGACCGGCATCGGCGAGCTCGCGATCAAGAACGCGGCGTCATTCGCGATCGTCGAGCGCATGCGCGCCGGCGCGTCGCCGACGCGCGCGTGCGAGGACGTGCTCGCGCGCGTGGTCGCGCACCATCCCGAGGTCAAGACCGACCCCGGCGCGCAGCTCGCGTTCATCGCGCTCGCGAAGTCCGGCGAGGTCGGCGCCGCGGCGCTGCGCCCCGAGAAGAAGCTATTTCGCTACGCGCTCGCCCGCGGCACGACGACGCCGCCCGCGCTGCACGACGTCAAACCGCGGCTGCCCGCGTGACCCGCGGGCTCGTGCTCGCGTGGCTCGCGCTCGCCGCGTGCCGGCATTCCGATCCCGACTATCTCGGCTACGACTGGGACGATCGGCGCGTGCTGTGCGCCGCCGATCTCGACGACATCACCGCGCCGGTCGACGAGCGCTTCATCCACGAGCAGATCGAAGCCGCGCGCGACGGCGGCTGGGCGCTCGTGCTCTACGCGCACACGCCGACCGCGACGGTGTCGCTCGGCTTTCTCGACGAGGTCATGACCTGGGCCGACCAGGCCGGTCTTCGCTACTACACGTTTCGCGAGCTCGTGCCCGACGACCAGCATCGCCCGCACCCCGGCCTCGTGCTCGCGTTCGACGACGCCGCGCCGGACTACTGGCTCGAAGCCGAGCCGCTGTTCGAGAAGCACGGCGCGCACGTCACGTTCTTCGTGTCGCAGTGGCAGGACATTCCGGAAGCCGGGCACGCCGAGATCAAGGCGCTGTTCGACAAGGGCCACGATATCGAGCCGCACTCGAAGAGCCACAAGAACGCGGTCGACTACGTCGCGGCGCACGGCGTCGACGCCTACGTCCACGACGAGGTCTTGCCGTCACTCCAGGCACTCACCGACGCCGGCTATCCCAAGCCGGCCGCGTTCGCCTATCCATTCGGCGCGCACACCGACGAGCTCGACACCGCGATCTTGAACTACGTCGACAAGGTGCGCGCGACGCGCGGCCAGTGCCCCTGGCGGAAGAGCAAGCATCGCCTTTAGGCGATGCCTGGGCTTTGGGCTTTGGCTCCGATTCCGGATCCCGTCGCACCTCGGACCGCTCTGGATCCGGATCAGGATCTTCCGCTGGCCAAAGCCCAAAGCCCAAAGCCCAATGCCCCGCCCTCAGTACCCCTTCGCCTTGCCGTCGGTCTTCGCGCCGGTGACGATCGCAACCGAGGCGCTCGCGCCGATCCGGTTCGCGCCGGCCTGGGCCATCTTGATCGCGTCTTCGGCGGTGCGCACGCCGCCCGAGGCCTTGACGCCGAGCTCGCCGCCGACGATCGAGCGCATCAGCTGCACGTCCTCGACGGTCGCGCCGCCCTTGCCGAAGCCGGTCGACGTCTTGACGAACGCCGCGCCGGAGAGCTTCGACAGCGACGACGCGATGATCTTCTCCTCGTGCGTCAGCGCGCTGGTCTCGAGGATCACCTTCACGGCCGCCGGCGCGCTCGCCTTGACGACGCGGCAGATGTCCTCGAACACGGTCTCGTAGTCGCGCGACTTCAGCGCGCCGATGTTGATGACCATGTCGATCTCGCGTGCGCCCTGGCGCACCGCCTCGCGCGCCTCGTACGCCTTCGCGGTCGGCGTCATCGCGCCGAGCGGAAACCCGACGACCGCGCACACCATCACGTCGCTGCCGGCGAGCAGCGACTTGCACAACGGCACCCACGTCGTGTTCACGCACACCGACGCGAAGTGATGCTTCTTGGCCTCCGCGCACAGCTTCACGACCTCGTCGCGCGTCGCCTCGGGCTTGAGCAGCGTGTGATCGATGAGCTTGCCGAGATCGGCCGGCACCTCGCCGACGCCGGGCAGCGCGCCGACGCGCTCGGCGCCGACGCCCTCCATCGCGCGCACCGACCATGGCCGGCGCACGACGCACGAGCCGCAGCTCGCGCAGTCTTCGCCGGGCGCCGTGTCGTCGTCGCACGCGCCGCGGTCGCGCGGCAGCACCGCGAGCTTCGCGGCCACCGAAGCTGGGGACGACGTTGCCAGGCGCTCCTGCACGCGCTGCGTGATGAGCTCGACGAGCCGGTCGACTTCGGAGGCCATGCCCGCGCACTATACTAGTGACCGTGCCGGAGACCAACGCCTTCGCCGAGCTCGACGAGAAGCCGTTCTCGCGCTTCCACCTGCTCGCGATGTTCACGACGGGCATGGGCGTGTTCACCGACGGTTATGATCTGTCGTCGATCGGCCTCGTCCTGCCGGCCGTGCTCGCATCGTTCGGCATCGACAAGATCAGCGGCGTGCAAAGCGGGCTGCTCGCCGGCTCGGCGCTCGTCGGCTCGGTGGTCGGCGCGGTGCTGTTCGGCTTCCTCGCGCAGAAGGGCCGCAAGCGGTTCTACGGGATCGACGTCGCGATCATGGCGGCGATGGCGGCGGCGCAGGCGTTCGCGCCGAATCTCTGGACGCTGATCGCGATGCGGTTCGTGCTCGGCATCGGCGTCGGCGCCGATTACGTGCTGTCGCCGACGATCATGGCCGAGCACTCCAACAAGAAGGACCGCGGCAAGAAGCTCGGCTTCGGCTTCGGCGCGATGTGGGGCTTCGGCGCGATCGGGGCCGCGCTCGTGCTGCTGCTGCTCGAGCATTTCGACATGTCGCCGGATCTGCGGTGGCGCATCGTGCTCGGCTTCGGGACGGTGCCGGCGCTGTCGGTGCTGATGCTGCGCCTGCGCATGCCCGAGTCCGCGCGCTTCCTCGCGCGCGTCGAGGGCGACACCGCGGCCGCGCGTGGCGTGATCGAGGGCATCACCGGCGGCGCCGCCGCGGCGTCGCCGCTCGTCGATCGCCGTGCGTGGCGCGAGCTGATCGCGAAGCACGCGCGCGGCATTCTCGGCGCCGCGCTGCTGTGGTTCATCTACGACGTCGTCCTGTACTCGGGTGTGCTGTTCGGCCCGAACGTCATCGCGAGAGGGATGCACATGAACGAGGTCGACTTCACGCTCGTCACGTACGCGCTGATCGGTACGCCGGCCACGCTGATCGGCGTCGCCCTCGTCGATCGCGCCGGGCGTCGCACGATGACCGCGATCGGATTCGGGCTGTGCGGCCTCGGCCTGCTCGGGTTCGCGCCGCTGCTCGGCCGCGCCGGCTCGCCGGTGCTGCTGTTCGCGATGCTCGCGCTCTACAACGCCGCGCTGTGCATGGGGCCGGGCGCGATCTCCGGCGCCGGCCTGCTCGGCGTCGAGCTCGCGCCGACGCGCATCCGCAGCATCGCGCAGGCGATCACCGTCGTCGGCGGGCGCATCGGCGCGGCGCTCGCCGCGTTCGCGTTCCCCGCGCTGCTCGGCGTGATCGGCGAGCGCGCGCTGATGGGCGGGCTCGGCGTCGTGGCGCTCCTCGGCGCCGCCGCCGCGTTTGTCGTCGTGCCTGAGACCGCGAACCGTTCGCTCGAGGAGATCAACGGCGACACCGACGCCGCGCTCGCTATAAGTCTTTCGCCACCCGGAACGTGACGTCGTTTTGCCCGGTGTCGGGGCGCGTCTCGTCCTTGCCGTGCTGGCGGATCTGGCGCTTGCCCTCCGGCGACTCGACCCACTCGTACAGCCCATCGACGACGATCACGCCCGGCGTCACGGTCGCGCGATCCCATTCGTCGGAGCGCAACAGGCGCCCGTGTTGCGTCTGCGCGTACGACCGCGCGCCGTCGTACGTCACGTGCACGACCGCGTCGGCCGGGACGCCGGACTGCTCGTGCTTGGCGAACAGCTCGCGAAACGCGCCGGCCGTGACCGGCTTCTCGCCCACGTAAAACCACGGCGTGCCGTCGAGGTGGCGCACCAGCACCATGCCGGCTGGGGCGCGCGGCTCGATCACCGTCGACGATCCGCTGCCCGCACGCGGCGGCGGCGGCACCGGCGGCGGATCGACGGTCTTCGCCGGCGCCTGCGCGGGATCCTGCACGGGCGCGCCATCCGCGTCGCCGCCGCGCTGCAGATACACGAACAGCCCCGCCGCGAACACCGCGATCGACGCGAGCGTCACGACGACGAGCCACGCCGGAAACCCCGCGCTCGGCACCTCGGGCTCCTGCTCCGGCTCGGCGGCGGCCGCGATCCGCGCGCTCGGCCCGGCCGGGCCGGTCGGCAGCATGATGTTCGGCCGCGACCGCTCGCGCGTCGAGGCGATCAGCTCCGGCACCGAGCCCGGATCGATCCGCGCGAGGATCCCGGTGAGCAGCTGGATCAGGTCGGCGTAGCTCGGCCGCTCGGCCGGCTTCTTCGCCATCATCCGGCGCGCGACCTCCGAGAGCTCGCGATCGACGTTCGGGTTCGTGGTCGCCGCGTCGGGCGGCGGGTTGCGCAGGTGGCGCGCGACCACCTTCAGATACTTGTCCTCGGCCGGCTTGCCGGTGCGAAACGGCGGGATGCCAGTGAGCAGGAAGTACAGCGAGCCACCGAGCGCGTAGATGTCGACGCGCTCGTCGATCGGCTCGCCGCGCGCCTGCTCGGGCGCGATGTAGTCGGGCGTGCCGACGACGACGCCCATCGCGGTCAGCGCGGGCTCGCTGCCGGGATCGACCGGCTTGGCGAGGCCGAAGTCGGTGACCTTGACCTTGCCGTCGGCGACGCGCACCAGGTTCGACGGCTTGACGTCGCGGTGGATCAGGCCGGCCTTCGCCGCGGCCGCGAGGCCTTGTGCGGCGTCGAGCACCGCGTGCGTGGCCTCGATCGAGGTCAGCGGGCCCTTCTTGTCGACCGACGCGCCGAGGTCGGTGCCCTCGAGGAACTCCATCGCGATGTAAGGCCGCTCGTCGAACGCGCCGATCGCGAACACCTGCACGACGTTCGGGTGGCTGATCGCGGCGACCGCACGACCCTCGCGCCCGAACCGCGCGCGTAGCTCGGGGCTGTCGCGATGCTTCTCGGACAGGATCTTGATCGCGACGCGCCGGTTCAGCCCGGTATCGATGCCGCGGTAGACGTCGCCCATCGACCCGGACCCGAGCGGCGCCTCGACGCGGTACGCACCGAGCAGGGTCCCCGGCGTGGGATTCGGCACGGGTCGATTCTACTCGAAGGCCGAGCTCATCGCGGGGTGTCGGTGCGTTGCGAAAGGTTCTCGAACCGGGTGTAGCGGCCCTCGAAGCGCGTGTCGACGGTGCCGGTGGCGCCGTGGCGGTTCTTGCCGAGGATGATCTCGGCGATGCCCGGCCGCTCGCACTGCTCCTTCGTGTAGACCTCGTCGCGATAGATGAACAGGATCACGTCGGCATCCTGTTCGATCGCGCCGGACTCGCGCAGGTCCGACAGCTGCGGCCGCTTGTCGGTGCGCTGCTCGAGCGAGCGGTTGAGCTGCGACAGCGCGAGCACCGGGCAGTCGAGCTCCTTCGCGAGGCTCTTGAGGCCACGCGAGATCTCGCTGATCTCCTGCTCGCGCGATGCCTTCGCCGCCTGCGGCGACCCGCGCATGAGCTGCAGGTAGTCGATCATGATGAGCCCGAACTTCTTGCCGGCGAACAGCTCCTTGTTCGCGCGGAACCGGCGGGCGCGCGCGCGAACCTCGCGCAGCGACAGCGCGGGCGTGTCGTCGATCAGGATCGGCGCCTTCGACAACGTGGCCGCCGCGTAGGTGAGGTTGGTCATGTCCTGGCGCTGCAGCTGGCCGCGGCGCAGCGCCGACGAGTCGACCTTGGCTTCCGAGCACAGCATGCGCTCGGCGAGCTGGGTCGACGACATCTCGAGCGAGAACACGAGGACCGGCCAGCCGCCCGCGGTGGCGGCGTTCTGCGCGAGCGACATCGCGAACGACGTCTTGCCCATCGCGGGGCGTGCCGCGAGGATGATGAGCTCCGTCGGTTGCAGCCCGGCGGTCTTGGTGTCGAGATCCGCGAATCCCGTCGGCAACCCGGTGATGCCGTCGGGCGACTTGAACCGCTCGTCGAGCGAGCTGAACACCTTCTTGACGAGCGCCTTGACCGGCTCGGGCCCGGTCTTGTCCTTGCGCTGCGTGACCTCGAAGATCTTGGCCTCGGCATCGTCGAGGTAGTCGCGCACCTCGAGGCCGTCCTCGTAGCCCTTCTCGACGATCTCCGCCGACGCGAGGATGAGCTTTCGCGCCTGGCTGTGGTCGCGAACGATGTCGGTGTACGCGAGGACGTTGTCGACGGTCGGCACGCGCAGCGCGAGGTCGCCGAGGAACGCGATGCCGCCGATCGCCTCGAGCTTGCCCTGCTTCTCGATCTCGTTCTCGAGCGTGACGACGTCGATCGGGCGCGCACCGGCCTCGAGGTTGCGCACGGCCTCGAACACGACCTTGTGCTGGAAGTGATAGAAGTCGTCGACCTCCAGCGTCTCCAGCTGCAGCAACACGTCGTTGCGCAGGACGATGCCGCCCAAGATCGACGCCTCGGCATCGATGCTGTGCGGCAGGACCCTGCGATCTCGAGCCATTCGCCGACGTTACACCCGGTCTCTGATCCGACCGAGGTCCGAAGTCCGAAGTCCGAAGTCCGAGTTACTTGTCTTTGCCGACGACCCAGAACTTCAGCGTCGCGACCACTCCCGCGGCGAGTCGCACGGGAACCTCGTACTTGCCGAGGGCCTTGACCGGCTGGTCGAGCTGGATCCAGCGATGGTCGAGCTCGACGTTCGCCTTCTTCAGCTGATCCGCGATGTCGCGGTTGGTGACCGAGCCGAACAGCTTCTCGTCCTCGCCGACCATGCGCTCGAACTGCAGCGTCATGCCGTTGATGCGGCCCGCGAGCTCGGTCGCGCTCGCGCGCTCCTTCGCGACGCGGCGCTCGATCACGGCCTTGTCGTGGTCGAGGCGGTTCTTGTTCGTGACGGTCGCCGTCACCGCCATGCCGCGCGGCACGAGGTAATTGCGGCCGTAACCCGGCCGCACCGAGACGAGCTCGCCGGCCTTGCCGAGGTTGTCGACGTCCTGCGTGAGGATGATTTGCATCGGCATGATCAGTCTCCCGTGACCGAGAACGGCAGCAGCGCGAGCATGCGCGCGCGGCGGATCGCGGTGGAGATGACGCGCTGCTGGCGTGCCGACGCACCGCTGATGCGGCGCGGGATCATCTTGCCGCGGTCGGTGATGAACGAGCGCAGCACCACGGGGTTCTTGTAATCGACCTTCGAGAAGATCTCCTCGGACAGGAGCTTCTTGCGGGTCGAGCCGCGCGCACCCTTGCCGCCGCGCCGATCGTCGCCGTCGCGGTCGAGGCCTTCGTCCGATGCATCCATGCGGGTCGTCATGGCTTACTCCTTGTCCTCGGTGGGGGGGGCGGCCGGGGCCGGGGCCGGGGTGGCGGCGGCGGCGCTCGCCGGCTCCTCGGTGAAGTCCTGGTCGACGTAGTCGTCGTCGTCATCGTCGCCGTGCGCGGTGTCGTCGCCGCCGCGCGACAGGAACAGGTCTTCCTCGTCCGCCGCGGTCTGCGCCGCCTTCTCGTACGAGGTCTCGTCGATCTCGGTCGGACGCGCGGTGACGTCGATGTTCTCGTCGACCTTGGTCGAGAGGTACCGGATCACGTTGTCGAGCATCCGCAGGTTGCGCTCGCACTCTTCGACGACGCCGGGCTGCGCGAGGTACTGCCAGTACAGGTAGATGCCCTTGCGCTCCTTCGCGACTTCGTATGCGAGGCGGCGTTTGCCCCAGTTGTCGACCTTGATGATCTTGCCGCCCATGCCTTCGATCACGCCCTTGATGCGGGTGTTGACCTCGGCGACGCCTTCGTTCGACGTGTTCGGGCGCAGGATGTAGATCGTCTCGTATTCGCGAGCGGTGTTCGGCGTATCTCGTAGTGACTGCAGTCGTGCCATGGGGTCCTCTTGGGTGTGAAGCCCCGGCTTGGCGGCAGGAGCGAGGGTAGGGCGCGCTCTATAGCACGGAAGCCCGAGCGTTGTGCTTGTTCATCGCGGCGAGAATGCCGTCGGAGACGACCGCCGCCGCGTCCTCGCAACCGGCGGAGATCATGCGATCGACGGTCGCTTGCTGGGCCGCCGGGAAGTCGGCGAGCACCCAGGCCGCCGCGTCCTTGCTGCCCGGCGGTTTGTTGGGGTCTCGCCCCACGCCCATGCGCAGCCGCGCGAACCCGCCGTCGCCGAGCTGCTCGTGGATCGAGCGCAGCCCGTTGTGCCCGCCGTGGCCGCCGCCGTGCTTGAGCCGCACGATGCCGAGCTCGAGGTCGATCTCGTCGTGAATGACCAGGATGTTGTCGACCGCGACGTGATGGAACTGCGCCGTGCGCTGCACCGCAAACCCCGACAGGTTCATGAACTCCATCGGCTTCACGAGCACGACCTTGTGGCCCGCGAGCGGCCCGGACGTGGTCTCGCCGCCGAGCTTGCTGTCGCGCCACGCGGGCATCGCGCGTGCGAGCTCGTCGACGACACGAAACCCGATGTTGTGCCGGTTGCGCGCGTACTTCGCGCCCGGATTTCCGAGTCCGGCGATCAGCCACATCGAGAAGGCATTGGGCTTTGGACTTTGGCCCGAGGGAGCTTCCGGCTCTGGCCAAAGCGCAAAGCCCGAAGCCCGAGCTCTTACTTCTTTGCGGGCTTCGCGCCGGCCGCGGGGGCCGCCTTGGCAGCCGGAGCCGCCTTGTCGCCGGGCTTGGCAGCCGCGGCCGCACCGGCGGCAGGAGCCGCGCCGGCTGCAGGAGCGCCGGCGGGAGCGCCGGCCGCAGGAGCCGCGCCATCGGCGGGCGTCGCCACGACTTCGATCTTCTCTTCTTCCGGCTTCGCGCAGGTCACGACCGCGAGGTCGCGGTTGGTCACGCTCGTCACGTTCGCGGGCAGCGCGATCGCGGAGACGTGGATGACGTCGCCGATGTCGAGCGGCGACACGTCGACCGTCAGCTTGACCGGGATGTCGGACGGCTTCGCGCGAACCTCGAGGGCGCGCAGCACGGTGCGGAGCTGACCGCCGTCGATCGTGCCCTTGGGCTTGCCGACAAACTCGAGCGGCACTTCGGCGAGCACTTCCTTGTTCGGATCGATCGCGAGCAGGTCGACGTGCGTGATGTCGCGCCGGAGCGGATCGATCTGGAAGTCCTTCACCAGCGCGTGCAGCTTGTGCGAGTTGCCATTGCCGTCGATCGTCAGGTCGATGACCGTGTTCTGCTTGCGGACCGGGTCGAGCGCGGCGCGCAGCGCCTTGACGTCGACTTCGATCATGATCGGCTCGATGCGGCCGTCCGCCGAAGATCCGACAGAGACCCCGTAGCAAACGCCCGGGACCTTGCCGCGCGCGCGCAGCTTGGTCGCGGCGCCTTTCCCTGCGCCGGTGCGAACCGTGACGGTGAGCTTTCCTACTTCAGTTGCGGCCATGACAGGTCCCTTCCAGATCAGACGAACAGACTCGAGATCGAATCGCCGTGGTGGATACGCTTGATCGCCTCGCCGAGCAACCGACCGACGCTCTTCACCCGCACTTTCGGGCACGCCTGGCCGGCCTCGGACAGCGGGATCGTGTTGGTCACGACCACGTGCTGGAGCGGCGAATCGGTGATGCGTTGCACGGCCTTACCCGAGAACACCGGGTGACTCGCGCAGCACGACACGCTCGCCGCGCCCGACTTCATGATCGCCTCGGCCGCGTGGGTGAGCGTGCCGGCGGTGTCGACGATGTCGTCGACGATCACCGCCTTCTTGCCCTTCACGTCGCCGACGATGTTCATCACTTCGCTGACGTTGGGCGCCGGGCGCCGCTTGTCGATGATCGCGAGGCTCGCGCCGAGCCGCTTCGAGAACGCGCGCGCGCGCTCCACGCCGCCTGCATCCGGCGACACGACGACGGTCTGCTCGCCGTACAGGCCGAGCGTGCGCAGCTCCTCGATCAACACCGGCATCGCGAACAGGTGGTCGAACGGGATGTCGAAGAAGCCCTGGATCTGCCCGGCGTGCAGGTCGAGCGCGCAGGCGCGGTCGGCGCCGGCCGCGGTGATGAGATTCGCGACCAGCTTCGCGGTGATCGGCGTGCGCGGCTTGGCTTTGCGATCCTGCCGCGCGTAGCCGAAGTACGGGATGATCGCGACGATCGAGCCCGCCGACGCGCGCCTCAGCGCATCGATCATGATGAGCAGCTCCATCAGCGCCTGGTTCGGCGGCGAGCACGTCGGCTGGACGACGAAGCACGTCACGCCGCGCACGTTCTCGCCGATCTCGACGTAGATCTCGCCGTCGGAGAAGTGCGTGACGTCCGCGCGGCCGAGCGGAATCTCCACGAACTTGCAGATTTCGTCTGCGAGCGCGCGATTGGCGTTGCCCGAAAAGATGGAGAGCGACTTCAGCACCAGACGCCTCGAGGAATCGGCGATCTACCGCCGATAGCTCGGAAAATCAAGCGCCGGTAAGCCCGCGTTCCTTCGCGCGCGCGACGAGCCGATCCACCTCGCCGGCCGACAGCTCGGTGGCTTCCTCGACCAGCAGCACGGGCACGCCGTCGTCGATGCGATAGCGCAGCCGCGACGCCGCGCACAGCAAGAAGCCCTCGTCCGCGAAGTAGATGAGCGGTTGCTTCGACTTCGGGCAGACGAGGACTTCGAGCAGGGCGGCGGAGACCATCTACTCGACGACTTTGGTGTGCGGGCAGCGCTTGAGCAGGTCGGCGGACGACAGCTTGCAGAGCGGGTCTTTGTCGTTCGTGGGCGGCTGGCAGTTCAGCGTAGCCGGGCACGTCTCGGCGTGCGGAGCCGGCGCGGGCGTCGGTGCCGGAGTGGGCGCGGGCGCGGGCGCGGGCGCCGGAGCGGGCGCGGGCGCCTGCTGCGACGTATCCGTCAGCTTGCTGAGCAGCTTGAACTCGACGCGGCGGTTCTTCGCGCGCGCGGCGTTGAGCTTGCCGCCCTTCAAACCCTTCGGATCGACGACCGGCTGGCTGTCGCCATAGCCGTGCGCGGTGATCCGGCCCTCGTCGATGCCATGCGAGACGAAGTACGCCTTCACGGTCTCGGCACGCGCCTGCGACAGCGCCTGGTTGTCGGCGTACTTGCCGCGCTTGCCCATCGGCTGGTCGTCGGTGTGGCCCTGGATCTCGATGCGAAGGTCGCCGAACTCCTTGAGCACGGCGATCGCCTTGTCGAGCACGATGTTCGAGGCCGGCAGCAGCGCCGCGTCGTTGACCTTGAAGTTGATGCCCTGGATGACGCCGGTGAACTGCTTCACCTTCGCCGGCACTTCATCGGGGCAGCCGTCGTCGTCCTGGTAGCCGTTCTTGGTCTCCGGCTGGGTCGGGCACTTGTCCTGTGCGTCGGGCACGCCGTCGTAGTCGTTGTCCGGGTCCGGGCAACCGTCGGCGTCCTGGAAGCCATCCTTGTCCTCGGGCTCGTTCGGGCAGTGATCCGCGAAGTCCGGGATGCCGTCGGCGTCGTTATCGGGCTCGGGGCAGCCGTCGGCGTCCTGATAGCCGTCCTTGTCCTCGGCCTCGTTCGGGCACTTGTCGACCGCGTCGGCGATGCCGTCGCCGTCGTTGTCGAGATCGGGGCAGCCGTCTTCGTCCTCGAACCCGTCCTTGTCCTCGGCCTCGGCCGGGCACTTGTCGGTGTCGTCGGGGATGCCGTCGCCGTCGGTGTCCTTCGGGCCCTTCGGCGCCTCCTTCGGCGCTTCCTTGCGGCCGAATTCCTTGTAGATGCTGAGCAGCGCCTCGAAGTCCACGGTCACGCCGTCGCCCGTCGAGCTCGGCGGGAACAGGATGCGACCGTCGAACCGTAGACCCCAGCCGTTATCGACGCGGTACTTGGCGCCGATGCCGGCGTAGATCATCGCGTCGGTATCGCAGTCGAACGGGCCACCGCCCGAGCCGCCGCAGATCATGTTCTTGTTGTCCGACGACACGATCGAGAACGCGCCGCCGCCGACGAGCACGAACGGGATGAGCTTGTGGCGCGGGTTGTTCGCCAGGAACTGCGCGATGATGTGCGCGCGGTACGTGACCGTCCACACGTCGAACACCATCTGCCGAGCCTCGCTCGGGACGACGCCGAACTCGCCTTCGATGCCCAGCATGTCGTTGAACATCACGCCGAGGCGGACGCCGAACAGCGCGGAGTTGCGCAGCGAGTCGGCGCCGCTCACGTCGGGCACGCCGAGCTCGTTCGTCGTGCTGAACGTGTGAACGCCGGCGGTTCCGCCGATCTCGATATTGGCGGACGCGACCGACGCGGAGATCGCGACTCCGAGGATCGCGACGAGGGTAGGCCGAAGCAGGCGAGTCATGGAAGACAGTCTCCCTAAGAGGTTGCGCCACTTCATAGCCTCAGAGCGCACCTGATTTCCACTGCTTCCGGCAACTTCTAGCCGCGGATCTTGCCTTCGAAGAAACCGCGATCGACCCGCAGCGACGCCGGGATGCGCTCGCGGCGCGCACGGACCGCGTCGCGCGTCGCGCGATAGCGCAGCGGCGACTGCTCGGGCACGTCGAGGGTGCGCGGCAGGTACAGCGTCGCGCAGGCGGGACCGCCGCCGGCCTTGCCGAACAGCTCGAACAGCGGCACGCGGTGAGTCGCGAGGCCCAAGGCCTCGATCGCGGCGATGAAGCGGGGCGACACGCCGTCGGGCACCAGCACGCCGCGCGCGACCTGGCGCGAGTTGCCGGCGTACTGTTCGACCGCGTCGTCCCGCTCGATCGGAACGATCGGCAGGGTGCGCGCGAGGCGAGCCGCGCCGTCGCCCCACAGACCGCCGGCGTAGTGCACGAGCGCGGGCGGCGCGGCCGCGGGACGCGCGCCGAAGTGCACGGTGTCGCCATGAAAATGTGGGTAGACGAGCTCGGCGTAGAGCCGCGCGTCCTCGGGGACACCGGCGAAGTCGGCCGCGAACGCGACGCCCTCGCGGGTGCTGCGCGAGCTTTTCGGAGCGGTCGCCTCGTCGTAGTGGCCCGGCACGGCGTACGTGAGCACGACGCGTTCGCCGACGGTCGCGACGTCGGCCATGCCTTCCCAGCGATGCGGGTTCGGCGCGATGTCGAGCGCGAGCGCCGCGGCCTCGGCGAGCCGCGCAAGGAGCCCGCGGTAGTACGCGAGCTCGGCGACGCGGTGCGCGAGCATGTTCGGCATCACCGCGCGCAGCGTGCGATCGCGCACCGTGATCCACGGCCCGTTCGCCGCGAACACGCGCCCGGTCATCACGTCGGTCATCTGGCCCAGCACCTCGCGCGAGCCGGCCGCGCGGACCGCGCCGCCGGCGTCGACCTCGAGCGCGTCGTGATCGAGGAACGGATCGTCGGCGGCCTCGAACTGGTAGATCGCGTCGCCCCCGCACGCCGCGATCGCATCGAGGATCGACAGCCACTCGTCGTATGCGCGCCGCGGCGAGTACTCGAGGTGCGCGACCTCGCTCTTGTAGTTCGCGCCCGCCTTGTTGCACGTCGCCGGCACCGGTGGTCGCACGATCAGTAGGTCGCCGTAGACGTCGGCCAGGACGCTCATGTCGCGGACGCTAGCAGCTTGCGCGGCGCGTGGCGCTCCGCGAGCGAGGCAACTGCTTCGATCCAGAGCGGGTGCGAGTTGAGCGAGGGGACGAGGACGAGCTCGTCGCCGCCGGCCGCGCGGAACTGGTCGCGCGCGCGGATGCCGATCTCCTCGAGCGTCTCGAGGCAGTCGGCGACGAACGCCGGGCACATCACCGCCAGCCGCTTGACGCCCGTGCGCCCGAGCTCGTCGAGCAGCTTGTCGGTGTGCGGCTCGATCCAGGGCGTGCGGCCGAGGCGGGACTGGAAGCACACCGTGTGGTCGGCGATGCCGAGCCGGTCGACCAGCGCGCGTGCGGTCGCCAGGCAGTGGTCGCGGTACGGATCGCCGCGGTCGATGTGGCGAACCGGCAGACCATGGAACGACAGCAACACGTGGTCGGGCTGGGCCGCCGCGAGCGCCGGTGCCGCGACGGCCTGCCACGCGGCCAGAAATCCGGCGTCGTCGTGGAACGCCTCGACGACATCGAGCGCCGGCACGCGCCACGCGCCGCTCACCACTTCCATCACCCGCGCGACGGCCGTCCCGGTGGACGACGACGCGTACTGCGGGAACAGCGGGAGCACGACGATCCGGTCGCAGTCGGCGAGCGCGGCGAGCGCATCGGTGATCGGCGGGCGGCCGTAGCGCATCGCCAGCTCGACGCGCCACGTCGTGCCGAGGCGCGCTTGCACGCCGGCCGCGAGGTCGCGCGAATGAAACAGCAGGGGCGAGCCGCGCTGCTCGTCCCAGATCGCGCGGTAGGCCGCGGCGCTCTTGGCCGGGCGCACGCGCAGGATGACCAGGTGCAGCAGCAGCGCCCGGGCGATGGGGTGAATGTCGACGACGCGCGGGTCGGAAAGGAACTCGGCGAGGTAGCGGCGCACGGCGGGCGTCGTCGCGGCATCCGGCGTGCCGAGGTTGAGGAGCAAGAGACCCGTGGTCACTCCTGGCAGTCACTGGCCAACTGACCTTGAAAGTCAAGGAAACGGCCGGCCGGGAGCGCGACATTTTGCAAGCGAGGAAAATCGCTCGTGCTCGGCCGCCGAATCGCGGTTCGCCTTACAAAAACCCGGGAGTATGGGGATCACAACAAACCCGAGGAGTCATCGTGACTTGAAAGAAGAATTGGGCTTCCTGTTTGACCCCGGACGCGGCGGCTGCATTATCCGTTCGTCATGGCTGGCTACGCGGGGACGCCACTCCCAAAGAAGCTCGGGATCAAGGCAGGACATCGGGTCTGCCTGCTCAACGCCCCGGGCAGCTTCGAGCGCCGTCTGAGCGCCGAGGACGTGCGGATCGCGCACGACCTCCGGCTCACGCCGGTCGACGTGGTCGTGCTGTTCGTGGACCGGCTCGCCGACCTCGAGTGCCGCATCGTCGACATCGCGGCGCGACTGCACCCGGCCGGTGGCGTCTGGGTGGCGTGGCGCAAGGCGCGCCGCGGCTCGGACATCACCGAAGACGTGGTGCGCCGCATCGCGCTCGCGTGTGGCCTGATCGACAACAAGGTGTGCTCGCTCGGCGACTGGGCGAGCGTGCGCCTGGTCATGCGCGGCGAGAACCGCGACGCGGTCGCATATCGCGCCGAGCCACCGCCGCTTTCGCGCCGGATGCGGCGGCCGACCGCGCCCGCGCGCATCGTCCATCGTGCGAGCGGTGCAGGGTCGACCCTACGACGCGCGCGCGCTCGATCACAGAAATAGCGTTCCGTTTCGGGAAGCTGACGCCGCGTGCGGACGCATGTACTGTCCGCACATGCGACTAGCTTGGTTGTTGGTGCTCGCCGCAGCGTGCACCTCGACGGATGACCGGCCGCTCACGGTCGACTACATCACCGACTCGATCCTGCGGCCGACCTGCGGCGGCGCTGCCTGTCACTCGTCGTTCGCGGGCAACCGCGGCCTGGTGTTCGACACGGTCGACGGCGTGCGGCACTCGCTGAGCCTCACCGTCAGCGGCAGCGGTCCGCCGCTCGTCAGCCTGTCCGACGACCCGTACGACCCCGACAAGCCGGGCAACGCCGATCTCATCCGCTGGCTGACCGAAACCGATCCCGACAACAAGGGCATCGGTCGCATGCCCTACGACGCGCCGATGCCGAACGAGGACATCCGGTTCCTCGAGAAGTGGATCGGCGCCGCGATCCCGGGCGCCCAGTGCGACCCGGCGGTGCCGATGGCGTGCAACAAGGACGCGCTGTACACGTGCAACGACGACTGGACGTTCGGCACGCTGGTCATGAACTGCACCGGCACGTGCTCGGAGGGGATCTGCCAATGAAGGCACTCCTCCTCGCGCTCGCCGCGTTGCTGGCCGCGTCGCGCGCCGACGCCTATCCGCAGTTCCAGCTCAGCAAGGATCAGACGTGCATGAGCTGCCACGTGTCGCCGGCCGGCGGCGGGCTGCTCAACGAGAACGGCACGGTGCTGGCCGAGACCATTTCGCAATTCGGGAGCGATCCGTCGTTCATGTACGGCGCGGTCTCGCTCCCGAGCTGGCTGTCGGTGGGCGGCGACTTTCGCGGCGCGGCCGGTTACGTGCGCACGCCGCAGAGCTATTTGCTCGGCATCCCGATGCAGGCCGACCTGTACGCGAGCGCGGTCTACGAGAGCTTCCGCGTCTACCTCACGGGTGGCTACCAGCCGTCGTACTTCACCGCGGGCGGCGACGAGAAGCTCGCGCCGCCGTGGTCGCGCGAGCACTACGTGATGTACTCGCAGCAAGCCGATTCGAACCAGGGCCTGTTCGTGCGCGCGGGCCGGTTCATGCCGGTGTTCGGGCTGCGCTTCGCGGAGCACGACGACTACACGCGCGAATACGGCGGCGTGCCGCTGTATGGCGAGACCTATGGCCTGGCGGTCGAGTACATCGATCCCCAGTGGGAGGCGCACCTGACCGGGTTCGTGAAGGATCCGCTCGTGGATTCGGTCGATCCGTCGAACGGCGCCGCCGCGTACGCCGAGTATCGCGTGGGGGCCAACGCGTCGGTTGGCGCGGAGGGCATGGTGCAGGTCAGCGATGTCGACAAGCGATTTCGCGGCGGGTTGACCGGCAAGTACTTCCTGACCGGTCCGCAGGTGTTGCTCGAGGCCGAGGCGCAGTTCGTCGCCCAGCAGATCGACGCGGGCGGCGCGCCGAATCAGATCGTGAGCTACCTGCTCGCGTCGTGGTTCGCGACCAACTCGATCCTGGTCGACGTCGGCGCCGGCTTCTACGACGAGAACGTGCGCATCCAGGGCCTGTCGCGCGAGTGCGCCGATCTCAACCTGCACTGGTTCACGAGCTCGCACTTCGAAGCCGTGCTCAACGCGCGCTACGAGGCGATCGCCGACGGCACCGGCGGCCCGAGCGGCGGGTACCTGCTGCTCATGGGGCACTACAGGCTGTAACGCCTCGGGCGTCGGGCCTCGGGCCTCGGCCAGACGCAGACCCAGCCTCGGATGGTGTTGGGTCCGTTCAGACTCGCCGCATCGGGTTAACTGCCCGCGATCGCTTCGCGCGCGCCGCGGCACGAAGCTTGAGTAAGCGAGCGCCACCCCTCAACTGGAGAAAATCATCATGGGTGTCGCTGCGCTCGTTCTCGGAATCATCGGTTTCATCGTCTCGATCATCCCGTTCCTCGGCATGTACGCGCTGCCGGTCACCGGGCTCGCGTTCATTCTCGGCGCGGTCGGCATGCGCAAGAAGCCGCGCGGGCTCGCCATCGCCGGGCTGGTCCTGGGGCTGCTCGGGTCAGGCCTCGGCGTTTACTGGATCCACGCCACGCACAAGGCGGCGCAGGCGCTGCAAGAGGAAGTGGATAAGCTGCCCGCGTCGCGATGATCGCGCGCGAGCTCTGGCATGATCGCGAGCAGGGTGAGACTTCATTTGCTCGTGACGTTCGCGGCGTGGGCGGCGCCGGCGATCGCGACGGCCCAGCCGCTGCCACCACCGCCGCCATCCGCGCCGCCCGACGAGGGAACACCCGTCGAGGCGGCGCCGCCGCCTGCCGTGCCGCCGGCCGAGCGTCCGCCCGAGACCGGCGCCGTCCAGCGGCCGCCGCCCGAGCCGACGATCTCGATCGCCGGCTTCTCGTGGCAGCCGTTCGGATTTCTGCGCGAGGAGTACGTGGCCGTGCAAAACGATCCGAACGTCGCGTACGTCGGACGCAACGACGGCTTCGCGATCCAGAACGCGCGGATCGGCGCGCGCGGCCAGCTCGGCACGCGCGCGACATTCGTGCTGAGCTTCGACGGCGCGATCGATCAGCGCACGCAGCTCAACGTGCCGCAGGGCACGCTCGGCGTCGGCATGCGCGACTCGTATCTCGATGTCGTGCTGCAGGGCCGCATCGTGGCGCGCGGCGGCTACTGGCAGAGCTGGCTCGATCCCGAAGCGCAGGTGCCCGACACCGTGCGCGCGTTCGTGGACTACCCGCTCGAATCGCGCGGCGTGCGCGCCACCGAGGGCTATCAGACGCCGCCGCTGCCGCCCGGGCGCTCGATGGGCGCCGGCATTCGCCTCGATCCCGAGGTGCCCGAGTCGGGGGCGCGGTTCGGCTTCGAGCTGGCGGCGCAGAACGGGGCCGACGAGTTCTCGTCGCAGAACGACAACGACACGCTCGCGCTGTCGGCGGCGGGCATCGTGCGCTTCCCGCACGACGGCTACCTCGTCATCGCGGGCCGCTGGAACCCGCGCACGATCGGCATGCTGCCGTTTCGCCAGGACGAGACCGATCTGCAGGCGTCGATCGGCGCGCGCGTCGTGCTCGGCCCGGTCGAGCTCGCCGGCGGCGCGATCGTGCAGCAAACCTCGTTCGACACGACGGCCGGGCCGACCCAGAACGGCTACGGCGCGCACGGCCAGATCATGTTCCGCATCCCGGCGCGCCTGCCGCTCGCGGTCGGCTATCGGTTCGGCGTGCTCGACCCGTCGAGCCTCATCACGACCGACCAAGTGATGGAGCACACGGTAGGCGCCGTGCTCGGCGTGCCATCGTTGCGCGTGCGGGTGCAGCTGCAATACGTCCATCCCGTCGAGCAAGCCGGCCGCGAGCTGTCCAACGATCGCGTCCAGCTCGCAGGCGAGGTCGTCCTGTGAACACCAGAATGACCGCCTGGGCGGTGGTTCTGGTCTGTTCCTGCACCGGCGATCAGGCGCCGGAGTCGCACGCGCAGATCATCGGCAAGCTCGAGCAGACGATCGGCGGGCCACACGCGATCGGGCGCGTCGGCGACTACTTGCTCGAGAACGATCAGGTGCGGTTCGTCATCGCCGGCACCGGTGTCTGCGCGCGCGACAAGCAGGGCACCAAGCTCGACGCGAGCTGCGTCGACACCTACGGCCGCGTCAACATCTCGTTCGGCGGCACGCTCGTCGATGCCGACCTCCAGCGCATCGGGCCGGGCAGCGGCGCGAACGGCACGAACGGCAACGACCAGCTCGCGGAGCTGCTCCCCGGCTTCGCGTTCTCGATCATCAACCCGACCGACATCTCGGTCACCGCCGACGGCAGCGACGGCGGCCCGGCCGAGGTCACGGTCAGCGGCGTGTCCGACGACCTGTTCCAGATGATCGGCTTGCTGAACACCGGGTTGACCGGCACGGCCGGCTCGCTCGATCTGAAGCAGGTCTACCGGCTCGAGCCCGGCAAGAAGTACATCACGATCGAGACCACGATCCACAACCCGTCGACCGGCGCGCATCCGTTCCCGTATCTCCAGCCGTCGCAGCTCGACTCGCTCACCGGCTTCAACATCCCCGGGCTCGCGAACCTGATGCTGTCGGTGCCGATGGGCCAGTTGCCGCTGTTCGGCGGCGAGCAGAGCCTGTTCACGCCGGGCGCGGCCGGCTTCAACGTGTTCTTCGCGATCCAGGACACGTACAAGATGATCGGCGGCTTCCCGGCGTTCCCCGGGATGACCGCGGACTTCCTCGCGACGCGCGGGCCCGGCGTGTCGTACGGCCTCGCGATGCCCGACTCGCCCGACAACTACGCGATGGCGTACGCGTCGGGTTATCCGGGCCAGACCGTCACGCCGCACTCGCTGCTGCTGCCGTTCACGTACGCCGGCGTGACCGGCGCGTACATGTATCGGCCGCCCGATCAGCTGCAGGCCGACGAGCAGCGCACGTACACGTCGTACTTCATCGTCGGGCGCGGCGACGTCGCGTCGGTCTACGACACGATCCTCGAGATCCGCGGCACGCCGACCGGCACGTTCGGCGGCACGGTCGTCGACGCGATGACGTCGGTGCCGGTCGGCAACGCGAACGTGTTCGTGCTCGACGGTAGCGGCAAGCCGATCGATCAGGCGCAGACCGACGCCGGCGGCGCATTCCTGTGCCACCTGCCTGCCGGCAACTACACCTACGTCGTCGACACCGACGATCGCGCGGTCACGGCGCCGCAGCCGCTCGCGATCACCGCGGGCCACCAGACCGGCGTGCTCGTGCAGATGGATCCGCCGGCGATCGTCGCGGTCGCCGTGCTCGACGAGCTCGGCCGCCGCGCGCCGGTCAAGGTCCAGCTGCTCGGCAAGAACAACCAGCTCGGCGCCGGCATCGACGGCCGCGGAATCCTCTACTCGCTGCCGCTCGGCGAGCGCATGCGGCCGACCTCGTACGACGGCAGCGACGTCTACGTCGAGGGCGCGTGGTGGACCACGAACGGCCTGCTCGAGACCACGGTCAAGCCCGGCACGTACACGCTCGCGATCTCGCGCGGCCCCGAGTACGAGATCACGACGTCGACGTTCACGGTCGCGGCCGGCGACTACCACGCCGCGCAGCTCCAGCTCGCGCGCAGCTTCACGACCGACGGCTGGGTGTCGGGCGATTTTCACGTCCACGCGCAGCCGTCGACCGACAGCGGCCTGCCGATCGATCAGCGCGTCGCGAGCTGCGCCGCCGAAGGCCTCGAGGTCGCGACCGCGACCGATCACAACTACATCACCGACTACTCGCCGGTGATCGCATCGACCGGGCTCGTGCAGTGGCTGCTCGGCATCTCGGGCATGGAGCTGACGACGTTCGAGATGGGCCATTACATCGGCTACCCGCTCAAGGTCGACGCCGGCTCGACGCGCGGCGGCGAGTTCACGTGGAAGGACGCGACGCCGCAGCAGCTGTTCGATCAGCTGCGCGGGCTCGCGATCGACGCGTCCAAGGCGGTCGTCACGATCGCGCACCCGCGCCAGCAGGTGCTCGGCTACTTCTCGCAGTTCTTCGTCGATCAGGCGACCGGCGCGCCGTACACGCCGAGCGGCATCCTCGGCGTGTTCGCACCGTACGGCGAGAACTTCCAGGCGCAGAACTTCAGCTACGACTTCGACGCGATGGAGCTGATCACGGGCCGCCGCATCGAGGACGTCCACGTGTTCTCGCAGAACGGCGTGCCGGTGCTCGGCAAGGACGGCCGCCCGACCTATCCCGGCACGGTCGAGACCTGGTTCACGCTGCTCGATCACGGCCGCATGCCGACCGGCATGGGCGCGTCCGACAGCCACCACCTGCTCGGCGACGAGCCGGGCTACGCGCGCACGCTCGTCTACGTCGGCGAGGGCAAGGACACGCCCGGCGGCTACACGATCGACGACGTGGTCGGCGGCATCCGCGGTCACCACGCGATCGCGACCAACGCGCCGTACGTGACGATCCAGGTCGCGGGCGGGATGATCGGCGACACCGTGACGGCGTCGGGCCAGATCCCGGTGACGATCGACGTCGACGCCCCGAGCTGGGCCGCGGTCGACACGCTGACCTTGTACGGCAGCACCAGCACGACACCCGATCACGTGATCCAGACGATCGCGATCCCGGCGCCGGGCACGACCTTCCACACCGTCGTGAACATCGCACCGGCGCGGGACGCATGGGTCGTCGCCGAGGTCACCGGCACGGCGAACATGTTCCCGGTGCTGTCGCCGACCGAGTTCCCGCCGCTCGACGTGTCGGCCATCATCGGCGCGCTCGCCGCCGGCATCGATCTGTCGGCGCTGCCGATCACGCCATCGTCGCAGCCGAACCATCTGCACGTGTCGACGCCGTACGCGATCACCAACCCGATCTGGATCGACGTCGACGGCAACGGCTGGACGCCTCCGCTCGCGCCGCTCGGCCGCACCGCCGTGCCCGCGGGCCCGCGCCCCGACGTGCGCCAGGTGTTCGACGCGCTCCCGGAGGTTTCGCCGTGAGCCGGGGGGTGGCTGCTCTAGTTGCCGTCTGCCTGGCTGCCGGGCCAGCCTGGGGGCACTCGTTTCCGCCAGTGCGCACGGTCGTCATCCAGGTCGAGCACGGCGAGCTGGCCCTGATGATCGGCTACAAACCCGCGAGCGGAGACGCGACCAACGCCATCCTCGCGCGCGTGACCAGCCAGCCGATCGCCCAGCGCCTCGCGGTGTTGCGCGACGTGATGGCCGCGTTCGCGATGCAGCCGATCGCGGTCACGCTCGACGGAAAACCGCTCCAGCCGATGTCGATCCGCGCGAAGCTCGGCGCCGAGCCGGGCGGCGGGCGACCGCTGGTCGTGCTCCTGGTGACCTACGCGCTGCCGGCGGGAGGCGCGCTCGCGGTGACCTCGGGCGAGCCGCGCACCACGCGGTTTTCGTGGACCGATCGCGCGAGCTGCCGGGTCGATCTGGAACACGCCCCGGTGCAAGCGCACTGGTTCGATGGCGTGGCCTCGTTCTTGCTGACTGTCCGGCCGGTTACAGGAGGCTCCGCATGCGCAACCTCACGATCGGACTCATCGCCGCGCTCACCGCGCTGACTGCTTGCGCGGATCATCCATACGATCCTGGGCAGCCGGCGGTCGATCCGAACGCGCCGGTCGTGACGATCACGACGCCGTCGGTCGGCACGTTCGCGGGCGACGTCCAGACGCTCGCGGTGACCGGCACGGCGACCGACGATCAAGCGGTCGCCTCGGTGCAGGTGAACGGTGTGGCGGCGGCGCTGCAGGCCGACGGCACGTGGACCGCGACGGTGCCGGTCGCGGCCGGCACGAGCTTGCTCCACGCGGTCGCGCTCGACGCGCAGGGCAACCAGGGCCAGGAGACGCGCGCGGTGGTCGCCGGTCCGATGGGCGCGATCGACATGCACGTGCCGAACGGCATCACCGCGACGCTCTCGGCGCAGACGTTCGCGGCGATCGGCACCGCGGCCGGCAACTTCATCCAGACCGGCGACCTCGAGTCGATGATCGCGGCGGACAACCCGGTGATGGATCTCGGCGGCGGGCCCGACTGCCTGTACGTGACGGCGTCGATCACGAGCATGACGGTCGGCGGCGCTCAGATCGCGATGGTTCCGCAAACCGGCGGGCTCGCGCTCGACGGCGAGCTCGACAACGTCAACATCGGCATGCACCTCGATTACGCGGCGGCGTGCATCGACGGCAGCCGCGACATCACGATCGCCGCCACGCACGTGTCGGTGAAGGGCAACATGGCGATCGGCGTCGCCAAGGGCGCGTTCGCGATCTCGTTCGACAACCCCGACGTGACGATCAGCGGCTTGGATCTCGAGCTCGGCGGCATTCCGGGCGACATCGTCGACCTGCTCGATCTCTCCGACGCGCTCGGGCCGATCCTGGGCTGGGCGACCGAGAAGTTCGTCGTGCCGATGGTGAACACCGCGTTCGCGGGCCTGAACGAGACCAAGACTTTGAACGTGATGGGCACGATGGTCGACGTGTCGATGGCGCCGTCGCAGATCACGTTCTCGCCCGCGGGCGGCCTGGTCGAGCTCGACACCTCGCTGCGCGCGCACGGCGACGCCAGCTCGCCCGGCTTCGTCTACGTGCCGAACCAGCTGCCGGCGATGGACCTGTCGCACGGCTTCCAGCTCGCGGTCGCCGACGACACCGCGAACCAGCTGTTCGGCTCGATGTGGGCGGCCAAGGCGTTGGATCAGACGATCGATCTGAAGACGGGCCCGTACGGCGATATCGGCCAGCTGTTCGACTCGGTCGAGCTCTCCGCCGCGGTGCCGCCGTTCGTCGACGCCTCGAACCCGCAAGCCGGCCTCGTGCTGACGATCGGCGACCTGATGGCATCGTTCAAGCTGAACGGCCAGGTGGTGACCGAGGTCGCGATCAACGCGCAGGTCGGCGTCAAGGTCGATGCCGACATGACCGGCGCGCTGCACCTCGACGTCGGCACGCCGACGACCTACGTCGACGTGCTGAGCCAGGGTGTGGCCGGCGCGAACCAGCTATCGAGCTCGCAGTTCGAGGAGATCGTATCGTTCGCCGCGTCGCGCGTGATCGCGGTCGGCGCCGGCGAGATCGGCGCTGTCCCGCTGCCCACGTTCGCCGGCGTCGGTGTCACGAACCTGACGATCGACGAGCAGACCGGCTACCTGGTGGTCGACGGCGCGGTGCAGGTCCAGTAGGCCCTTCGACGCTCCGCGGCACGGCCGCGTGAGACGCGCACGCCGCGAGCAGCGCCAGGGCGGTGCGCATGAATCGACCATAACGTACGGCTTGCCTCACCGGTAACAGAGGTCACAGCCGGTTCGCGCCCTGCAGACGACACTTGACCAGCAGGCCGGCGGCGGGCGACGGTTCGCCCGAGGGTCACGATGCAACTCAGCCATCGAATCGATTGGTTTATCGTCGTCACCGCGCTCGTGTGCGCGGTCTCGTGCAGCGGCGGCGGATGTGGTGGATGCACGACGTTCCAGCCGATCCCCGGCGGGTTCGACCCGGCCAAGCGCGAGGCCAACGCCGTGCAGGCGCGCGTCACGTCGAGCGCGATCAGCGTGATCGAGTCCAACCCGGCGACGATCGTCGGCGGCCTGCTCGGCACCGCGACCAACGGCATCATCACGTTCAGCGTGCCATCGAGCTGCGCCGGCAATCCCTACGTGTGCTGCGACTCGAGCAACAACCCCGTGCAGCCGTGCGGCCCGCTCGACATCGATCTCAACCGCCACTCCGGCGATCCGCAGGTGCTCGTGCTCGATCCCGTGCAGGGCAGCTCGGAGCTCAACCTCACGATCAACACCCGCATCAAGACCGAGATGGATCTGCCGTTCAACTACTCGGGGCTCGCGTGCGGCGTGCACCTCGACAGCACCGGCGCCGGCGATCCATACCTGACGATCACCGCGACCATCCAGTTCGTACAGGACGCGACGACCGGCACGACCCGCATCAACGCGACGAACATCGCCATCCCCAACCTCGACGGCGGCGACATCTCGCTCGACGGCCACGACCTCGGCAGCGACATCGAGTGCGGCGCCGCGTCGTTCTTCCTGCAGTTCGCGACCAGCCTCATCACCGGTCAGCTGACAACGCCGATCCAGGACGCGATCAACAACGCCACGTGCAAGTCGTGCCCGTCGGGCGACGTCGCCGAGTGCGGGAGCTCGTTCGCGACCGCGTGCACGAACGGCACGTGCATGGAGGGCAACGTGTGCCTGCAGGAGCTCGGCCTCGACGGCCGCATGCCGGGCACCTCGCTGTTCGGCTCGTTCTCGCCCGGCACGACCGGCGCGCTCGACCTGTACGAGGTCGCCGGCGGCGCCGCCGCGACGCAGACCAACTCGGGCGGCATCTCGCTCGGCCTGCTCGGCGGCATGCAGCCCGGTGGCGCGCCGCGCGATCGCTGCGGCCCCGATGCGACCGATCCGGGCATCGTCACCGTGCCGGTGTCGGCGTACTTCCAGGGCAACGTGCGGCCCGACAACAGCCAGCCGTTCGACGTCGGCTTCGGCGTACACAAGTCGCAGCTGACCGAGTTCGCGTACGGCGGCTATCAGGGCGGCCTGCTGTGCCTGACCGTCGGCCACGATGTCGTCAGCCAGCTCACGACCGACGAGATCGGCCTGCTGTCGCGCTCGCTCGGCAATAACCTCGTCGCGCACAGCTCGCCGATGGCGATCGGCCTGCGCCCACAGAGCCCGCCGACGATCACGCTCGGACCGAACACGTTCATGGACGACGGCATGGGCAACCAGGTGCTCGATCAGCCGCTGCTCGACGTGCGCTTCACCGGCCTCGAGCTCGACTTCTTTGCCGAGGTCGACGACCAGTACATCCGCGTGTTCACCGTCGTGCTCGACATGCACCTCCCGGTCGGCATGCAGGTCGGCGCGATGGGCCAGCTCGTGCCGATCATCGGCAACCCGTCCGACGCGTTCACCAACATCTCGGTGAAGAACAGCGACGCGGTCACCGAGACGCCGGCCGATCTCGCCGCGTTGTTCCCGAGCCTCCTGCCGCTCGTGCTGCCGCAGCTCTCGGGCGGCTTGCCGTCGCTCGCGCTGCCGTCGCTCGGCGGTCTCGATCTCGACGTCACGGCGATCACCGCGGTCGACGATCGCGACGGCGACGGCGTCGGCGACTTCCTCGCGATCTTCGCGAACCTCGTGCCGGCGTCGATGATGGCGGTCGCTCACCCGGTGCACACGACGCTGTCGGTCGCGGCCGTCGCGCTGCCCGACGCCGCGACGATGAAAGATCCTCGCAAGTGGGCCGGCGCGAATCCGCCGACCGTCACGCTCGCGCTCGGCGCGGATCAAAGCGAGGTCGAGTACTCGATCCGCCTGGACGACGGCTCGTGGTCGGCGTGGAGCAAGACTCCGCGCCCGACGATCCGCCCGCGCACGTTCTGGGTGACCGGCGTGCACCACATCGACGCCCGCGCGCGCCAGATCAACCGCCCCGAGACGATCGATCCGACGCCCGTGCGCGTCGACCTGCCGATCGGCGTCGCGACGCCCGACACCGCGCCGGCGCCGTTCCACGGCACGTCGGGCACCTCCGGCTGTACATGTGACACGAGCGCGGGGCCCGGCGCGGCGGCGCCGTTCGCGCTGCTGATCCTGTTCGTGCTGCTGCCGCTGCGGCGACTGCGGCGCCGGATCGCGCGCCTCGGTACCGCGGTGTGGATCGCCGCGCTCGCGTGCTTGCCGGGCTGCAGCTGCAGCGACGCGCCGTGCGGCTCGGCGAAGTGCATGTCGGGCGACCTCCAGCACGCACCCGGCAAGTGGACGAGCGTCGCCGCCGACGACAAGCGCGTGATGGTCGCGACGTACGATCCGCTGCTCGGCGATCTCGTGGTCGCCGACGCGACCGATCAGACCAAGATCGAGCTGACCGTGGTCGACGGCGTCCCCGATGGCGTGACGCCGACGTACGATCCGAGCTCGTACCGCGGCGGCGTCGCCGATGCCGGCCCCGACGTCGGCGCGTGGACATCGATCGCGATGTCCAACCACACCGCGAAGGTCGCGTACCAGGACGTCGACGCGCTCGCACTCAAGTACGCGTTCGAGGACTCCGGCCACCACTGGAAGAGCTACGTGGTCGACGCGGGCGACAACAACGAGGTCGGCGACTTCGCGTCGATGACGATCGACGGCAGCGGCAACCCGGCGATCGCGTACCTGTCGCTCGGCGTCGACGACGGCATGGGCCATCGCGTGACCAACCTGCAATTGGCGCGCGCCGGGCAGAACGCACCCGGTGAGTCGGACTGGACGATCTCGACGATCGCGACCGCGGTCGGCACGTGCGCGGGGCTGTGCGAGAGCGGCACCGAGTGTGTCGCCGGCGCGGCCGCCACCGACCCGGAGAGCTGTGTCACGCCGACTTCCGACTGCGGCAGCGGCTGCGGCTCGGGCTCGACGTGCTCGACCGGCGTCTGCCTCGGCGACGTCGTCGATCCGAAGCTCGAAGATATCCCGACGGGCACCGGACTGTTCGTCAGCCTCGTCACGCTCACCGACGGCCGGCTCGCGGCGGCGTACTACGATCGCGATCGCCGCGCGCTGATCCTCTCGGTCGAGAGCGGCGCGGGCACGTCGCAGTTCATGGAGAACATCCTCGACGGCAACGTCGCCGGCGCCGACCGCGGCATGTGGTCGGCCGCGGTGGTCGCGCCCGACGGCACCGTCCACGTCGCGTATCAGGACGCGCTCGGCGACCAGGTGATGTACACGACGTGGAATAACGGCACCGCGGGCACGCCCGAGGTCGTCGACGACGGCACGGCCACCTCCGACAACACCGGCGAGCGCGCCGGCGATCGCACGCACCCGGTCGGCGCGGGTGCCGCGATCTGGCTCGCGAACGGCGCGCCCTCGATCGCGTATCAAGACGCGCTCGACGCCGACGTGTACGTCGCGACCAAGGGCGCGACGTGGACGGTCAACGACATCACGAACACGCCGCTGCTCGACGGCTTCTCGATCGGCGCCGCGATCGGCCCGAGCGGCCAACCCGTGCTGGCGTGGGACGCGCGTGACCCGGCGCAGACGCCGCCGAACCAGCTCGTCGTGCAATCGCCGCAGTAGGCCATGCGGGCGGCACTGGCGGTCATCGTGCTCGCGGCATGCAGCGGCGCGCCGGAGCCCGCGCCCGACGCGCCCGACGCGCTGCCGCCGTTTCCAGCGACGCTCGAGATCCAGCCGAGCGACGGCATGGTGACCGACACGTTCGCGTTCGGCGCGTCCGGCTCGGCCGCGACGCCGTTCGGCGCGATCGCGATCGCGGGCAACGTCGGCACCGTCGCGGTCGGCGCGCAGCCGCTGTCCGCGTTCGTGTACGCGTCGGCGACCGAAGCCCCGTACGCGCTGTACGACGGCTTCGCGATCGACGGCGCGAGCTGGCACGCGTTCTACCTCTACTGCGACCCGCAGCTCGTCGACCTGTACGACGAGCTCGTCGCGGGGGACGGCGCGGCAGGGATGGTCGCGGTCGACGCTTCCGGCACGTGCGACGCGGCGCCGACCGCGACCTCGGCGCACGTCTCGCTGCCCGCGTTTCACGCGACGTCCCCGACGCCGGCGCCCGGCTTCACCGTCACCGGCCCGACGATCGACATCCTCTCCGACGGCAACGGCGAGCTCGCGCTCGGCGGCACGGCCCTCGCGCTCAGAGTGTTCGACGTCGTCGATTGCCACGACTGCGGCGGCGCCGGCTGGTACGAGCTGCACTCGGTCGTGTGGGACGGCCTGAACCAGCGCGCGATCTTCGTGATCGTCTATCTGCTCGTCGGCAACACCTCGCAGATCGAGCTCGCCTATGCGCGTTCGCTGCCCGATCTCGCCGATCCGATCGGCACGATGATGGTGCCGGCGACCTGGTCGACACCGACGTCGCGCCGCGTGCCGCGCGGGGTGCCGCCGCCCATCGGCCTGGGCCCGCGCGAATGATAATGATGCTACTCCTTGCGTGATGCGCCTCGCGCACTGCTCGGATCTCCACCTGCTGTCGCACGACGGCGTGCGCTGGATGAAGCTCGCCAACAAGCGCTGGATCGGCGCGATGAATCTGCTCGCGAACCGCAGCCGGCATCATCACGTCGAGGCGTTCGAGCAGATGGTCGTCGATCTCAACGAGCAGGGCATCGAGCACGTGCTGTGCACCGGCGACGTCACGAACCTCGCCCTCGAGCAGGAGTTCCAGTTCGCGCGCGAGCGCTTCGACCGGCTCGCCGCGGGCCCCGAGCGCGTCACCGTCGTGCCCGGCAATCACGACGCGTACGTCGCCGAGGGCGTCGCGTACTTCGCGGCGATCTTCGCGCCGTACGCGCGCACCGATGCCGGCTGGGAGTGGCCCGAAGCCACGCGCGCCGATGCCGAAGACGAGCTGCACTGGCCGATCGTGCGCGTGCGCGGCGAGCTCGCGCTGATCGGCGTGTCGACGTCGCGCGCGACGCCGTGGTTCACCGCGTACGGCCGGGTCGGCGAGGGCCAGCTCGCGCGCCTCGCCCGCGCACTCACCGACGAGCGGCTGCGCGGGAAGGCGCGCGTCGTCGCGATCCATCACCCGCCCGCCGGCAAGCGCGCGGCAAGTCGCATCCGCGGGCTGCGCGATCACGACGCGTTCGCGCGCGTGATCGCCGAGGCCGGCGCCGAGCTGATCGTGCACGGTCACGAGCATCGCGACATGACCGAGCAGCTCGCGGGCCCTGGCGGTCCCGTGCCGGTGATCGGCGTCGCATCCGGAACCTACGATCACGATGACCCCGATCGACTCGCTCGCTACCGGATCTACGAGATCTCCGCGGGCACGATCGCGGGCGATTCCGTGCGGGTATGGGATCGCGAGCACGGGCGTTTCCGGGGGCTTTGACATCGCCGCGCGGCGTGAGATACCTCCCGGCACGTGAGCGACGACCTGACCGACGCCGACGCGATCGAAGCCGCCGACACGAAGTACGTGATGCGGCCGTGGACGAATCCGGCGGGCGAGCCGGTGATCGTCGCGAAGGCGCGCGGCTGCGTCGTCACCGACGTCCGCGGCAAGGACTACCTCGATCTGACCGCCGGATATTTCGTCAACAACGCCGGCCACTGCCATCCCAAGATCGCCGAGGCCGCGTCCAGGCAGATGGGCGAGGTCCTCCAGGTCTCGGGCAAGCACGGCTCGATCGCGGCGGTGAAGCTCGCGAAGCGCCTCATCGGCCTCGGCCCGAAGTCGGTGCACAAAGTATTTTTCTCGACCGGCGGCTCGGAGGCGAACGAGTTCTCGCTCAAGGCCGCGCGCCAGTTCACCAAGAAGACCGACGTCGCGTACCTCGAGAACGGCTATCACGGCCTGACGCTCGGCTCGCTCGAGATGACGGCGAGCGAGAAGTATCGCGAGAGCGCGGGTAAGCCGATGGGGCCGGAGAACTTCGCGCTGCCGTGCGCGTACTGCTACCGCTGCCCGAAGGGCAAGCAGGTCGACACCTGTCAGGTCGAGTGCCTCGACGGCGTCGACGCCAAGCTCGACGCGCGGCCGAAGACCGCCGCGATCATCGCCGAGCCGATCCAGGCGGTCGGCGGGCTCGCGCCGCCGCAGAAGTGGTGGGACCGCCTCGATCGGATCCGCCGCGCGCGCGGCATCTTGTTCATCGCGGACGAGGTGCAGACCGGGCTCGGCCGCACCGGCAAGATGTTCGCGATCGAGCACTACGGGCTCGAGCCCGAGATCATGACCGGCGGCAAGGGCCTGTCGGGCGGCGTCGGCTCGCTCGCCGCGACGATCGCCTCCGACCCGATCTCGAAGGTGTTTTTCGGCGGCACGACGCCGACCTCGGGCGGCAATGCGGTGTCCGCGGCCGCCGGCCTGGCGCTGATCGACATCCTCGAGGCCGAAGGGCTCGTCGACAACGCCGCGAACATGGGACGCTACTTCACCGAGGCCGCGTGGGCGCTCGACGACCCGTGGATCGGCGACGTGCGGTTCACCGGCCTGCTCGGCGGCATCGAGCTCGTGAAGAATCGCGGCAGCCGCGAGATCCTCGGCAAGGTCGAGGTCGGCAAGGTCAAGGATCGGCTGCACGAGGCCGGCATGCTCATCACGGTCTCGGGGATGCACGGCAACGTGCTGCGCCTCCAGCCGCCGCTGTCGATTGCGGCCGCGCAGATCGACCAGTTCGTTGCTGCACTGCGCAAGACGTTACAGGCGGTCCGATCTGCGAGTTGACGCGTAAAGCGCGATAGAGTGGCGCCGGTGAATCTGTTCGCGTTCCGCAAGACCGTCGACCGGGTGTTGCACCCGATCGTGTCGGCACTCGCGCGGCTGCCGATCCACGCGAACGTGTGGACGCTGTTCGGCGCCGTGATCGGCCTGGTCGGCGGCGTCGTGCTGTTCTACGGCGACTGGTGGCTGGGGTTCGTGCTGCTGGTCGCGCGCGGGGTCGTCGATCACGTCGACGGCTTCAAGGCGCGCAACTTCAACCAGCGCACGACGTTCGGCGCGGTGATGGACGACGTCTGCGACCGCTGGGTGCTCGGCATCATGTACGCCGGCGGCTGCCTGAACCTGTCGTACGACTACCCGCACGTGCTCATCGTGCTCGGGTTCGGCATCACCGGCGCGCTGACGAACGTCATCATCAAGCTGTCGATCTACGCCGAGAGCCAGCAGGACATCTGGCGCGAGAAGGGCAAGATCGGCCATCCGGTCGACGTGGTCGGGCTGTTCGGCTCGGCGGAGTTCCTCATCTATTACGGCACCGGCGTGCTGTTCACCGCGCTGCTGCACGATCCGCGGCCGCTGCTCGCCGGCTGCTGGGCGGTCGCGATCATGAGCCACGTGTCGCTGCTCCAGCGCGTGCGGTTCGCGTGGAAGCGCTATCGCTTCGTCGATCCCGGCCTCGTGACTGAAGACGACAAGGCGGCGTGAAGCAAGTCTCGAGGTGGAACCCCGCGAACGCGGTCACCGCTTCGCGCTTCCTGACGCTGCCGCCGTTTCTGTGGGCGGTCGCGCACGGCTATCGCCAGTGGGCGACGCTGTTCATCCTCGTGTGCGGCCTGCTCGACAAGCTCGACGGTCTGGTCGCGCGCATCTTCGACTGCCGTAGCGCGTTCGGCGAGCTGTTCGACGCGATCACCGACGCGCTGTGCTACGGGTTCGCGCTGATCGTCGTCGCTGCGTACGGCTGGGCGCCGCCGCTCGCGGTCGCGCTGGTGATCGCGCTCGGCCTCGCGAACAGCGCGATGCGCGGCGCGTACGTGCGGCGCGCCGGGCGCACGACCAATTACAAGTCGTACGCGATGGAGCGCGTCGTCGCGTACACCGGCTACCTCGTCGGCTTCGCGACCGGCGACATGGAGGTGCGCTACTTCTACTGGCTGTTCGTGCCGGTGATGGCGATCATCCTCGCGCACGACGCCAAGCGCATGCTCGTCGATCCGATCCCGACTCCGAGGCCGGCATGAACGTCATGAGCGAGACGGTGTTCGAGTGGTTCCTGACGCTCGCGGTCGGGCTCGCAGCGGGCGGGTGGCTCGTGTACGACACGATCAATCTGGCGCGCACGCGCGGCGCGGACGGCGCCGACCCGGTCGTGCGCGACCGTCGATTCGGCTACTTGATGGGCCTCGTGATCGGCGTCATCGGAGTCGTCGGCGTATTGCGCTACCACGGCGTGCTCTGACCCCGGTATCATCGAGGCATGCGTTGGCTCGTCGTCGGCGCGTGTCTCGCGGGCTGCCAGTTCCGCGCCGGTGGCGCCATCGGTCGCGACGGCGGCAGCCTGGTCGTGGATGCCGCATCCGAGCAGCCGCCGCCCGAGGGACCGCAGTCCGACTGCGCGTGGACGTACACGCCGGCGAACTTCGATCCGTGCATGCTACCCGCGCCCGGCACGATGCCGAGCGCCGACCAGACGATCGACACCGACAACCTCGGCTCGCTGCCGGCGATGACCTCGATGCAGGACGACGGCGTGACGCTCGTGGTCGTCCACCTCGTGTCGCTCGAGGTCAGCGGCGGCTGGACGATCACGGGCAGCGCGGCGCTCGTGCTCGCGGTCGACGGCGCGGTCACGATCGATTCCGGCGCCTCGATCGCCGTGAGCGCCAACTCCGACGATCCGATGGCGTGCACCGCCTTGACCGGCAACGCCGGCACGAACTCGACCGCCGATGGCGATGGCGGCGGAGGCGGCGCGGGCGGCGCGGGCGCCGGGAACAGCGGCAAGGGCGGCAACGGCGATGGTTCCGCAAAGGGCACCGGCGGCGCGGTCGTCAACGGCGTGGCGAGCATGCTGTCGCCGCTGCACGGCGGTTGCCCGGGCGGCGGCGGCGGCACCGACAACAGCAACGGCACGCCCGGCGTCGGCGGCGCGGGCGGCGGTGCGCTGGAGATCAGCTCGGACTCGACGATCGTCATCGCCGGCGAGATCGAAGCGGTCGGGCAGGGCGCGACCGGCGCGGCGTCGGCGAAGACCGGCGCGGGCGGCGGCGGCGGCGGCGGCGCGATCTTCGTCGAAGGCGCGAGCGTTCACCTGCAGATCGGCGCGGTGCTGTGCGGCGATGGCGGCTCGGGTGGCGACGGTGGCGGCAGCACCGCGACGGGCGCGCCGGGCGACGTCAGCCCGTGTAACGACATCGCGGGCGCGCTGACCATGAGCCAGGCCAACAACGGCGGTGCGGGCGGCGGCGGTGGTTTCGGCAAGTCGTCCAACGGCGTCAACGGCGTGAACGCACAGGGCGGCGGTCACGGCGGCGGCGGCGGCGGCGGCGGCGCGGCGGGCTGGATCCGGCTCGGCGGCCCGCAGATGCCGACGATCGATCCCGGTGCCGTGATCACGCCGATGCAATAGTCGCTTTCGGGATCGCGTCGCCGTATCCGGCGAGCGGGCCCGTCAGCTCGACGTGCTCGGCGTGAGGGAAGGCGGCGAGCACCGCGGCGCGCGCCGGCTCGTCGGGCACGTGCAGCATGCGACAAGGATTCAAGCCGCGCGCCCGCCGGAACAGGATCAGCGACGGACCGACCGCGATCACGAGCCGGATCGACCGCGGTTCGAGCGGGGGCAGCCACGAGCTCCGCGTGCTGGTCGTGGTGATACGGCCGTCGTGCAGCGCGTACTCGAACGTCATCGGCGCGAGCCGGCCGAGTGGCTTCAGGAGTCGCGCGGCGCGGCGCTCGATCATGCGGCCGGCGAACCGGCGCGCGCGGGCGCGGTACCACGGAAACACCGCGCCGAGCGCGAGCGCCGCGCCGTAGAACGCGATCGACGCGGTGAACAACGTGCCCGAGATGCCGCCCAGTGCGTGGAGCGCGATCACCGCGCCGAGGCCGACGAGCGCGACGACCAGCACGAGCACCTGGCGCGTGCGGTCCGGGATGCGCGCGCTCGGGATCGCGCGCGCGAACCGCTGATTCTGGTGCTGGAGCGCCCACTCGACACGGCGCGCGAGGTGCGCGAGCTCGCCGTCCGTCAGCTCGTAATACCAGCGTACGGGCTCGGTCATCGCGAGACCGCCGCGTGCTGCGCGATCGCTTCGAGCGCGAGGGCTTCGCCGTGCGCGAGGATCTTCACGCCGGCCGAGCTGCGCACCGCCGCCACCTTCGCGAGCCGGCGGCGCGGCATCGACGGCAGCCCCATCCGCAGGTGGAGCGTCCCCCAGTGGATCGGGATCATCGCGCGCGCGCCGAGCCGCTCGTAGATGTCGAGCGCGCAATCGGGATCGATGTGGATGCCGCGATCCTGCCAGTGCCGGCGCCGCCGGTAGTACCAGACCGGGAACATGCCGCCGATCGGCAGCAGCGTCGCATCGAGCGTGAAGCGCTTGCCGATCGCGTCGAATACCGAGTGGTCGGAGAAATCGACGTCGCCGGCGTGATGGATCGCGTGCCCGCCGTGCGCGACGACATAGCCGACGCACTCCGGGCTCGCCTGCTTGCTCCAGCGCCCGTTATCGTGACGCGTGCCGACCGCGTGGACTTCGAGGCCGCCGACGTCGAGCTGATCGCCGGCGGTCATCTCGGTGACCTTCGCGAAGCCGAGATCGGCGACGATCGCGCGCGCGCCGCGCGGCACGACGAGATGCGCCGCGCGGTCGATCGCGCGCAGGCTCCAGCGATTCAGGTGATCGACGTGACTGTGCGTGACGAGCACGGCGTCGACGCGGCCGGCGCGGCGCGCGCGCCACGGCAGCAACGGATCGAAGATGACGCGCGCGCGGCCGAAGTCGGCGACCGCGGTCGCATGGCCCAGCCACGTCACTGATGGGCGGTTGGCGACGGCCGCGAGCTTCTCCGACGTGCTTGTTCCAGCGTCAGTTCCCGTAGCAGTGGCCGCCACGCTGCTGTATAGCACGGGGACTCCGTGCTGGGGTTCTTCGTCATCGGCTTGGTCGCCGGCGCGCTGACCGGCGTGCCGATCGGTCCGGTCAATGTCGCGGTGATCGACGCGGCCTACCGGCACACGTTGCGTCGCGCGTTCGCGGTCGGCCTCGGCGGCGCGTGCGGCGACTTCGCGTACTCGGCGCTCGGGATCTTGGGCGTGACGCCGATCCTGGAAGCGAACCCGACGGTGCCGCCGATCCTGTACGGCGTGAGCGGGAGCGTGCTGCTCGTCTACGGCTTTCTGACCGCGCGCAGCCATCCGGCCGCGCCGGCCGCGCCGAGCGACGGCAGCGCGCCGGTCTCGGCGACCGCGCTGCGCAAGCAGCTATGGCAGGGCTTCACGGTCGGCCTCGCGCTGATCATGCTGAACCCGGCGGCGATCGTGACGTGGGTCGTGCTGCTCGGCCCGTTCATCCCGAAGGCGAACCACCTCGAAGGCGTCGCGTGCTCGATCGGCGTCTTCGTCGGCAGCGCCAGCTGGTTCGCGCTCGTCGCGTACCTCACGCACAAGGGCAAGCACGTGCTCGGCGACAAGGCCGCGTGGATCCCGCGCATCATCGGCATCGGCCTGATGATCTACGCGGTGTATCTGGTCGCGAAGGCCGTGATGCTGGTCGTCGCGTAGGCAGCGGCAGCGGCAGCGGGCTCAGTCGAAGCGCTGGAACGGATTGCCGTCCCTCGGATCCTTCTTCACCGGCGCGTGCTTCGTCGTCGTGCCGTGCGGCGCGGCGGTCGCGGGCGGTTTGTCCTGCGCCGGCAGGCCGGCGAGCGGGATCACGAGGCTCTCCTCGCGATCGATCTCGAATTGCTGCTCGGCGGGCGCGGCATATCCCGCGAGCTCGACGCGCAGCGACAGCTTGCGCGCCGAGTCGAGGTGGAGCTCGTACGGCGTCTCGCCGACCGCTCTGCCGTCGGCAAAGACCATCGCGCCGTGCGGGCTCGAGTCGACGTGCAGGGTGAAGCCGGCCGGGGCCGGTGCCCTCGCCGGCGCCTCGATCTTCGGCGTCATCACCACCGCCGGTGGCACGGGCTCGTCGGCCGATGCGGGCGCGCCGCCGCGCAGCCAGAACCACCAGACGGCGGTCGCGGCCGCCGCGGTCGCGACGACGCCGAGCGCGATCCAGCCGATGCGCCCGCGCCGCGGCAGCTCGGGTGGGACCGACGGCAGGGGCGTCTCGGTCGCGGTGTGGCCGATAGCCTGCGGCACCTCGACGCTCTCGTCGACCTCGCCGACCGGCACGTGACCGGCGAGGTCCGTACCGAGCCGCACCTCGCGGACGAGCTGGCGCTTCTCGTCCATGCGCTCGCCGAACAGCCGCTCCATCTCGCCGGCGAGCTCGCGCTTCGGATCGGCCACGCCGAACGACGCGATCGCCGCGAGCAATTCTTGCCGCAGCTCGAGCGCGTTCGCGTGCCGCCGGTCCTTGTCGCGCGACAGCGCGCGCATGCAGATCCGCTCGAGCACCTCCGGATAGCCCGGCACCTCGCGGCGCGGCCGCGGGATCTGGTCCTGCGTCACCGCCTTCAGGACCATCAGCTCGTTCGCGCGCTTGAACAGGCGCCGCTGCGTCGTCAGCTCGTAGAGCACGACGCCGAGCGAAAAAATATCCGAGCGCGGATCGAGCGCCTCGCCGCGACATTGCTCGGGTGACATGTACGAGAACTTGCCCTTCACCTGACCGGTCGCGGTGCGCGTGAGCCTGTGCGCCGCGGTCGCGATGCCGAAGTCGAGCACCTTGATCTCGCCGTTGTACGTGACGAACACGTTCGACGGCGACACGTCGCGATGCACGAGGTGGAGCGGCTTGCCGGATTCGTCCGCGAGCTCGTGCGCGGCGTGCAGACCGGCGCACGCCTCCGCCACGATGTACGCGCCGAGCGCGAGCGGAAGAATCTCGCCGCGCACGACCACGCGCCGGATCAAGCCCGACACGGTCTCCCCGGCGAGGTACTCCATCACGAGGAACAGGTCGGTGCCGACCTGGCCGAGCTCGTGGACCGCCACCACGTTGGGGTGCTTCACCAGCGAGCCGATGCGCGCCTCGTCGATGAACATCGACACGAAGCTCCCCTGGCGCGCCAGGTGCGGCAGGATGCGCTTGATCACGACCGCGCCGCCCTCCGGCTCCTTGCCGAGGAAGATCTCGGCCATCCCGCCGTCCGCGAGGTAGCCGAGGACCGCGTAGCGCCCGATCCGCACGGGCAGCTCGGGCCGGATCGCACCCTCGACCATGATACGATCATCATACGATGTCGCGCGCCTTCGTGGTCGTGGCGTTGCTGCTTGTCGCCGTCGCGCCCGCGCGTGCCGACGACAAGGCCGCCAAACACCGTGCCGGAGAGCTCGCCGCCGAGGCGGCGCAGCACTACAAACGTGGCGAGTTCGAGGTCTCGGCGGCGCTGATCCGCCAGGCCTACGCGCTCTATCCCGAGCCGAACCTCATGTACAACCTCGCGCGTTCGCTCGAGGGCATGGGCGATAACAAGGGCGCGGTCGAGGCTTACGAGCAGTACCTCGCGACCGCCAAGAACATCGAGGATCGCGGCGCGCTCGAGCGCCGGGTCGCGACGCTCGAGGCCGAGCTCGGTGCTGCGAAACCTCCCGAGTCGAAGCTCGCGCCGACGCCACCGCCGAGTCCCACACCGACATCCGCCACCCCATCGGCCGTGGTCGTGGTGGCGCCACCGGATGACGTGGCCGGCCCGAGCGTGCTGCCGTGGGTCACGATCGCGGTCGGCGTGGCCGCCGGCGGAACCGGCGGCGGGTTCGCGTACCTCGCGTCCAACCGGCACGACGCGGCGGCGTCCGATCCGTCGGCGTCGCACGCGCAGTCGCTGCAGCACACCGCGCAGACCTACGCGACGACCGCGAACGTGCTGTTCATCGCGGCCGGCGCGATCGCGCTCGGCGGCGTCGTGTGGGAGATCCACGAGCACGGCAAGCACGGCGGATCCGGCGTGGCGGCGCGCGTGCGCGTCGCGCCGAGCGCGGTCGGGCTCGAGGTCACGTGGTGACGCGCGTGCTCGCGCTCGGGCTCGTGCTCGGCGCGTGCAGCGTGCCGGACGTCGACTACACCGGCAAGCAGTGCCCGTGCCCGTCGGGCTATTCGTGCAGCGCGACGCTGCAGACCTGCACGCGCGGCGAGACCGGCAGCGATGCCGCCGCGGGCGATTCGCGCGCGATCGACGCCGCCCCGCAAGACGGCATGGAGGGCGCGAGCTGTCTGGACGGTCTGGACCCGCCGTTCACGAACCTGCAATACGCGACACCCGAGTTCGCCGACTTCGCGACCGCGTGGACCACCGACGGCGGCGCCTGGTCGCAGGGGATTACGGAGCTCGATCAGATCGACTCCACGAGTCAGCTCGCGGTCGCGTATCACACGATCGTGTCGGGCCTCGGCACCGGGGATCAACGTCTCGTGGTGTCGATGCACGCGACGGCGGGCGGCGATGGCGACGCGATCGAGCTCGCGCTGCACGTCGACGCGATGAACACGCACATGTATCACTGCAACTGGGAGCCGACGGACGGCGCGTTCCTGATCCAGCGCACCGATACGATCACGCTGGGCCCCACGCTCGTCACGACGACGATCGACACGTCCACGATCCCGAACTATCAGCCGAGCGACCCGGTGACGATGGAATTCCAGGTCCACGGCACGACGTTCTCGTGCTGCCTGCACGGGATCCCGGGCGCCACGCTGCAAGCCGACGACGGCACGTACACGCAAGGCGACGTCGGCGTGAAGACCTACGAGATGGCCGGCGCGTTTCACGACTTCCAGGTCTACACGCCCTGAGCTCGGGCTTTGCGCCTCGGGCTCGGGTCCGAAGGAGCACAACGCAACCTCCGGATCTGGCCAAAGCCCGAAGCCCAGAGCCCAAAGCCCGATCCCTAGTTCTCGATCGACTCGAGCAGCTCGCCGACCATCTCCTCGAGCCGGATCGCGAGCTTCTTGGGCACCGGCGAGTCCTCCTCGGCGATGAGCGAGCTCAGCCGGCGGCCGGTCTGCGCGATCGCGGCGCGCAGCTTGTCGCGGCGCTCGCGATCGGTCTCGGGGAACGCGACGTCCTTGAACCGGCGCGCGAGCACCGGCGCGTCGAGCCCCTCGTCGAACGCGACACGCTGGATGGTCTCGAGCGTCTCCGGATCCGCCGCCGCCCGCTCGACCGCTCTTTGCACGAACTCGACCGCGGGCAGCGACGGAATCGGCGCCTCGATCGGCCGCTCGCGCGCGCGCTCGAGCACGCGCGGCGCGCTGGTCTCGAGGAAGCGATAGCTGCCGAGCAGCTTCGCGACCGTCGAGCTACGCAGGTGCAGCTCCTTGCGGCAGTACGAATCGAAGTCGGTGAAGCCCCACGTCTCCCACGACTGGCCCGATTGCACGCGGGTCAGCGCCGCGGCGAGCTCGAGCCAGGTTTGCTTGAACGCGCGCGCCTTCTGCAGCGCGTCCGCGCGTATCGGGTCGTCGGCGATCGCGAGCAAACGGTCTTCCATCTGGCGGTCGGTTTTCGTGATGATCTTGGCGCCCATCGCGACGCCAACCTACGCGATGCCTATGACGTCCTCGGAAAACTGAGGCGCGACGGCCGGATCTCGACCTGTTACATTGCGGCACGGGTCCTGCTCGGATTCACTCCCGGATGCGCGCGCTGTACGTCCTCGTCGCCCTGACGGCCTGCTCGACCTTCGACTCGAAGGACATGATCGGCAACGGCGGAGGCTCGGGCAGCGGCAGCACGGGCATCGCGGAGTGCAGCGAGGATTCGCAGTGCGCGCTCGCGGCCGCGACGTGCTGCGCGTGCCCGACGTTCGCGGTCCGCGCCGACGATCCCACCGTCGTCGGCTGCAGCCAGGTCGCGTGTCCTCCCGATCTGTCGTGCCCGAGCGACTCGCGGCCGGCCTGCGTGAACGGCGCCTGCACGCTCCAGTGCGTCGCGACGACGTGCACCACCTCGTGCAGCGACGGCTTCGCGATCGATGCCGATGGCTGCCTCACGTGCACGTGCGCGGTCGTGTCGTCGCCGCAATGCACCGCCGACACCGACTGCGTGCGCACCCGCGCCGATTGCTGCGGCTGCACGCGCGGCGGCTCCGATACCGCCGTGCCGGCGGCCGATCAGGCCGGCTACGACGCCAGCCTCATGTGCCCGCCCGACCCGCAGTGCCCGTCGGTCGATACCTGCGGTGAAGGCGTGGTGCCGCGCTGTATCGAGGGGGCCTGTCAGCTGGCGACCGAGCCGCCGGCCAAGGCGTGCGGGACCCCGGATTTGGCCTGCGCCCCGGGTCAACAGTGCTTCATCAACGTCGATCCCGACGCCGACCAGCAGGGCCTCGGTGTGTGCATGTAAGAGGGTCGAAACGCGCCGTTCGCACGTTATAATCACCGCCGCATGACCTTAGACCCGCCAGCTTCGGGCTCGTTTCCGCAGCCCGCCGTACCCACGCTGGTCGGACAGATCCTCGATGGCCGCTATCGCATGATCAAGCTGATCGGCGAAGGCGGGATGGGCGAGGTGTACTCCGCCGAGCACGTCCACATCGACAAGAAGTTCGCGGTCAAGCTGCTCAAGGCCGAGATCGTTTCGAACGCCGAAGCGGTGACGCGCTTCCAGCAAGAGGCGCGCTCGAGCTCGTCGATCAAGCACCGCAACATCATCGCGATCGAAGACTTCGGCAAGCTCGCCGACGGCCGCATCTACATGTGCATGGAGCTGCTGAACGGCTCCGCGCTGAACGATCTGATCCAGCAGCCGATGTCCGCCGATCGGCTGCTCAACATCCTCATCCAGACCGGCCACGGGCTCGCCGCCGCGCATGCGCGCAACATCGTCCACCGCGACATGAAGCCGGAGAACATCTTCGTCACGATCGGCGAGCGCGGCGAGGACATCCCGAAGATCCTCGACTTCGGCATCGCGAAGGTGTCGGGCAACGACGGCCAGAACCACCTGACCCGCACCGGCACGATCTTCGGCACCCCGTTCTACATGGCGCCCGAGCAAGCGCTCGGTAATCCGGTCGACGCCCGCACCGACATCTACGCGATGGGCGTCATCATGTACGAGTGCTTCGCCGGCTCGCTGCCGTTCCAGGGCGAGTCGTTCATGGGCATTCTCACCCAGCACATCACCACCGAGCCCGAGCCGGTCGCGCAGCGCGCGGCGAAGGCGGGGCGCCAGCTGCCCGCCGGGCTGGCCGAGATCGTCACGCGCTGCATGCAGAAGAATCCGGCGCAGCGGTTCGCGACGATGGACGAGCTCGTCAACGCGCTGATCAGCATCTATCGAACGATCGCCGGTCCGGGCATGAGCACGTACATGGAAGCGTTCCCGGTGGGCAGCGCGCAGCACCTCGCGCAGAACACACCGGGCGGGATGTCGGGCCCGTACTCGGCGACGATGGCCGCGGGGCCGCCGCCGACCGGCGCGTATCATCCGGCATCGCCGACGCCGGGACCGATGCAGATGCCGCCGGGCGGCATCCCGCAGCAGGCGATGCCGTCGCCGTCGGGATCGGTGCCGTACATGGCGCCGAAGAAGAGCAAGGTCGGCGTGATCATCGCGGTGATCGGCATCGTCGTGGTCGGCGGTGGGATCGCGGCGGCGGTCGCGCTGACCGGCGGCGGTGGCAGCGGCGGTGGGAACGGGAGCGCCGGCTCGGGGAGCGGCAGCGGCAGCGGCAGCGGTTCGCAGGCCATCGCGATCGGCAGCGGCAGCGGAAGTGGCAGCGGCTCGCAGGCGGCGACCGATCCGTGGGCCGGCAGCGGCAGCGGTGGCACAAAGACCGTCGAGACCGGTAGCAACCAGACGCCGCCTCCGCAGGTCGAACCGATCACGGTGGTCATCAAGACGAACCCTCCGTACGCGATCGGCAAGGCGTACATCGGGACCGAGATGGTCGACGGCGATCTGCCGGCCGAGATCAAGGTGACGCCGGGCAAGCCGGTAACGGTGACGATCAAGGCCAACGGGTTCAAGGATGCCGAGGTCCCCGTCGACGGCTCGAAGGAGAAGTTGACGATCAAGCTCGAGCGCGTGGTTCAGCCGGCGGGTCATCACAACCCGATTCCGACGCCGCCTCCGCCAGGGCATCCCGATTGCCGGCAAAAAGTGGTCGATCCCAAGGACCACCATTGCATGAACCAGTATTGCCAGCTTCACTCGGACGACCCCCGCTGCGATGTCGAAGACTGATGTAGGTGGCCACCGTCACCGCATGTGGCAGACCTGCTGAGACAAAATACGAGGAAGTCATGCGTCGACCTGCCCCACGATCCCTGTTGCTGTTTCTCCTCGCCGTCACGATCGGCATCGGCGCGACCGCGTGGGCCGACGATCCACGGGTCGCAGCGCGCACGCACTATCAAGCCGGGATGAAGGCGTACGGTTCCGGCGACTACAAGAACGCGATCAAGGAGTTCTCGGCCGCGCAGCAGATCATGCCGGCGGATCTGAACAACTACAATCTCGCGCTCTGCTACGACAAGCTCGGCGACGCCGAGCCCGCGATCCAGTACTACAAGGAGTACCTCAACAAGGTCCCGAGCGCAGACAAGCGCGGCGAGATCGAGGCGAGCATCGCGCGGCTCGAGTCGGTGAAGAAAGCCGCCGACGCGAAGGCCGCCGACGCGAAAGCGGCGACCGATGCGAAGGCCGCCGCCGATGCGAAAGCGGCGGCGGATGCGAAAGCGGCGGCGGATGCGAAGGCGGCGGCCGACGCGGCCAAAGGCGGCGGCGATCACGACGCGGTCGTGGTCGGCGGCGCGGGCGATGCCGCAGGTGCCGCGGGTGCCGGTGCGGGTGCGGCGGTCGGCGGTGGCTCGACGGGCACGCCGGGCACGGGCCAGACGGTCGCGACCGGTGATGCGTCGCTCGATCGCGTCTCGCAGATCGACATCAACGCGATCCGCGATCAGCGCATCGGCGCCGCGGGCAGCGGGATCCCCGACACTCGCGTCGGACCGACGGGCAGCGGCGCGGTGGCGGCCGGGGGTGCTGGCGCTGGCGCGGCAGCGCCGGCGAACGGTCAGCCGCCCGCGTCGCCGATGGCGGCAGGCGCGGGCGCGGCCACGCCGATGCCGAGCGATCAGCCCAAGCCGCCCGCCGAGAAGCCCTGGTACACGAACTGGTGGGTCTGGGGAATCATCGCCGTCGGCGCGGTCGTGCTGTACGAAGTCGCGACCGACAGCTCGACGCAGCCCAAGAACGAGCCACTCGGCCACGAGCTGCCGGCCGGCGCGCACCATCCCGCGCAGCCCGGCGGCCTCGTGCTCTGGCGCTTCTGAGCCGCGCCTTGGCGGTAATTCCGGCCGAGATTTCGATATAACGGTCGGGTGACGGTGACGGCCGAAGATCTCGCGCGGGCGACCGGGCGGCTGCGCCGCGCGCCCGGCGATTTCGGAGCGTGGCTGGAGGTCGCGGCGATCCTGTACGGGCTCGGCGAGACCGACGATGCCGAGCAAGCGTTCGCGACGATCGGCGAGGCCGCTCGGGTCGGCGGCCGGGTCGCGCTCGCGGTCGCGTGTGCGCGCCATCTCGCGGAGCTCGGCAGCGTGCGAGGGCCGGAGCTGGTCGATCAGATCATCGAGACGTACGCGACCGGCGGGCCGCACTTCGCGTTCACCGCCCCGTCGACGCACGACGATGCCGCGCCCGCGCTGCACGCGACCGCCGGCGAGGTCGCAGGCCCCGGCTCCGCCGCAGCAGTCGACCAGGCCCGCGCGACGATCGAGGAGCTCGGCGCGTGGCTCGTCCAGCGCGCGCCCGCGAAGATCCCGCCGGCGCCGCTGCTGTCGGCGCTCTCGAAGTCCGGCGCACGCGCGCTGGTCGGCGTGATGACCGCGCACGCGTTTCCCGCCGGCACCACGATCATCGAGGCCGGCGCGCCCGCGACCGCGCTGTACTGGCTCGCGCACGGCACCGCGACCGTGTCGCGCGGCGACGCGGTGCTCGGCGAGCTGCACTCCGGCGCGTTCTTCGGCGAGATCGCGCTGGTCGGCGGCACGCGCCGCACCGCACGCGTCGCCGCGACCGACGATGTATGGCTGCTCGAGATCCCGGCGCGCGCGATCGAGACCGCCGCCGGCAAGCATCCCCAGCTCGCCGAGGTGCTCGCGTTCCATGCGCGTGCCCGGCTGCTCGCGAACCTGACGCGCACCTCGGAGCTGTTCCGTGCGCTCGGCGACGCCGATCGCGATCAGCTCCTGCACAAATTCGAGACCGAGCTCGTGCCGGCCGGCACGTGCTTCATCTCGGAAGGCGCGCGCAACGATCACCTGTGGGTCGTCGTCGCCGGGCGCTGCGAGGTGCAGGCCGGCGGCAGCAAGGTCGCCGAGCTCGGCCCGGGCGCCGCGGTCGGCGAGATCTCGCTCGTCAGCGGCGCGCCCGCCGTCGCCGACGTCGTCGCACTCGAGCCCGCCGTGCTGCTCCGTCTCGCGAAGGCCGACTTCGATGCCGTCGCCAAGCGTCACCCCGAGCTCCTCGCCGAGGTCGAAAAGCTCGTCGTCGCGCGCGAGACCGAGAACCGCGCCCTGTTCCAGGACGCGTCCGATCTGATCGTCTGAGCTGTTCAGACGCCTGTCTTCGGATACTGCAGCGCGCATTGCTGCATCTGGGTCGCGTCGATCGTCGCGTCGGGCAGCTGCGGGACCGAAGTGTTCGGCGGGTCGTCGAAGTCGAACATGTCGAACGGCGGGACCGCGTTGGCGTCGCGGTGGGTGAGCGCGCCCAGGCCGAAGCGCGCCTCGATGAACCGCAGGATGCTCGTGTGATCGGTGACGACGTGCGAGACGTAGCCGCGCTTGGCGTACGGCGACACCACGACGAGCGGCACGCGCAGCCCGGTCGCGTCGAACTGCGCCTGCACGTCGCCGGATTCGAGGATCGGCGGGATGTCGTCGGGCACGCACGCCGGCTGCGGCGGCACGTGATCGTAGAGCCCGCCTTGCTCGTCGAAGCTGAAGAAGACCGCCGCGCTCGGCCACTGCGGCGACGCGAGCGCCGCGTCGATGACGCCCTTCACCATCGCCTCGCCGATCTGCATGTCGGCCGGAGGATCCTCGTCGGGCGACAGGCCGCCGTCGAGGTCCGAGCCCTCGACGAACACGACCTGCGGCAGCTTGCCGGCCGCGGCATCGTTCGCGTACTGCGCGAACGGTTGCACGTGCGAGATGTTCTTCGACCAGGTCAGGTCGAGCAGCGCGAGCGAAGCGACGTCTTGCACGTAGAAGCTCCACGTCACCTTCGCGTCGTTCAACTCGGTGAACAAGTTCGGCAGGATGTTGCCCTGCGCGTCCTCCTGCATCGTCGGCACGACGTTGGTCGTGACTCCGTACGACGTGCCGGCCATGTAATAGAGCCGGTTCGGCCACGTGTTCGCCTGCACCGACGCGAAGTGGCGATCCGAGGTCGCGAACGCCTGCGCGAGCGCGTAGTAGTAGGGCAGGTCGGTCTGGTCGTAGTAGCCGATCGAGCGCAGGCCCTGCGGATCCTTCGTCGGATCCGACGCGGCGTTGACGGTCGTGAACGCGTCGAGCTTGCCGCCGTCGACTTCCTGGTGGACCTCGTCCCAGCTCTCGGCGGGGTTGTCGAAGCAGTACGCGGTCTGATGGAAGCGCGACAGCGTCGCACCCGCGTGCATGGGGTCGGGCTGGGTCGCATCGGGCGCGGCGCCATCGACGGTCTGGCCGGGCACCGTCAGCTGCGAGAAGTAGTGATCGAACGTGCGATTTTCCTGCATCACCAGGATGATCGTGTCGATCGGGATGTGCTCCGGCAACGAGTCGGAGACCGTGAGCGACGCCTTGTCGCCGGAGCCGTAGCCGCAGCTCGCGCGGCACGCTTCGGGCGAGTCGGTGCAGTCGGGCCTCGGCGAGCTGTCGCCGCAGGCCGCGATCACGATGCCGAGCGCGAGTACCCCTCTCAACAAGGCCGTTATATATGATGACGCTTGCATGGCGCGCTGGCTCGTTTGCTTCGTGGTGCTTTTTGCCTGCGTGGACAAGGGTCCCGGGCCGCAGGGCAAGAAGATCGAGCCGGGCTACGTGCGCGAGCACCTGGTGAAGGACGTGCCGAGTGACGTCGCGCACCAGGACGTCGCGCTCGCCGACAAGGTCATCTACGTCGGCAACCGCGTCGACAAGACCGCCGTCGCGCCGGGCCAGGTGGTGCGCGTCACGCATTACTGGCGCGTGGTCTCGCCGCTCGGCGCCAACTGGCGCGTGTTCGCGATCGTGCGCGGCGCGCCGAACACCGCCGACTTCATGAACCTCGACGCGACCGACATGGAGGTCGGCCACCCGCCGGCGACGTGGCAGCCGGGCGAGGTGATCGAGGACGTGCAGGACATCACGCTGCGCCCCGACTGGAAGTCGAAGACCGCGACCCTTTACGTCGGGCTCGTCGAGGTCGGCGGCCACGAGGTCGGCGATCGGATCGTCGCGGTCGGGCCGGGCGTCGTCGATCGCGCGATCACCGCGCGCACGTTCGACGTCGATCTGTCGCGCGCGCCGCCGCCGCAGGGCACGATCTACGTGCCGCGCGCGGCCGGACCGATCACGATCGACGGCGCCGCGATGGATCCGGGCTGGGGGGCGGCGGTGACGTCGCCGGAATTCGTGACGGCCGAGGGCAGCCCCGAGCCGCTCGGCAAGGCGACCGCGAAGCTGACGTGGGACGATCAGAACCTGTACGTGTTCGTGTCGATCACGGATCCGGACATCGTGTCGCCGTACAAGAATCACGACGATCCGGTGTGGAAGGCGGATTGCGTCGAGATCTTCATCGACGCCGACGGCAATCGCCGCGGCTACGTCGAGCTGCAGGTGAGCCCGGCCAACGTCACGTTCGACAAGTGGTGGCCGGCGACGCGCGCGCAGGAGGGCGACGACAAGTGGGATTCGGGGATGGTGACGGCGGTGAAGCTGCGCGGGACGGTCGCCGAGGGCGATACCGATCAGGGCTGGGATGCGGAGATCGCGATCCCGTGGGCGGCGGTGAAGGGGCGCGACGACGCGATGAAGGTGCGGTTGCCGCCGGAGGTCGGGGACCGATGGCGGATGAACATCGTGAGGCCGGATGTGCGGACCGGCGGATCGGGCGCGGCGAGCGGAGGCGTGTCGAGCTGGAATCGGATCACGAACTCGGACTTTCATGCGCTGGATCGGATGTTGACGGTGGTGTTTGCGGATCCGAGCGGCGCGATCACGCCGAAGCCCGAGACGAAACCGGAGCCGGAAGCGGGGACGGGAAGCGGCAGCGGGTTACCGACAGCGGCAGCGGGCAGCGGCAGCGGCAGCGGCACGCGGGTGCGAATCATCAAGCCTCTGTTACGCTGAGCGTGCGAATGCGGGTGCTCGTCCTGGGAATCGTGGCCGCGTGCGGCGTGCAGCCCCATAGCGTGGGCACGCAGCCGAGCTGGCGGCACGGCGACCCGGGCGAGACCGGGACGGTCGTCGCACCCGTGGTGTTCGCGCCGGCCGAGGAGCCCGCGCGCAGCTACAACGAGCCGCTGCAGGCACCGCCGCCGTCGCCGCTGGGCGATGCGGTCACCGCCGCCGTGCGCGACGCGGCCGCACCGCTCCATCTGCCGCCTCCGGTCGCCGACGCGCGGCTGTTTCGCGCGTGCGCCGAGCTCGCCGAGATCGTGCCGGAGGACGGCATCGTCGGCTATGGCCTCGTCGAGTTCGCGCTGCAGCGCAACGGCATCATCGAGCCTTCGCCGCACTTGCTCGTCGTGTGGGGAACGATCGACAAGCCCGACGCGATCGTGCAGGAGATCCGGCCGCGGCTCGCCGAGATCCTCGGCGACGGCATGACCGCGCGGCTCGGCGTCGGCGCCGCGAAGCGCAAGCCCGATGGCACCGGCGCGGTCGTGTTCGCGTTACAGGCGTCCGGCGTCGCGACCTCGCCGATGCCGCGCGCGCTGCCGGCCGGCGGCTCGTTCGGCATCGATGCCGTGATCGACGCGCGCTATCGCGAACCCGAGGTGTTCGTCACGCACGACGACGGCGCGACCGACAAGCTGCCGCTCGTACTCGGCGCGGCCGGCGGCGTGCGCGCGCAGGTCGCGTGCGGCGGGCATCACGGGCGCCAGCAGGTCGAGATCGCCGCGAGCGACACAGCCGGCTCGACCGTGCTCGCGAACTTTCCGGTGTGGTGCGGCGGCGAGCCACCGCTGTCGGTGACGATCGATCCGCCGCGCTCCGACGAGGCGCCGGTGTCGGCCGACGAGGCCGAGCGCCGCCTGCTCGCGCTCGTCAACCGCGATCGCCAGGCCGCCGGGCTACCGGCGCTGCTGTGGGACGAGCGCGTCGCGGCGGTCGCGCGCGCGCACTCCGAGGAGATGCGGCGCACCAAGGTCGTCGAGCACATCTCGCCGACCACCGGCTCGGCCGCCGATCGCGTGCGCGCCGCCAACATTCACACCGGCGTCGTGCTCGAGAACGTCGCGCGTGCCTACGGCGTCACCGAAGCGCACGAGGGCCTGATGAACAGCCCGGGCCACCGCGCGAACATGATGTCGACGCAGGCCACGCACATCGGCATCGGCGTCGTGCTCGGCGACGAGGTCTCGGGCCGCCGCGAGCTGTTCTTGACCCAGGTGTTCATCCGCGTGCCGCCGAAGGTCGATCCGGCGCGCACGGCCGACCTGGTGCGCGCGCGCATCGCGACCGTGCGGCCGGTCGCGGTCGATGCCCAGCTGCAGAGCATCGCGCAGGGGGTCGCGGACGGGCTCGCGGTCGGCAAGACGCGCGATCAGATGTGGCCCGACGCGCGCAAGCGGCTCGACAAGCTGGGCGCGCGCTACACGCGCGTCGGCAGCGTCGTCACCGCGGTCGCCGATCTCGACGCCCTCGACGGCAAGGAGCTGGTCGGCGACTACAAACCCGACGACATCGGCGTCGGCATCGCGCAGGGCACGCACCCCGAGATCGGCGAGAACGCGATCTTCATCGTCGTGCTCATGGCCGAGCGGGTGAAGTAAAATCTTCTAGGTCTGCGAGATCAGCGCGCGCCGAGCGCGGCGAGCACGGCGATGTCGATCGCGTCGGCGGCGGCGTACAGCGACTCGCCGTCGCCGGCGGGCGGCAACGCGGGAGGGGTGGCGCCGACCTGCTCGCAGACCGCGGCCGCGATCGCGGCGAGGGCGGGGTCGCAACCGACGATCGACGCGACGATCGCGAGGATCGCGGCGACGTCGGCATCCGGCGACGACGGCGCGGCCGGGCCGAGGCCGGCGGCGAGCAGCGTGGGCACGGTGTCGTCGAGCACGACCGCGCGCGGCGCGATCGCGCCGTGGCTGCCGCCGAGCTCGTGGATCGCCGCGGCGGCGCGGGCGAGCCGCTTGAGCAACCGCACGGCCTCGGCCGGCGGCAGCTGCGGCACCGCATCGGCGAGGGGCGCGCCGGCCGGCGCCTCGAAGATCGCGGTGCGCGTCGCGCGATCGAGGCCGAGCGCGCGCTGCACGACCGGGCTCTGCACGCGGCCGAGCAGGCGCGCGCGATCGAGCGCCGTGGTCGCGGCGTCGCTCGCGTCGAAGCGCTCGATCACGACCGAGCGGTCGAGCACGGTGTCGACCGCGCGCGCGAGCTGCGAGATCGACGTCTGCCCGAGCGGCGTCTCGAACTGGTAGCGCGCGTGCGGCTCGTCGTCGCGCGCGAGCTCTGCAATGGAGTGCGGCCCGGTCGCGCGGCGCGGCCGCAGCGCGAGGCGGTGATCGCCGAGGTCGAGCGCCTCGAGCTCGCGGCGCAGCTCGGCGAGCGTCTGCGTGCGCTCGCTCGGGCTCTTGACGAGCAGGCCCGCGAGGATCGGATCCCAGCCGGGCACGACACCGTCGGCGACCGCCGACGGCGCGGGCGGCTCCTCGCCGAGGTGCTGCGCGACGAAGTCGGGGCCGAGGAACGGCAACCGGCCGGTCAGCGCCTCGAACAGCGTGACGCCGAGCGCGTACAGATCCGCCGCGATCGAGATCGGCGCGCCGGTGATCTGCTCGGGCGACATGTACGCGAGCGTCCCGATCAAGCCGCCGGTCTGCGTCTGGCCGAGATCGACGAGGTGCGCGACTCCGAAATCGCCGAGCTTCGCGGTGCCGCGCGCGTCGAAGAACACGTTCGCAGGCTTGACGTCGCGGTGCACCACACCGCGGTGATGCGCGGCTTCGAGGCCGGCCGCGAGATCGAGCGCCATGCGGCGCACGTGCACGCCGGCCAGCTTGGCTACCGGGCCTGCGAGCCGCTGCGCGAGCGAGCCGCCGGGCAAGTACTCCATGACGAGGAACCCGCGCTCGACCGACACGTCGTAGACCTCGACGAGCGACGGGTGGCGCAGCGTGCTCGCGAGCCGCGCCTCGCGCACGAACCGCTCGTACGCGGCGCCGCCGCGTGCGCCGGCGGCGAAGAACATCTTGAGCGCGACCTGGCGACCGGCGACCTCGTCGGTCGCGAGGAACACGCGGCCCGATGCGCCGGCGCCGAGCAGGCGCTCGATCCGGTAGCGGTTCGCGATCACCTCGCGATCGCGCGATTGCTTGCGCTCGGCGCCTTCGTCGCGCCAGCCGCGCAGATAAACGTCGAGATCGGCGGGGATGCTCGGATCGGTCGCGCGCAGCTCGAGCAGCACGTCGCGCGCGCCGTCGCGCAGGCCCATCGCGGCCAGGCACGCGATCAGGTGCCGCCGAGCCTCGTCGCGCAGACCGGGATTCGCGCGCGCGGCCTGGAGCAGCCGCGCGGCGTCGGGATACGCGCCGCGCCGCGCGAGGATGCGGCCGAGCGCGAGCTGGATCGGCGCGCGCTCGGCTTCCGACGCGAGATCGAGCGCGCGCTCGAGCAAGCGCCCGGCATCGCGGTCGCGGCCCTGCGCCTCGAGCAGGCGCGCGGCGTCGAGATCCTTGCGGCCGCGCGTGTAGAGGTCGATCGCCTGCGCGAGATCGCCGAGCCGCTCCGCGATCGGCGCCGCGTCGGCGTGGCGGCGCATGCGTACGAGCACGCCGAGCGCGGCGCGCGCGCCGTCGTCGGTCGCGGCGAGCTGGTCGAGCAGCTCGCGCGCGCTCGGCTCGTCGTGGACCTCGAACGCGTAGCGCAGCGCGCGCGGCAGATCGCCCGCGGCACGCGCGGCCGCGAGCGCGGCGCGAAAATCCCACAGCTTCTCGTAGACGTCGGCGGCCTCCGCGAACCGGCCGTCGGCCATCAGCTGCTCGGGGGAATTGCCTGCCAACATCCGCGATGATAACAGAGCATGCTCGATGCATCAGCGCAGTGCCCATCGCTCCCTGCTCGTCGTCGGTTCGGTCGCACTCGACGACATCGACGGCCCGTTTGGCTGTCACCGCGACTTGCTCGGCGGCTCGGCCTCGTTCATCGCGCGCGCGGCGTCGTACTTCACGAAGCACGTGTCGGTCGTCGCGGTCGTCGGCGACGACTTTCCGCAGCGCCATGTCGACGAGCTCGCGCAGTGCGGCGTCGACGTGTCGGGCATCGAGCGCCGCGCAGGCGAGACGTTCCACTGGGCCGGGCGCTACGCGCCCGATCTCGCGACGCGCGAGACGCTCGACACCAAGCTCGGCGTGTTCGCCGACTTCCAGCCCAAGCTCGGCGACGCGCACAAGGACGCGCAGCTGGTGCTGCTCGGCAACATCGATCCGGCGCTGCAGCTCGACGTGCTGCGCCAGGTGCGCGCGCCCGCGCTCGTCGCCGCCGACACGATGAACCTGTGGATCCACATCAAGCGCGACGAGCTGGTCGCGACCCTCGCGAAGGTCCACACGCTGATGGTGAACGACGAGGAAGCGCGCCAGCTCGCGGACGAGCACAACCTGCGCCGCGCGGCCGCGAAGATCCTCGAGATGGGCCCGACGTCGGTGATCATCAAGCGCGGCGATGCCGGCGCGCTGCTGTTTTATGGCTCCGGGCACGGTGGCGGCGCGTTCGCGGCACCCGCGATGCCGCTCTCCGAGGTGCGCGACCCGACGGGCGCCGGTGACAGCTTCGCGGGCGGCTTGCTCGGCTATCTCGCCTATGCCGGCGATCTGTCGCCGCAGACGATCCGCACCGCGATGATCATGGGCAGCGTGATGGGCAGCTTCGCGGTCGAGCAATTCTCGGTCGACGGCCTGCGCGACCTCACCGCCGCGAAGATCCAGCAGCGCTTCGACGAGCTCGCCGAGCTCGTCCGCTTCGACAGCGTCAGCCTGTAGAGCCCAGAGTTACCGCCAAGGCGCCGCAGACGCCGAGGCCGGCACGCCAAGCGGAGAGCCAAGGTCACAAGCTGGTCTCTTCGGGCGTCTCCCTTGGCGTCTGCGGCGCCTTGGCAGTAGTCCGATCTGCGGTCACTGCACCGGCGCCTGGTTCGTCGCGTCGGCGTCGTCGGCGTAGTACTCGCGGATGAGCTGGTCGTCGAATTGATCGGCGAAGCGGCCGACTCCCGAGACCATGGTCGCGAATTCGTTCGCGTCCATACCCTTGAGCGCGCGGCCGGAGTGCAGGATGACCCAGCCGTCGGGCTGGATCGCGAAGCTCGCCATGCCGCCCATGTAGGCGTTGTGCTCGAGCAGCTTGCGGAAGAAGTCCGCCGTCTGGTCGGCGGGCGGATGCCGGAACAGCGGCGCGATCGCGACCACCGCCGACCCCGAAACTCCGACGAGCACGAACGCCGAACCCCACTGCAGCCGCACGAGGTTCGCATCCACCTGCTGCGCCTTCTCGGCCAGCCCGCTGTCCTTCAAGAGCTTCTCGAGCGTCGGTGTCGACATGGCGCGGACCATACACCGCGCACCTACCTCGGCGCACCTCGACTGGACGATGCGAGCGGCCGACTTACTACTTCGTGCAGGAGATTTGTCGCGCGTTCGATGTGCTCCCCGGGCCGACCGGGATCGTCGCCGAGGGCTGCTGGCTGTACGCGAACCCGGCCCTGCTCGAGCTCGCCGGGCGCGCGCTGGTCGGAACGCCGGCGATCGACATCGACGCCCGCCGATGGCGCCGCGCCGACGGCTCGACGGTGGCGGTCGAGGTGGCGGCTCGGTCGATCGAGCTCGACGGTCGCACCGCGTGCGTGCTCGCGATCTCCGATCGATCGGCGAGCGAGCAGCTGTCGGAGCGGCTCGCGCAGTCCGAGGACAGCTTCCGCGCCATGCTCGACGCGTCGCCCGACGCGATGTTCGTGCACGGCGACTCGTTCCGCGACTACCAGGTGCTGTGGGCAAACGCCGCGATGCTGCGCTTGCTCGGCTACGACGACCTGTCGGAGCTCGTCGGCCGGGCGTCACTCGACGCGTTCGTGCACCCCGACGACCGCGACGTCGTCCGCACCAACCGGATCCGGCTGCAGACCGGCGGCGCCGAAGCGACGCTCGCGTTCCGCTGGGTGACGCGCGCCGGCCAGGTGCGCCACGTGAGCGGCACGCGCCGGCGCCTGCAGTTCGGCGGTCAGTCCGCGATCCTCGTCATCGCGCGCGATCGCACCGAAGAGCTCGAACGCGAGCACGACCGCGCGGCCGCGGAAGCCGCGCTGCGCGAGTCCGAGGCGCGCTACCGGCTGCTGTTCGACGGCTCGCCGGTGCCGATCTGCGTGTTCGACGCCCAGACGTTCGCCTACGTCGCGGTGAACCAGAAGATGCTCGACACCTACGGCTACACGCGCGAGGAGTTCCTGCGGATGACGGTCAAGGACGTCAAGCCGGCCGAGGACCTGCCCGACATGATCGGCTCGATCAGCGCGTCGCCGGTCGGCGAGCAGCGCCACATCGGCGTGCGCCGCCACCGCCGCAAGGACGGCGCGATGCTCGACATGGACATCACGTCGCACCAGCTGTCGCTCGGCGGGCAGCGTTACTCGCTCGCGATCGGCATGGACGTCACCGAGCAGCGCCGCATCGAGGACCAGCTGCGCCAGGCCGCGAAGATGGAGGCGATCGGCCAGCTCGCCGGCGGCGTCGCGCACGACTTCAACAACCTGCTCGCCGTGATCCTCGCGACCACCGAGTTCTTGCGCGACGGCCTCGGCGCGCAGCACGCGCTCGCCGGTGAGGTCAACGAGATCGAATCGGCGGCACAGCGCGCGGCGCGGCTGACGCGCCAGCTGCTCGCGTTCAGCCGCAAGCAGCCGCACACGCCGAAGGTGCTCGCGCTGCGCGGGGTGGTCGGCGAGATCGAGAAGATGCTGCGCCGCATCCTCGGCGAGGACATCGACGTCGTGACTCGCCTCGCGCCGTGCGGGCAGGTCGCGGCCGACGCCGGTCAGCTCGAGCAGGTGCTGATGAACCTCGCGGTCAACGCGCGCGACGCGATGCCGCGCGGTGGCCGGCTCGTGCTCGAGACCACGAACGTCGAGCTCGACGCGTCGCGTGCCGTGCAGCTCGGCCTCGCGCCCGGACCGTACGCGGTGCTCGCCGTGACCGAGCGGCTGCGGCATGTCGGAGGCGACGCGGCGTCGCATCTTCGAGCCGTTCTTCACGACCAAGGAGGTCGGGCGCGGTACCGGCCTCGGCCTGGCGACGGTGTTCGGCATCGTGCAGCAGAACAGCGGCGCGATCGCGGTCGACTCCGAGCCCGGGCGCGGCTCGACGTTTCGCGTGTACCTGCCTCGCGTCGATCGAGCCGAAACGACCGCCGCCACCGAGCGCGAGCCGGCGAAGGCCGTGGCGGGCTCGGAGTCGGTGCTCGTCGTCGAAGACGATCCGCAGCTGCGCGCGGTGATCCTGCGCCGCCTGCGCTCGCTCGGCTATCGCACGCTCGATGCGTGCGACGCGAGCACCGCGATCGACACGCTCGCGGCCGATCCGCGGCCGGTCGATCTGCTGCTCACCGATCTCGTGATGCCCGGCATCGACGGCCGCGCGCTCGCGTCGCGGCTGCTCGCCGATCGCCCCGAGCTCAAGGTGCTATTCATGTCGGGCTACAGCGAGCACGTCGCGGTGAAGACCTCCGCGCTCGGTCCCGCCGATCACTTCATCGCGAAACCGTTCTCGTCGCAGGACCTGTCCGCCGCGGTGCGGCGAGCGCTCACGCCGGTGGCCGAGTTGGCTTGACCGACTCGACCCGGCGCGGCGGCAGCGGGCGCGTGCGGCCGAGCTCGATCTGACCGGCCATCACGCCGACCCGTACGGCGGTGCGCGCGAGCGCGACACCCTGCCGGATCACGAACAGCGTGACCGCGCCCTCCGCGCCGTACATCGGGTGACCGTGCGCGAGATAGGCGTAGCCGAGCGTCACGAGCCCGAACACGAGCCAGCCGAGGCCCGTGTGGACGAGCAACATCGGATGGCGCACGACGTAGAGCGCCGATCGCACGTACGTGATCACCGCGCCCGGCTCGTGCGAGTCGTGGCGCAGCGTCAGCTCGACGCGCGCGTAGTCGCCGATCGTCCACACCAGGTGCAAGATCAACAGCGCCGGCACGATCGCGACCGCGAGCGGCCCGAGCAGATCGAGCACGGTGAGCGCGTGATCGATGCGCGGTGCAGCCCACGCGGCGCCGCTTCCGAACGCGAACAGCGCGATCGCGATGCCCGGCAGCGAGCACAGCGCGAGCCGCGCGTAGCCGAGGTACGTCGCCGCACCCTTCGCGCCGAAGCAGCGCGCGGTCTCGGCGCGGCCCTCGGGCCGTTGCGCGAGCACGCCGTACAAGCCGCCCGCGAGGAACCACGATGCGAGCTGCCACAACAGCACGGCGGCGAGCACGATGCCGCCGCACGCGAGTAGATTCGCGCTCGCGTAGCGCACGCTCCACACCAGCGCGACGAGGTCGCCGTCGACGGCTTCGTCCCACATCGGCAGGTGCGCGAACGCCTGCGCGAGCACGACCGCGACGCTCACCATGCACGCCGCCGCGACGATCGACTGCGCGACGAATACCGCGAGCAGCGTGCCGGTGTAGCGGCCGACCGCGCGCGGTCCGGCGCCGAGCAAGTCCACGAGCCCGAGCCGGTGCGTCAGCATCACGGCCCCACCAGCTGCATCAGCGTTTGCGTCCACGACGCGATCCGCGCGGCCGCGCGCAGCGACGCCCCGCCGTCGCCTTCGAGCCGGACGTCGTGGCGCATCGGCGAGTCGAGCCGCAGCACGTGATCGGGATCGAGCTTGACCTCGACGAGCCGCGCGCTGCGCTCGATCTCGAACCGCTGCCACCCGCCGCGACCGTCCCAGTGGCGCCGCTCCGACGAGCCATCCGCGAAGTCGAGCTCGACGTCGACCGGCACGTGCACGTTGCCGGTATTCTGGACCACGACCTCGCACCGCCACGAGCCCGAGTCCGGCGCCTCGGCCTCGGTCTTCACCTTCTTGTCGGCACCATCGCCGAACACGCCGCGATCGGGATGCGCGGGCTCGCAGCTCGAGCTGCGCACCGCGAGCGCGAGGCCGCCGACCTGATCGAACACCGGGCCGAAGTACCAGCCGAGGTCCTGGCCGGCCGCTTTCTCGAGCTCGGCGATGAAGTCGCGCCCGGTCGGGTGCTTGAACGCCCAGTCATGGGCGTACGCGCGCACGCCGGCCATCAGCTTCGCGCTGCCGACGAGCTGCTCGAGCGTCGCGAGCGCGCGCTGCGTGTTCGAGTACGACTGCGCGCCGTACGCGTTGACGTCGACGAACGCATATGCCGCGGTCGCGATCGGCGACGGGATCGACGCGCGGTCCTCGCCGAGCGCGGCGACCAGGTCCGCCAGCTCCGCCTCCCAGCCCGACCAGTCGAAGCCGTGGCGCGGACCGTACAGCTCGGTCATGACGTGTGCGTCGGCCCACTCGTTGACGCCTTCGTCGAGCCACGCCTCCTCGGGCTCGTTCGACGCGAGCAGGCCCTGGAACCAGTTGTGGCCGATCTCGTGGATCGTGACGTATTCGGGGATGCGAATGCCGGGACGCGCGAACACCGAGTCGCCGAGCGTGGTGACGAACGTCGGGTACTCCATGCCGCCGGCGCCGGCCGCGGCGTCGGGGGGAGGATCGATCACGGTCATGATCGACCACGGATACGGCGCGAAGTCGGCCGAGAACCGCTCGATCGCGCCGATCGCGGCGTCGCGGTGACGCGCCGCGAAGTCGGCCTGCTCCGGCCGCGCCCACACGCGCACCTCGACGGTGTCGTGATCGACCTTCGCGGTGCCCGAGTACAACTTCATGTACGGGTCCGCCATCCACGCGAAGTCGTGCACGTCCTCGGCGTGATAGACGAGCGTGTGCGTGTTGCCGGGCGAGTCGCTCGCGCTCACGAGCACGCCGGTCGCCGCGACCTGATGCGTGCTCGGCACGACGAGCGTGACGTCGTACGTGCCGAAGTCGGCGAAGAACTCGGTCGTCGCGGACATCGGCTGGCACGCCCACTGCTCCTCGCCGGGCGGTCCGACGCGCACGCCGATCTTGGGGAACCACTGGCCGACCAGGTGGAAGTCGCCCTTGTAGCCCGTGCGCGCGTAGACCTCGGGCAGCTGGTCGGTGAACTTGAACGAGATCTGGATGGTCTGGCCGGGCGCGACCGGCGTCTCGAGCGGCAGCTCCGCGACGGTCTGATCGGGCGCACCGGGGTAGCGCAGCTTGGACGCCAGCTCGACGCCGTTGATCTGCAGCGAATCGACCTGGATCCAGCCCCAGCCCGAGTCGGCCGCGCGTGCGCCGCGCATCGCGCCGTGCGAGCTGCGCCAGAACAGCGAGCTCTCGTTCTTGAACGCGTTCAAATAGAGATGGAACGGCAGCATGTCGACCTGGCTGCCGCCGGTGTTCGTCCACGTCAGGGTCTCGGTGCCGGCGATCTGGTGGCGCTGGGCGTCGAGCCGCGCCTCGAGCTTGTAGTTCGCGTTGCGCGGCGAGCGCGGGGCACCGCCGCCGCGCAGCGCGGTGCTGCCGTCGGGCCGCGGCAACCGCTGCACGCGCGGTGGCCCGTGATCGTGGCCGCACGCGGCGAGCAGTGCGAGCACGACGACGGTTCTCACGGGGAGACGTTATACACTGCCGCCCCATGTCCCAGCCGGATCACCGCACGACCATCGCCGAGTTCCTCGATCGGTTCGGCCGCGAGCGCAACATCACACTTCCGCCCCTCGGCGAGGACGGCACGGGCCTGATCCAGCGCGGCTCGGCCGTCGTGTCGATCCACGTGCTCGCGGATAAGGGCGTGTTGCTGCTGCTGTCGCGCGTCGCCAAGCAGCCGCAGCTCGACCTCGACCGCGCCAGGCGCCTGCTCACCGCGAGCTTCACCGAGACCGGCGACGCCGCGTTCGCGCTCCATCCGCAGACCGGCGATGTCTACCTGCGCATCCTGCGCGGCCTCGAGGGCCTCGATTACGAAGAATTCGAAGACGTCGTGCACTCGATCGCGCAGGCGGCCGACCACTGGGATGACAAGCTCGCGCATGAATTTGCCTGATGCAGCGGCGACCGCGGCTGCGGGCGAGCGGCTCGCCGCGGCGGTGCAGGGCGGCGATGCGATCGCGCTGGTCGGCGAGCTCGGCGCGGGCAAGACCACGCTGGTCGCCGGGCTGGTCGCGGCACTCGGCGGCGCCGGCGCGCACAGCCCGACGTTCGCACTCGTCCACACGTATGCGACCGGCCGGCTCGTCGTGTGGCACGTCGATCTGTATCGCATCGTACGGGCGGCCGAGCTGGCCGAGCTCGGGCTCGACGAGCTCGTCGGCGACCCGCGCGGCATCGCGATCGTCGAGTGGGCCGATCGCTTCGCGGTGATGCCCGCCGACCACGTGCGGATCGAGCTCCATCACGCCGGCGCGGCGCGCGAGCTGACCGCGACCGGCACCGGGCCGCGCGGGCGAGCCCTCGCCGAGGCCGTGCTAGAACTCGCACCATGAAGTGCGCGCTCGTGCTGCTCTGCGCCGCGAGCACGGCTCACGCCGGCGGCGCGACCCAGCTCGGCAGCGGCGCGGGCTTCCAGCCGGCCACCGTCTACAAGGTGCCGATCGGCGCGGCCCCCACCGAGGGCCCGGCCGACGCGCCGATCACGATCGTCGACTGGAGCGACTACGGCTGCGCGTACTGCAACGCCGTGCAGGACACGCTCGACCGCCTCGATCGGCTCTACCCCGGCCTCATCCGTTGGGTCCATCGCGCGCTGCCGATCGACGAGGACGACCTGATCGGGCTCGAGGCGGCACGGGCGGCGGCCGCGCAAGGCAAGTTCCGGCCGATGCACAGGCGGCTCTACGAGCTGCACGGCAAGGTCGATCGCGCGTCGGTCGAGCTGATCGCGCGCGAGCTCGGCCTCGACATGCTGCAGTTCCGCGGCGACCTCGACGCCGGCGCCGCGCGCGAGCAGCTCGCGACCGACCTCGCCGATGCGCGCACGCTCGGCGTCGTCGGCACGCCGATGTTCTTCATCAACGGCCGCGCCGTGTTCGGCAACCAGCCTTTGCACGCGTTCAGTAACGTCATCGACCAGGAGCTGGCGCGCGCGGGCACGCTGGCTGCGACGCATCCGCGCGACCTCTACGAGGCCGAGATCGCGGCCGGCCAGCCGAGCGCGGATGGCCCGGACACGCAAGGTGATGATGCGCCGCGCCTCGATCTCGCCGCGATCTATCGCGTCGGTCTCGGCCTGCCGGGGCAATCGATCGGTCCCGACGACGCGCTCGTCACGATCGTCGAGTTCAGCGACTTCGCGTGTCCGTTCTGCGCGAAGGAGGCGCCGGTGCTCGCGCACCTGCGGCAGAAGTTCGGCGCCGACCTCCGCCTCGTGTATCGCCACTACCCGGTGCTCTTCCATCCCGAATCGACGATCGCGGCCGAGGCCGGCGCGGCGGCGGCGGCGCAGGGCAAGTTCTGGGCGTTTCACGACCAGGTCTTCGCGAATTTCGGCAAGCTGTCACGCGCCGACCTCGAGCACGACGCACAGGCGGCCGGCCTGGATCTGAAGCAGTTCCGCGCCGCGCTCGACGACCACCGATTTCACGACGCGGTGATGGCGGAAGGCTCCGCGGGCGAGGCGCTCGGCGTCACCGGCACGCCGACCTTGTTCATCAACGGTCAGCCCGTGATCGGCGCGGCCGACGAGCCGATCCTCGACCGCATCGTGCAAGCGCACCTCGATCACGCGAAGGACGCGGTCGCGCACGGCTTGCGCCGCGCCGAGGTCTATCCGGTCATCATGACCATGGCGCAAGGCGAGGATCGCGCCGATCCGTCCGCGGTGCCGGAGCCGTCGCAGCTCGAGATGCACTCCGAGGATCGCGGCCGCGCGGTCGACGCCGCGTGCCGGCGACGCGATACCGCGCGCGCGACCCAGCTCGCGGCCCGGCTCGCCGGCGATGCCCGCAAGCGCGCCGCGGCGGTGTGCGCCGGCCAGGGCATCGATCTGCCGTGATCGGGCGTCGGGGCCAGAGACCGCGCTTCGACCTTGTTCTGGCCGAAGCCCGAAGCCCGAAGCCCGAAGCCCGAAGCCCGAAGTCCGAAGCCCGAAGTCCGAAGCCCGTTCTGAGGTTGTCCTGACACGCTGTCGTGGTTTTTCGACGCGCAGAGCCGGCTTCATCACGTGAGGTCGCGGGCCTACACGTGGCACCCGCGATGCAAAGGTCGGCGACGTGTCCGTCGCTCGCTTCGGCCCGTACGAGGTAGTTGCCCCGCTGGCAAGCGGTGGCATGGGCGGCGTGTTCCTCGCGGCGCACGTTCAGACCGGCGAGCGCGTGGCACTCAAGGTCGTCGACCCCCGCTTCATCGATCACGACGAGGTGGTCGCGCGACTGTACGGCGAGCGCGCGGTCTCGGCGCACGCCCGTCATCCGGGGCTCGTCCATATCCGCGCCGCCGCGCGTAATGCCGACCACGTGCCCTACCTCGTGATGGAATATCTCGAAGGCGAGACGCTCGCGGCGATCCGCGAGCGGGGCGAGCTGTCCGTCGATCAGATCACCGAGCTCGGCGCACAGATCGCGAGCGCGCTCGCGGCGCTGCATGCGGCCGGCTACGTCCACTGCGACGTCAAGCCCGACAACGTGCTCGTGCTCGCGGACGGCCGCGTCAAGATCATCGATTTCGGCGTGTCGCGCCGCGTGGACGAGCCGCCGCAGGATGACGCGTCGATCGCCGGCACGCCGGCGTACATGGCGCCCGAGCAGTGGCGCGGCGAGCCGAGCCCGGCTTCCGACGTGTACGCGCTCGGCTGCATGCTGTTCGAGCTGCTCACCGGCGAGACACCGTTCGACGGCTCGCTGCCGAAGCTGATGTGGGCGCACCTCGAGTCGCGACCGGCGCGGCCATCCTGGCTGCGCGCCGGCATCGGCGCCGAGCTCGAGCGCGTCGTGCTCCGCGCGCTCGCCAAGGACTCCGAGGATCGCCCGACGATGGTCGAGCTCGCGCAGCAGCTCGGCGCGACCGCCGAACGCGACCGCGTCCGGCTCAGCGCCTAGCTTCTAGCACGCGCACGACGTGGCCGCCGAGCCGCTCGATCGCGTCGAGCTCGGCGGCGTCGCGCGGATCGTGGACGACCGCGTGCGCGAAGCCGGCGCGCTCGAGCGCGTGCGCGGCGTCCTCGCCGTCGGCGAAGTCGATGTGCAGGCTCCCGCGCACGAACGCGCCGAGCAGCTTGCGAAACGTCGCGACGACCGGGCCGCGCGCGCCGTCCTGCGTGACGAGATCGGTCACGTACATCGCGCGCGAGAACCGGGCGAGCGCGCGCGAGAACCGCGCCCACATCGCCTCGACCGTCGCGCGATCGAAGTAGTTGACGAGGCCCTCGGTGACGATCGCGGTGCCGCGCGCTGGATCGAGCGCCGCGCAGATCGCATCGATCGATGTGGGCCCGGAGTCGGCGAGCGCATCGATCTCGACCGTGCGATGACGCGCCGGATCGACGTCCAGCCGCGCGAGGATCTCGCGCTTGCGCGCGATCATGCCGGGCAGGTCGGCCTCGACGTACGCGAGCGCATCGCCGTAGCGCGCGCGCAGCCGCCAGCCGCGCGGCGAGAGGCCGCACGCCACCTCGATCACCTGCGCGATGTCGCCGGCTTCGATCGCGCGGCCCAGGCAGCGATCGATCAGGCGATGGCGGGCGAGCAGCATGCCCTCGAGCGACGGCACCCCGGCGGCGCGCGCGGCGGCGTTCGCCGGCCGCAGGACCTGATACATGGCGCGTCCGGCGCGGGTCGCGAACGCGTCGTTCGACTGTCCGTGAGCGACCCAGACGTAGCCGGTGTAATGCGCGGTCGGGGAGATCCTCTCGGACATTCCGGATACTTAGATCAGAGATCGGCCCGTTGTCGAATCGCCGGTGGCATACTGAACATCAGACCAGTACGCTAGGGTTCGAGCATGCGAATCGCCTGCCTCCATGTCCCCCAGCTCTCGCTTCAGTGCGCGACGCGTGTCGATCCGTCGCTGCGCGGCGCGCCGGTCGCCGTGGTCGGCGCGGCCGAGCGGTCGTCGCAACTCCTGGCACGCGCGCTGGGCGCACCGATCGTGCTCGCCTGCTCGCGCGCGGCGTGGGCGCTCGGGGTCCGGCTCGGGATGACGGCGACCTCCGCGCGCGCGTTGTCGCCGGTGCTCGAGATCGTCTGCGCGGAGGTCGCGGGCGAGCGCGAGACCGCGCGCGCGATCGCCGACGCCTTGCTCGCGATCACGCCGACGGTCGAGCTCGGCGGGCGCGTCGGCGCGGGCGGCGCGCACCTGGCGATGTACGTCGAGGTCCCGACCGGGCGATCGAAGATGCGGCCGACCGGCTGGCGCGGCCAGGCGTTCGGCGAGCGCGTGATCGAGCTGCTCGCCGGGCTCGGACTGAGCGGCCGCGTCGGCATCGCCGACGATCGATTCACCGCGTGGGTCGCGGCGGCCTATGGTCCCGACAAGCACGTGCACGACGGCGACGAGCACGGCGTCGTCGTCGTGCCGCGCGGCGGCTCGGCGCCATTCCTGGCACCGCGGCCGCTCGCGTTGCTCGCGATCCCGCCGGAGGTGCAGCACATGCTCGAGGCGCTCGGCGTGACGTCGCTCGGCCAGTTCGCCGCGCTGCCGGCACCGTCGGTGGCACGGCCGATCGAGGCCGACTACCAGGCCCTCGCGCGCGGCGACAGCGGTGCGACGCTGCGCCCGCACGTACCGGACGGGCCGATCCGCGAAGAGCTGATCGTACGTGGTGGCAACGTGCTCGACAGCGCGAGCGGCGTCAGCGGGCCGGCGGCGATCGCGATGCTCGCGCGTCGCGTCGAGCTGCGTCTCGCGGGGCGTGGCCGCACGGCCGCGCGGTTGGACGTGCGCGTCGGTGAGCGCGAAGTGCCGGTGGAGCTGTCGCGCCCGGTGAGCGAGGCTGCGGAGCTCGCGCGCGTGCTCGCTCCGGCGATCTCCGAGGCGAACGGTGCGGCGTGGCGGCTCGTCGTCACGATCTCGGGCGAGGCAATCGCGGGCGAAGCCGAGGCGATCGTTCACGGTACGAGTCGCGCGGCCGAGGCGGTGACGACCGATCCACTGGCGGTCGTGCTCGCGACGTCGGGTTCGCTCGACCTGCGGCCATGGTCGCTGACGTCCGACGTACGCGCGGAACGCCGCGACGTCCACCGCCGGACGCGTCGCGGCAAACAGCGTCGCGGACGTCCTACGCCTGCCGCGCAGTCGCGCCTGTTCGAACGCGGCTGAGCGGAATTTCCTTGGCGGAGATTTGCTCGCCGCGTTTGGCCGCGGACATGCACTCCCCTCTGCTCAGGAGGCGACATGCTGCTCGCAATTGCTATTATTCTCGCGATCCTCTGGTTGCTCGGGTTCGCGGCATTTCACGTGACCGCGTGGGCGATTCATCTGCTCATCATCGCGGCGGTTGTCGTCGCGATCATCCACTTCATCACGTGGGGTAGCGGCCGCGGCGGCCGGACCGTGCTCGCACCCTGACGAATAGTCGTGGTACGTCGTCGACCATGTCGACGAACCTCGAAGGCCAGCTCCGCGAACGGCTCACCGCGGCGATCAGGGCGAAAGACCTGAAGACCGCGAACCTGGTGCGCATGATCAACACGAAGATCATGGAGCGGCGCACGGCCAAGGGGTTCACCGGCACGGTCGACGATGCGCTGATTCTCGACGTGATCGCCAGCTACAAGAAGCAGATGGAGAAGGCGAAGCAGGAGTTCGCCGCAGCCGGTGATCGCGGTAAGGAGCAGATCGCCGAGATCGAGTTCGAGACTCAGTGGTGCAGCCAGTTCCTGCCCAAGCAGATCGACGAGGCGGAGCTGCGCGCCGCGGTCGAGAAGGTCGTCGCCGAGCTCCCCCAGAAAGATCCGAAGATGGCGGGCCGCGTGATCGGCGCGATCAAGAAGCAGTTCGGCGATCGCGCCGACGCGTCGCTCACCAAGCGACTCGCGGAAGAGCTTCTGAAGTAGGGCTCTGGGCTTTGGCCAGAAGAATCGCGGCGGCCATATTTGAGGTCTGGCCAAGCCCAAAGCCCAAAGCCCCTCTTCCCCTCAGTCCCAGCCGTCATCGGTCGGCGACTGATCCTCGACCGGCGGGATCGTCGCGACGGCGGCGCCCGGATCGGGGTCGTCGGCTTCGTCGATGAGGCGCGCGCCTTCCATCAAGAGGTGCGTGGTCGAGACGTTGACGCGGTCGACGCCCTCGACCAGGCAGGCGACGAACTCGAACTCGCCGGAAGACCACGTCAGCAGGTGATAGATGCAGTCGGCGTCGACCGGCTGGTCGGCGTGATC
>DASXCY010000046.1:0-17480 GCA_036490935.1 Kofleriaceae bacterium | reverse complement strand
GCGCAGCTGGCGGAGGTCCGCGGCGACGCGCAGCGTGACGTGCACCGGCCGGCTCGCCAGCAGCTTCGGCCGCTGCGCGTGCGGCTGGCCGGCCTTGACGCCGTTGGGCTTGCGCCCGGCGCCCGGCCGCTTGCCGCCGTGGGTGCGGAGCTCCATCACCTGCTGGACATGACGCTTGCGCGGCCGGGCCATGGCGAGAGCCGATCATGCGCCCACTTGATTTCGCTAATCTATGCGATAGCAGCCAATGACAGCCATAGCCGCGTGTCGCTACGCACCTCCGCCTCCGCCGCCCCGAACCGAAAAACTCTTCCTAGCGGCAGCGCCTGTGGACGCTGTGGATCGCGGCGCACGCGCTCGATGACGAAGCTGCGCCGCGATCCAAGACGATGTGGGCCAGCGCGCGACGCAGGAGCGGCGCGCTCTCGTCCACGCCGCGCGCGCTGGTCCACATCGTCGTCAGCGTCCACAGGCGTCGGGGGACCTCGATCGCGCGCGCCGAGCCAGCGCCTCGGACGCTGTGCTTCGCCGCCGCCACCACCACCGCCGCCGCCTCGCGCGCGGATCTGCAGGCTCGACTGACGATCGCAAGCTGTGACGAATCGCCTGCCCGCGGCCTAACGGCGCGCCGGCAGTACCGTGAAGTCGAGGTCGTGGCCGAGCGAGCAGTGCAGCGAGTCTTCGTCGCCGGCCGCGACGAGCTGACAGCGCGCCTCGTCCTTGGCCGTCGCCTTCTGGCCGCGTTGCGGCAGGCTGAGCACGACGCGATCGCCGTCGAGCCGCCACGTGCCGGCGAAGGCCAGATCTTGGCCGCCGCCTTCACACGCCGTGTGCACGCGCACCTTGACGGCACGGTCGCGCGCGAACGCGACCTGGACGCGCGCGGTCTCGCAGCTCGTGCCGGGCTGCTCCCACTGGCCGCCGAAGCCCATCACGCGCTCGTACCCGGTCTGCGCCTTGCGATCGAGTCCGACCGCCGCGCGATATTTCGGATCCGCGCGCACCGTCGCGAACGCCGGATCGAAGCGCGCCTCGACCAGCCACTCGATCGCATCCGCGCGCGTGCTCGTCGAGAGCTGCGCGAGCGCCGCGATCGCCTCGCCGCGATGGTTCGCCGCCATCTCGAGCACGGCGACGCGATACAGCGCCTCGCCGTGCTGCGCATCCACCGCGAGCACGTCGCGCCACGCCTTCATCGCGTGCGCCGCGCCCGCCCGCTTCGCGACGTCGACTACCCTCTTCACCGCCGCCTCGTCCGCCGCGCCCGATCCCGATCCCGATCCCGATCCCGATCCCGATCCCGATCCCGATCCCGATCCCGATCCCGATCCCGATCCCGATTTCGCGGTCGCGAGCAGCTCGAACCCCACCACATCCGTGACCTCCCTCCCCAGCCGCCTCACCACGTACGCCACCGCCACGCGGTCCTCGTACTCGCTGCCGTACACCGCGACGATCTTCTCCACCGGATCCGGCGCATCCCACACCACGACGACATCGCCGCCCCGCGTGATCGTCAGGATCGTCCCGGCCGCGCTCGCCGCGAACGTCGCCTTCGGCCCGCGCTGCTCCACCGGCTTCTTCACGCGCAGCACCGCGAGCGCGCCCGCATCCTGCTTCTCGCACCTCGGCATCCCGCTCGCCTTCGCGTCGCTCACGGCCAGCGGCTCGCATACGCGATCGACATCCACGAGGTACGGCTTGTCGACGCCCGAGAACCCGCCGAACGTCTCGGCGGCCGCCGGGCTCGCCGTCGCGCCGGCCGCCGCGATCACGAGCGCGATCCGCCTCATGACATCGTCATAGCGCACCGCCGTGGTACGGTCCATGCGTGCGTTCCGTGCTGACTCGAGCGAGCGCGGTGATCGACCGCGGGGTCGTCCGCTTCATGGAGCGCCGCATGGGGCCGCGCACGCCGGCGCTCGACCCGTCCGACGCGCGCGCGCAGATGCTCGAGCTCGCCCGCGCCTATGGCGACGGCACGCTCGGCCTCCCGTCGCCGTTCTTCGGCGAGCCGGCCGAGCCCGCGCCGCAGCTGCGCGCCGGCGGCGACGGCCCACTCGGCACGCAGGTCGTCGAGCTCGCGTTTCGCTCCGACTACGTGCCGTTCTTGCCGGCGGCGCGCGACGCGTATCTCGCGCACGCCGAGAACATGACCGCGCACGCGCGCTGGTGGACGAGCGAGCGCGGCCGGCCGACCATCGTGCTGTTGCATGGCTGGGGCGGCGGCAACTACTGGCTCGAGCAGCGCGCGTTCGTCGTGCCGTACTGGCTGCGCCACGGCTACGACGTCGTCGCGTTCCAGCTCCCGTTCCACGGCGAGCGCGCGCAGGGCACGCAGGCCCTGCCGAACTGGCCGTCGCCGAACCCGATGCGCACGAACGAGGGCTTCGGTCACGCGATCTACGATCTGCGCGCGTTGTCGCGGTTTCTGCGCGCGCGCGGCGCGAGCAGCGTCGGCGCGATGGGCATGAGCCTGGGCGGCTACACGACCGCGCTGTGGGCAAGCGTCGCGGGACCGGGCGACGTCGGCGGCATCGACTTCGCGGTCGCGATGATCCCCGCGGTCTCGATGTCGGATCTGATGTGGCGGCACGGCGAGAGCTCGCCGGCGCGGCGCCGCGCCGAGAAGGCCGGCATCACCGGCGAGCTGCTCGCCGAGATCTTCGCGGTGCACGCGCCGCTGACCCGCGCGGTGCGCGTGCCGGCCGGCGCGCGGTTCGTGATCGCCGGCAAGGGCGATCGCATCACGCCGCCCGACCAGGCGATGTCGCTCGCGCGGCATTGGGCGATCGAGCCGCTGTGGTTCGACGGCGGCCACCTCGCGCAGGTCGGCCGCGGCGACGCGCTGCGCTCCGTGCGCCGCGCACTCGGACAGCTGGGCCTGGCGGGGCGAGCGTTCCGAGGATGAGCGCGCGACCGAACAGCACCCGTCCGCAACGGGCGCGCGCGAATGCGAGCGAGCGCCCGCAGATGACGCGCAGCCACCGGCCGCCCCGCGGGCGCGAACGAGCGGAATCCAGATGACGGACTTCGCCGAGGCGATCGCCAGCGGGCCGCTGCTGCTCGACGGTGCGATGGGCTCGCTGCTGTACGAGCGCGGCGTGCTGCACACGCGCAGCTACGACGAGCTCAACCTCGCGCAGCCGGACCTGATCAAGGCCGTCCATCGCGACTACGTGCAGGCCGGTGCCGAGATCGTCGAGACCAACACGTTCGGCGCCAATCGCATCGCGCTCGCGCGCCACGGGCTCGCCGATCAGGCCGCCGCGATCAACCGGGCCGGCGTCGAGCTCGCGCGCGCGGCGTCGGGCGGCAAGGCATACGTCGCGGGCGCGGTCGGCCCGACCGGCGTGAAGTTCGGGATCGCGACGGCCGCCGAACGCCGGCTCGCGCGGTTCGCGCTCGCCGAGCAGATCGACACGCTCGTGCTGGCCGGCGTCGATGCCGTGATGCTCGAGACGTTCTCGTCGATCCTCGAGATGGAAGAGGCGATCCACGTCGCGAAGGAGCGCGGCCCCAGGGTGCCGGTCGTCGCGATGATGATGTTCGACTCGCAGGGCCGCAGCGACGGTGGGCTCGGCCCGGCCGAGATCGCGGATCGCTTGATCGCGGCCGGCGCCGATGTCGTCGGCGGCAACTGCGGCATCGGCCCCGCCGAGCTGTATCAGGTCGTCACCAGCATGGTCGGCCGCGGCCGGCCGGTGATCGCGCAGCCCAACGCCGGGCTGCCCGCGTCGGTCGAAGGCCGCACGCTGTACGTCGCGAACCCCGAGCACTTCGGCGTGTTCGCGCGGCGCATGCTGAAGAGCGGCGTGCGGCTCGTCGGCGGCTGCTGCGGCACGACGCCGGAGCACACGCGCGCGATGCTCGGCGCCGTCCGCATGCTGCGCGGCGAGAAGCTCGACGAGCGCAAGGTCCGCGCGCGCACCGAAGAGGTCGGCCCGGTGCCACATGAATTGGCGCCGCCGCCGCCGCCGAAGACGCCGCTCGCCGAGCGCAGCCGGATCGGCGCGCGCATCGCCCGCGGCGAGTTCGTCGTGTCGTGCGAGCTGACGTCGCCCACCGGCCTCGACCTGACGAAGACCAAGGCCGCGGTGCAGCTGCTGCTCGACGCCGGCGTCGACGTCGTCAACATCGCCGACGGCCCGCGCGCGTCGGCGCGGATGGCCAACGTCGCGGTGTGCGCGCGGCTGGTCGCGGATCTGGATGGCTCGGTCGAGCCGATCCTGCACGTCTGCGCGCGCGACCGCAGCTTCCTCGGCCTCGTCGCGCACCTGCTCGGCGCGCACGGCCTGGGCCTACGCAACCTCGTCATCATCACCGGCGATCCGCCGAAGATGGGCGATTACCCGTTCTCGACGCCGGTCTACGACGTCGACTCGGTCGGCCTGCTCCGCATCGCGGCCGGCCTCAACGGTGGCGTCGATCCGGCCGGCAAGGAATGCGAGCCGACGTCGTTCCTGCTCGCGACCGGCGCCGAGCCCGGCGCGCACGATCGCGACCGCGAGCTGCGCCGCCTCGAGGACAAGAAGCGCGCCGGCGCCGAGCTGGTGATGACGCAGCCGGTGTACGACCCGCGCACGCTCGAGCGGTTCCTCGACGACGCCGCGCCGCTCGGCCTGCCGGTGATGGTCGGCATCCTGCCGCTCGCGTCGCACCGCAACGCCGAGTTCTTGAACGCCGAGGTGCCGGGCATGAGCATCCCGGCCGAGTATCGCCAGCGCATGGCGAAGGTCGGCCACGGCCCGGCCGCGCGCGCGGAGGGCATCGCGATCGCGCGCGAGGCGCTCGGCGCGGTGCAGCAACGCGTCGCCGGCGCGTACATCATGCCGCCGTTCAACCGCGTCGACTCCGCGCTCGCCGTGCTCGAGGTCGCGCGCGAGCGCTGGCAGCCGGCACGCCGGTAACTCGGATCCGGATCCGGACCCGGACCCGGACCCGGATCCGGACTCGGACCCGGATTCGGATCCGGACCCGGACTCGGATTCGGACCCGGAGTCAACGCGGTCGCGGGTTGGCAAGACGGTCGGTCATGGCGCGCACGCGATCCGCGAGGTCCTCCGCCTCGGCGTGGTCGGTTTCCGTTCGCGGCCATGACCGTTCCCTCTCGCGGCTCCACCGCTGCCGAGCGCGCGGCTCGCGACGAATGGCCGCCGGCTCGCATCCGGGCGAGCCGACGCGCGAGCGGCGAGCCGCGCATGGCTCGCTCCTCGCCGTGGTGCTCGCCCAGCGCGGGAAGGACGCGTGCCGCGCGCACGACGCGCCGGCGAGAACGCGCACGTTCGTGGCGCAGCGCGCGTCACGGTCCTTCCCACCAAGGGGCAGAACCACCGCAAGGAGCTTCGCCATGCGCTTTGTCACCTACGATCTCGCTGTCGACCTCGTCCGCCGGATGCGCGAGCCGATCGACGCCATCCGCCGCTTCGATCCCGATCTCGCCCGGCAGGCGAGTCGCGCGCTCGCGAGCGTGCCGCTTAATGTCGCCGAGGCCAACGGTCGCGCCGGTCGCGATCGCCTCCACCTGTCTCGCGTCGCGCTCGGCAGCCTGCGCGAGCTCGGTGCCGCGCTCGACGTCGCGACCGCGCTCGGCTGGCTCGGCGAGCCGCCGCTCGCCGTCGAGCGCGACCGGCTGTGCGGGCTCATCTACGGCTGCCAGCGGCCGAAGCGGAAGTGACCGCGCCGGCTCCCGGCCGGACTCGGACTCGGACTCGGATTCGGATTCGGAGTCGGGATCGGAGTCGGAGTCGGCGTCGGCGTCGGAATCGTCGCTAGTTCGCGATCTCGAGCACCTGGTGCATCGAGGAGTCGTCGCCGAGATAGGTGAGCACCTTCGTGCCGCGCAGCCCGAACGGCGGCGCGGTCAGGTCGAGCTCGCGGTAACCGCCCGGCCTGGTGTCGGAGTTCACCGCCGACAAGCTGGTCGAGTCGACGCCGTCGACGACCAGCACGTACTTGTACTTGTGGAACTGCGTCGCGAACTTCGCGACGTCGGCGTTCGGAATGTGCTGCAGCACGTGCTTCACGATCAGTAGATCGGCGCGCGGCAGATCGGTCTCGACGATGTTGCCCTGGAAGAAGTGGATGTTCGGAGCTTCGTAGCGGCGCTTGTCCTCGGCGATCACGTCGTCGACGATGTCGAAGCCCTTGTAGTCGATGCCGGTCCAGTCGATCACGCGCGAGAACTCCCAGTCGCCGCAGCCCGCGTCGACGACCGAGTGGACGTGGTTGTCGGCCATGAACCGCTGCAGGTACATGCGCCACAGCATCGTCGCGCCGAGCGTCGAGCCGCCCCCCGACGTGCCGGCGCCGGCGTTGTTCGTGCCCCACAACCGCTCGCGATAGATCTGCGCGAAGGCGTCGTGCGTCGAGCGCGCGAGCGTCGACGGGTCGAAGCCCTCGTCGCCCTTCGGGGCGAGCGCGCCGCGACCGTACCAGCCCGCGGCGAGTGCGCATGCGGCGACCAAACCGACGACAAGACGACGAGATACGACCATGACCGTGCCATCCTACCAGGGGCTGGCATGTCGCTCGCAACCTGTGGCCACATGGTCCGCGCGCTGTGGATTGTTGCGGCACTCGGTTGCGGCGGTGGCGGAGCTTCCCACAGCGATGCCGCGATTCCCGGCGATGCACCGCCCGACGCGGTCACGCGCAGCTACCGGCTCGCCGCGACCGGCACGCAGGTCGATCCGGCGACCGGCGCCTACCTCGGCGACACGAACCTCGCCGACGACGTCGACGTGATCGCGATCCACCAGGACTTCTATGGCGTGCCGTGGACCGCGTTCGAGAACCACACGGCGCCGCCCGCGGCGTGGGTCGCGACGATGCAGACGCTCGTGCAGCACGCGGCCGGGCACGACGTGTTCCTGTCGCTCACGCCGCTCGACGGCGACCGCCAGCAGCTCGCGCCCGACGTCAACGCCGACGGCACGCTCGCGCGCGGCTGGAGTCCGACGTGCTACGACCTCGGCACCGCCGCCGATGGACCCGCGCTGCGCGCCGCGTACACCGCGTACGTGACGTACATGGTGAACCTGTTCCATCCGCGCTGGGTCAACGTCGCGATCGAGGTCAACCTGTTCCACGTCTACTGCCCGGCGCAGTGGGCCGGCATGGTCGAGCTCGAGCAGGCCGCGTACGCCGCGGCGAAGACCGCCGCGCCCGACGTGCCGGCGTTCCCGTCGATCCAGATCAACGCGCTCGACGGCGATGCGTACGCGACCGAGTACGCGGCACTGTCGGGCCTGACGCGCGATCGGTTCGCGATCTCGGCGTACCCGTACGCCGTGCCGTACGCGACGCCCGCCGACATTCCGCCCGATTGGCTCACGCGCGCGGCCGCGCAGGGCGGCGAGCGGCTGTTCATCGCCGAGACCGGCTGGCTCGGCACCGATCTCGTCGCGATCGATCCGAGCGGCGCGTGCTCGACGATCCTGAGCGATCCGCCGCAAGACCAGGCGGACTATCTCGATCTGCTCGTGGCGACCGCGAAGGCCAACGACGTCGAGGTCATCACCTGGTTCTCGGATCGCGACGCGGTCGACGCGCCGATGATGACCGACTGCCCGTGCACGTACTCGCAGCCGTGGTGCGCGCTGGTGGCGTACTTCCGCGCGCAAGGCGGCTCGGATCCGACCGCGCAGTTCGCCCAGGAGCTCGGGCTCAAGACGTTCGGCACGCTCGGCATTCGCGACTACACGGGCACGCCGCGGCTGCCGGTGTATTCACATTGGCAAGCCGCGCGCGCTGCCACGCTCGAGCCCTGATACAGTCCGCGCGTGACGCTTTCCCTCGACGAGGCGCGCGCGCTGCACGCGGAAGCTCCGGTGATCGATCTGCACGCCGACACCGCGAAGCTGATGGACAAGCTCGGCTACGACCTCGCCGCGCGCCACCCTCACCTGCCCGGCCGCGCGAACCTGGTCGGCCACGTCGACGTGCCGCGGCTGCGCGACGGCGGCGTCGCGGCGCAGTTCTTCGCGTTCTGGACGTGGCCGAAGAAGCTCCCGGGTCAGCCCGACCACATGCGCTCGGTGCTCGACCAGCTCGACGCGCTCGACGCCGCGATCGCCGCGAACCCCGACGACCTGGCGTGGGCGCGTACCGGCGCCGACGTGCGCGCCGCGAAGGCCGCGGGCCAGATCGCGGTGCTCGGCGGCATCGAGGGCGGTCACGCGCTCGGCGGGCGCGTCGACGCGATCGAGATGTTCGCGCGGCGCGGCGTGCGCTACCTCGGGCCGCTGCACCTGTGGCCGAACGCGCTCGGCGGGACGAGCCGGAAGCCGGATGTCGACGTCGGCCTGAGCGATCACGGCCGCGAGGTCGTGCGCGAGTGCGAGCGCTGCGGCGTGATCGTCGACCTCGCGCACATCAACCGGCGCGGCTTCTTCGAGGTGCTCGAGCTGACGAAGCTGCCGCCGATGGTGACGCACACCGGCGTCGCCGGCGTCACGCCGATGTGGCGCAACCTCGACGACGAGCAGCTGCGCGCGGTCGCGCAGCGCGGCGGGTGTGTCGGCGTCATCTTCGCGCGCCAGTTCCTGGGCGGCGCATCGATCGACTGCGTGGTCGCGCACGTCGAGCATCTGATCGCGGTCGCCGGCGAGGACGCGCCGGCGCTCGGCAGCGACTTCGACGGCTTCGTCGTGCCGCCGGTCGGCCTCGAGGACATCGCCGCGCTGCCCAACCTGACGGTGGCGCTGTCGCGGCGCGGGATCCCGCCGCGCGTCCTCGAGAAGATCCTCGGCGGCAACGCGCTACGAGTGCTCGACGATGTCGCGGCGTTTGGTAGTCTCGCTGCGTGATCCGTCGGGTTGCGCTCGCCCTGGTGCTCGTCGCGTGTGGCAACCGCCATCGCGAGAGCGCGCCGCCCGAGCACCACGACGCGGGGTCGGCGGAGATCGCGATCCCGGTCGCGCCGCCGCTGCCCGCCGTGCCGCTCGGGCTGCCGGCGATGACGCTGCCTGCCGAGGTCACGCCCGCAGCGGTCGCCCTCGGCGAGCGGCTGTTTCGCGACGCGCGGCTCGCCAGCGACGGCAAGACGACGTGCGCGACGTGCCACGATCCGGCGCACGGCTTTGCCGGGCACGGCCGCCAGCCGATCGCCGACGGCCACCAGAACCTGCGCGAGGCGCCCGCACTCGTGAACCTGGCCTGGAAGCGGGAATTCGGCTGGGACGGCCGGTTCGGCTCGCTCGCGACCCAGCTCCAGGCGCACGCTCGCGGCCAGCTCGGCCGTCCGCTCGAGGAACCCGAGCTCGCCGCGCTGCGCGCGTACTGCCTCACGCGTTACGCCGGCGATTCGCCGTGGGACCGCGTCGAGCGCTCGCCCGACGCGCCGGCCGAGCTCAAAGCCGGCTACGCGCTGTTCACCGGCAAGGCGCAGTGCGCGCAGTGCCACGCGCCTCCGCTCTACACCGACCTCGGCTATCACCGGCTCGGCTTGATCGCGGTGCCCGACGAGGGCCGCGGCCGCATCGAGCCGGCCAAGCTGGGCGCGTTCGCGACGCCGACCTTGCGCGGCGCCGCGGCGCGCGCGAGCTTCTTCCACGACGGCAGCGCGACCTCGCTCGACGCCGCGATCGACTGGCACCTCGCGGGCGGCACCGGCGACCACGCGGATCCGAGCATCGTCGATGTCAAAGCCATCGCGCTCACCGCCGACGAGCGCAAGCAGCTCGGTGCGTTCGTGCGCGCGCTGACCGGAGAGGTGCGATGAGCCGCTGGTGGCCGCGCGTGCGCTACCTGCTCGGGCTCGTCGCGCTGTGCGCGATCGCGACGTGTCCGGTCGCAAAGCGCTCGTGCACGGCGAAGCAGCGCTCGCGCGAGGCCGACCAGCTGCTCGATTACCTGGGCGATCGCGTCGCGGCGGCGGTCGGGCAGACCGGCAAGGTGCCGCCGCTACCAGCGGGTCCGACGCCGGCGACCTCGTGCTGCGATCAAGGCGGGACGTGCTCGCCGGACGCGGCGCTGTGGGACGCCCCGGGCTGGCGCGCGCTCGCGTTCACGATCGACGGCGAGTTCCGCTACGCCTACGAGTACGTGCCCGATCCGGGCGGCGCGTCGGCCGTGATCCGCGCGCGCGGCGACCTCGAATGCGACGGCCACGCGTCGACCGTCGAGCTGCACGTGCTGGCGACTCCGGCCGGCGTGCAGCGCTTCTGGACGCGCGAGGAGTAGAATCGGGCCACCAGTGCGCTTCGCGCGCCGGATCCGTATAGCCGAGCGCCGGGGGCGCGAGGCGATCGACATGGGACTCGTGGTAAACGAGTCCCATGCGCTGGATCGTCAGTTGTCTGTTCGTGATCGCTGCGTGTGGCAAAGGCCACGAACCGCCTCCGCCGTCGAGCGGCTCGCCGAACGAGCGGCCGGAGACCGGGCCCAAGCACGTGCATCCGCCGGGCGGCAATGGCACCGACGATCACGTCATGACGATCTTCTTGTCGACATGCGCGCCGTGCCACGGCTCGGACGGCCACGGCGACGGCGCGGCCGCCGCGACGTTCGAACCGAAGCCGCGCAACTATCACGATCCGAAGTGGCAGGCGAGCGTCACGGACGACGACCTCAAGAAGACGATCCAGCTCGGCGGCAAGAAGACCGGCAAGAGCCCGATGATGCCCGGCCACCCCGAATACGACGACGCGACGCTCGACGGCCTCGTCAAGATCATCCGCGGCTTCGGGAAAGACTGAGCCCGCGATGACCCGCGCGCTCGCGACCTCGCCCGACGGGCAATGGGCCGCGCTGCGCGATGGTCGCGAGCTCGTGCTGTTCGCCGCCGGCGCGCCTCCGGAAGTCGCGCGCACCGAGCTCGCGAGCGACGACGTCGATCTCGCGCTCGTCGGGCCGCCGGCCGCGCTCGTCGCGATCGAGCGCGAGGCCGGGCGCGCGCGCGTCGTGCTGTACGAGCCGCCGTCGCTCGAGGCCGCGGCTCGGATCGAGCTCGACCAGCCGGTGCAGCTCGCGGCGATCACGGGGCCACGGCTCGTGCTGGTCGCGCCGGGCGCGCAGAAGCTCGCGATCGTGCGCGCCGCCCCGCGCGGCCTCGCGCTCCAGACCGTCGACGTCGGCAGTCCGATCGAGCTCGCGGTCGGCCTCGAGAAGAACCAGGTGCTGCTCGGGCTCCTGAAGAAGCTCGAGGTGTGGGACGCGGCGACCGGGCGGCCGATGCTACGGCCGAACTTTCCGCTGCCGCCGCCGCCGCGCGAGCTCGGCACCGCGGCCGGCCACCTGTGGGCGATCCAGCCCGGGCACGAGGACGTGTTCGTGTACCGGCTGTCGGACGGCCGGCCGTTTCGCCACTACGTCGGCGCGCCGATCGAGGGCGTCGTGTGTCATCGCGCGTCGCCGGTGCTCGTGCTCGTGACGAAGCGCGGTCTGGTGCGGCTGCACTGCTACGCGCATAGCCTGTCGCTCGTCGACGACGCGCCGTGGCAGCCCGGCATGCCGCTCGCGCTGCTCGTCAACGGCGAGGACGTCGCGCTGATCGGGCTTGCCGACGGCGCGCGCGAGCCATGGCGCGTGACGCTCGCGGGCGCGACGATCGAACCGAGCGCGCCGCACGGCAAGCCGCCGGAGGCGCCGCGCGTGGCGATCGCGGCGGGCTGGCGCGACGCGCTCGCGATGTACGGCGAGGCGCTCGTGCGCGGCGCCGACGGCGAGGTGCCGGCGGGCGGCGATGGCGAGCTCGCCGACCTCGCGCAGCGGCTCGCGCTGCCGCCGTCGGCGCGCCGCGCGCTGATCGCGCTGTACGCGGCGTATCTGGTCGGCGAGCCCGCGTTGCCGATCGCGCGGCTCGCGCGCGCGGCCGGTGACTGGAACGAGCCGCTCGGCCGCGGCGAGCTCGCGGCGCTCGCGCTGCTCCACCGGGAAGGCGGCCGCGTCGCGCTGCGCGCGCCGGTGACCGACGTCCTCGATGGCGCGCCGCCGCGCGCGGTGCGCGTGATCGGCGACGGACCGGCCACCGTGCGCGCCGGTGCGTTTCGCGTCGGCCGCGACGGCCGCGGAGACGCCGAGATCGAAGCCGCGCTCGCCGCGCAGCTCGGCCGCATCGCGCTCGCGCACGGTCCGCTCGCCGACGCGCTGCTCGAGGCTCGCCTGCGCGGCGCGCCGTGCGTCGCCTTCGCCACGCCCGACGCGCGTCCCTCGCCGTGGCCGCGCGACGCCGCCCTCGTGCTCGTCCTCTACGGCAGCACCTCGTCGTGGGTCGCCGACCTGCCCGCCGTGCCGTAGTCCGGGCCTCGGCCGAGCTACGGCCGCGTGCGTCCGAGCGGCGGCCGATCCGGACACGCGCTCGTGTCAGATCGCGTGTTTGCGATCGGCGTTGGGCGTGCAGTGCGCATGATCGTCCCGATGCTGCAGCGGATCCATGCGGACCTCGCCTCGATCAAGGCGAAGCTCGAGGACACCAGCGCGAGCCTCGACGCGAAGATCGACCGCACCAGCGCGAGCCTCGACGCGAAGATCGACCGCATCGGCGCGAAGCTCGACGAGACCAACGCTCGACTCGAAGCGCAGACCGCGTTGTTCGAGGCCCGGTTCATCGGGCTCGAGCACGCCGTCCTCGACGTCAGCTCGCGCGTGTTCTACGGGACGAAGCAATATCAGTCGACCTCGACGCGCCACGATCGCGAGCTGGACGAGGTTCGCGCGCGGCTGACGCGCATCGAGCAGCGCCTCGACGAGCCGAAGCTATAGCTTCGTCACGAGCGCGGACTTCTTCGCGGACTTCTCGAACTCGGCCTTCGCGTCGTTCGCGGCCTCCAGCGTGTGGTAGCTGCCGAGCCGGACGCGGAAGAACTGGCGGCCGTCGACCTCGCCTTCGCTGACGAAGGCCTCGAAGCCCGCGGACTTGACCGACTGCACGAACGTGTCGGCCTCGCCGCGATCCTGGAACGACGACAGCTGCAGCGTGAAGCGCGCCTTCTCCGGCTTCTTGTCGTCGGGCTTCTTGTCGTCGGGCTTCTTGTCGTCGGGATCCGCGACCTTCTCGACCTGCTTCGGCTCGCCGGCGGGCTTCTCGGCCTTCTTGTCCGCCTTCTCGGGCTTCTCGGGCTTCGGAGCCTCGGGCTTCACCTGCTTCTGCTCGATCGCCTTCTCGATCGCCTTCTCGACCGGCGCCGCCGGCGTCGGCTCGCCGCGCAGCGCGCCCTGGAACGACAGCCCGCTGCCGCCCTCGAGCCGATCGAGCGCGGCCAGCGGATCGACCGCGGCCTCGACATGCGCGCGCTCGACATGACCGCGCGCCTCGACGCGCCGGCCGACCATCACGCCGAGCACGAACACCAGGCCGACGATCACCGCGCCGCCGAAGAACAGATAGAAGATCTGCCGGCCGTCGAGGCTGACCTCGATCTTGTCCTTGTACAGCTCGCTGCCCTGCGCCATGCCCTAGCCTCGGCAAGCGGCCGCGGCCGGGCAACTTATTGGAGGACGTTGATGGTCTCGAGGGTCTGCGACTCGACGCGGAACACCTTGCCGTTGGTCGACGCGGTATCGATCGAGGTCGACAGGTAATCGCCCTCGTCGACCACCCAGATGCTCTGGCCGGGGCCGTGCAGGACCTTGACCGGGAAGCTCGGGGTGATGTCGAGCACCAGCGTCGCGAGGCCCGCGGTCTGCCGGAACGTGATCTCGTCGAGGTCGTCGACCAGCGGGATCTTGCCGAGCGTGCCCTTGCGGTCGAGGATGCACTGCGCGTCGCCGGCATAGGTCGGGTCGACCATCGTCAGCGTCATGCCCGGGCCGTGGAACCGGATCGCGTCGGTCGGGCGGTCGTTGAGCATGGTCGACGCGCTGCTCAGCGAGCACGTGCCCATCTGGTACGACGGATCGAGCTCGGTCTGCGTCGTCGTCAGCTCGCACGGGTTCGCATCGAACGTGCCGTCCAGGCGCTGGCCGGTGAACGGATCCGAATTCGGATCGCACGCCGGTGCGGTCAGCGGGATGCGGCCGATCTGGAACGGGCTGGCGTTCGGATTCGTGACGCAGTTGCCGCTCGCGTCCGCGATGATCGGATGCACGTAGCCGCTCTTCGTGCCGATCACGGTGAACGCCTCGCTGGCGCGCACGTCGTAGCGCTGCGGCGCGTTGATGCACGACTGCGGCGGGATCACGCCTTCCATGCAGTACTTCATCGCGCCGTCGGGCTGGCACACGTAGCCGGCGATGCAGTCGGAGTCCTGCGCGCAGGTCTCGATGCAGCGGTTGATCGGGTTGGGGCCGAGCGCCGGATCGGGCTCGCAGCTCCAAGTGTGCGTGTCGGCCGGCGTGCGATCGTCGGTCGGATTCTCGGTGCTCGCGTTCTGCGCCGCGTACGTCGCGAGATCCGTGCATTGCTGGTTGTTCGTGCAGCCGTCGACCGGCGTCGTGCGCAGCACGTGCTTGCGCGGCAGCAGCACCAGCTCGCCGGTCGTCGCCTTGCCGACGGTGTAGCGGCGCAGCGAGGTCAAGAACTCCTTGCACGCGTCGGCCAGGCGCGACGCCTCGCTGGTCGCCATGCACGCGCCGAGGCCGGCGACCTGGCTGTCGGGATGGACGTAGCAGGTGTAGCCCTCGGGGCACTCGGCGTCGCCGAGCGTCGGATCGCAGCCGCGCAGCTGCACGATGTCGTACGGCTCGACGCCGTTATCGCAGAACGGCCCGGTCGCATCGTCGAGATGCAGGCCGGTGGAGTCGACGTTCAGCGCGCCGGTGCGGATCGGCGGGCCGTTGTTCGCCGTCGAGACCGTGTCGGCCGAGAGCGGGCCTTGCCACGTCAGCGTCCAGATCTCGTCCTGGCGGAGGCCGCGGATGTCGGGGAACTCCTGCTCGCGCGTATCGATCGGCGCCGAGAACAACAGCTCCGAGATCGGCGCCGTGCCGACGTCGCTGCCCGTGCACTTCACCTGGCGGATGCTCGGCAGCTCGTCGAGCTTGTTCGAGGCCAGATACGTCGTCGGCACGACCTGGGTGGGCACGGCCGGCGAGCGCGGCCCGGCATCGGCGCCGGTCCCGGCGTCGGGATCCGGGCCGAGGTTCGTGCAGACCGACACGCCGTTCGCGTCCTCGGCGACCAGATCGCGATCGGGCGTGGCATCGCGCAGCTGGTTCGCGATGTCGGCGGGGATCGCCGACTCGAGGTTGTTGTGGATCGGCGCGCCGTCGCCTGGCTCGCCGACGAAGTCGGCCTGCCAGTCATCGGTGATGTTGAACACGTACGAGCCGCCGTCCGAGCCGGTGATGACGCCGAAGTAACCGATCAACGTCTTCGGATCGTACGCGCGCGTCTCGGGCGCGGGCTCGTTGTCGCCGCGGAACACCGCCACCGACAGCGCGAAGTTATCGCCGACGAGCTGGATGCCCGGGCCCTTCACGTTCGGGCGGCGCGGCGGAGTCGCCGGATCGCCGACCGCCATGCACGACAGCCGCTTGACGTCCTGGACGCCGTGCAGGAAGCGCGGGTCGACCTGGGTATCGCACTCGACGGCCGGCGCCGACAGGATGCTGCCGACGCGCACCGTGCCGTCGGTCGCGACCGCGTACACGAACTGGAACTGGCCGCCCGGCGCGCTCGTATCGTCGAGCATGCCCGCCAGGCCGCCCATGCCCATCTGCGGGCTCAGCGCGACGCCGGTGACGCCGAGGTCCTTGGTCGCGTTCTGCTCGAGCGCGATCTGGATCGGCCCCGGGGTCGGCTTGTTCATCGCGTCGAGCGTGACGACCGTGACGTGGTTATCGTTATCCGCGCCGATCGCGAGGTACGTCGAGCCGACGCGGGTGTCCTGATACAGGTCGAGCGCCACCGGCCGCACCCCCGGCGTCGTGACGCCGCCGCCGCACTCGTCGGGGCACGTCAGGTTGCCGTCGAGGTTCACGGTCGCCGTGCCGTCCGCGGCGAAGTCGATGTGATCGACCACCGTGCCCGTCGACGTGTCGATCTGCGCGACGGTATGGCAGCTCGGATACGCGACGTACACGAGCCCGGTCGGCTGCATCGGGCACTGCACGCCGATCGTGCCGCCGCCGGGCTCGCCGACCATCGCCACCGGCTTCGCGCGCACCGGCTGGCCGCTCGCGTTCAAGACCGGCATGCTGTCGACGCGGATCGGGCCGTTCTGGCCGCCCACCGCGGCGGCGACCGCCGAGTTGATCTCGAGCGCGGACATGTTGCACGAGCCGGCGTTCGCGGTGACCTCGTAGCAGCCGACGTTGTCGGTCGCGATCGCGATCGGCAGCACGCCGACCGAGATGCCGTTCTTGCCGGGTGTCAGCGGATCGGCGTCGAGCACGGTGACGTCGGTGCCGGTGAACTGGGTCGGCGGCTTCGTGCTGGGCCACTGCGCGAGCGCGACCGTGCCCGGCGCGGACTCGAGGATGAACGCGTAGTAGAAGACATCGCCGACCGCGGCGCCGCCTTGCCCCGACAGATCTTCCTGCCCGGGCGGCAGCGGTGTCGCCGTTCCCGGCACGACCTCGGTCGCGCGCGTGTCGCACGACGCGACCGGCTGCGCGCTCTCGACGATCTGCTGCGACACGTCGGCCGCGGCGCCGTTGGTGAGCCGCAGCCCGCCGTGACACGCGAACGCGACGTCGACGGGGCGATCGAGGTTGAGCGAGCCCTCGATCGTATCGGTGCTGTCGTCGCACGCTGCGGTGAGCGCGAGCGCGATGAGAACAAATCGCTTCATAGCGGGAACGACGAGGTCGAAGAGGAGTCCGTCGACGTGGGCGGCGGCTTGGGGATACCGATGCGGAGCACCACGCGGTCGCGCGTCGGCGAGGTCGGCGAGACGTCGATCACGGCGATCGTGTCCTCGAGGAAGTTGGTCACGAAGATCTCGTTGCGGCTCGGCGCGGCGGCGATCGCATACGGACCGCGGCCGACCGGGATGATGTCGGCGACCGAGCCGAGGCCGCGCGGATCGATCACGTAGATCTCGCCGTCGTCGAAGCACGTCACGTACGCGCGATCGCCGTCGCCGGCGTCGAACGAGGTGACGGTCGAGGCGTCGCGGCATAGCGGCGTCGCGCCGACTGCCTGGTTCGCCGGGAAGCCGGTCTCCGAGAGCGCCGTGTTGTAGATCTGCATCACGGGCGGGTTGCGGTTGACGACGTACAGCAGGTTGCCGCCGTCGGAGAAGTGCATGCCGCGCGTGTCGGACGACAGCCCGGCGTTGCCGCCGATGAAGTCGAGGAAGAACCAGTTGCCGTACACGAAGTACGGCAGCATGCCGTTGGCCGGGCGGCCCACCGTCATCGTCTGGATGCGGTTCTCGCTGCGGCTGCCGATGTAGACGATGTCGTTCGCGCCGGGCGAGCGGCCCGCGATGCCGGTCGCGCCGACGAGGCCGGTCAGCGGATCGGGCTCGAACAGCGCCTCCGCGAGGTCGGCGATGATCGCGTTGCCGGTCGGCGGCGAGTCGACGAGCGAGATGTCGCCGCTCGTCAGGTGCGTGACCATCGCGAAGTTGCCGACCGAATCGGCGTACGCG
>DASXCY010000045.1:0-7153 GCA_036490935.1 Kofleriaceae bacterium | reverse complement strand
GTACGCGGTCGGCTCCGACGGCACCCAGAAGTGGGCGCTGCGCCTCGGCGACTGCGATCCGAAAGGCTTCGGTCCCGAATCATCGAGGTGCGACGTCGACGGCGGGCCCACGATCGGCCCCGACGGCACGATCTACGTCGGCGGCGACGGCATCCACGCGGTGTGGCCGAACGGCACGCTGCGCTGGAAGCTCGCGACTGCCGAGCATTGCGCGTCGACGCCGGCGCTCGGCGCCGACGGTACGGTCTACGCCGGCTGCGAGGACGACGCGCTGTACGCGATCGCGCCCGACGGCACCAAGAAGTGGGACGTGCGCACCGGCGGCGACGTCGACAGCTCGCCCGCGATCGGCAACGACGGCACGATCTACGTCGGCAGCGACGACCACGGGATCTACGCGATCACGCCGGCAGGGCAGGTCGCGTGGCGCACGCTGACCGGCGGCGACGTGCGCGGCGGACCCGCGCTCGGTGCCGACGGCACGATCTACGCCGGCAGCTTCGACCGCGCGCTGTACGCGCTCGCGCCCGACGGCCACGTGCTCTGGAAGCTGTCGGCCGCCGACAAGATCGCAGCGACGCCGGGCATCGCGACCGACGGCACCATCCTGTTCGGCTCCGAAGACGAGCACCTGTACGCGGTCACGCGCGACGGCACGTTGCGCTGGCTGCTCGCATTCTCCGACGACATCGATACCACGCCCGCGATCGCCGCCGACGGCACGTTATACGTTGCCGGCGATGACGGGCATCTCCATGCATTGAAATGAAAGTTGAAAACATGTCTACGTTCGATCGACAGGCCATCCTGGATGTCCTGTCTCGCCTGGTCACGCCAGGCATCAAGCTCACCGCGCTCGCCGACGATCTCGGCCTGCGCAAGCAAGACTACGCGGCGCTGCGCGAGCAGCTGCTCGAGCTCGTCGATGAAGGCGTCGTGACGACGCTGGCCGGCGGCGCGTTCGCGATCACGCCCAAGGGCCGGCCGGCAGATCCGCGGGCCAAGCCGGTGGCGGCGCCGAAACAGGAAGGGCCTCGGGCTTTGGGCTTTGGGCTTTGGCCAGAAAAGAAAAAGCAAGAAGCGCCGAAGCGCGCGCGGTCCCCGAAGACAACGCTTCCTTGGAAGAAGCCTGATCCTGTCTACGACCCGGATACCGGCCAGACGCCCAAAGCCCAAAGCCCAAAGCCCAAAGCCCAAAGCCCGGATGCGACCTTGGGCCGCATCACCGTCCACCCCGCCGGCTACGGCTTCGTCGCCACGGACGACCGCGAGACCGTGTTCGTGCCCGCTAAGTATCGCGGCACGTCGCTCGACGGCGATCGCGTCGAGGTCGATACCTGGCCGGGCGTGCGCGGCACCGAAGGCCGCGTCACGCGCGTGCTCGCGCGCGGCCGCGCGCGCCTGACCGGCATCCTGCGCCGCGTCGGCCGTGCCGTGTATCTCGAGCCCGACGATCCGCGCATCGCGGCCGATTACGGGCGGGTCGGCATCGACGGCGCCGACGTCGGCAAGGACGGCGACGCCGTCGTCATCGAGATCACGCGCTATCCCGACGCCGCGCGCAAGGAGCTCGGCGGCAAGGTGCTCAAGGTGCTCGGCGATCCCGACGATCCGCGCACCGAGATCGAGAAGATCCTCGCGTGCGCCGCGATCCCGCTCGAGTTCCCCGACGACGTCGAGACGCAAGCGCGCGCGACGCCGCAGGAGCTCGGCCCGCACGACTTCGCCGATCGCATCGACCTGCGCGACCGCCGGTTCTGCACGATCGATCCCGAAACCGCGCGCGACTTCGACGATGCGCTGTGCATCGAGCCCGGTCCGCACGGCGGCTCGCGCGTGTGGGTCGCGGTCGCCGATGTGTCGCATTACGTGCGCTGGAACGATCCGCTCGATCGCGAGGCGTCGATCCGCGGCGTGTCGGTGTACTTGCCCGATCGCGTGATCCCGATGCTGCCGCACCAGCTGTCGGCCGCGATCTGTTCGCTGAACCCGCTCGTCGATCGCTGCGCGATGGTCGTGCGGCTCGATTACACCGAGGACGGCGAGCTCGTCGACACCAGCTACGCCGCGGCCGTCATCAACAGCAAGGCGCGGCTCGACTATCCCGGCGTCGCCGCCGCGCTCGAGGGCGATTTCCGCGGCCGCCGCGAGCAGTATCGCAGCTGGGAGGGCGAGCTCGAGCGGCTCGACGCGCTCGCCCGCGTGCTGCGCGGCAAGCGCCGGGCGCGCGGCGCGCTCGATCTCGAGATCGCCGAGCCCAAGGTCGTGCTCGACGCCGACGACCCGCGCCTCGTGCGCGACGTCGTCAAGGCGAAGGGCGATCCGGCGGTCAAGCAGGCCTACCAGCTCGTCGAGGAGTTCATGATCGCCGCGAACGAGGCGGTCGGGCGGTTCTTCCGCAACCGCAGCGCGCCGACCGTGTGGCGCGTGCACGCGCCGCCGGCCGCCGATCGCGTCGCGGTGCTCGCCGAGACGCTCGGCGCGTTCGGGATCCGCGTCGACGTCGAGGAGGCGCAGACGCCGCTCGGCATGAAGCGCGTGCTCGACGCGATCGCCGAAAAGCCCGGCGCGCAGGCGCTGTCATTCTTGCTGCTGCGCACGCTCACGCAGGCGGTGTGGGACACCATCCCGATCGGCCACTTCGGGCTCGCATCCGGCGACTACCTGCACTTCACGTCGCCGATCCGGCGCTACCCCGACCTGCTCGTGCACCGGCTGCTCAAGCACCACCTGCATCGCGACGGCGCCGCGAGCGGCGGCGGATACGGCAAGCCGCCGCCGACCGTCGAGGCGCTGGCGGAGCTCGCGGCGGCCTCGAGCGCGCACGAGCGGCGCGCGATGGAAGCCGAGCGCGAGGCGGTCGCGATGTATCGCGCGTACCTGATGCGCGATCAGATCGGCGAGCACTTCACCGGCACGGTGTCGGCGGTGACCAGCTTCGGCGCGTTCGTCGAGATCGAGGAGCCGTTCGTCGAGGGCCTCATCAAGCTCGACTCGCTCGGCGAGCCGTTCACGTATGACGAGATCCACATGCGACTGTCCGGACGCCGGACCGGTCGCACGCTCGAGCTCGGCGATCGCGTGACCGTCGAGATCCAGAACGTCAGCGTCGTGCGCCGCCGCATCGACTTCCTGCTGCTCGACACCGCGCAGAAGCCGGGCCGAGACAAGGTGACACCGCCGCGGCTCGAGCCCAGCCCGCGCGCCTCGATCCCCGAGAAGCGCCGCGCCGGCCGCCAGGCCGAACGCGCGCAGCCCCAGTCGCGTGGCCACGCCCCCGGCGGCAAGCTCCGGCTCGGCGTGTCTCATCGCGGCCGGAAGAAGAAGTAGGGGCTACCGGATCGTGACGCGGCTGAAGTAGCCGAGGATGTGGCTCAGGTCGCGCTCGACGCGCTGCTCGCGCATCTTGCGGACGTCGCGATCGGCGACGACCAGCGACGCGATTCCGTGTACGTCCGCGTACAGGCGCGTGTGGATGCGCGTCGTGCCGGCCTGATCGCCCGGCGCACACACGATCTCGCCCCACACCTCGGCATGGGCGTTGCCCGTGTCCTGGAAGTAAAGCATCCGCGCTTGCGGGGTGATGTGGAACGCCAAATTATCGCGATTTCCGTCGGGTTTCACGAGCGTGACCCGAGCGTCACTACCGTGCCGCCAGGTCACGATGACCTTCGCCACGTCGGGGAACACGTCGACCCAGCGCGCGTAGTCCTCGACGATCGCGTAGATCTCCGCCGGCTCACCCGGAACCACCGTGTCGCCCTCGGTAATCGAGGGGTCGTTCCGGCTCTGGTAGACCGTCACGCCCGGCGACGCGAGCGCCGGTGACGCGATCGCGAGGGTGGCGAGAACCGACAAGACGCGCACGGCTCATCTTGTGGAGCAACCTCCATGCCGCGCGCAAGTCTTTTGTTTGTGACACCTGGCGGTGTTGGACTGCTTAGCAGTGTCGAAATGTCGGCCATCCCCGCGACACGATTGTCAGGGAGCTACCGGGACGGGCAGGTTGCTCGCGAAGCTGCCGTCGCCGAGCTGGCCGAATGCGCCGTCGCCCCAGCAGTACAGCTCGCCCGTGCTGTCGAGCGCGCACGCGCTCGAGTCGCCGACCGCGATCTCCGTCCAGGTCTTGCCCATCGGCACCAGCACGGGCGCCGCGCGGTGCGTCGAGCTGATCGCGGTCGAGCCGCGGCCGAGCTGGCCGCTGCTGTTGTCGCCCCAGCATTCGGGCACGTCGTTGCAGATCGCGCAGCCGAAGTAGTTGTCCCAGGCGAGCGCGGTGCAGCCTGCGAGTGGGACACTGCCGTCGGTGATCGGATCGGGCACGAGCACGTCCGCGCCGCTGGGGTCGCCAGCTCCGCTGTCGACGTCGTCGCCCCAGCAGCTCACGCCGGAGCCGACCGTGAGCTCGCAGCCCGTGCTGCCGGCGACGACCACGCTCGCGATGCCGGGCTCTTGCGCGAACGCGGGATCGAAGTCCGGGGTCGTCGTGGCGTCGCCGAGGTCGCCGTGCGCGTTGTTGCCCCAGCACACGCGCGAGTTGTCGCTCAGGATCGCGCAGCCCGAGTCATTGCCCAAACCCATCGACACGACGTTGCCGGGCCCGAGCAGCGAGACGCCGGGCGACGTCGGGGGATCGGTCGCCACGGCGGCGATGATGCCCCAGCACTCGAGCTGATCGCCGGCGAGCCCGCACGTGCCGCGGCTGCCGCCGAACATCGCGGTCCAGTTGCCCATCGGGCTGGTCACGGTCGAGACGCCGTCGCTGTTCGCGCCCGGCGCGCCGAGCTCGCCCTCCTGGTAGCGGCCCCAGCAGTGAATCGTGCTGGCCTCGCGCTCGCACGTGTACTCGGTGCCGGCGACGAGCTCGTCGGGCGTGCCGATGTCGCTCGGCGCCTGCTCCGGCGTCGGCGCGTTGCACGGCTGACCTGCGATGCACGGCTGCGATTCGCCGCGCGCGACGCCCGCGCGCACCGCGCCTTCGCCGTCGTAACCCCAGCAGTACAGCGTGCCGGTGCTCGCGACCGCGCACGCGTGGTCGTCGCCGCTCACGACCTTGGTCCACGTCGCGCCGCTCGGCGGCGCCACCGGCACCGGCGTGAGCTCGCGCGCGGGCTTGCCCTGGCCGAGCTCGCCGTGTGAATTGGCGCCCCAGCACGACAGTTTCGAGCCGGAGATCATGCACGCGAACGGTGTCTGCGGCTCGATCGGCGTGGAGCCCGCGCGATCGATCAGCTCTGCGGATCCGAGCGGCGTGGCCATGTCGACGGTGATGCCGCTGCCGCCGCGGGACCAGATGCCATCGCCGAGCTCGCCTTCGACTTCGGCGCCCCAGCAGATACCCTGGCCGGCGCGCACGCCGCACGGCGAGCCGCCGTCGGGTGACGCCCAGCTCCACGTGTCGTCGCTGCCGATCTGGGTCACGGACGCGAAGCCGGGCCCCGGCGAGTCGCCCCAGCACCACAGCTGGCCGGTCGTCGCGGTCGGATCGGTGCTGGCGGTGACGCACGTGCTGTAGTTCTTCGCGAACACGTGCAGCGGGACGAGCCCGTTCGGCAGCGCGACCGGCGTGGGCGTGGCGATCGGTGACGGGGCGCCGGGCACGGCCTGGTTGCTGGTGTTCTCGCCCCAGCACAGCAGGCCGTGGCTGGTGGTGATGCCGCAGCCGTGCACCGCGCCGAGCGAGACCTCGGTCCAGTCGGTGATCGACGGCTGGATCGGCGCCGCGTACGAGACCTCGACGCCGTTGTCGCCGATCGTGTCGGCCTGGCCCCAGCACCACAGCTCGCCCGCGCCGAGTGCGCAGGACATGTAGCCGCCGGCCGCGACGCGCGCGAACGGCGGCGCCTGCACCTGCGGCGAGATCGCGACCGGCGTCGGCACCGAAATGTTCGCGCCTTCGCCGCCGACCGCCTCGCCCTCGGTGTTGCGACCCCAGCACGACACCACGCCGGCCTCGATCGCGCAGGTGTGCTCGCCGCCGACCGCGAAGGTGTCCCACGTGCCGTTGCCGACGCGCTGCGGGCTGGCGACCAGCGGCGCGGTGCCTTCGCCGATCTGGCCCTGCGTGTTGTCGCCCCAACAGAACAGGCCGCGCGTGTTGTCGAGCCCGCACGCGTGGCGCGCGCCGAGCTGGACCGCGACGAACAGCAGCGACGGCTGCGCGCACTTGGTGCCATCGTTCGGCATGCAGGTATTGGCGGTGCACGTGTAGCCGTCGGGGCACGTCGTGGTGCAGGCGATGCCGCACAGATCCTTCGGCGGCGCGTAGCAGGCGGCGGTCGCGACGACACACGCGAGGCAAAGCCGAAAACCCACGCCTCATCTTATCATTCACCGGGCAGACAGGGCCTCGAGGAGCTTGCGACGCGTGATCGGCTTGGCGACGAGCGCGCGGACCCCCAGGTCGCGCGCGCGCCGCCGGTGCTCGGGGTTGGCGCGCGACGTGATGATCACGATCGGCGTGGTCTTGAAGCGCTCGTCCTTGCGCAGGCGCGCGATCAGGTCGAAGCCGCCGAGCTCGGGCATCTCGAGGTCGGTGACGACGAGATCGTAGCGGAGCTGGCGCGTCATCTGGAGCGCGCGCGCGCCGTCCTCGGCGACGTCGACGATCCAGCCCTCGCGGCCGAGCATCGTGGTCATCGCCTCGCGGATCGCGCGCGAGTCGTCGACCACCAGCGCGCGCCCGGCGAGCACCATCGGCGCGCTCGAGTGCTCGGCGACGTCGCTCGGCGCGTCGGGATGGACGCGGCGCACGAGCTGCGCGGGGTCGAGGATGAGCTGGACCTTGCCCGAGCCGCTGATCGTGGCCGCGGCGTACAGCGTGAGCGGCGCGAGCAGCGGGCCGAGCGGCTTGATGATGATCTCGCGTGGGCCGACGAGCTTGTCGACGGTGCACACCAGGTGCTTGCCGGCGAACGACACGACGACGCCGGGCCGGCGCTCGGTCGTCACGCCGTGGCCGAGCAGGGTCTCGAGACGCAGCACCGGCACCTGCTCGAGCTTGACGAGCGCGGTGTCGGCGCCGGGCTCGACGAGCGTGGTGTCGACGACGTGGACGGCGGGAATCGCGTAGACCTGGCCGCCGACCTTGAACAGCATCGCCTGCGCGAGCGACGTCGACAGCGGCAAGCGGAGGCTGAACGTCGTGCCGCGC
>DASXCY010000044.1:0-8915 GCA_036490935.1 Kofleriaceae bacterium | reverse complement strand
CGTCGGCGCGAAAACCTCGGAGCATCCACGTGCGCTGCTGCGCATCATCGGTGCGGACGACCGCGAGCAGCTCGTCGTGGCCCTCCGGATCGCGCAGCGGCGCCGCGAACACCAGGCCGGGGATGTGCGCGAGCAGCTTCTCGGTCTCGCTGGCCGGTACGCGATCCTCGCGCTCGGGCGGCGGATCGGCTCGCGGCGTCGCGCGCGCGGGCTCGTCGAGGATCGCGATCGCGGCGACGCGGCCGCCGTCGTCGAGCACGACGCGCGCGTTGGGCAGGCCGCTCGGCTCGACGAGGTGCGGATCGCACGCGCGGTCCACCTCGTCGACCGCGGCGCCGAGCGCGTGCACCAGCTCGTCGCGCGTCGACCCGACGTGCACGCCCGATTCGGTGCGCGCGACATCGCCGCCGATCACCGCGACGAAGCTCGCCTTGCCGCGCGGTTCGCCGCCGATCACGATCGCGTCATCCTCGCCGCGCAGGATGCTGCGCTGCGCGACGCCCGGGATGTCGATCGTCTCGATGCGCGGCCCCGACGGCAGCGCGCCGGCGAGCTCGTCGAGCGCGGCGCCGAGCCGGTACGGGCCGACGCCATCGGCGCGGATCGCGTGCGGCGGCAGCGGCCGCACCGGCCCCGACGGCGGCTCGATGACCCGCCGCTGCCGTTCGGGCTCGGGGCGCGGCGCGCCGCGGTCGTGCTCCGAGCACGCCGCGACCACCAGCACGACCATCAGCGCGATCGCTCGCGTCACTTCACCACGATATACGCTGCGATCCCGCCTGCCGCCAGGACGAGCAGGACGAGCAGGACCCACAGGCGCGATCGGCTCGAGCGCTCGAGGAGCGCCGAGCCGATCGCCGGGACTTCGGACTTCGGACTTCGGACTTCGGACGCGAGCCTCGGAGTCGGAACCGTCGGTGTCGGCTCGCGGGCCGGCTTCTGGTCCGAAGTCCGAGGTTCGAAGTCCGAGGTCTCCTCCGGCTCGTCGCCTTCGATCTCCGCCGTCTTCATCCGCGGGACGCGCGTCGTCGTCGGCTCCTCCACCGGCTCGTGATCGAACGAGGCCGAAGCTCCGGTGACCGGCATCATGCCCGAGGGCCGGGTCGGAACCGGGGTGCGGCGCGCGCGAAGCTCGGCGAGCTCCATGTGCAGCGCCGCCGCGATCTCGGCTTCCGGTTGCTCGACGTCTTCCCACGCCGCCGCTTGGTCGGGACCGGGTGCGCCTTCCGCCGGCGCGAAGCCGTCGAACGTCTGGCTGTCGAAGTCGAGGTCCTCTCCTGCTTCCCTGCGCGCCTCGAGCTCGGAGATCAGCTCGGGCCTCCGCGCGCCGCCCGCGGCGATCGCCAGCAGGTCGAGGTAGCGCGCGATGCGCACCGGGCCGGAGTGCAGGCGCTCGTCGCGCAGGAACGTCTCGAGGTCGTCGGCGAGATCGTACGCCGATTGGTAGCGATCCTCGGGATGCTGCTCGAGCGCGCGCATCACGACCGACTCGAGGCCCGGCGGATAGTTCTTGCGCGCGAACGTCGGCGGCTCGACGTGCGCGTCGGCGAGCCGCTTCACGACCTCCTGCGCGGGGCCGCGGAACAGGCGCTTGCCGACGGTGATCTCGTACAGCACGATGCCGAGCGAAAAGATGTCCGAGCGGTGATCGATCGAGCCGCGCGCCGCTTGCTCGGGCGACATGTAGCTGAGCTTGCCCGGCAGCACGTCGGAGCGCGAGGCCGCCTGCCCCTTCGCGCGCGCGATGCCGAAGTCGATGATCTTCATGAAGCCGTCCTGCGTGACGAGCAGGTTCGACGGCGAGATGTCGAGGTGCACGATCTCGAGCGGCACGTTCGCTTCCGAACCTGTCGATCGCTTGGCGTGGAAGTAGCCCATGCCGGCGGCGGCCTGGCGGATCAGCTCGACCGCGTGCTCGAGCGGCAAGAACCGATCGTGCGCGATGCCGCGCCGGCACAGCTCGTTCAGCTCCTCGCCGACGATGTACTCCATCGCGATGTACGGGATGCCGTCGTGCTCGTCGACGTCGTACACGTGCACGATGTTGGGATGGTTGAGCTGCGCGCCGATCTTCGCCTCGTCGAGGAACATCTCGACGACGCGCGGATCGTCGGCGAGCTCGGTGCGCAGCCGCTTGATGACGACCTCTTTCTCGAACCCGGCCATCGCGGCCTGGCGCGCGAGATAGATCTCGGCCATGCCGCCGATCGCGAGCCGGCGCAGCAACGTGTAACGGCCGCCGAGCTCGATCGGCTCGAGATCCGCGGTGCGATGCCGCTTCGTCACCACGACTCCTCGGGCGCGGTGAGCCCGTGTCCCGCCGCCGCCAGTGCGCCGAGCGTACCTTCGATCGCGGCGCGCGCGAGCTGATCGTTGCCCGGCAGCGGCGCGAGCGGCGCCGGCTCCGGCACCGCGCCGTGCCACGCGTCGAGCACCGCGGTCATGCCGCCGCCGAGGCCGTCGAGGTCGTAGCCGCCTTCGAGCACCGCGACGACACGCCCGCCGCACAGCTGCTCGGCGGCGCGGCGAATCCGGCGCGCCATCGCGGCGAACCCGGCGTGCGTGACGCGCATGCCGGCGAGCGGATCGTGCTCGAACGCGTCGAAGCCGGCCGACACGAGGATCAAGTCCGGCCGGAACGCGGCGAGCGCGGGCAAGAACACGTGATCGAACACCGCGGCGTAGTCGGCGTCGCGCGAGCCGCCCGGCAAGCCGACGTTGATCGTCGCGCCGAGCGCGTGCGAGCCGCCGATCTCGGTCGGCGCGCCGCTGCCCGGGTAGTACGGAAACTGGTGCACCGACAGGTACAGCACGCTCGGATCGTCCCAGAAGATGTCCTGCGTGCCGTTGCCGTGGTGGACGTCCCAGTCGACGATCGCGACGCGAGCAGCACCGGCCGCGCGCGCCGCCGCGGCCGCCGCCGCGACGTTGTTGAACAGGCAAAACCCCATCGCGTGATCGCGCGTCGCGTGATGGCCGGGCGGGCGCACGACCGCGATCCCGCGCACGAGCTCGCCCGACAGCGCGCGCGTCGCGAGCTCGCACGCCGAGCCGGCGGCGGCGAGCGCGACCTCGTAGCTCTGCTGCGAGTAGTACGTGTCCGCATCGAGCCAGCCCGACTTGCCCGGCAGCTCGTGCTCGAGCTCGGCGAGATAGCCGGCGGCGTGCACGCGCGCGAGCTCCTCGCCGGTCGCGGCGCGCACCGCGACGTGCATGCCGAGCTGCGCGATCTGGTGCGCGCGCAGCGCGTCGCGAATCGCGTCGACGCGCGCCGGCCGCTCGGGATGTCCCGACGGCGCGCGGTGCTGGACGAACAAGTCGTCGAGGACGTACCCGATCATCGCTAGTCGCGCTCACCTTTCGCCGGGCGCGACAGCAAGAACGTGATCGCTTCGCGCACCGGCAGCTGCTCGTGCAGCGCGGCGTGCATCACGTCCATGATCGGCGCGTCCACGTGCAGCCGCGCCGCCAGCTCGTGCGCGACCTTCGCGGTCTTCACGCCTTCGGCGACCTGCCGCATCTCGGCGAGGATCTCCGCCATCTTCTTGCCCTGACCAAGCGCGAGCCCGACGCGGCGATTGCGCGACGCGTCGCCCGAGCACGTCAGCACGAGGTCGCCCATGCCCGAGAGGCCCATGAACGTGAGCGGATTCGCGCCGAGCGCGACGCCGATGCGCGTGATCTCGGCGAGGCCGCGCGTCATCAGCGCGACGCGCGTGTTCGAGCCGAAGCCGAGACCGTCCGACACGCCCGCGCCGATCGCGATCACGTTCTTGAGCGCGCCGCCGACGAGCACGCCGACCACGTCGTCGGTCGTGTAGATGCGAAAGTGCAGCGTGCGCAGCGCTTCCTGGGCCTCGGTGGTCGTCGCCTCGTCGCGGCCGGCGAGCACGATCGCGGCGGGCGAGCCGGCGGCGATCTCGCCGGCGAACGTCGGCCCCGACAGGAACGTCGCGCGCGCGGCGATGCGCGGCGGCAGGATCTCGCCGTACACGCGATCGACGGTGAAGTGCGTGCCGTCTTCGAGCCCCTTGCTCGCGTTGATCACGATCGCGTCGGGATCCATCCAGTGTGCCGCGCGGCCGAACACCTCGCGGATGCCGTGCGAAGGCGTCACACCGACGATGAATTGCTTGCCGCGCACCGCCTGCTCGAGATCCGAGGTGACGACGACGCCGTCGGGCAGCTTGTGACCCGGCAGGTAGGACTCGTTCGCGCGCGTCGCCTGCATCGCGTCCGCCACCTCCGGCTTGCGGCACCAGAAGCTCACGCGGTGGCCGGCGCGACCGAACAGCATCGCGAGACACGTGCCGTAGCTGCCTGCGCCGACGACGACGATGTCCGACATCGGCTCGCGAACGTATCACGCTCTCAGCCGGATTGCGGCGTCGCGGCGAGCGCCTCGGTGTACAGCACGACGCGGTTACGGCCCGCTCGCTTCCCGGCATACAGCGCGGTATCGGACGCGCGCACGAGCGCCTCGGCGTCGCTGCCGTCGTCGGGATACGTCGCGACGCCGAGCGAGATCGTGATGCGGCCGGCTTTTTGTGCGGCCTCCGAGAAGTCGTGCGCGGCGACCCGATCGCGCACGCGCTCGGCGACCTTCGCGGCCGTGAACTTCGCGGTATCGACGAGGATCACCGCGAACTCCTCGCCGCCGTAGCGCGACACGACGTCGTTCGCGCGCCGGGTGTCGGTGAGCACGCGCGCGAGCTGGCGCAGGACTTCGTCGCCCGACGGGTGGCCGAACGCGTCGTTGAACTGCTTGAAGTGGTCGACGTCGATCATCAACAACGACAGCGGCAACCCGCTGCGCTGGCTGCGCTCGACCTCGAGCGCGATCCGCTCGTGAAAGTGGCGGTGGTTGTAGAGGCCGGTGAGGCCGTCGGTGACGGCGAGCTGCGCGAGCCGCGTGTTCGCCTCGGCGAGCTCGTGGGTGCGCTCGTGGATCTTGGCCTCGAGCTCGCGGTTCATCTCGAGCAGGGCCTGATTCTTCGACGACAGCGACGCGATCAGCTGCGCGTTCTCGTGGGCGAGCCGGTACTGGCGCAGCAGATTCTCGACCGCGAGCAGGAGCGCGGTCTCGTCCCATGGCTTGGAGATGTACTGGTTCAGGTGCGCGCGGTTGATCGCGTCGATCACCGCGTCGAGGCCGGCCTGGCCGGTCAGCAGGATCTTCATCGTGTCGGGCAGCCGGCGATCGACGATCTCGAGCAGCTCGACGCCCTTCATGCCGGGCATGATCTGGTCGGCGACGACGACCGCGATCGCCTCGCCGTCGCGCGTCAGCTCGTCGAACAGCGCGACTGCCTCGTCGCCGGAGCGCGCGGTCAGCACCTGGCACTCGTGGCCGAAGCGCGCGCCGAGCTGGGCGCGCAGCACGCGCAGCACGCCCTCCTCGTCGTCGACGCAGACGATGATTTCCTTCGCGCTCACCCGCGCTCCCGAACGGGCAGCCGCACCTCGAAGCACGTGCGGCCCGGGCGCGAGTCGCAGCGCATCTCGCCGCCGTGCTTCGCGACGATCTGGCGCGCGATGCCCAGGCCGAGGCCCGTGCCCTCGCCCTTGGGCTTGGTCGTGAAGAACGGCTCGAAGATGCGCGGCAGCACGTCGGGCGGCACGCCCGGACCGTCGTCGATGACGCGGACGACCACCCAGCGCTGATCGGCGTCGATCGCGGTCTCGATCGCGATCGCTCCCTTACCGGCCATCGCCTGCTGCGCGTTCTGGATGAGGTTCGTCCACACCTGGTTGAGCTCGTCGACGTACACCGGAACGCGCGGCAGAGTGCCGTAGCGACGCTCGATCACGATATCACGCAGCGCGTGGTGCAAGAGCACCAGCGTCGTCTCCAGGCCTTCGTGCAGATCGGCATCGGCGCGGGTCGGTTGCTGATCGAGATGCGAGTAACTCTTCAGCGCACCGACGATGCGCTGGATCTGACCGACCGCGTGGCGCACGGTCGACGCGGTGCGATGCACGTACACGTGATCGGTGAGCGCGGCGACGAGGCGTGGTGCGAGCGCGCGATCACCTTCGAGCACGACCATGACCTGCGCGGCCTCGGTGGGCGTCATCCCGAGGTCGGCGAGCTCGGCCGCGAGCGTGGTCGTGTCGGCGAACCCGGCGGCTTCCAGCGGGGTCGCGAGCTCGCGCGCCTGCTTGCGCGCGTCGAGCCCGCTCGCCAGCGGCCGCTCGGCCAGCGCCGGTGCGAGGGTCTCGAACAGCGTGTTGAACCGCGCGAGCTCGGGGCCGTGGTGGCCGAGCCGGGCGATCGCGGCACCGAGCCCGTCGATCGAGCCGCGGATCGCGGCGCTCGGCGAGTTGATCTCGTGCGCGACCCCGGCGACGAGCAAGCCGAGACCGGCCATGCGCTCGCTCAGCACGAGCTGCGCCTGCGTCTCCTGGAGGTCGGCGAGCGCCCTGCCGAGCTCGCTGTTGATCGCGGTGAGCTCGGCGGTGCGCAGCACGACCTTCTTCTCGAGCTCTTCGCTCGCGCCGCGCACCTCGCGATAGAGCTGCGCGTTTTCGACCGCGGCACCGGCCTGATCGGCGAACGTGGTCAGCAAGTTGAGATCGGCGTCGGAGAACTCGCGCGCCTGTTCCGCGCGCGCGACCGCGAGCACCCCGACGACGCGGTTCTTGCGCTCGAGCGGCAGCGCGACGAGCGGGCCGCCATGGTCGAGCCGCACCGGCTGGCGCAGCGTCTGAACGCTCTGCGCGACGTCGCGCAGCGGCTCGGCGGCGGCGAGCGCCTCGTCGGTCGCGAGCGAGCTCGATACGTCGGCGCGCCGCGCCCGCGCTGCCGACGCGCGGAGCTCGTCGTCGCCGTCCACCAGCCAGAGCGCCGCGAGCTGGACGTCGAACGTGCGCGCGACCGCGTCGACGATCTTGCGCGACACCTGATCGAGGTCGATCACCGACGACACCGCGCGGCCGGCATCGTGCAACGCGACGATCTCGCGCATGCGCGCGGCGAGACGACCCTGGTTGTCCTTCAGCGTCGACGTCATCTGGTTGAACGCCTCGGCCAGATCGGTGAGCTCGTCGCCGCCCGGAATCTCGATGCGATGATCGAGATCGCCGCGCGACACGGCGATCGCGCCGCGATGCAGCTCCTGGATCGGCGCGCCGAGCCGGCGCGACCAGAACAGCGCGAGCACGAGCGCGAACACGAGCGCCGCGCTGCCACCGATCACGAGCGACCGGATCGCGAGCGCCTTGGTCGCGGCGAGCGGCTCGCGATCGACCGCGACCGCGAACATGCCGATCGGCCGATCCTCGTCGTCGAGCAGGCGCGTCGCCGCGACCTCGTAATGGCCGGTCTCGACGTCGATGCTGCGGATCACGCGCTGGCCGCGCATCACCGCGTCGCGATCGCGCTCGCCCAGGCGCACCGGCGCGGCCCGTCGCCCGAGCGGCGACCGGAATGTCACCGCGAGCTCGCCCGACGTGCCGCCGAGCAGCACGTCCGCCGACAGCGCGCCCTTGATGCCGTCGTCGAAGTCGCCGTCGAGCGGCATCGACATGACGAGCACGCCGCGCAGCGCCAGGCCGGAATCGACGATCGGCGACACCGCGCGCACGACGACATGATCGCCGACCGCGACGAGCGTGACGTCGCGGCTCCACGGACCGCCGCCCGCGACGGCGTTCTCGCCCGGCCGCACGCCGACCTCGGCGAACCGGCGCGCGGCCTCGCACTCGGGATGGTTGGCGTCGCGGTGCGCCGGATCGCACGTCAGCGCACCGACGACCATGCGATCGAACACGACGGTGCCGGTCGGATCGAGCACCTGGAGCCGCGCCGACGGTACGTACGCCGCCTCGTGCGCCAGCCATGTCTCGATCGCCGGCGTGCCCTTCGACATCGCCGTCGCCAGCTCGCTCGACTCCGAGAGCTGCACGGTGTCCTCGCGAAATCGCTCGACCGCGCGCAGCGTGAGGTTCAAGCCGACCGTGAGCTGGCGGTCGGCGTCGTCGCGCAGGCCGCTCTCGAGGCTCGACAGGATCACGCCGGTCGCGATGGTCGCGATGATCGCGACCGGCACGAGCGAAGCGAACGCCATCGCGACGACGAGCTTGGTGCGCAGCTTCAGGCGCAGCTGCGGCACCGATTGCATCGTCAGCCGAGAACGCGGGGCACCTTCGGCGGCCGCTTTCCCCCATGCCCCCTGCACCGGCCCCACGCCCTTCACTCGCCTCCCGGCTCTCGGCGGATCAGCGGATATACCGGGTGGCCGACCGGCGACAGCACGACGTGCGTGATGTCGGCGCGGCCGGCGACGACGAGCTCGCTGTGCGCGATCGGCACCCACGGCGCGTCGAGCGCGAGCTTGTCCTGCACCGCTGCATACAACCCGGCGCGCGTCGGCTCGTCGGCGATGCCCTGCGCGTCGGCGAGCAGCTTGTCGACGTACGGATCGCGATAGAACGCGATGTTCTGCGCGTCGCCCGGCGACGTGTTGTCGGAGTGAAACAGCACGTACAGGAAGTTGTCGGGGTCGCCGGTGTCGCCGATCCAGCCGAACAACGCGAGGTCGTGGTCGCCGCGCGCGACCGAGGCGCGCGCCTCGGAGTACGGCTGCAGCACCAGCTCGGTGCGGATGCCGATCTGCTCGAGCGCCGCCTGCAGGAACCGCGCGACGCGCTCGGGCTGCGGCAGGTACGGCCGCGGCGTCGACGGTGCGTACAGCTTGTACGTGCGGTTCGGATCGAACGTGCCGTCCGCGGTCGCCTCGGCGATCAACTTGCGCGCCGCGACCGGATCGTAGTCGTAGTGCTCGGTCGGCACGTGAAATGCCCACATCGTCGGCGGCAGCGCGGTCACGGCGGCGATCGCGCGGCCCTGAAAGCCGAGCTGCACGATCGGCACCTTGTTGACCGCGAGGTTCGCGGCGCGCCGCACGCGCACG
>DASXCY010000043.1:0-63174 GCA_036490935.1 Kofleriaceae bacterium | reverse complement strand
CGAGGCCGGCGAGCGCGGGGGCGAGCCCGCCGGACGAGATCGCGATCTCGATCGGCCCGCGCCGCACGACGCCGCCGAGATACGCGGTCGCGCTCGCCGGATCGTCGACCGCGTTGACGAACAGCCCGCGCGCGGCGGCGGCCGCCGCGACGTCGCGATTCACTTCGGGCGTCGCCGCCGCGACCACCCAGCGCGCACCGGCGAGGTGTGCCGGCCGGAACTCGGCTTCGACCACCGCGACGCGCGCGCGGATCTCGTCGCGCACGTGTGGCGCGACCACGGTGACGCGCGCACCCGCCGCGAGCAGGCCGTCGAGCTTGGCCGCGGCGACCACGCCACCACCGACCACGACCACGACCAGCCCGTCGAGCTTGAGGAACGCGGGATACAGCGCGGCGCTCATGACCGCTCCTTCGCCCGCAGTGGCACGTGGAGACCGCACTCGCGCTTGTCGGCGCCGCGCCAGCGCCCGGCGCGCAGCGCTTCGCCGGGGACGATCGCCGACGTGCACGGCTGGCAGCCGATCGACGGGTAGCCGCGCGCGTGCAGCGCGTTGAACGGCACGTCGTGCTCGTACAGGTACGCCCACACATCGTCGTGCGTCCACGCGACGAGCGGGTTGATCTTGACGACGTCGAACCGGCGGTCGTGCTCGACGAGCTGAGCCTGCGCACGTTCCGGCGTCTGGTCGCGGCGGATCGCGGTGATCCAGCCGGCGAAGCCGCGCAGCGCCTCGCGCAGCGGCGCGAGCTTGCGCTGCTCGCAGCAGCGGTCGGGATCGCGCTCCCACAGTTTGTCGCCGTGCTCGGCTGCTTGCTGCTCGACGGTCTGCGCCGGTTTTATGCCGCGGATCGCGATGCCGTAACGCGCCTCGAGCGCGCGCCACAGCTCGTACGTCTCGGGAAACAGCAGCCCGGTGTCGAGCGTGAACACGTCGATCGGCAGCTCGTTGCGCGCGATCACGTCGATCAGCACGCAGCCCTCCGCGCCGAAGCCGGTCGCGAACGCGATCCGGCCGACCTGCGATGTCGCCCAGCGCAAGATGTCGAGCGGCGATCGAGCTTCGACGCGCGCGGCGACGGCGGTCATGCGGCCTCCAGCGCCAGGTTCGGCGCCCGCCCCGCGTCGTTTCGACGCGAGTGAAAGAAGCTCCACAGCAAACGCGTGTCGACGATCGCGGTCGCGACCAGGAGCTGGTACGCCGCGACCGGAGCCACGCCACCCTCGATCAACGTGCGCGCGAGACCGAACGCGATCAGATACGCGTCGAAGCTCGTGCACACGCGACGGAACGTGTCGACGCCGACGTGACGCACGAGCCAGTGCCCGACCGGCACACCGACGAGCACGCCCGGGACGATCCACGGCAGGAGCGCCGTGCTGTCGCGCACGAGCAGGCCGAGCGCCGCGTACGTGACGAGCGCGCACGTCGATTCGATCGTGCGCACGACCGCGAGCGCGACGCGGAAGTCCTCCTTCGCGAGGCCCTGATTGCGCCAGAACATCGCGAGCGGCGGACCGGAGATCGTCGTCAGCCCGTAGAGCAGACCGATGCCGCCACCGAGCGGCACCGCCGCGCTGGTCTCGCCGCGGATCGGCCACCGCTTGCCCGCCGCTTGCAGCAGGATCAGCGGCAGCAGCACGACGAACGCGCCGAGCTTCACGCTCGCCGGCGCGATGTGGCCGAGCAGCAGCGCGCCCACGACGACGCCGGGCACGAGCCCGAGGGCGAGCGGGATCACCCGCCCGATCACGCGGCGCGCGGCGCGCCGATTCCAGAACAGCGAGTACGCGTTGATCGCGACCTCGACGATGACGAGCGCCGGGTTGAGCACGCGGCCCGCGACGACGAGCAAGCCGACAGGCACCGAGATCGACGAGTAGCCGTAGCCGATCGACCCGTTCACCGTTGCGGCGACGAGGCTCGTCACGGCGAGCACCACGAGCGCCGACGTGGTCATCGAGGTCCATCCGCCATAACGGATCTACCTCTACCAGGACAACGGATGACCTGTCAACTATAACGGATGTGCGCGAACCCTCAGCGCTTTCGCTTGAGCTTCTCGAGCGTCTCTTTCGCCTTCTCCAGATCCGCGTCGCCTTTCGGCGCCTTCTTCAGATACGTCTCGAGGTTGTCGATCGCCGCCTTGGTCTTGCCCTTCGCGGCCTCGGCGAGCGCGAGGTTGAAGTAATTCGTCGCGTTGCTCTTCTCGCGATAGATCGCCTGCGTCAGCACGATCTCGGCGTCGTCGTACATCTTGCGGTCGAGCAGGATCCCGCCGAGCTTCTGGAGCGCCTTGGGATACGGCGGATCGATGTCGACCGCCTTCTTGTACGCGCGCAGCGCATCGTCGTAGCGCTCCTCGAGTCGGTACAGCTCGCCGGCGCCGTACCAGTACAGCGAGTTGTTCGGCGAGAGCTGCACCGCCTTGAGCAGCTCGACCTCGGCATCGGCCTGGTTGTTCTCGGCGTTGTAGAGCAGGCCGAGCTCGAAGTGCGCCGCGCCGCTGCGCGGATCGAGCTCGATCGCCTTGTCGAGGTAGCTCTTCGATTCGTCGAACTCCTGCTGCTGGCGCAACGCCGCGCCGAGCTGCACGCTCGCGTCGGAGTCGTCGGGGTTCGCCTTGATCGCGGCGCGGAACTCGAGCGCGGCCTCGTCGACGTGCTTGAGCTGGAGCAGCGCGGTGCCGAGCGCGAGGTGATACGTCGACGATTTCGAGTCGAGGTCCTTCGCGCGGCGCAGCTCGTCGAGCCCGTCCTCGTTCTTCTCGAGCTCGATGAGCGCGCGGCCCCGCTTCTCGTGGCCGGCCGGATCGTCGGGGTTGAGCTTCAGGATCTCGTCGGCGATCTTGAGCGCGTTCTCGCCGTCGTCGGCGGCGAGCAGCGCCTCGGCGTACAGGTTGAAGCCCTTCGGATCGCTGAAGTTCGCGTCGTAATACGACTTCGCGACCGCGACCGCCTTGCTCGCTTTGCCGGCGACGTGGATCAACATGTCGACGCGATCCTCGAGCACCTCGAAGTCCTTCGACTGGTCGTACGCCTGCGCAAACGCCTTGTCGGACGCGTCGTAGTCGCCGTTGCGCGCGTCGTCCTGCGCTTCTTTGAGCAGCGTGCGCTGGTCGTGCTTGGGTTGCTTCGCGTGCTTCGGCGGCGGCGCAGGCGTACTGCACGCCGTCGCCGCGAGCACCGCGGCGAGCACGATCTGGATCCGCGCTCGTCCCATGGCGCCAAGCCTAGCGAAAGCGCAGCGGACGCGCCAGTTTGCGCCGGCTATCGTTTTTTCGCGAGCGCCAGCATCACCGCGCCGACGATCATCGCGTTGGCGACTGCAGTCGTCCAGCCGAGCGGCTCGCCGTACAGCGCCGCGCCGAAGAGCACCGCGAGCACCGGATTCACGAAGGCGTAGCTGGTCGCGACGGTGGGGCGCGCATTGCGCAGCAGCCACGCGTACGCGGTGAACCCGAGCAGCGAGCCGAACACGAACAGGTACGCGAGCGCGAGCCATGCCGTCGCGCTCGCGTGCAGCGGCAGCGCCTCGCCGCGTGCGGTCGAGGTGACGAGCAGCAGCACGCCACCGGTCAGCATCTGCATCGCGGGCCCCATCAGTGCGGCGTGCTCGCCGCCGACGTCCTTGGTGCGGCGCGACAGCAGCGATCCGGTCGCCCACAGGATCGGCGACAGGATGACGAGCACGACGTGCTCGCGGGCGCCCGACAGCGTCGGGCCGCCCATCAGCACGAACACGCCGGCAAAGCCGAGCACGAGCGAGGCCCACTCGCGCGACGTCGGCCGCTCGCCGGCGACCGCGCCGAGCACGCCGACCCACAGCGGCATCGTCGCGCACACGACCGCGGCGCCGCCCGATGGCACGGTCTGCTCGGCCATCGCGACGAATCCGTTTCCGCCGACGAACAAGCACGCGCCGACCGGCGCGATGCGCAGCCAGTCGCGCAGCTTCGGCCACGCGGCGCCGCGCCGCCTGGCGAGCACGAACAACACCGCGCCGGCCGCGAGGAAGCGCAGGCTCGCCGAGGCAAGCGGCGCCATATCGTGGACGACGACGCGGATCGCGAGGTACGTCGAGCTCCAGATCACGTACACCGCGGCCAGGCACACGACGAGACGCGGGTCGATGGTCGGGCGGCCCGCGGAGACAGCTGGTTCGGACACGGGCGTCAGCACGCGAGCATCGTGAGGCTTTGGCGCGAACGGTACGGTGACACGCGAGCCACGCGTCGACCAGGACAGACGCGCTGTGCTGGAGTCGCGAACCCGCTCGGCTCGATCATGCCCGACGACGAGCGCGAGCGGCTCGTCAAGCGCGAGCGGCTCGTCAAGCGCGCGCGTCGCGCCGACCTGCCGATCATCGAAGACGACGTCTACGGCGAGCTGTCGTTCGACGGCTCGCGCCCGCCGCCGCTGCGCGCGTTCGCCGGTCCGAACGAGGACAGCCACGTCGTCCACGTCAGCTCGGTCTCGAAGACGCTCGCGCCCGCTATCGCGTCGGCTGGGTCGCCGGCGGCCGCTGGCACGATCAGATCCTGCGCCTCGAGTACGGCCAGTCGCTCGCGTGCCCGGCGATCCCCGGCGCGAGGCGATCGCCGCGGAGTTTCCCGAGGGTACGCGCGTCGCGTCGCCGCGCGGCGGCTTCGTGGTGCGAGATTCTCGAACTTCATCCGGGTCTCGGCGGGCGCGCCGTGGTCGGAGCGGATTGCCACGGCAATTCGCACGCTTGGCCGGCTCGCCGCGCGGGAATGAGCCCCCGCGATCGGGCGTATATTCACGGTTGGGGATGTCGACGACGAAGATCGGCCTCGGCACCGATGTGACCATCGGCGACGACCAAGATCCGGCAACCAGCCAGACCATCATTCCGAGCCAGAGCGCGCGCGACAGTGCGCCGACGGTCGGCAGCGGCGCCGCGCCGATCGGTCAGCCGGCGCGCGGCGACAGCATCGGCCGGTTCGTCGTGCTCGGCCTGCTCGGCTCGGGCGGCATGGGCAACGTCTACTCCGCGTACGATCCGCACCTCGACCGGAAGGTCGCGATCAAGCTGCTGCACGCCGAGATCGCCCAGACCAATGCCGCGAACGCGTGCACGCGCCTGCTGCGCGAGGCGCAGGCGATGGCGAAGATCAACCACCCGAACGTCATCAAGGTCCACGAGACCGGCACGTTCGGCGATCAGGTGTACGTCGCGATGGAGTTCGCCGACGGCGGCACGCTGCGCGCGTGGCTCAAGCTGAAGCAGCGGCCGGTGAGCGACGTGCTCGAGCTGTTCGTGCAGGCCGGGCGCGGGCTCGCCGCCGCGCACGCCGCCGGGCTCGTCCATCGCGACTTCAAGCCCGACAACGTGCTGCTCGCGAAGGACGGCAGCGTGCGCGTGACGGACTTCGGCCTGGTCAGCGTGATGAACGACGGCACGCAGCGCCCTCCGACCGTCGAGCCGCTGCAGCCGATCGACGCCGACGTGCCGCTGTCACAGTCGAACAGCACGCCGTTGTCGCAGGACCTCACGCGCACCGGCTCGATCATGGGCACGCCGTCGTACATGTCGCCCGAGCAGTTCACCGGCGGCGAGGCGACCGCGACCGCGGATCAGTTCGCGTTTTGCGTCGCGCTGTACGAGGCGCTGTATCGCCAGCGGCCGTTCGCCGGCGACACGTACGGCGAGCTCGCCACCAACGTCGTGTTCGGCGAAGTACGGGCGGCACCGAAGCGCGCGAAGGTGCCGAGCTGGCTGCGCCGCGTCGTGCTGCGCGGGCTCGCGAGGAAGCCCGAGGATCGCCACGCGTCGATGACCGCGCTGATCGCGGCGCTCGCGCGCGATCCGGCGCGGCGCCGGCGCACGGCGACGATCGCCGCGATGCCGATCGCGGTGGTCGCGGTCGGCGGCGCGCTGTACGCGCTGTCGCCGGCGCGCGGCGCCGAGTGCGCGACCGGCGCCGATCGTACGTCCGCGGTGTGGAACGACGGCACGCGCGCCGCGCTCGATGGCGCGTTTCGCGCGTCGCGGCGCCCGCTCGCCCCGGCCTGGTCGGCGGCGGCGCAGCACCAGCTCGACGACTGGATGCACGACTGGCAGGGCGGCTACGCCGACGCGTGCGAGGCGACGCGCGTGCGCGGCGAGCAGTCGGAGCACCTGCTCGACCTGCGCATGCAATGCCTGACGCGCCGGCTCGACGAGGCGCGCGCGACGATCGAGCAGATCCAGGCCGGCGGCCCCGAGGCTGTCGATCACGCGTTGCAGGCGCTGCATGCGTTGCCGTCGGTGGCGCCGTGCGCGGATACCTCGGCGCTGCTCGCCAGCGTGCCGCCGCCCGACGAACAGATCGAGCGCGCGCGCGTCGCGGCGGTGCGCTCGCAGATCGGCGATGCCCGCGCGCTCGAGAAGCTCGGCCGCTACAAGCCGGCCGCGGCCGCCGCGGCGGTCGCGATGTCGGCGGCGCGCGCGACCGGCTACGGCCCCGCGATCGCGGAGGCAGGGGTGCTCACCGGCCAGATCCAGTACGACCTCGGCGACAACCACGCGAGCGATTCGCTGCGCGACGCGCTGCACGTCGCGGCGGCTGCCGGCGACGACGCGACCGTGATCGACGCGTCGGCGTGGCTCGTGTTCACGCTCACCGTGCAGAAGAGCGACTACGCACCGGCCGAGGAGATCGCCGGGCTCGCCGAGGCGGTCGCGAAGCACGCGAACCCGCCACTCGACAAGCAGGTGCGCCTGCAGGACGCGATCGGCATGCTCGAGTCCAAGCGCGGCCACTCGGCCGAGGCCCAGGCGCGCTACGAGAAGGCGCTGACGCTCGCCGCGCCGCTCGGCGAGGATCACGAGGCGACGCTGACCACGCTCAACCAGCTCGCGACCGTGCTCATGCAGCGCGGCAAGCTCGAGGACGCACGCAAGGCGTACGAGCGCGTGCTCGCGTCGCGCGAGCGCACGTTCGGCAAGGACCATCCCGACGTCGCGAGCGCGCTCAACAACGTCGGCAACGTGTACCGGCGCGAGGGCAAGTATGACGACGCGAAGCGCGCGTATCAGCGTGCGCTCGAGATTCGCGTCGCGGCCCTCGGGCCGGACCATCCCGAGGTCGGCACGACGCTCAACAACCTCGGCACGTTTCACAGCGAGATCGGCAAGCGCGATCTCGCGAAGCAGGACTACGAGCGCGCGCTCGCGATCTGGAAGAAGGCGTTCGGCGACAACAGCGACGAGCTCGTGCCGGCGCTGTCGAACCTCGGCCAGCTCGCGATCGACTCCGGCGACTTCAAGGCGGCGCACCAGAACCTCGAGCGCGCGCGCGATCTGATCGAGGCCGCGCAGGGCAAGGACGGCGCGGGCCTCGTCGACATCCTCACCAACATCGGCGCGCTCGAGCAGGACGAGCACCAGCTCGACACGGCGCTCGCGACGTTCCAGCGCGCGCAGAAGATCGCCGAGAAGGCGTACGGCCCCGACAACACCGACGTCGCCGATCTGCTCGCGAACGAGGCCACGATCTACAAGGCCAAGAAGCAGTACCCCGAGGCGAGCGAGCTCGAGGATCACGTGCTGCACGTCTATCAGAGCCATTTCGGGCCCGACCATCCGCGCGTCGGCATGATCCTGTCGAACATCGGCAGCCTCGACGATGCGCGCGGGCAGCACCCGCAGGCGCTCGACGCGTATCAGAAGGCGCTCGCGATCTTCGAGGCCAAGCTCGGCAAGGACCATGCGTACGTGTCGTATCCGCTGCTCGGCATCGGCGAGGAGCTCGTCGCGATGCAGCGCGCCGGCGACGCGATGCCGTATTACGAACGCGCGCTCGCGATTCGTGAAGGCGCGCACATGCGGCCGGATCAGCTCGGCGAGGCGCGGCTCGCGCTCGGCGAGACGCGCGGCAAGCTAGCCGGCGCGGCCAACCGCGCGAAGGCGAAGACCGAGGTCACCGCCGCGCTCGCCGAGCTGAAAGCCAGCGGCGAGGCCGACAACATCGCCGAGGCCAAGGCCTGGCTCGCCTCGCACCGCTAGTTCTCGTAGTACGAGCCCGGCCGAGGATTCACATCACCAGGCCGCCGTCGACGTCGATCGCGCGGCCGTTGAAGTAGTCGCACTCGAGCACGAACTTGACGGCGACCCAGATGTCCTCGGGCACGCCGATGCGGCCGACCGGGATCGCCGCGACCAGCGCGTCGCGCGCCTTCTGGTTCATGCCCTGCGTCATCGGGGTCTCGATCATGCCGGGTGCCACCGCGCCGACGCGCACGCCGTACGGCGCGAACTCGCGCGCCCACGTCACCGTGTTCGCGGCGAGCGCGGCCTTCGCCGAGACGTAGTTGGACTGACCGCGGTTGCCGTGGCGCGCGACCGACGACATGTTCACGATCACGCCCGGCCGCTGCTCGGTCGCGACCATCTTCGCGACGGTGTCGCGCACCATGAACGTCGCGCCCGTCAGGTTCACCCCGATCACCGCGTCCCACTGGTCCTTCGTCATCTTCGAGACCGCGCCGGTCGTCTTGTCCTTCTTGACGAGCAAGCCGTCGCGCAGGATGCCGGCGTTGTTGACGAGCCCGTTCAAGCCGCTCATCGCGCCGTGTGCCCAGTCGACGAACGCACCGACGTCGGCCTCGCTCGCCACGTCGAGCTTGCGCGCGTGCACCTTGCCGGGCAGTCCGCGCGTCGACTCGACGAGCGCCGCGAGGCCATCTTCCTTGACGTCGCCGGCCGCGACCTGCGCGCCGCCCTCGGCGAGGCGGCGCGCGAAGTGCGCCCCCATTCCCTGAGCCGCGCCGGTGACGATGATCTTCAACTGCGAGAGCTGCATGCGCAGCCGTATATCACGAGTGGCAACCGACGGTATCGAGCATACACATGGGGCCGCAGAACGCTCCCGTGTCGCCCGGCTTCGGGCACGCGACGCCGGCGGTGCCGTCGCACGTTTCCCCCGGGTCCAACACGCCATCACCGCAGTACGAGCCGACCACCGTCTTCAGGTGGCAAGTGGTATCGCAGTACGAGCACGTGTCCGGCGGGTTGTCGTACGTCGACACCGTGCACTTGGTGTTCGTGTTCCCGGCGCCGTTGTCGCATTCCTCGCCGCTCTCCTTGATGCCGTTACCGCAGCCCGTGCAGTCGTGCGGGCACGTGATCTTGGTCTCGCCATCGGTCGCGTCGCAGCTGTTGTCGCCGCAGAACGGGCCGACGACGGTATCGAGCTTGCACATGGTCGTGCAGGTCGTGCAGGTGTTCGGCGCAGTGGAGTTGTAAGCGGGCGTCGTGCACGGGGTGTCCGTGTTGGCCATCCCGTCGTCGCACTCCTCGGTGCCTTCGATGAGGCTGTTGCCGCAACCCGTGCAATCCGACGGGCAGTTGCTCTCGTCTTCGTCCGTGTTCTCGCACACGCCGTCGCCGCAGTACGGACCGACCACGACGTCGATCGCGCAGCTCGTCGTGCAGGTCGTGCAGGTGTTCGGCGGGTTCGGCAGGCTCGCGTACGCCGGCGCGGCGCACGGCGTGTCCGTGTTGGCCGCGCCGTTGTCGCACGCCTCGGTACCATTGATCACGCCATTGCCGCAGCCCGAGCAGTCGGCCGGGCAGCTGGTGATCGTCTCGCCGTTGTTGCACGCGTGGTCGCCGCAGAACGGGCCGACGACGACATCGAGCGCGCAGCTCAACGTGCAGTACGAGCAGGTGTTCGGCGGGTTGGCGTTGTAGGCCGGCGTCGGGCACGGCGTGTTCGTATTGGCGGCGCCGTCGTCGCACACCTCGGATCCCTGGATCAGCCCGTTGCCACAGCCGGCGCAATCGGCCGGACAGTTGAGCTTGGTCTCGGTGGCATCGCACGTGCCGTTGCCGCAGAACGGACCTTCGACGGTGACGATCTGGCAGCTCGTATTACACGTCGAGCATGTCGCGGGTGGATTCGCGTAGGCCGGCGTCGCGCACTTCGTGTCCGTGTTCGCCGCGCCGTTGTCGCACGCCTCGGTGCCTTCGAGCAGTCCGTTGCCGCAGCCGGAGCAGTCCGCCGGGCAGCTGAGCTTGGTCTCGCCGGTGTCGCACGTGCCGTTGCCGCAGAACGGGCCCTCGACGGTGTGGATCGCGCAGCTCGTCGTGCACGTCGAGCAAGTGTTCGGCGGGTTGTGATACGCCGGCGTCGTGCACGGCGTGTCGGTGTTCTCCGTGCCGTTGTCGCACGCCTCGCTGCCTTCGAGCAGTCCGTTGCCGCAGCCGGTGCAGTCTGCCGGGCAGTTCGTCTCGGTCTCGCCGTCGCCGCCCTGGCACGTGCCGTCGCCGCAGTACGGGCCGAGCACGGTGCTGATCGTGCAGCTCGTCGTGCAGGTCGAGCACGTGTTCGGCGTGTTCGGCGTGGCGGTGTCGTAGGCGGGCGCCGCGCACGGCGTGTCCGTATTGCCCGACCCGTTGTCGCACTCCTCGCCTGGATCGATGCTGCCGTTGCCGCATCCCATGCAGTCTTCCTGGCAGTTGGTGATGTCCTCGCCGTCCGCGGCTTCACAGATGTGATCGCCGCAGAACGGGCCGACCACCGTCCGGATCGTACAGCTCGTCGTGCAGTTCGAGCACGTCGCCGGCGGGTTCGCGTAGGCCGGCGTCGTGCACGCGGCGTCCGAGTTCGCCGTGCCGTCGTCGCATTGCTCGTGGGTGTCGCCGTCGATCACGCCGTTACCGCACACCTCGAACTTGCACGTCGGCGAGCACGCGGTGCCGCCGTTCGTCGACGGGCCCGGAGGATCGCAGTCCTCGCCCGGGTCGACCGTGCCGTTGCCACAGCCTTCGTTCTTGCAGTCGTGCGAACAGCCGTCGCCGTCGATGATGTTGCCGTCGTCGCAGGCCTCGCCGACGTCGACCGTGCCATCGCCGCAGTTGTTCTCGATGCACACCGCTTGCACCGCCGCGCATTTGAGCGGCGAGGGACAGACGATTCCCGTCGAGCAGGTCAGCGATGAAGGTTGAGTGGCGCAGCCAGCCAGCGCGAGCAGCGCGCAGGCGAGTGCCGCAAGCAAGGTCGTGATGCGAAGCCAGGACATGATGCTCTCCAGCCTTAGAAGTGACCCTGGATCGCCGCACCGGCATAGCCGGGCGCGACGACAGGTGTAACCGTCGCTTGTTCATCCGGCCCGCCACCCAGATCTTCGGGGCGTACCTCGTACGACTCGGGGCGGTTCAGGTACCACAACACGCCTGCCGCGACCGCGGTCGCGCCGGCGAGGCCGTAGCCGACGAAGCCCAGCGTGCGCTTCGTGTCGCCGTCGTCACGCAAGCTCTTGAGCGAGGCGGAATTCTGGCAGACCGCGCTCTGGCTGCACGACTTCACCTTGTTGTCGTAGTCCTTGTAGCTCTGCGATGCCGAGTACTCGAGCACGCCACCGCCCGCGCCGATCACGACCGCGCCGCCGAGGACCGCGAGCGGGATCCACGTCGCGTCCCACTTGCGGTGATACCGCGTGAGCTCGTCTGCGGTGTAGAGCTTGAGGTCGATGCTGAAGTGCTCGCCCGGGCTGATGTACGGCGCGGTGATGCGCGTCGTGTAGCCCTGCTTTTCGGCGAGGAACTGGTGCTTGCCGACCGGGACGCGCGTCTTGTAGTGGCCGGGCGCGACGAACAGCTCCTTGCCGTCGAGCGAGACCTTCGCACCGGGCTTGTCGCAGCTGACCTCGACGTCGGCGATCTCCTTCTCGAGGCGCAGGATGTAGAGCTTCGCGTTGTCGAACTTGTCCTTCGACTGCAGCGGCGCCTCGCCGAACTTGATCGAGGCCTGCAAATGCTCGTAGGCGTCGATCGACTGGTCGAGGTTCATCAGCGCGAGCGCCAGGTTGTAGTGGATCGCCGGGTGGTTCCAGTGCTTGAGCGCCTCGCGGTACTTGTCGACCGCCTTCGCGAACAGGCCGTCGTTGAGCAGCTGGTTGCCGTCGTGGAACACCTTGAGCGCGGCGGCCTGCTCGGCCTTCGCCACGCCTTGCGCCCACGGCCGCTCGATGCCGCCGTTCTGCAGCGTCTCGTCCTTGCCGGTCTTCTCGTCCTTGGGCTTCTTGTCGGGCTCCGCGGGCGGTTGCGCGCCGTCGGGTGCCATGAGCGGCGCCTTTTGCGCGAACGAAGTTCCCGCGAGCGCCCCCAGCGCGATCAACACGATCCATTTCTGCATGCGAGTCTCCGCTTATTTGAGCTCGTCGACGATCGGGCTGCCGATCTGGTCTTCGAGCTTCTTACGTCGTTCGGTCTCGAGCTTCAGCAGGCCTTCGGCCAACGTCTTCTGGATCAGCGCGTCGTTCTTCGCCGCGTCGGCTTCCTGTTCCGATTCTTCGGCCCGCTTCTCGTTGGACTCGGCGAGCGTCGCCGCCTTCTTCGCCTGATCGAGCGCGACCAGCAGCTCGGCGTTCTTCTGCGACAGATCCTCCTCGGCGCTGCCGAGCTGGGTGTCGACGACGTGCTTCTCTTCTTCGACCTTTTGCTTCGCGACCTCGGCCTGCTGGCGCTGCCGCTCCTTCTCCTGCGCGGCGGCGAGCGCCTGCTGCGCTTCGGTCGCCGCGGACTGCGCCTTGCCGCGCTCTTCCACCGCGATGTTGGCCTGGTGCTTGGCCTCCTGGCCCTTCTTCTGGATCACGACGAGCGCGACCATCGCGGCGACCACGATGATGCCGAGGGCGATGAAGCCCGCGATGACGCCGGCGCGCCGGCGGCGCTGCACCGCGTTCTCGTAGCTGATCAGCTCGTCGAGGAAGCTGCGCTCGACGTCCGACAGCGGACCCTTGTAGCGCTTCTTGAACTTCTTGGCCTCGTCGGCGGTGTCGCCGCGCCACAGCAGGTCGGGCGAGCGGCCCTTCTGGTTCCACTGGCGCGCCGCGATGCGGAGCTGGTCGATGATCGCGGCATCTTCCTGCGTCTCGTCGAGCCAGCGCCGCAAGGTCGGCCAGTTCACGATCAGCGACTCGTGCACGATCTCGACGGTCGAGCCCTTGCCGCCTTCGAGGTTCTGCACGACGAGCAGGCGCGCGTCGACCATCTGATCGACGAGGTACTGCACCTCGCCGATCTCTCGCGACAGCTCGCGCAGCTCGTTCATCGGCACGATCGCGCGCGTGCGCTCCGGCGTGACGAGGCGGAGCAGGATCGCGCGCACGAGGGCGGGCTTGCCCGAGCCGACTTCCTGGACGACCTGGTCGGCATGGCTCGCGAGCGCGCCGGCCACGCCGCCCATCTGCGCGTAGCTCTGCTGCGTGAGCAGGCGGCGCGCGGTATCGCGGTTCTCCCACAGCTTGCTCGCCGCAAACTGCAGGAGCGGCAGTGCGCCGGGCGTGGTCTCGAGGTGATCGAGCATGTCCTCGACGATCGCATCGTGCTCGAAGCGATAGCTCGCGAGCTCGGCTGGCATCACGATCGCTTCGCGCAGCGACGTGCGGTTCGGCGGGCCGAGGAAGAACAGGCCCTGCGTGAGCTCGGCGAGGAACGCTTGATCCTCGGCGACGCGATCGATGAAGTCGGAGCGGATCGACAGCACGACGCGCAGCGGGCTCGTCGGATCGTCGGCGACCGCGGCAAGGCACGCCATGAACGCAGCGCGCTCGCTGGCATCGGCGACCTGCGTGAACAGCTCCTCGAACTGATCGACGAACAGCAGGACGCGGCGGTTGTCGCGGCGGGCGCGGCCGCGCAGCAGGTGGCCGAGGTGGCCGGGCTCTTTCTTCAGCGTCTCGACGAGCTTCATCTGCTCGTCCATCTCGTCGGCGAGGTTCGCGGCGGTCGCGATCATCGGCGCGGTGATCGCGCCGAGTGCTTCCATCGGCTTGCGGCCGGGGCGGATCACGACCGTCTCCCACTGCTCGCCCGAGCGCTTGAGCGCCGGCACGAGACCGGCGCGCACGAACGACGACTTGCCGACCCCCGAGCTGCCGACCACCGCCATCAGCGGTCGGTCGCGGATGCGCGTCACCATCGCGGCGACCTCGCGCGCGCGGCCGAAGAACTTGTCGGCGTCGCTCTCTTGGAACGACGACAGGCCCGCATACGGGCTCTCGTCGATCTTGATCTCCGCCGCTTTGCGGCCGGGCAGATATGGCTCGAGCGCGCGCAGCAGATCGGTCGCGCTCGACCAGCGCTGCTCCTTCATCTTGAGCAGGCAGCGATCGACGATCTGCACGAGCTCGCGCGGGCAATCGATCGGTGCGGCGTCGATCATCGACGGCATCGGCAGCTCGAGCATCGCGGTGACGACGAGCTGGTTGCCGTCGAGCGGATGCAGCGGATGGCGGCCGCACACGAGGCGGTGCAGCAGCACGCCGCACGCCCAGATATCGCTCAGGTGGTCGATCTCGACCCCGATGCCCCACTGCTCGGGCGACATGTACTTGAGCGTGCCCATGATCGTGCCGACGCGGGTCAGCGACGTGTTCGAGCCGGTCGCCAGCTCGAGCGGGCTCGGCATGCGGATCGCGCCCGACGACAGCTGCGCCGGCGTCGACTGCGCCTCGAGCACCTTCGCGATGCCGAAGTCGAGCACCTTGATCGCGCCCGAGTCGAGGATGAAGATGTTGTCGGGCTTGAGGTCGCGGTGGACGATGCCCTCGCCGTGCGCGCACTCGAGGCCGCGCAGCACCTGGGTCAGGATCTCGACCGCGCGCGTGAACGGCAGCTTCTGGCCGTTCTTGATGTAGTGCGTGAGCGGCTTGCCGTTCAGGTACTCGAGCACCATGTACGGCATGCCGTTGTGCTCGCCGACCTCGTAGATGCGGACGATGTTGTCGTGATCGAACCGCGCGGTCGCGCGCGCCTCGACGAGGAACCGCTGCGTCAGCTCGGGCTGCTGGCTCTGCAGAAATTTGATCGCGACGCGGCGGCCGAGGCGCAGGTCGCGCGCCATGTAGACGACGCCCATCCCGCCTTCGCCGATCAGGCGGATGATCTCGAACTGGTTGATGCGCACGCCCGGGTGCGGGCCACCGGCGATCGGGTGCGCGCCGGTCGGATCGGCGCTGTTCGGCGTGCTCGGCGTGCTGGGGACGCTGCCCGGCGAGCTCGGATCCTCGGACTTCGCGTGCACGTCCCACTGGCTGATGCCCTGCACCGACGGGCCTTCCGAGGCGCGGCGCGACCGCGGCTGGGCGTGGACCGTGGGCCCGGGCACCGCGTTCGACGGCTGCGTGCCGCTGGCGACGCTGCCGTACGGCGGCGTCGGCGTCCCGCCGCCGGGGAGGATCACGGTCGAGGCCGAATTGCTCGGCGGCTGGCTCGCGCGGTCGACGCGGGGTAACGTATCGCGGCGCGGCGTCGCGATCGGCTCGCTCGGCGCGTTCACGATCGTGCGCTCGGTCGGCTTGAGCTGCGGCGCCGCCGCGGGCGCCGCTTCGGGCATGTTGTGCGCGCCCGACAGCTCCTTGCGGCCCATGCTGTACTCGCCGGGCCGCTTGTTGAGGCCGCTTCCCTCGTTGCGCGGTGCCGGCGCACCGACAAGTGTCTTGCCGGCGTCGCTCGTTCCGTTCGAGCCATTCGATCCGTTTGATCCGTTGTCTTCGCTCATCTCGTCCAGGCCTCCGAGGCCGCGCGCTTCACGACGTCAGGACAGACGTGCTGATCCCCGACCCGTTCATGATACAGGGCCGCTATCTATAGATCGTGGCTTCACGACAGCTTTGCGCGCCCCACATGTAGGCACGGCCTCGCAGCCTCGGGAGCCGGCTTAGAAGAAGTAGAGCGGCTTGCCGCCCGCGAACAGCACCGATTCGCCCTCGGCGGAGGGGGTCGTCAGCTTGAGCTCGACCATGATGCCGCGCTGGACGCTCTCGTCGTGGGGATGAATGTCCTGGACCTCGCCCTCGATCGTCCCCTTCACCGTGCCCACCACGTGGCAGAACACGAGGCCCCACGAGCACGAGTAGAGCTTGGTCTCGTTTTCCTTGATCGAACGCAGGTTCTGATACGGCACGAAGCCGAGCACGACCTTGCCGTTGATCGCGCGCAGGTACGGTGACTGAGCCAGCTTGTCGACGAGCTGCTTCTCGTCCTTGATGGTGAGCTCGATGCTCTTCTGGCGCGCCTCGAGCGGCGCGCGCCGGCCGTTCTGGTTCGCCAGGTCCAGCCGCGCCTGCTCGACCTCGTGATAGAGCAGCCACTGCTCGGGGGTCTTCGGCGCATCGGCCTGCTTGCCGACCTGGGTGAGGAACACGTTGTCGACGTCGACCGCGCGCTGGATCTCCTCGAGCTGAGCCTTGATGTCGAGCTTCTCGGCGTCGAGCTTGCTCGCGTTGAGCTCGGCGTTATCGAGCTGCTGCTGGGCCTCGATCACCTTCTGGTGCGTCGGCGACAGCACGACCGGCTTCACCCAGGTGTGATCGAAGAAGTAGAAGATGTTGACGACGAGGAAGCCGATCAGGCCGATCAGGATCGCGGTCAGCGCGATCAGCCCGGCGACCTTGTAGATCCGGATGATCGAAGGCTGCACGGCCATCCAGAACTTCGGGGGCTTCCGTGCTGGAGCTTCCATCTCGTCGCTGTCCTACTCCAAGAAGCGGGCCCGTGTCTACGCTGCCGGAAGTTGGGCCTGTGATCTCGCCCGCGCGCGCACCGGCTCGGCGCCGAGCGCCTGCGCTGCGGCAGGAACCAGCACATGCTGGCCAGTCGTATCGGAGATCGGCTCGATCGTGGCGCCGGCCGGTTCGGAAACCTCGTGGCCGCGCGTCTCCCAGCTGCCCGAGTCGAGCGTGAACAGCGCGAGCGGGGTGAGGAGCGCGTAGGTGATCGGCATGAGGAGCGTGAGCGGGAAGAACGCGAGCGCGCTCACGCGCTCCGCCTTCGGCATCTTGCGCGCGCGCCAGCGGTAGTACACGCCGAACGCGACGACCAGCTCGAGGTGGATCTGCAAGCTCGCCAGGAACCGGTGCGTCTCGAGCGCGCGCACCAGCGCGATCGGATAGACGATCAGCAGCGCGAACAGCGAGAAGAAGTGGATGGCGAGCACCGGGTTGAGCCGCCAGATGTGCGTGAATCCGCCGAAGTAATCGACGATGTTCGAGCGCCGCCAGCGCAGCTGCTGTGCGAAGTACGACATCAACGTCTTCGGCACGAACGTGCAGCAGCGGGCCTCGAGCGTCATCGTGGTGAGCCAGCCGGCCTTGATGATCTGCCGAGTCAGGAACCGATCTTCGCCGTACTTGATCGAGATGCCGAACATCGACCGGTTCTCGAGGACCGGCTCGAGCTCGACGAGCACGCTGCGGCGGTACGCGGTGAGGCAGCCGGACAGGCACAGGATGCGCCGGAAGCCCCACTCGAGGTTCTTCATGAAGTAGTACGCGTACCAGTACTTCACCGTCTGCATCCGCGTGAGCCAGTTGTCGTGCTTGTTGCGGACGTCGATCCAGCCGCCGACCGCGGCGATGCGGTCGCTGGTGAACCGGCGCATGAGCTGGCGGATCGCGTTGGCGTCGACGACGACGTCGGAGTCGACCGAGACGATGATCTCGCTCTCGGTCTCGCGGACGGCGCGGTTGATCGACCGGCGCTTGCCCATGTTCACGCGGTTGCGCAGGATCTTGAGCCGGCCGCCCGAGGCGCGCGCGATCGACCGCGCTTGCTCGTAGCTGTCGTCGCTCGAGCAATCGTCGACGCAGATCACCCGCAGCTTGTGAGCGGGGTAATCGGCGTCGAGCAGGCTCTGCAGCGTCTCCTTGATTGCCGCACCCTCGTTGAACATCGGAATCACGGCCGTCACCGTCGGTTCCCAGTTGTCCGACCGGACGGAGTCCCAATTTCGGCCGCGCCACGTGCGAAGCACCACGCCGGCGACGTACCGGTTCACGAAGACGAGGACCGCCAACGAGTGAACCAGGACCCAAAGGACGTGGGTGTTCATAGAGAAGCTAAGGACTCGGCGGAGCCGTGGCTCGCGCTAGGTAATGGCAGCAAACTATTACGACTTGCTGAACAACTCAAGTTGGTTGACGCAGGTTGCCAGAAAAGGCGAGGCGGCGTCATTTGCCCCTCAGATTGCTGAGGGTGGCCTCCTTGTTCTCGCGAATCGCTGATGAGATACGTTGCATCGCTGAGTTGCGCCCCACCGCGCTCACGCATCGCGCCCATGGAAACGCGACCAGCCATGATCCAGCTGTCACAGTTCGGGCGTCCGGGAGCGCGTCCGGCCAGCACGCCATCATGACCCAGCAAACCGCGCACCGGATGCCATGACGACGCGGCGCTGGTCCGTTGCCATCTTCTTCACCGTGCTCGCGGTGTACTTGCTGTCGGGGAGCCGAGAGCATCCGTGGGGCGATGCACATCCGGTCTGGGACGTCGCCGAGCGCGTCGTCCATCACGGCGCGATCGACATCACGCGCCGGTGGCCGGAGGATCTTCCCGCGGGCCGCGACGGCAAGTACTACGGCATCGCGCCGATCGGCCCGGTGCTCGTGCAGGTTCCCGGCGCGATCATCGCCGGCATCACGCGCGGCGTCGCGCGTTCGTACGACACGCTGGTGTGGCCGATCGCGTCGCATCTCGCGCCGGCCGTGCTCGGCGCGCTCGCGTGTGTCGTGTTCTTCTGGCTGCTGCTCGATCTCGGCCGCACCAGGCGCACCGCGAGCCTGTGCACCGCGATCCTGGCGTTCGCGACGACGACGTGGGTGTACGCGCGCTCTCCGTACTCCGAGATCCTGCAGCTCGCGTGCTTCGTCGGCATGTTCCGCGCGACGTGGCGGACGATCGAATACCGCACGCGGCGCGAAGCGATCTGGCTCGGCGTCTGGGCGGGCTGCCTGCTCGACGCGAAGTACGTCTACGCGCTCGCGATCGTGGGCGCGGCGGTCGCGATCATCTGGAGCCTGCGCGATCGGCGAGCCGAGCTGCGCCGCGTGCTCGGCTGGGCCACGGTCGCCGGTGCGCCGTTCCTCGCGCTCGGCCTCGCGTACAACTACGCGCGCTGGGGCTCGATCTTCGAGACCGGCTACGGGCCTTATCTCGGCGCGTTCTTCGGCGGCAGCCTCTACGACGGCGCGACCGGGATGCTGGTCTCGCCGAACAAGAGCGCGTTTCTGTATTCGCCGCCGCTCGTGCTGGCGATGATCGCGCTGCCGCGCACGATCCGCGCGCAGCCGCGCTACGGCCTGCTGCTCGTCACCGTCGCGCTGCCGGTGCTCGTCGTGTGCTGCACGTATCGCTCGTGGAGCGGCGACTACGCGTGGGGGCCGCGGTTCTTCGTCTATCTGGTGCCGGCGCTGCTCGTGCCGCTCGCGTGGTTCGTCGACGAGATGTCGCGCGCGAAGAAGGCGGTGCTCGGCTCGATCGTCACGGCCGGGTTTTGCGTGCAGCTGCTCGGCAATGCACTGTACTGGGATCACTTCATCCGCATCGCGATCGATGCGAAGAACCAGTGGCTCGGCAACCCGAATCGCAGCGGCGCGTACGTCGCCGAGGCCGGGCGCGGCCACTGCGATTCGTGCTTCGAGGACACGTACGAGATCATGTGGACGCCGGCGTTCCAGCCGATCCGCGGCCACTGGTGGCTCGTCGATTCGCTCGCGCACGGCGACGACTGGAAGCACGCCGAGGACGACGCGCCATGGCGCCGCTACACCACGCTCACGGTCGACCTGTCGCAAAGCTACCCGCGCACGCGCATCGACTGGTGGGGCCTGCTGTGGATGAAGGACGCGACCGGCACCTGGCCGCTCGGCATGGCGCTGTTGTTGCTGTTCGCAGGTGGCGCGGCCGGCGCCGGCGTCGTGTGGCTGCGTTTGCATCGCGCTGGCGATGGGCGCCAAATCGTGCGAGACCAAGGCCATGCTGAAAGCGGTGCCGGATCCGACTGAGGGCGAGGCGCGCTCGACCGTCGCCAGCGACGACGAGGTGCTGCGCTGGGCGTTCGCGTATCTGCGCCACGCACCGCTGTCGCTCGCGCTGCGCGAGATCAACCGGCTCGTCGCGTTCACCGCGGTCGCCGGCGATCGCGGCCCGGTGCTCGACGTCGGCTGCGGCGACGGCTTCTGGTGGACGGTGCGCTCCGACGGCCGCGAGATCTTCGGCATCGATATCTCGGCGCGCGAGGTCGCGCAGGCGCGCGAGCGCATCCAGGCCTCGATCACCGACGTGTCGCGCGAGACGCCGTTTCCGGCAACGAAGTTCGGCGAGATCATCGGCAACTGCTCGCTCGAGCACGTGCCCGACATCGACGGCGCGCTCGCGCACCTCCGCGCGGCCGCCGCGCCGGGCGCGCGGCTCTTGATGTTCGTGCCGACGCCGCGCTGGGCGTATCACGGCAAGCTGCAGTCGCTGCTGCTCGCGCGTGCGCCGCGCGTCGCGATGGCGATGTCGGGCGCGCTCAACGGGTTCTTCCAGCACTGGCACCTGTACGACGCGAAGGTGTGGCAGCGCCTGCTCGAGCAACACGGCTGGCACGTCAAGGCGACGTTCGGGATGGGCTCGGCTCGGTCGGAGTTCCTGTACCGCGCGTTCCTGCCGCCTTCGTTCGTCGAGTTCGTCGTGAAGAAGGTGACCGGCTTCTATCCGAGCAAGCTCGCGCGCTACCTGCCCGATGCGGCGCTCGCGCCGTTGGCGAAGCTGGTGCGGTGGGCGGTGTCGGATCCGCTGGTGTCGGCCGACTCGCCGCACGCGTACGAGTATCTGATCGTCGCCGAAGCGGTGGACGTGCCGTGACCGCGGCGCCGCAGCCGGATTACTTCGCGAATCACGAGCGCGCGCGGCAGTTCCCGTGGACGCTGTATCACGCGCCGCTCGAGCGCGATCTGGCGCGGTTCCTCGCGCGCGTCGCGGACGAGCACGCGACTGGCGACGTGCTCGTCGTCGGCTGCGGCCTGCTGCACGAGCTCGACGCCGCGCCGGCCGGCCTGCGCTTCACGGTTGCCGACATCGATCGCCGCGCGGTCGATGCCGTGCTCGCGCGCCGCGATCCGCGGATCGTGCGCGGCTGCGTGGTCGCGCCCGAGGAGCCGATCGAGCTCGGCACCGCGTTCGCGGGGATCTACGCGAAGGAGGTCGTCGAGCACGTGCTCGCGTGGCCGGCGTGGCTTGTCGGGCTACGCCGCGCGCTCGTCCCCGGCGGACGGCTGTGGCTGTCGACGCCGAACTACGGCGAGCCGTGGCTGCCCGCGATCGAGTCGACGTTGCTCGAGCTGATCGCGCGGCGCAGCGGGTTCTCGCGCCGTCACATTCATCCGACGCGATTCTCGCGGCGCTCGCTCGCGCGCGGACTCGAGAGCGCGGGCTTCGCCGACGTGCACGCGCGAGTCACGTCGACTCGCCTCGCAATTACGTCGTGGGCGCGCGCACCGATTTCAGATCGAAACTAGATCGAATTGGTTCGACCAACGAGATCTCGTTCGTCATTGCCATCGCGCCGCGCTTCGAACTGTGTATGGTGAGCCCGGTTTCACGCGGGTCACAGTGCGAGGCGTCGAGAGAATCGGTCGATACGAAGTCGTCGGGCATCTGGCGTCAGGCGGTATGGGTCAGGTCTACCTGGCTCGCACGACAGGTCTCGGCGGCTTCGAGCGCAAGGTCGTCGTCAAGACGCTCGACTCCGATCCCAACGACGACGACACCCTGGTCGCGATGTTCCTCGACGAGGCGCGGCTGGTCGGCGCGCTGCATCACCAGTACATCGCGCCGGTCTACGAGGTCGGGCGCGACGAGCGCGGCCGCTACTTCCTCGTGATGGAGTACGTGCGCGGCGAGACCGCCGAGGCGATGGTCGCGGCGGCCAAGCAGATCGGGATGCAGCCGCAGCTGCCGTTCGCGATCGCGACGGTCGCGGCGGTCGCGGCCGCGCTGCACTACGCGCACGAGCTGCGCGCGCCCGATGATGCGCCGCTCGAGATCGTACATCGCGACGTGTCGCCGTCGAACATCATGATCGGCCACGACGGCGGCGTGAAGCTGATCGATTTCGGGATCGCGAAGTTTTCACGCCGCACGTCGCAGACGCAGATCGGCTCGCTCAAGGGCAAGCTCGGGTACCTGTCGCCGGAGCAGGTGCTGTCGAAGCCGGTCGATCGGCGCGCCGACATCTTCGCGCTCGGCATCGTGCTCTACGAATTGACGACGTTCACGCGCGCGTTCGAGGGCGCCTCGGAGCTGATCACGCTCGAGCGCATCACGAAGGGCGAGATGATGCTGCCGTCGCAGCTCGTGCCGGCTTATCCGCGCGAGCTCGAGCGCATCGTCATGCGCGCACTCGCGATCGATCCCGACCTGCGCTTCAGCGATGCCGCGACGATGGGCCGCGAGCTCGAGGCGTTCGCGGCGCGCCGCGGCCTGCCGATCGGTCACGCGGCGGTGGCCGACGTGATGCACCGGCTGTTCGATCCGAGTACGCCGGATGGCCGGCGCCGGTTCGCGCGTTCGAGCAGCGAGGTCGACACGGGTCGCCAGGAGATCGACGGCCGCAGGCTGGCGCTGCGCGACGCCGCCGAAGCTGCGATGGACGAGATCGACGACATCGACATCACGCCGGTCGAGGCGGTCGAGCCGGTCGCAGACGAAAAGACCGAGGCCTATCGCTCGGCGGGCCACCCGATGCCGCCCGACGACACTGGCGACGGCGATGTCACGACCGTGCCGATCGCGCCGCCGCTCGCCGCGCCGGCGCCCGCGCCCGCGCCGCTCGTCGTGCGCCTGTCGTCGCCCTCGCCGCGCGCGCTGACGCCCCAGCGCGTGATCACCGCGACCGCTCAGATCGTCCGCATGTCCTCGCCGCGCATGCCGGTCGCCCCGGCGCGCCTGTGGTGGTTCCCCTACGTGCTCGTCATGCTCGCGATCGTCATCGCGCTCGTGATCGCGCTGGTCTAACGTCCACGCAGCGCGCGCTCGAGTGCGGCCACGCGCTGCTCGACCGCGGCGACTCGATCTTCGAGCGATGCAGCCGTGGGCGGTGGGCGCCAGAACGCTTTGGTGAACGCGGTGCGATCGGCGCGCACGACCCATGCGCCGTGGAACGGACAGCGGCCACAAATGAGTGCTCCGCCGTCGAGCGTGCCCACGACTTCCTCGTCGCCGCACACGGGGCAGGGCGCGTGGCCGAGCGGTTCGGCCCAGCTCGGCATCGCCTCGATCGCCGCGAACTGGAACACACCGAGGAGCTTCGTGACGACGTCGCGCGAGAGCCAGGTGCCGCAGCCGTCGAGGCATGCCGCGTCGCCGCGCTCGTCCGGCAACAGCGGGCGACCACAACGCGGGCACGCAAGGCCGGCGCCGTCGCGGTACGGCTGGCTCATGCCAGCGAGTTCGGCATGCGCTCGGTGTAGATGCGGAGGATGTCGGCGGCGGTTTCTTCGATGGCGCGGTTGGTGACGTCGATCACGGGCCAGTTGGCGTGCTTGCGGAAGATCTCGCGCGAGTAGGAGATCTCGTTTTCGATGTGGGCGCGCTGGCCGTAGCTCGAGTCGGACGGCATGCCGAGGTGCGAGAGGCGAGCCTGGCGGATGCGCATCAGCATGTCGGGCTGCACGATCAGGCCGAACACCTTCTTGTCGTCGACCTGCGACAGCTCCTCCGGCGGATCGACGCCGAGCACGAGCGGCACGTTCGCGACCTTGAGCCCGCGCTGGGCGAGGTACGTCGACAGCGGCGTCTTCGACGTGCGCGAGATGCCGACGAGCACGAGATCCGCCTTCGGCAGGTTGCGCGGCTCGGCGCCGTCGTCGTTCTTGACCGCGAACTCGACCGCCTCGATGCGGCGGAAGTAGTCGTCGGTGATCATGTGCAGGAGGCCGGGCACGCCGGCCGGAGGAGCGCCGAGATACACCGCCAGCTTCGAGATCAGCGCGCCCATCAGGTCCACGATCTCGATCGAGTGCTTCTCGACCAGCTTCGAGATCAGATCGCGCTCCTCGTTGTTGACGACGGTGAACACGACGAGCGCCTTCAGCTCGGACGCCTTCTCGAGGATCTGCTCGAGCTCGGTCTCGAGCCGCACGCGCGAGAACAGCCGGATCTGGACCGGCTGGCTGAACTGGAGCGTCGCGGCGCGCACCATACGCTCGGCGGTCTCGCCGGTGGCGTCGCTGATGATCATCACCGTCTTCATCGGCGCCTCTATATCACGGGCAAATGACGGCGCGACCTCGCCCGCGCAGCATCGACGACGCGCGGGCATTCCGGATCGGGCGCGGCCGGATCGCCGGTGACGTGCGCGCTCGCGACCTTGCAGCCGCCGCGGCACAGATCGTGGTACTCGCAGCTCGCGCACGGCTCGCGCGCATCGCGCCAGGTGCGGAACGCGCCGAACGCATCCGGAGCGCGCCAGTAGGTCGCGAGGTCGGTGACTTTCGGGCGCGCGGCCGGCGAGCCCATGAAGCTGCACGCGGTGAGCCGGCCGTCGGCCTTCGCGCCGACGAGAAAATCGCCGCCGGTGCAGCCGTAGACCGCGAGCTCGGCGAGCAGCGCGCGAGCGGGGCGGTGATGCGCGAGCATCGGCGTGTACGAGCAATCGACCTTGACGCGCACGCGCTGGCGGCGCGCCGCGGCGAGGATCGCGGGCAAGAACGCGCGGTGTTGCGCGTCGGTGCAGCGCAGCTCGGCGTACGCGCGCGCGCCACGGCCGCTCGGCTTGAAGCGCAGCAGCTCGACCTCGGAGAGCCGCCGGTCGCGCGCGTACGCGAAGATCCTCGGCAGCTCGTCGAAGTTCGCGCGCGTGACGACGACGTTGATCCCGATCTCGCGCTTCACGCCGCGCAGCGCGCGAATCGCCGCGTCGGCGCGCTGAAAGCCGTCGAACCCGCGTACGGCCGCGTACGTCGCGCCCAGCCCGTCGAGCGAGACGTTGATCTGCCCGAAGCGATCCGCGATCGCGAGCAGCCGATCGAGCCCGTCGAGGCCCGACGTCGTCAGGTTCGGCACGATCCCCTTCGCGCGCGCGTGCGACGCCAGCTCGCCGAGCCATGGCAGCACCGCGCTCTCGCCGCCGCCGAGCGCGACGTGAAACACGCCGGCGTCCGCGAGCGCATCGAGCGCGCGCTTCCAGTCCGCGAGGCCCCACTCGCCGGGCGCGCCGTCGGGCGACGCGCCGGTGTAGCAACCGGTGCACCCCGCGCCGCATCGGTTCGTGAGCTGGAGGTGCGCCTCGAGCGGCGCCGACAGCACGTGCTCGCCGAGCGCACTCTCGGGCTCGCTCCAGCTCGCGCCGCGGACCACGCGTCGCGCCATCTCGCGATCGACGAACACGAGCGCGCGCGGCCACGCCAGCTGCACGATCGCGCCGAACCGCTCGAGCCGCGCGCGCCGCATGCCGCGACTCTGCCGCCAGCGTGCGACGAGCGCCGAGATCATGGCGGGCACTCGGTACGCTTGACCTTCCAGACCCCGTCCTCACACGTCTCGGACGCGACGCAGCAGTTGCCGTACGTGCACTGCTTGCCCTCGTCGTGGCACGCGCGCCCGTTCGGATCCGTGCCCGGGCAACCGTCTGCGCGGATCGCCGGAGGCTTCGGTGTGCAAAGCCAGACCGTCGGCGGCGGCTTGGGCGGCGGCGGCCGCTTCGGTCGCACCATCCCGCTGCAGAAGTGCGGCTCGTCGACGACGCACGCGCAATCACCTTGCGGATAGCTGCATCCCGACGCCGGCGCGATGCACGGGCCGCGGGCGGCGTCGTACGACTCCGGGCAGCTGCCGGGCGCCGCGCCGGGTGGGATCGCCGGCGGCGGTTTCGCAGGCTGCGCGGGCGCGGGCGCGGGCGTGCTGCCGCATCCGGCGACGAACCACACGAGCGCGAGCGCGAGGCGCCTCACACGCGCGGCGCCTTCCGCGCACGCAGCCACGCGCCGATGATCGGCGTGATGACGGCGAGCGCGGTCGCGCCGACGAGCAAGAACGTCACGTCGACGCCGAGGCTCGACGAGTTCGGGTTCATGCCCCACTTGATCGCGAGAATCCGCCCACGCTTTTTCACGACGCGCTGATTCTAGCATCGTGTTATGGACGCGCATGGCTCGCGGCGTCGTGTTGCAGCGTCTCGTGCGCGCGCGTGATTACCTGCACGCCGAGCTCGAGCGCGGGCCGCAGCTCGCCGAGCTCGCGCGCGAGACCGGGCTGTCGCGCGCGCACCTGGCGCGCGAGTTCTCGTCGACGTTCGGCGTGCCGCCGCACCGCTACCTCGTCCAGCTGCGCGTCGAGCGCGCGAAGCGCGAGCTGGCGGCCGGCGCGCGCGTCACCGACGTGTGCCACGCGGTGGGCTTCGCGAGCCTGGGCTCGTTCTCGTCGAGCTTTCACCGGCGCGTCGGCATGTCGCCGCGCGCGTGGCAGAAGCTCGCGCGCCCGTTCGTGCAAAGCCTCGGAATCCCGCGCCTGTTCGTGCCGTCTTGCTACTTCAACGCGTACGCCGCGCACGTTTGAAGAAGTTCGCGCGCCGCGGTTCCGCTACAACGCGCGCATGATCACCAAGCTCACGCACACCACGGTTTACGTCCTCGATCAGGATCGCGCGAAGGACTTCTACTGCACCAAGCTCGGCATGGAGTGCCGCGACGACGCCAAGATGGGCCCGTTCCGCTGGCTCACCGTCGGCCCGAAGACGCAGCTCGACGTGCGCATCGTGCTGATGCCGATCGCCGCGAGCCCGATGCTGAAAGAAGAGCACGCGGCCGCGCTGCGCTCGCTCGTCACCGCCGGTGCGCTCGGCGGCGGCGTGCTCGCCACCGATGATCTCCGCCGCGATTACGAGCAGCTCAAGGCGAAGGGTGTCGAGTTCGCGAAGCCGCCGACCGAGGAGCCGTACGGCTTCGCCGCGGTGTTCAAGGACGACTCGGGTAACTACTTCTCGTTCAACGAGGAGCGCTGACCGCGGTCGCCTTGCCGCCCGCGTCGACACGGATCGCGGCGATCCCGTCCTGAACATCGACGAGCAGCAGCGCACCGCTCGCGCTGGTGAAAATGTCCAACACGGATGCCGCGGGCTGCTTCAGCAAGATCTCGTGCGCCGTGTCGAGATGTGCGATCGGAGCGAGGCGCATCCACGTGCCTTGGTTGTCGCGATAGGCGAGCAAGATCTGGTCACCGAACACGGCTGCGCGCACGACGTCGAGGTTCTGCTTCGCCAGCGGAGCGCTGCGCTGCTCGCTGCCGCACCCGGACTCGGTGCAAGACACCGCGTGAACGCGGTCGTCTACCCATGCGAACCCGACGCTGTGCGTCCCGCACGTCATCACGACGGTCACTCCGAGCTTCGGCGCATCGCGCACCGGCTGCCAGCCGTGCTCGCTCAGGAAGCCGAGCACCTCGCCGTCGTCGAGTGCAGACCATCCATTCGCGACACACAGCTGTGGACGCCAGTCGCCTGCCGACGGACCGGCATCGATGACGGGGCCCACACTGCCGTCTGCGGTCACGACGCGTTGGATGTAGAGATGGGGCGCCGGGCCGGCGCGCCAGACCAGATACGGACCCACGACAGCTACGTGCGCGTCGTCGGGAATCGGCAGCTTCGTACGCTCGACGGTGTCACCCTGCGAACGCACGAGCTCGGCGCCCGCGCCATAGCTCACCAGGGCGTATCCAGCGCCGGACGAGACTCCATCGAACAGGACGCCGTCTCTGGTCCGGTGGGAGAGCGGCGCGCCCCCCGCGAGGCGATACAGGCCGTAGTCGGCGCCGAGGCCGGCGAGCTGGAGCTCGGGCGCGGAGTCGGGCTCGAGCTGCGGCAAGGCTGTTCCCGGATCGGCGCTCGGCGCGCACGTCGCCTTACCGGATGCGATGGCGATCTCGCACGCGCTCGAGTCCGACCACACGAGGACTTGCGTGTCGCGCCGGTCCCAGTCGTATTGCCTGCCAATCGCCTGGAGCGGACCGAGCGACTCGGCCGGTGGTGGTGGTGGTCGCACGGTGGATGCGAGCTTCGGCAGGTCGAGCTTCGCGAGATCCTGCGGTAGCGTGTAGCGGAACCAGTAGTCAGGCTCGTTCGCCGTGTCTTTGATCGCCGTCCGGGCTCGATCGGCCACGATGTCGAGGTCGTTGCGGTCCTGCATCGCGAGATCCAGCTCGTCGGCGTGGAGCGCGGTCTCGAGCTCGTCCACGTCGGGCAGGCAGCGCTGCGGCCAAGGGTCGGTCGCGTCGGGCGGGCGGTTTCCGAGCGTGATGCGCGCGAGCCGATCCTGATACTTCTCGCCGGGACCGAGTGGCTCGCCGATCATGCAGCGGTCCACGTCGGCCGCCGCTTGCGCGAGCCGCTGCCACGCGTGCGCGTGCTGCGTGCGTCGATGGGCGCGAACGGCGAGCCAGGCTCCCACGCCGGCCGCAGCAAGTGCGACGACCAGGACGGCGGCTCTCACTCGTGCTCGCCGCTCCCTTCGCCCCGGTGGATGCCAAGCGCGCGCAGCTTCTTGTGCAGGTTGGTGCGTTCGATGCCGAGCGCCTGCGCGGTGCGCGAGATGTTCCAGTCGAACTCGGCGAGCCGGATGCGGATGAACTCGCTCTCGATCTCTTCGCGGAACTCGCGCAGGCTCTTGCCGGCGTAGCGGCCGAGATCGATCGCGCCGGAGCTCGAGCTCGGGCCGGATCTGTCGCGGCTCGCGGGGCGTGGGCCGCCGAGATACGGCGGCAGATCCTTCTCGCGGATCACGTCGTCGCTCATGATCACGAGCCGCTCGACGACGTTGCGCAGCTCGCGCACGTTGCCGGGCCAGTCGTATTGCTTGAGCCGCTCGAAGACCGGTTCGTCGACCGGCTTGTAGCCGAGGCCGTTCTCGTCGCAGCACTCGCGCACGAACGACTCGACGAGCAGCGGGATGTCGTCGGCGCGCTCGCGTAGATCGGGCGAGCGGATCGGCACGACGTTGAGCCGGAAATACAGATCCTCGCGAAACGTGCCCGACTTGACCATCTCCTCGAGGTCGCGGTTCGTGGCTGCGACGACGCGGCAGTCGGTGCGCAGGCTCTTCTCGCCGCCGACGCGCGTGAACTCGCCGGTCTGCAACACGCGCAGCACCTTCGCTTGCGCGGACAACGCCATGTCGCCGATCTCGTCGAGGAAGATCGTGCCGCCGTCGGCGACCTCGAACAGGCCGCGCTTCTTCGCGATCGCGCCGGTGAACGCGCCGCGCTCGTGACCGAACAGCTCGCTCTCGATCAGCTCGGGCGGAATCGCGGCGCAGTTGACCTTGACGAACTGCCCGGCCGACACGCTCGAGTTGCGGTGGATCGCGCGCGCGATCAATTCCTTGCCGGTGCCGCTGTTGCCGGTGATCAGCACGCGGCTGCGCGTCGGCGCGACCTTCGCGATCTGCCGGCGCAGGTCGTCCATGACCGACGTGCCGCCGAGCAGCTCCCAGCGCGCGTCGGCCTTGCGCAGCGTCGCGATCTCGCGCGCCATGCGCCGGCGCTCGAGCGCGTTGCGCACGGTGACCATCACGCGGTTGCGGTCGAGCGGCTTCTCCATGAAGTCGAACGCGCCGAGCCGCGTCGCCGAGACCGCGTCCTCGATCGTCGCGTGGCCGCTGATCATCACGACCGGAATGTCGGCGGTCGCGCTCGCGATGGCGTCGTCGCCGCGCACCTTGAGCGTGCGCAGGAGCTCGAGCCCGTTGTCCTCGCCGAGCTTGACATCGAGCAGCATCACGTCGATCGCCGCGCGGGCGAGCACCGCTTCCGCCTCGGCGATCGAGCCGGCCTCGTGCACGACGTGGCCTTCGCCTTCGAGCACCATGCGCAGCGTGCGGCGGATGTTCTTCTCGTCGTCGACGATCAGGATCGGCTCGGCCGATGCGGCTGCGTCATCGCTCATTTCGTACTCTCCCGATTCTCGGCCGCGAAGCGGGCGCGGCGCTTGCGGTTCCACCAGAACACGATCGCGAGCACCAGGAGCCCCGCTCCGACCGCCACCGGCCGCAGATCGGTCTTCGGCTCTTCGTGCGGAATCTCGATCGGCGCGAGTGGCACGTGCGCCGTCGGGATCGTACTCGTACTCGTACTCGTACTCGCGCCCGTCTTCGCATCCAGATCGATCCCCACCCGCTCCTTGGCATCCACTCCCACATCCAGCGTCGCCAGCGCGGCAATACACGTCTGCACCGCCGCCGGATCCGCATCGTCGGCGGCCAGACACTCGCCCTTCACCGCGACGATCCGATCCGCGGTCGCCGCGATCACGAGCCGCACGGTCCCGCCGAGCTTCACCGATCCGTCGCGATACACCTGGCGAGCCACGGCCTGCTTCGCGGCGAGGTCGAAACCTTCGTGCCACTCGGTCTCGCGCACGCCGGAATCCGGTGGCGCGTGCAGCTGATCGATCTCGGCCCGCGCGGCCGCATCGTGCGCCGCCGTCGTCGCCGTCACCCGCGTGAGATCGAGCATCACGCCCGGCTTCGGCGCGTCGTAACGCTCGGCCTCGATGATGCCGTGCACGTTCCCGAAGTGCGGGATCAACCCGGTGGCGTGCACGAGCTCGTCGTTCGCGCCGCCTTGCCAGCCCGCGGGCGGCGTCGCGATCGGGCCGGCGGCCGCGGTGGACGCGACCAGCACCAGCAACCACGCGCGCGTCATTTCAGCCATCCCGCGCACGTTGCCGCGCATGCCGCCGGCTCGCGGTCGTTCCAGAAGCACGCGTGCGCCGCGACATGACCATCCGCGCCGGCCTGCGCGACGACACGCCCGTCGTACGGCGCGCGCGACACGCCGAGCGTGACGCCGTCGCCCGCGTAGACGACCTCGCGCGTCGCGATCCCCGCTGCCGCGATCCCGTCGACGATCTGCGATGCCGTGCCGCCACCGCGGAGCTGGATCGCGACCGCGTAGCAGCCGCGCGCGGCATCGCCCCACGCACCCGCCGCCTCGACCGTCACGCCATCGACCTTCGCCGCAGCCGCAGCGGCCGTCGCGATCGCATCGAGCTCGGGCCAGCCGCTCGGGCCGGCCATGGTCGTCGGCCCCGCGTTGGCCGTGCTGCACCCGGCCGCGAGCACGAGAGCTAGCCGTAGCTCAGCCATACCTTCTGTCCGTCCGCGAGCCCCAGGCACTCGCGCGTGTCGAGGCTCGTGCCGACGGTGCCGTCGGCGAGCGGCGTCACGCGCGCGCCGATCGCGCGAAACTCGGGCCCTTCGACCGCCGCGATCGCCCACTTGCGCTCGGAGCTGCCGGCGGGCGCGTCGCGCAGCTCGACCTCGCGCGCCTCGCGCACGATCGCGATGTCGTCGGTCTTCGCCACGAAGTGCGGGCCGCCGTCGAACGGATCGATCTGTTCGGCGTAGTCGAAGCCGATCCGCCGCAGCATGCGCTCGACCGCGCGCGTCTCCTCGCCGACCTGACCGATCACCGCGCGTACGTCGTCGGACAGCAGCTCGGTGTGGATCGGATCGTCCGGGAACAGCGCCTGGATGAACTCCTTGTTGTCCTTGCTCAGCCGATCGGCCTCTTGATAGCTGAGCCCGGTGAAGCGCCGGCCGAGCGCCTCCCACAGGCGCGACGTGCCGTCCGGCTCGAGCGGCGGCAGCAGCTCGCTGAGCACGTGATCGCGAAACAGCGACCGATGCATGCGCATGTACAGGAAGCGCACGTACGAGAGCGCCTTGCCGAGGCCGTTGGGGTTGCGCCGATACTCGGGCAGCAGGATCAAGCCGCCGATCTCCGTCGGGCCATGATAGTTGTAGCCGATTCGCAGCGTCTGATGGACGAAGTAGCGATCGAGCGTGACCGAGTAGCGCTCGTCGTTCTCGACGCGAAAGAAGATGTGCGGCGCGCGCTTCGTGCCGTGCTGCGCGTAGATCATCGACGTGCCGATGATCCGCTTGCGCTCGAGATCCTCGAGCACGAACAGGAGCTCGCGATCGTCGGCGGGCAGCTCCGCCGCGAACGATTTCTCCGAGCGCTCGAGGATCTGCTCGATCACGGCGCGATCGGCGGGCAGATTGACCGTATTCAGGTGCTCCGCGACCGCGAGTACCTGATCGACATCTTCCCGATACGACTGACGAATCCGAAACATGAGCGCCTGCGCGGCGCAACGTACCACTAAGCCAGGCTTCGGGCTTCGGGCTTCGGGCTTCGGGTCGGAGAACCCGGGACGGCGACGCTGCTTTCTCCGGCCGAGGCCGGAGGTCCGATCAGGGCAGGACGCTCGCGACCGCGCTCGTCCATCTATGCGGATCCGCGGCGTCGCCGAGCCAGTCGAGCAGCCCATCGGGGAGGCGCTGCTCGGCGAGCTCGTAGCTCTGGATGATGCGGATGCGGCGCTTGTGCGCATCCTTGCGGCGCGCGTTCTCGGCGTCGATCCAGTCGAGGATCTCGGGCAGCGCCTCGACCGTCGCCTTCTTGATGTCGTGCATGAGCAGCACGTTGCGCCCGGTCATCTCGCCGACGTGCTTCTCGACGTAATCGATCGCCTTCTTCGCGCTGCCGTGCTTCCACTCCTGCGGATCGAGATCCCAGTGAAAGTGGCCGAGGTGGCGCTCGTCGAGCATCGCCTCCACGCGATCGCAGCGCACGCCGTACGGCGTGCGGAACCACGCGAGCTCGAGGCCCGACGCCTTCTCGATCACCTGCTTGGCCTCGTCGATCTCGCGCGACGCGCGCTCGTCGTCCTTCAGGCGGCACAGGTCCTGGTGGGTCATCGTGTGGTTGCCGATGATGTGACCCTCGCGCACGATGCGCTGGATGATCGGCTGCGCGGACTTGTTCGCAGCCATCTCGCCGACCATGAAGAAGATGGCGTGGATGTGGTGCTTCGCGAGCGCGTCGAGCACCGCCGGCGTGGTCTTCGGATTGGGCCCGTCGTCGAACGTGAAGATCAGCTCCGGATCGCCCGACGCGGTCGGGCCGGCGGCGGGCAGCGGCCACGCCTTGTAGTGCTTCTTGGGCTTCGACGCCTCGGCCGGACCGACCGCGAGCGCGAGCGCGAGCACGACGAAGAACCGCATGACATCGATCTAACACGCGAGCGCGGCGTGGCATGCTTTTCTCCCCAGTCATGCTCGACCGCCTCCTCGATCTCGAACCTGCGCGCGTTCCTCTCGCGAATCTCCCGACGCGCGGCCACTGGCTGCGCTACGGCCGCGAGCCCGAAGCCGCCGACAAGATGGCCGAGCGGACCGCTTCGAGCGGTCCGTTCGGGACCAAGATCTGGATGAAGCGCGACGACCTCACCGGCAGCGAGCTGTCGGGCAACAAGGTGCGCAAGCTCGAGTACCTGATGGCGGAGGCGCTCGAGCAGCAGGCGACGCACGTCGTCACCTGCGGCGGCGAGCAGTCGAACCACGCGCGCGCCACCGCGATGGCCGCTGCCCAGCTCGGCCTGCGCAGCGTGCTCGTCCTCCGCACCGACGACCCGGCACGCCCGCCGGCGCCGACCGGCAACATCCTGCTCGATCGCCTCGCCGGCGCCGAGCTGCGCTGGATCACGCGTCCGGCATGGCGCGACCGCACCCGGCTGCTCGCCGAGGAAGCGGAGCGCATCCGGGCGGCCGGCGGCCGGCCGTACGTCATCCCCGAGGGCGGCTCGAACGCGCTCGGTTCGTGGGGCTATCTGCGCGCGATGCACGAGCTCGCCGAGGATCTCGAGGGCATCGCCGGGCCCGATCACCCGGTCACGGTCGTGTACGCGTGCGGCTCGGGTGGCACCGGCGCCGGCCTCGTCCTCGGCGCGAAGCTGCTCGCGCTCGAGACGCGGGGCATTCGCGTCGCCGGCATCAACGTGTGCGACGACCGCGCGTACTTCGTCGCGGCGATCGCGCGGATCTGCGGCGAGTTCGCGGAGCGCTGGCAGTTGCCGGTCGCGGTCAGCGAGGCCGACATCGACATCGTCGACGGCCACGTCGGGCTCGGCTACGCGAAGAGCCGGCCCGAGGAGCTCGCGACGATCCGCGACGTGTGCCGCAGCGACGGCGTCGTGCTCGATCCGGTCTACACCGGCAAGGCGTTCCACGGCCTGGTCAGCGAGCTGCGCCGCGATCCGAAGCGATTCGGCGCCGCCGTCGCGTTCCTGCACACCGGCGGGATGTTCGGGCTGTTCGCGTCACCGGAAACTGTCGCCCAGGTGTTGTGAGCTTGCCCCCGTGCTCGGCCTCGGCCTCGCGGGCATTCTGAGTTACGATCGCGGCATGCGCCGCGTGACGATCGCCGCCGTCCTCGCGCTCGCGGCGCCCGCGCACGCCGACAAGAAGCGCGAGACCGCGGTCGCGCTCTCGGCGACAGGCACCGCGGTGTCGTCCGGGCTCGTGCTCGGCGCGTTCTTCGTCGGCCGCGACACCGCCGACGTCAACGGGCCGCTGCTCTATGCCGGCCTCGGCACGTCGGTGATCACGCCGTCGCTCGGCGAGCTCTACGCCGGCCAGTACCTGACGTGGGGCATGGGCATTCGCGGCGGCGCCGTCGCGCTCGCGGCACTCGCGTTCGCGCTGCCGCAGGAGACGGTCACGTGCCAGCTCGCGACGATGCCGGGCCAGACCTGCGATCAGCTCAGCGGCACCGCGGTCGCCGTGCTCGGGCTCGCCGCGATCGCGTACATCGGCGGCGCTGCCTACGATGTCATCGACGCCGGCGACGCCGCGGGTCGTTACAACTCGCGTCACGGCCTCACGATCGGAGTCGCGCCGGGCATCCTGCGCACGCCGACCGGCCAGGCGCCATTCGTCAACGTCGCCGGGACCTGGTGATCCGGCTGCTCGCGAGCCAGCGGTAACGAATCACTTCTCGGCGACGTACTGGTCGAGCAGCGACGCGAACGCGTCTTCCTGCACCGGTCCGACGTGCGAGTACACGCGCTTGCCGCCGCGGTTGAACACGTACGTCGTCGGCAGCGCCTGCGGATAGTCGTACGACACCAGGATATCCGAGCTCGCGCGCACGATCGGATAGCTCATCTCGAAGTCGGAGCGGAAGTTCAGCAAGTCGGGCGCGCTCGCGTTGTCGTTGGTCAGCACGCCGATGAACACGACGCCCTTGTCCTTGTAGTGCGAGTACACCTTCGACAGCGCGGGGATCTCTGATTTGCACGGGCCGCACCACGTCGCCCAGAAGTTGACGACGATGACCTTGTCGGCGAGCTTGTCGGCCGTATACGCGACGCCGTCGGTGTCGGTGTACGTGACGTCGGGCAAGCAATCGCCGGCCTGCGCCTTGTTGCACGCCTGCGCGTGGCTCGTGCCGAGCTGGATCGGTCGGTTCGGGTCGCCCGACAGGTGGACGAACAGGAAGATGATGACCCCGATCGTGCCCGCGAGCAGGATGCCGATCCAAGCTTTCGTACTCATCGAAACCTCAGTAGCGAAGACTCTAGATCATCCGGCGCCGCAAAGCCGAGGAGCTCGAGGCAGGTCGCGGTGACGTTCGCGATCCCGCTGGTTTGCGCGCGGGCCGGGTCTATCTCGTAGCGATCGCGGCGCATCGGGTCGTGGATGAAGAATGGCACGCGGTTCAGCGTGTGGCTGGTCTTGGCGACCGGCTGGCCTGTTTTGTCGCGCTGCACGCGGCCGTGCTTGTCGCGCTGGTACATCTCGTCGGCATTGCCGTGATCGGCGGTAACCACGAGGATTCCTTGCAGTTCCTCGACCGCAACGGCGAGGCGCGCGAGCTGGAGGTCGACGGTCTCGACCGCGATGACGGTCGCGTCGAACGCCCCGGTGTGGCCCACCATGTCGCCGTTGGCGTAATTGACGCGCGCAAACCGGTGCTTGCCGGTGCGCAGCTCGGAGACGAGCCGGTCGGTGATCTCGGCGGCCTTCATCCACGGCCGCTGCTCGAACGGCACGCGATCGGACGGGATCTCGACATACGTCTCGCAGCCGGCGTCGAACATCCCGCTGCGGTTGCCGTTCCAGAAGTACGTGACGTGGCCGTACTTCTGGGTCTCGCTGATCGCGAGCTGGGACACGTGGGCCTGCGCGAGGATCTCGCCCATCGGGTGCTCGATCGCCGGCGGCGAGACCAGGTAATGCGCCGGGATGTGCGTGTCGCCGTCGTACTCCATCATGCCGGCGTAGAACACGTCGGGGCGGCGCACGCGATCGAACTTGGTGAAGTCGGCGTCGTCGAACGCGCGCGAGATCTCGATCGCGCGGTCGCCGCGGAAGTTGAACATCACGACCGCGTCGCCGTCGCGCATCGGCACCGGCGGCGCGACGACGAAACCGGGCAGGTCTTGATCGATCACGCCGGGCTTGTCGCGGCGCAGCGTCTCGACCGCGTCGTGCGCGGACGGGAACTGGCGGCCCTCACCGAGCACGTGCAGGTGCCAGCCGCGCTCGACCATGTCCCAGTCCGCTTCGTAGCGATCCATCGTGATCTGCATGCGGCCGCCGCCGGTCGCGATACGCGCGTCGGCTCCCGAGTCGCGCAGCTTGCTCAGAAACCGCTCGATGCGATCGAGATATTCCTGAGCCGACGTCGGCGGCACGTCGCGGCCGTCGAGCAGCGCGTGCACGTACAGCTTCTTGCAGCCGGCCTTCGCGGCGGCGCCGAGCATCGCCTCGAGGTGATCGAGGTGCGAGTGCACGTTGCCGTCGGACAGCAAGCCGAGGAAGTGCACGGCACCGCCGCGCGCGCCGCGCTCGACGACCTGCTTCCACGCGTCGCCTTCGAACAGCGCGCCCGATTTGATCGCGCGGCCGACGAGCATCGCGCCTTGCGCGTACACCTTGCCCGCGCCGAGCGCGTTGTGGCCGACCTCGCTGTTGCCCATGTCGTCGTCGCTCGGCAGGCCGACGGCCTTGCCGTGCGCGCGCAGCTCGGCGCGCACGCCGGGCACCCACAGCCGGTCGAGCGTGGGCGTCGCCGCGATCGCGACCGCGTCGGCCTCGTCGCCCGCGCCGCGCCCGATGCCGTCCATCACGACGAGCACGACGGGACCGTTCGGATGCGGCTGGCGCGGATGCGAGCGCAACGTCATCGCGAAACCTTAGCCACCATCGCGCCGGTCCACCACTCGTAATCGCGCCCGAGCTTGTCGTCGGTCGGGAAGAACACGAGGTACGTCATCGCGTCGTACGGCAGGAAGCTCGGGCGACCACCGAGATCGTGGCCGATCTGGTGCACGGCGCGCCACGTGCCGGTGTTGAAGTACACGGCGGGTTTGCCGTCGACGCGGCCGAGCGGCTGCATCGACGGAAAATGCGAGTGCCCGTTGACGACGTAGCGCAGGTGCGGCCGCTTCGCGAGCTCGCCGGCGGCGACCGTGGCCATCTTGCCGTCGAAGCCGTGCTGGATGAAGCGATACACCTGCGTCATGCGCTCGTCGGAGCCGTGCGCGATGACGCGGTTGCGCGACAGCTCGAGCAGCAGGCGCAGCTTCTTGCCGAGATCGAGCGAGAACGTCTTGTGCTGCGAGCGCAGCCAGTCGCGTACGAAGTCGATCGCGAGGAACTGGTCGACGATCTCGCTCCACACCTGCGAGACCGGGCGCAGCAGCTCGCGGCTGATCGCGCCCTGCTGGCGCACCCAGGCCGGCACCGCGTAGACCGGGCGCACGTCGTCGATGTCGTCGACGTGATCGATGCCCGGGTGGTCGTGGCCGACGAGGGAGCGCAACCGGCGCGGGAACGCGAGGATGAGCTCGCTGCCGATCGCGTCGCCGATCGTCGCGTCACCGTCGGGGCTCGCGTTGATCGGATCGCCGACGTTGCCGTGATACGCGAGCACACCGTGATCGGGGAACTCGAGCTGATCGTGGACGACCAGCTCGGGCAAGCCGAGCGCGTCGGCGATCGCGCGCTGCGCGGCCGGCGCGGTGCGCAGCAGCCGATCGTGGTTGCCGAGCACGTAATGGAACACGAGCTGGCCCGCCGCGATCTTCGCGCGCAGCGCGGCGAAGAAGTCGTGCTCGCGCGCGATCGTCTCCTTCACGATCGTCTCGACCTGCTTGACGACGCCGTTCGTGGTCGCGCCGTGATACGGGCGATGGCGGCCGTCGAGCCACGTCGGCGAACGCACCAGATCGAACAGGTCGCCGACGACGCACAGCTCGGCCGGCCGCTTGCCGCGCACGGCGTCGATGCGATGCCAGAACCGGCCGAGCTGATCGGCCTTGCTGACCGCGTTGCCGTGCAGGCGATCCGTCAGGTGGATGTCGCTGACGAACACCAGCAGCGGCCGGTCGGTCACGGCGCAGCCTGCACGACGCGCACGAGCTCGGCGGCGAACGTGTCGGGGTGCTCGCGGTGCATGAAGTGACCGCCGGGCACTTGCACGACCTCGTACGACGACGTGAAGCAGTGCCGCACCTTCTCGTAGACGCGCGGCGCGATCATGTCGTGCGTGCCGGCGAACGCGACCGCGGGCACCGTGCACGGCTGCTTCTGCACGGGCGTCGCGCCGGAGAGCGGCTGGGCGCGGTAGTAGCTGCATGCCGCCTCGAGGCTGCCGGGATGCGCGAGCGCTTCCTTAACCGGCGCGGTCTCGCTCGCCGGCAGGTCGCGCCACGACGGCGACCACCGCCGCCACAGCTCGTCGAGGTACGCGAAGTGCTCCGCGCGGATCGCCGCGGCCGCGCCGGATCGGCGCAGGCGCAGGAAGTGGCGCAGCGCCCAGATCAGGCGCGGCGACGGCTTGAGGCCGCCCGGGTGCGGGATCGCGAGCGTGACGAGCAGTCGCAGCTTCTCGGGTGCGAGGCCGGCGGCGCAGTACGCGCTGCTCGCGCCCCAGTCGTGCCCGACGAGCACCGCGCGCTCGCCGTCCTTGGCCAGCGCGTCGATCAGCGCGACCGCGTCGCGGCCGAGCGTCTCGGCGTCGAACCGGCCGTCGGCCGGAATCTCGGTCGGGTGATAGCCGCGCAGAAACGGGGCGACCGCGCGAAACCCCGCCGCGGCGAGCGCCGCCATCGCGTGGTCCCACGTGTGCGCGGTATCGGGAAACCCGTGCAACAGCACGACCAGCGGCCCCGAGCCTTGCTCGAGGTACGCGAAGCGCAGGCCGTTCGCCTGGACGAAGCGCGGTTCGGCCACCGCGCGAACGTACTACTTGTTCGTGGCCGGCGCGCCGCTGCCGGACGCTTGCTGCTGCTGATCGGCATCGACGACGCGGTAGCTCTTGACGCTCGCCGGGTCGAACTGAAACCAGCTGTCCTTCATCGGCTTGTCGAAGTCGGGCGAGTAGAAGTGGAAGTGGTTCACGTTGCTCGACGAGTCGACGATGACCGACTCCTTGACGTGATAATCGGTCGGATTCAGCACCAGGTAGAGCGCCTTGTACTGGGCCGACGGCTGCTTCGGCGTGAGCTTCAGGACGATGTCTCCCTTCGCGCCGTACGACGACGACGTGTCGATCGCGGGGTTGAAGTCGGCGCTGAGGTTGCCCTTGCCATACAGGAACGTCACCGCGACCGGCAGCATGTCCTGCTGCAGGCTCTTCTTGAGGACTTGCTTGTTCTCGTGATCGACGACCCACAGCTGCGAGCCGTCGGAGATGAAGCTCTTCTTCACGACCACCGTCGACGTCGTCGGCTTCTTGTCGAGGTAGTCCCAGCGCATCTTGCCGGGCTTCTCGATCCACAGCGTGCCATCGCTCTGCTTGGTGCTGCCGAACGTGTTGTTGGTGACCTCTTGCCGGAACATCGCCGTGACCTGCTTGATGTTCGCGTAGAACTTCTGGACCTGGTCGACGACGGTGGTGGCGTTCGTCGCCGGCTGTGCCGACGCGATCGAGACCGTCGCGAATAGCAAAATCGAGGTGATGAAGGCGCGCATGCCGCTGACTCTCGTATAGTTGCCCTGGTGGTAGCACGGCGAGCGCTCGGATGCCTGTTCGTCGCGGCGGTGGCGGCGTGCGGGCCTGCCACACCGCCCGCGCAGACTCCCGGTACGAGCGAGCAGGGCCTGGTCAACCACGCGCAGCTCGCCACCGACGACGATTCGGCGCCGCCGTACGGCCGCGACGAGCTCGACCGCGCGCTGGCGAGCGAGCGCGCCGCGGTGACGCGCGCGAAGCAGGTGGTCGCGGCCGACGAGGCCGACCCGCAGCCGAGCGACCGGCTGCCCGGCGAGCTCGCGGATCTCGCGGTACGCCGCCGGTTCGTGGCGGGGCTCGAGACATGCTCGAACGAAGGCCGGAGCTGTCCGCCGCGCCTCGACGAGCCGGCGTGGAGCTACGACCCCGGCGGCACCGCCGATCCGAAGCTCGACTCCGCGCTCCGCTTCGACCGCGCCGACTGGGAGCGCATCGCCGAGGAGCTGCACGGCCGCGCGTGCGCGTGCCGCACCGCCTCCTGCGTCGATTCGATGTTCGTCGCGATCGACGTGCTCGAGAACCGGCCGATGCCCGACGTCGTCGCGGACGACGCGGCGTCGCAATGGATCACGCGCGCGCGCGAGTGTCTCGCCCGGCTCGGCGGCCAGACGCACTGAACAGCGGCAGCAGCGGCTACGGCAGCGGCAGCGGCAGCGGCAGCGGCAGCGCTCGGCTCCTAGCGGCTGCCGCCGGTCGTCGCCGAGCGCCAGGCCGCCGGCGGATCGAAGCCGGCGTTCGTCGAGCACAGCCCGAGCGAGCGGCCCTTCGCGACCGAGTCGAGCTCGGCGCGCGAGTCGCTCGGGTTCGATGCGAGCTTCTGGCGCGCCGCGCTGTACGCGTCGAGCTGCGGGCCGCACTGCTGGAGCACGCGGTTTTCCAGGTTGAGGGGCACGTTGGGATCGAGCGCCGCGCCGCCGGTGACGGACGCGAGCTGTTCGTCGGTGATGGTCTGCATGCCGGCGCCTAGTGCAACGCTCGCGCCTCGCGAGGGGCGCGCGAAATCGGACGCTTGCGCGGCCTGGCTGTCGCCGCCGCGCGACAGCCAGCGTCGACGCAGGGCTACAGCTCGCGCTACTCCGCGACGAGCTCGAACTGGTCGGCCCACGTGCTGACCTGCACGCGCCGAAATGGCCGCACGAGCTCGTGAAGCTCGTCGGGGCCGCCGACCTCGTCGTCATCGCCGCGGACCTCGAGGCGCACGATGCGGCCGTCGTTCACGATCGCCAGGATCTCCGCGCGTAGGACATGCTCGCCGGTCACCGCGAGCCGCCATTGGAAGCGATGGCCATCGTCCTCGCGATCGATCTCCTCCGCGCGCGCCGGCAGCTTCTCCATCGGCTCGCCGAGTAACGCCAGCGGGATCTCGGCGGTCGCGGTCATCGCGATCCACGCGCGCGTCCGCACATACGATTGGAACTCGAGCGTGCAGTCGCGTGCGGCGCGAACCGTGGCGCGGACCGTTCCGCTGGAATCGAGCCACGTCTCGCTCTGGGACGGTCCCCAGGCTTCCTCGAGCAACCCGGCGAGCACGCCGCAGTTGTCCGCGACGCTCTCGCGGCACTGGAACGGGCAGAACACCTCCGGGTCCTCGTTCGGCCAGCACGTCTCCGGCTCGCTGCGGGTGACAACCACGTTCGCGCCGCTCTTGTCGATCCACGCCACGAACGACGACCCGCTGTCCTCGTCGAATGCGGTGCCCGGTGTCCCGCGCGCTCCGTACAACGTCCTGTACGGGATGCGGAGCAGGTCGGCCTCGATCGCATGCCAGCGCTCGCAAGCCTGCTTCGCCGCGGCATTGCGGCGAACGGCCGCGTCGTGCGCGTCGAGCCGGCGCACGGCGACGAGCTCGTGCAACGTGAGCCGCGGTGGTGGCGGCGGTGCCGGCGGGTCGGGGACGACGCAGCCGGCGAGCAGGCTCGCCGCGATCAAGAGCCGCACGCGAGCGAGACACGCGCGCGACGACGGGGTTGCGGCTACAGCTCGAGCGTCTGCTGGATGATGGGGTTGCCGTATTGTTCGGTATCGGCCGGCCAGCCGCCGGTCTTGACCTCGAGGTTCGGCAGCGCCGCGAACGTGCCGACGCCGTGGGCATGGCCGCACAGCACCGTGATCTTCTGCTCCGGGTGGGCGCGCGCATGCTCGACGAGCACCTCGCCGGTCGCGATGCACGTGAACCACGGCAGCCACGCCGGATCCGATTGCACGCCGTCGTAGACGCACGACTCGGGGAACGGCGGCACGTGGGTGAGCACGAGCAGCTCCGGCGACTCGGGCGCACGCGCGAGCTGCTCGCGCAACGCGCGCGCCTCGTTGCCGCCCAGCCGGTTCAGGATCTCGACACGCGCCGCACGACCGCGCTTGAAGTCGTCGATCAGGTTCCAGTCCGAGAGCTCGACCTTCGACGCGGTGTCACCGCAGCGCGCGTCGCCCCAGCCGTCGACGCCGAGCATCACCACACGCGGTGTGAGCCGCAGCGGCTCGATCGCCGGCAGCCACGTCGCGCGCTCGTCGATGCGTTGCATCGCCGCCCGCACGTTCGCGATCGACGATCGGTAGTAGTCGTGGTTGCCGAGCACGAAGTAGATCGGCGCGATCTCCGCGAGCTCGCCGACGAACCGCGCGACCGAGTCGGCCTCGCCGATGTCACCGGTGACGAGCAAGATGTGCGGCTGCTCCGCGCGCACGCGCTCGTAGAACTTCTGCAGCGCGAGCGGCCGCATGAAGTTCAGGTGAATGTCGGTGAGCCAGGTGGCTCGCACGAGTCGAGCGTACTACGCAGTTACGCCGCTGCGACCAGCACTTCGCGCTTGTTCGTGTGATCGGGCGAGCTGACCACGCCTTGCTTCTCCATCTCCTCGACGATCCGGGCGGCGCGGTTATAGCCGATGCGGAGCTGGCGCTGGACCCACGAGATCGACGCGTTGCGCGTGGTCGTCACGATGTAGACGGCCTTGTCGTACATATCGTCGTCGGCCTTGCCGGCGGGCATGTTGAAATCGCCCTGTGCGTTCTCGTCGTCGTCGCGCGGCTTGACGATGTCGAGGTTGTAGACCGGGCGGCCCTGCGTCTTCAGGAACGCGACGACCTTGTGGATCTCTTCCTCGTCGACGTAGCAGCCGTGCAGGCGTTGCGGTGCACCGCCGCGGTCGCTGAACAACATGTCGCCGGCGCCGAGCAGCGCTTCGGCGCCGTTCTGGTCGAGGATCGTGCGCGAGTCGATCTTCGACGTCACGTGGAACGCGATGCGCGACGGAAAGTTCGCCTTGATCAAGCCCGTGATCACGTCGACGCTCGGCCGCTGCGTCGCGAGGATCAAGTGAATGCCCGCGGCACGCGCCTTCTGCGCGATGCGCGCCACGCTGGTCTCGACTTCCTTCGGCGCGCACATCATCAAGTCGGCGAACTCGTCGATCACGACGACGATGAACGGCAGCTTGTGGTGCGGGACGGTCACCACCTTCTCGCGCGCGTCGGCGGCCTCGGGCGAGTCGGCGGCGACCGCCTTGCCGACGTCGTCCTCGAGCGCCGCGGCGGCGGCCTCGGCGGCGGCCGCGAGCTTGTCGGTCTCGAGCTTGGCCGCCTGCTTCGCGATCTTCTCGTTGAACGTCGAGATGTCGCGCACGCCCATCTGCGCGAGCAGGTCGTAGCGCCGCTCCATCTCCTCGACGGCCCAGCGCAGCGCGAGGTTCGCCTTCTTCGGATCGGTCACGACGGGCAACAGCAGGTGCGGCACGCCCTCGTAGATCGACAGCTCGAGCATCTTGGGGTCGACCATGATCATCCGCACGTCTTCGGGCGAGCAGTGATAGAGCAGCGACGTGATCATCGCGTTGACGGCGACCGACTTGCCCGAGCCGGTCGTGCCGGCGACCAGCAAGTGCGGCATGCGCGCGAGATCGACGACGGCGGGGCCGCCTTCGATGTCCTTGCCGATCGCCATCGGCAGCTTGCCGCGGCCCTTGCGGAACAGGTCGTCGGCGAGGATCTCCTTCAGGAACACCTTTTCGCGCGCACGGTTCGGCACCTCGATGCCGACCGCGGCCTTGCCCGGAATCGGCGCGACGATGCGCACGCGCAGCGCCTCGAGCGCGAGCGCGAGGTCGTCGGTGAGGTTCACGATCTTGTTGACGCGCGTCCCGGGCGCCGGCGCGAACTCGTACATCGTGACGACCGGCCCGGGCCGGATCGCGACGACGTCGCCCTTCACGCCGTAGTTCTCGAGCGTCTGCGTCAGCTTCGCGGATAGCTCGAGCATCGCGGTCTTGTCGATCTGATTGCCGGCCGCGGCGTCGTACGCGAGCAGTTGCAGCGACGGCAGCTGGTAGTCGCCTTCACCGAGCTTGATGAACGTCTGGCGCTCGGCATCGGCCTGCTTTTCCTTCGCGGCGATCGTGGCCTTGTCGGCGTGCTTGAACTTGGGCTCGTGGATGATCGGACCTGCGTGGTCTTGCGGCGGGACTTCGGACTTCGGACCCCGGACTTCGGCCACAGGTTCGGAAGCGGAATCGTCGTCGGGATCGGGGAGCGGCGGCGGAACGGCCGTGCCGGCCGCGAGGCGAGATTTGCGCTTGGGCTTCTTCTCGGTCAGCTCGATCACTTCGATCGGCGAGGGCTGCGTGCGCTCGATGATCACGGGTTCGGGGCCGGTCTCCTCGGCTGCCACCTCGAGCACGTCTTCTTCGACCACGTCGTCGTCGTCGTCGTCGTCGCGATCGGTGCGCGAGGGCAGGATCGCGCGCAGCACGTCGAGCCAGAACTTCGCGGTCGCGCGCGCGGCGGTGCGCAGGCCGGCGGCCGCGGCCCCGAGGCCGGTCCAGATGCCGTGCAGCACGTCGCGCATGCGCAGCGGCGTGGCGATCACCACCGCGACGACCAGCCCGACGCACGCGAGCAGCGCGGTGCCGGCCGTGCTGATCACGGCGCGCAGGATCTCTGCGAGGTGCTCGCCGATCACGCCGCCCGGGCCATGCTCGGCGACGCGATAGTGCGGCGCGACCAGGTGCGCGAGCGTCGCGAGCGACACGACCGCGAGCAACGTGCCGGCCGCGACGAGCGGCGGTAGCGCCGGCTCGCGCACGAGCAGCATGCGCACGGCGGCGATCGCGCCGAGCGCGATCAGGAAGTAGCCGCACACGCCGGCGAGCCCGTAGAACAGGCCGGCGACGCCGCGGCCGAACGGGCCCATGACCATCGCGTGCGCTTGCAGCGAGATCATCGCGACGAGCACGAAGATCGCCAGCCCGAGCCCGATGACGCCGAACACTTCGCGCCTGCGATCCGAGCCACCCGCCGATTTATCTGGAATTTTTCGGTTTTTCGACATGGGACGCGTAGGAGCACCTTATCCTACACACGCCGACATGTCGGACCAAGTTTTCGTCGCTACATCATCTAGTCGTGATCGCGGCGATCTGGCGGGTCAACCGCTGCTGCGGCTCGCTCGGCTCGACCGTCTGCATCGCGACCAGCTTCGCGAGGTCGCCTTCGACCTTCATCTCGCCCGACAGGAACGCCTGCACCCCGGCCGCGGCGTCGGCCTCGAGCAGGATGCGGCGCGCGAGCGTTTCGCTGATCGTGATCGCGGCATGCGCGCCGGCGTCGTGACCGCGCGCGAACAGCCCGTCCTTCATCGTCAGCTGCGTGTCGCCGCGTGGCGACGTCACCGTGACGTTGACGAGCGCCGCCTTCATCTCGGCCGGGATCTTCAGATCGCCGGCGGCGGCGATCAGCTCGTCGACCTTCGTGAACCAGGCCTCGGACAGGAACTCGTGCATCGCCGCAGCGTAGCATCGGACTCCATGACGGACCTCGAACGGCTGGAGAGACGCGTGAATCGCATGGAGCGCCGGTTGGGTGCCTGGCAGGTGGCGGCGGTGATCGCGGTGGGAGTCGCGTGCAAGTCGGCCGCGCCCCCACCGCCGCCGACGCGCCTCGAGCTGAAGACCCCCGACGGTCGCCAGTCCGTCACGATCGATCCGAGCGGGATCACGATCTCGGCGCCGCAGACCGAGCTGAGGTTGTCGGCGGAGGCAGCCTCGCTGCGCGGGCCGGACGGCCGCACCGAGCTCGGGCCCGGCAGCGTCGAGGTCGCGGACGCGGGCAGCACGGTGAAGCTCGCGCCGAGCCGGCTCGAAATGACCTCGGGCAAGTCGCGAATCCTGCTGTCGATCGAGAACACCACGGCGCGCGTGATCGCGGACTACGACGATGGGAGCCGATCGGCGTCGCTCGCCGCGAATCCCTACTACGGCAGTGTCGTCGCGTCGTTCTTCCCCGACGATCACGTCAGCAAGTCTCACGACGCGCAGCTCGCCGCGGACAAGGACGGCGCGACGAAGACGTTCAAGTGAGCTAGTCGGGCTGAAGGCCGCCGTCGACGAACGCGTCTCCCAAGGGGAACGCGTCCGGATCGAAGCCCGCATCCGATCCAGACGGCGAATGCGCGTCGAGGGCGCGCGCATCGGGCGCCGGGGTCAGCTCGACGATGCGCTCGCATGCGGCGAACGCCAGCGCGCAGGCGAGCGCGAGCACGACGAGTCGGATCATCGTCGCTCCGGGCAGCGCGCTCGCCACGCGTGTGCGAGCTTGCTGGCGCCGTAGGCGGTGCCGAGCTCGCCGAGCAGCGGTGCGGCGGCCGCACAGCCGCCGTCGTGTACCGCCGCTTCGATCAACCAGCCGAGCAGATCGAGATCGTGCGGCGAGCGCGGATAGGCGCGCCGATAGCCGACGATGCACGCGCGGGCGCTGCTGTCGTGGGTCTCGACGGCGATCCGGCACGCGAGATAGGCGCCTGGCTCGGCGAGCGGCGTCGAAGCGACACGCGCGAGGCCGGCGAGGGCCGCCTGAGCCTGCGCGTACGCGTGCCGGCGATACGCGAGCGTCGCCCGTTCGTACAGCGCCTGATCGACGACGGCCGAAGCCGGAAACCGCGCGATCAGCTCGTCGAGCGCGTGCTCGGCGGCGACCTCGTTGCCGCGCGCGAGAGCGGCCTCGGCGGTGGCGTACAGGGTGTCGGCCGACGCCGGTGGAGCGGGCTTCGCGATCGGTGCCGGCGGTGGCGCGGCGGGCGGTTCTGGAGCCGGCGCAGCGGGCGGTTCTGGAGCCGGCGCAGCGGGCGGTCGTGCAGCCGGTGTGGGTGGGGTGGCGGCCTCGACCGGCGTGGGGCTCGATGCTGACGATGCTCGCGGCGCTGGCGGCGGCGGCGAGCTGACCTCGCGCGTCACCCGCGGCGCCGGCCGGATCGTCGCGACCATGGGCGGCGGCGCGGGCGGCGGTGGCACGACCGCGGGGATCTCGCGTGCGGGCGGCGCGGCGGCCAGCTGCGGCGAAGCATGGCGCGCGAGGGCTTCTGCGGTCTCGGGTGTGATCGCGCCGATCGCGCGATCGCCTTCGCACCAGCGCTCGCCCGTCGCCACGAAGACCGGCGCGATCGATCCGCGCGGTTCGACGCGCACCCGGCCGTGCGCCACCGAGACGCAGGTCGCGCCGCGGTCCGGAACTTCGACCGCGAACAGCGTGCCGACCACGACCACCGCGAGCCCGGGCGCCTCGACTCGCAACGACCGACCCGGCGCGCCGTCGAACTCGGCCAGCAACGTGCCGGCGCGCAGCCGTGCCACGGTCGCTTCGCCGACGCCGACGAGCTCGAGCCGCGCCGGTCCGACGAGGCTCGCGCGCGCGTACGGGCCGAGCGGCGTCGCGAGCGTGGTTCCCGGCGGCGCCGCCAGGCTCGCCGGTTCGCTGGCGATCGGATGCCGGCCCGCTCCGAGCACGACCACGACCACGAGCGCGGCGGCCGCGAGCGCGCCGGCCGGCACGACCAACCGCCACCAGCCGCGCGACCGCGATGCCGGCGCGAGCCGCGCTTCGAGCCGCGTCCAGAGCTGCGCGCGCTTGATGTCGTCGAGGTGGTCGTCGACCGTCAGCGCGGCGCGGACCACTTCGTCGCGAGCTCTGGTCACGGTTGCCTCCGTTCGGCGTGCACGAGCAGCGCGTCGAGCTCGCGCTGGCCGTGCTGGACGCGTTTGGCCACGGTCTCGGGAGTCGCGTCGACCAGCTCGCCGATCTGCTCGAACGACAGGCCGTCGACCACGCGCAACAGGTACGCGACGCGCTTCTTCGGCTTGATGCGCGCGAGACAAGCGAGCACGCGCTCGAGCTCCTCCCGCGCCGCGGCGCGATGTTCGGGCGACGTCGCGGTCAGCGCGATCTCGTCGAGCACCCGCTCGCTCGCGAGCGCGACGGGACGCCGGCCGTTGCGCCGCAGGTGCTCGCAGGCCTTGTTGATCGCGATGCGATGGATGAGCGTCCCGAGCTTGGCCTCGCCGCGGAACCGCGGCAGCGCGCCATGCAGCGCGAGGAACACGTCCTGGACGAGGTCGTCGCGCTCGGCGATCGGTCCGAGGATCCGCGTGAGGCGGCGGTACACGGCGCTGGCATGCGCGCGGTAGAGCGCGGCGAACGCGTCGGGATCGCCTTTCAGGTGAGCTGCGACGAGCGCGGCATCCGCATCACCGCCGCGCGGTGCATCGCGCGCATCGCGGACGGTCCCGAGCAACGCGAGCGCGGCGATCACAGCGCGACCTCCACACCGAGCCCGAGCCAGCCGGCCCACCACGGCGTGGCGACGACGGCCATCCCGGCCTCGACGTACTCGGTCCGCGTGGCGAACGCATCGATCCCGACCGCGACGATCGCGTGCACGCCGTCGGCCACGGGGATGCGGGCGCGCACGCTCGCGCCGGCGCCTGCGACGACGGCCGTGTCGCCCTGACCGGTCGTGACGACCACGGGCTCGGCGACCGCGCCGGCGCGAACATCGAGCCAGCCGCGCCGCACGCCGACCTCGGCGCGGACGGTGCCCGAATACAATGCGAGCCGGCCGGTCACCAGCTCGCCGCCGCCGGCCGTGATCGCCGCGAACGCCGACCCGACGGGGATCGTCAGCTCCGCGGAGCCTATGCCGAGCGTGCCGGGCCAGCTCGCCGCGGTGCCGAGCAGCGCGAGCGTGCGTTCGGGACGCGGCACGGGTGCGGGCACGGCCACGAGATCGTCGAGCGTCAGGTCGTCGGTCGCGAGCGCGACCAGGCGCGCCGCGGCCGGGCCAGACAGCCCGCGCAGATCGAGGTCTCGGGCCTCGCCGTGCGCTTCGATGTGCACGCCGTTGGCCCCCGCGGTCACGCGCACGTGGACGGGTGCGCCGTCGGGCGCGAGGCGCACGCGCAAGGCCTCGGTCAGCTCGCGGGCGTCGAACGGCACGCCTTGCACGTCGACCGAGATCGCGCGCTGGGCCGACGCGGCCCGTGCGGCGCACGCGATCGACAGGGCGGCGAGCAGTCTCATGCCATGCATTAGTCGCCGGCGGCCCCGCCCGCAGGAAAAATTCTTTTCGGTGTGGGCTACGACGACAGAAGCGGCGGAGGTCCACATGCGCTTGCTCGTGATCCCGATCGTCATCGCCGCGGCGGCCTGTTCGCTGTACGAGGGCGCGACCAGTATCTCTCGGCCGGGCGGCGGCGACGCGGGAAATCCCCCGTTCGGGGTCGACGCGGGCCTGGTCCACGATGGAAGCGGCGGCTGCCACGGCGGATCCGATGGCGGCGTGTACGGGGTCGATGCCGGCTACTACCCGGATGGCGGCTACTACGAGCCGGATGCCGGCTATTACGAGCCAGATGCCGGCTATTACGAGCCGGATGGCGGCGGCGGCAGCGGCAGCGGCAGCGGCAGCGGCAGCGGCAGCGGCAGCGGCAGCGGCAGCGGCAGCGGCAGCGGCAGCGGCTGGGGCGTCGACGCGGGCGTCTTCGACGGCGGGTGGTGACCCGCGGCCGCTGATCACTCGCGGTCTTGCGCCGCCTCGGCGAAGTGCTTCGCGACCTGCTCGGCGGCCTTGCGATTCATGCCGGGTGCCTTCGCGAGATCGTCGACGCTGGCCTGACGCACCGCGCGCACGCTGCCGAAATGTTTCAGCAGGCGCTGGCGGCGAGTCGCGCCGATGCCGGGGATGTCGTCGAGCTCGCTGCGCAGCGTGCGCTTGGCGCGGCGATCGCGGTGGAACGTGTTCGCGAACCGGTGCGCCTCGTCGCGGATGCGCGCGAGCACGTAGAGCTCGGGCGAGTTGGCGCGCAGCGCGATCGAGTCCTTGATGTTGCGGCGATAGATGCGGTCGGGCGCGCTGCCACCCTCGAGCTCGCGTTCCTTCGCGAGGCCGATCACCTCCACGCCGTGGTCGCCGCCGAGCGGCACGTTCAGATCGCCGAGCGCGGCGAGCGCGGTCGCGAGCTGGCCCTTGCCGCCGTCGATGACGAGCAGATCCGGCCGCGCCCACGCCGGATCGTCGTGGTGCGCGCGCTGGAACCGGCGCGTCAGCACCTCGTACATCGCCGCGAAGTCGTCGTTCGCGACCGAGCGCACCTTGAACTTGCGGTACAGGCCGCGCGCAGGCACGCCGTCGATGAACGTCACCATCGAAGCGACCGTCTCGGTGCCCTGGATGTGCGCGATGTCGAAGCACTCGATGCGGCGCGGCGAACGCGCGAGGCCGAGCCGGTCGGCGACCTTCGCGAGCTGCGCGTCGGCATCGGCGTCGCGCCCGCGCCGCGAGGTCGCGCTGGCGGCCGCGTTGCGATCCGCGAGCTCGACGAGGCGCGCGCGCACGCCGCGCCGCGGCTCGACGAGCTTCACGCGCTTGCCGCGCGTGGCGCCGAGCCAGTCGGCGAGCACGTCCGCGTCCTCGAGCTCGACGCCGACGACGATCTCGTCGGGGATGTACGTGCCGGTCGCGTAGTACTGCTGCACGTACGACGCGATCACCAGGGCGTCGGACAGCTCCTGATCTTTTTGCGGGAACGCGCGCCGGCCGACGAGCTTGCCGGCGCGCACGAACAGCACCACGACCTCGACGTTGTCGGCCTCGCGATACAGGCCCCACACGTCCTGATCGACGAAGTCGTCCTGCACGACGTGCTGCTTCGCGAGCGTGCGCTCGACCGCGGCGATCGAATCGCGCAGCGCGGCCGCGACCTCGAAGTGCTCGCGCTCGGCGCGCGATTGCATGCGCGCGCGCAACCGGTTCACGAGCTCGGGCATCTTGCCCGACAGGAACATCTTCACGTCCTCGACCTGCTCGGCGTACTGCTCGGGCGGCACCGGCAGCGCGCACGGGCCGCTGCAGCGCTTGATCTGATATTGCAGGCACGGTCGGCCGCGGGTCTCGAGCACGTGATCGGTGCACGTGCGTAGCTGGAAGTGGCGGTTCAGCGTGCGCAGCGTCTCGCGCGCGCTCGTGGCGGAGTGATACGGGCCGAAGTAATTCGCGGCGTCGTCGCGGATGTTGCGCACGACCTCGACCCGCGGAAACAGCTCGCGCTTGTGCTCCGACGGCTTGGACCCGGAATGGAGCGAGTCGGGCTGTGCCGGACTCGCGGGATCGACGAGGCGCAAGACCAGGTACTGCTTGTCGTCGCGCAGCTTCACGTTGAAACGCGGCTGGTGTTTCTTGATCAGATGATTTTCGAGAAGCAAGCCCTCTTTCTCGGACGTCGTGACGATCGTCTCTACCGACTCGACCGCACGCCCGAGGAAGCCCGCCGCCACGAAGAACCGCTCGTCGCCGCCGGGGCGAAAGTACTGCCGCACGCGCGACCGTAGATTCTTGGCCTTGCCCACGTACACCACCGCACCGCGCGCATCCTTGAACAGATACACGCCGGGCTCGGTCGGAATCCGATCGAGGACGTCGGCGGCGATCACTCCGGCACCTTAGCGTGAGAAACTGATCTGGGGCGTGAGCGAGCAGAACGCCGATACCGAGATCGAGCCCAGCGATGCCGGCGCCACCAAGCGGGAGGGGGCCGCCAGCAGCGAGAGGATCCGTGCGCGACCAGATCAGCTCGCGCGCGGCACCGCGGTCGGCCGCTACGTCATCATGGACGAGCTCGGCTCGGGCGGCATGGGCGTCGTGTATCGCGCGTTCGATCCCGAGCTCGATCGCAAGGTGGCGATCAAGCTGCTGCAGGCCGATGCCGCGGGCGAATCGATCGGCGGCCAGGCGTGGCTGCAGCGCGAGGCGCAAGCGATGGCGCGGCTGTCACATCCGAACGTGCTCGCGGTGTTCGACGTCGGCTCGCTGCCGGGCGACCGCGTGTTCGTCGCGATGGAGCTCGTCGACGGCACGACGTTGCGCCAGTGGCTGAAGGAAGAGCCGCGCAGCTGGCGCGAGATCGTGCCGGTGATGCGCGCGGCCGGCGCGGGCCTCGCCGCCGCGCACGCGACCGGGCTCGTGCACCGCGACTTCAAGCACGACAACATCCTCGTCGGGCGCGACGGCCGTGTGCGGGTGATGGATTTCGGGCTCGCGCGGCTGGTGACCGAGATCGATCCGCCGCAGGGCGAGACGCCCGACAGCCAGATCGAGGTGAAGAGCCCGCTCGCGATGCACCTGACCGAGGCGGGCTCGCTGGTCGGCACGCCCGGCTACATGGCACCCGAGCTGCGCACCGGCCACGCCGCCGACGCGCGCACCGATCAGTTCGCGTTCGGCGTCGCGGTCTACGAGGCGCTGTTCAAGGTGCGGCCGTATCCGAAGAGCGCGCCGAAGGGCTCGAAGCCGAAGCCGCCGCCGGCCGATTCGAAGGTGCCGGCGAGCGTCGTGCGCGTCGTGATGCGCGCGATCTCGCCCGATCCGGCGGAGCGGTTCGCGAGCATGGACGCGCTGCTCGCCGAGCTCGCGATCGATCCGGCCGCGCGCCGGCGGCGGCTGATGTTCGCGGGTGCCGCGGTGCTCGCGCTCGGCGGCGTCGCGGCGGGCGGCGCGGCGCTGATGCGCTCGCACCAGCAAGTGTGCACCGGCTTCGACGCGCGCCTCGCCGGCGCATGGGACGCGCCGGCGAAGCTGCGGATCAAGACCGCGTTCGACGCGACGAAGCGGCCGTTCGCCGGCAAGGCATACGACTCGCTCGCGCGCGACGTCGACGAGTACGCACATCAGTGGACGGAGGCGGCGGTCGACGCGTGCAAGGCGACGCGCGTGCGCGGCGAGCAAACCGAGGAGGCGCTGTCGCTGCGCGAGTCCTGCCTCGACCGCCGGCTCGACGAGCTGCGCTCGCTCGCGCAGGTGCTCGCGGGCGCAGACGCCGATCTCGTCGAGAAGGCCGACGACCTCGCGTCGGGCCTCGAGCCGCTGCATCGCTGCTCGAACCTCGCGGCGCTGCGCGCGCCCGGGCTGCCGCCGACCGAGCCGAAACCGGTGGTCGTGCACACCGAGCAGTTGCTCGCCGACGCGAAGGCGCAGCTGCTCGCGGGCCACCACCTGCAGGCGGTCAACGACGCGACGCAAGCGCAGCACCTCGCCGACGAGCTGCACTACACGCCGTGGAAGGCCGAGGGGCTCGTCGTCGAGGGCGCGGCGTGGGCCGGCGCGAACAACATCGAGAAGGCCGGCCAGCAGTGCTCGGCCGCGGTGTGGAAGGCGCTCGACGGCCACCGCGACGATCTCACCGCGCAGGCGGCGCTGTGTGCGGCCGCGACCTCGGCGCAGCACGAGATGGCACAGGCGCGGATCTGGATCCATCTCGCGCGCACGTTCGGCGCGCGCAACGGCAGCGATCCGGAAACCGAGCTGCGCGCGCTCGAGGTCGAGGGCCTGGTCGACGCGTCGACCGGCGACATCGCGGCGTCGGTCGCCGTGCAGCAGAAGGCGCTGGCGCTCGCCGAGCGGCTCGCCGGTAACAACAAGAACGAGGTGTGGCGCGACGAGGAAGTGATCGGCACGACGTACGCGCGCGTCGGCGCGTGGGACAAGTCGCTGCCGCATCTCGAGCGCGCGCTCGCGTTGCACGAGGCGTACGTCGGCCCCGATCACCCCGACATCGCGACGATCCTCACGACGCTCGGCGCCGCCTACAGCAAGGCCGGGCGCCTCGATCAGGCGAAGCTGTCCTACGCGCGCGCGCTGGCGATCCGCGAGAAGGCGGAAGGACCCGACAGCCCGTCGCTCGTGCTGACGCTCAACAACGCGGCCGACGGGATGATCAAGGCCGGCGACATCCCGGGCGCGATCGTCTATCTCGATCGCGCGAAGCAGCTCGCCGACAAGTCGCTCGGCGACTCCAACCCGCTCACGCAAGCGGTCGCGACGACGCGCGCCGAGGCCCTCGCGGCGGGAGGCCGGATCGCGGAGGCGCGCGCGCAGTACGACGCCGTGCTCGCGATCGAGCAAGAGACGCTGTCGGGGCTGCTGGCGGCGACGCTGACCTCGCGCATGACGACCGAGCTCGGCGCGAAGGACTGGGCCGCCGCCGCGACGTTCGCGCAGCGCGCGATCGACACGGTCGAAGCGACCGCGGGCAAGGAGTCGCCGGATCTGTGGGAGCCGCTCGCCGGTCTGGCGCACGCCGACATCGAGCTCGGCCACCGCACCGACGCCAAGCCGCTGCTCGAGCGCGCGCTCGCGATCGCCGACAAGGCGCAGATCAGCCCGACCGAGCTCGCTCCGGTACGCCAGCTGCTCGCGACCGTCGACAAGCGGTGACGCGAGTCGCAGCATCGCACCCTGACGCACCTCCGAATCCGCGCGGCGTTCGCGTAAGATCGATTCATGCGCGTGGGGATCGCGGTGGTGGTGCTCGTGGCGGTTGGCTCGTTCGCGCAGGCGGACGACACGCTGCAAAACGACGGGTTTCAGTCGGGCGACATGGCGGTCGCCGAAGGGGGATTCGCCGTCGGCGAGATCGCTGCGTCGCGCTTCGTCGCGCCCGATGCGGCGCGCCAGCTGTTGCAGGTGCAGCTGATCTTCGGCGGCGGCTCGGGCTCGGCCGCGGTCACGCTCGTCACGTGGGACGACAGCGCCGGCACCACCGATCCCGGTACGATGCTGTCGATGGACGACTTCCAGCTGACCGGCAGCGATTCCGCCCTGCAGGAGATGGACGTGTCGAGCGAGAACATCATCGTGCCCCAGCAGTTTCGCGTCGGCATCCAGTTCCAGGCCGCCGGCTATCCGTCGGTGATGCGCGACAATGACGGCACCATCGCCGCGGACAAGAACTACATCGACGCGAATGGCGTCGGCTGGGCCGAGTCGCAGTCGCTCGGCGTGCAAGGCGACTGGATCATCCGTGCGGTCGTCAGTGGCAGCGGCGGCGCGAGCGATGCAGGCGTCACGGTCGATGCCGGCGGCGACGTCACGTGCACCGGCAACGGCGGATGCCCGGTCGGGGAGTATTGCGATACGACGGCGCACTCGTGCACGTTCGATTGCCGGACCGCGAGCGATTGCGGAGGCGGCGGCGCGACGTGCAACAGCCTCGGCATGTGCGTGAACGGCGAGCGCGGCGGGGGCGGCGGGTGCTGCCGCGCGGACACCGGCAGTGGTAGTGGCGCGGCTGCGCTCGCGATCGGCGTGCTCGGCGTGCTGCAGCGGCGGAGGCGGGCGCGCCGGTGAAGGCGGCGCTCGCGCTTCTCGCGATCGCAGCGCCGGCGTACGCATCGACCGTGCGGCCGTTGACGCCGGCGCAGCTCGCGGCGGGCGCCGATCGCGTGGTCGAAGGCACGATCGTCGCGCGTGCCGTCCGCTGGAACGGCGCGCACACCGGGCTCGAGACCCACGCGATCGTCGCGGTCGCACGGACGCTCGCCGGGCCGGTCACGCCGACCGTCGAGATCGTCGAACCGGGTGGCGAGCTCGACGGCGGAGTCGAGATCGTCGTCGGCAAGCCGTCGCTCGAGCTCGGCGAGAGCGCGCGCTGGTTCCTCGCGGCGCGCGGCACGGGCGCGTATCGCGTCTACGGCTGGGCGCAGGGCAAGTGGCCGGCGCGCGGCGACGCCTTCGCGTTCGATCCGATCGCGGCCGAGCATGCGGCGCGCACGCCGTACTTCACGACGAACGGCATGGTGTGGCCCGCCGACAAGATCCCGGTCCCGTACTACATCAACATGACCGGCAGCGACGACCTGTCACTCGCCGACGTCACGACCGCGGTCGATGCCGCGTTCGCGACGTGGCAGGCGGTACCGTGCAGCACGCTGTCGTTCGCCGACCTGGGCACGACCGATCTCGGCGCCGCGATCGACACGACGAACGTGATCCTGTTCGTCGAGAGCGGCTGGACCGAAGGCGACGAGGCCGCGGCCGCGACGTCGCTGTGGATCATCGCCGGCATGCAGACCGCCGATATCTCGGTGAACGGCCAGGACTGGACGTGGGCGATCGGACCGCCGTCGAACGCGATCGACAACAACACGCTCGATCTGCAAGCGGTGCTCACGCACGAGACCGGCCACTTCAGCGGCCTCAACCATTCGATGCGCGCGTTCGACACGATGTACTACTCGTGGAAGCCTTGGCAGGACCAGCGGCTGCCGTCGTACGACGACAAGCAGGGCCTGTGCTCGATCTACCCGCAGATGGTCGACGAGTGCCCGCCGGTGAGCTGCCCGGCTGACCAGACCTGCGCGAGCTATCCGCTCGGCACGATGTGCACGGGCACGCCCGACCCGGTCGGTGCCGCGTGCAACTACGACCACACGGCGTGCGACTCGTTCTGTCTGTACACCGCCGCGAATCTGTCGACCGGCTACTGCTCGCAGTTCTGCACGCAGAACACCGATTGTCCGCTCGCGTATCACTGCGGCGCGGCGACGAGCGGCACGGCGAACATGGTGTGCCTCGTCGGAGCGCAGCCGATCCAGGATCCGTGCACCACGGACACTGACTGCGTGGCCGGCACGTACTGCAACGGCACGTCGTGCACGTTCGATTGCCGCAGCGGCTCCGACTGCGTGGAGGGCGACACCTGCGACGACACCGGCCGCTGCGCGAAGGCGAAGGCCGGCGGCGGCGGTTGCCAGAGCCTGCCGGGCGCGGCGTGGCTCGTCGCGCTCTGGATCTGCGGCTTCATACTTCGACGCACGCGCTAGCCTTGCGACGCGCGGCGCGCGTCCGCACGTTCGATGCATGAGCAAACTTCTCTTCGCATCGCTTCTCGCGCTCACCGCTTGCGCTTCGACGGGTCAGTACGTCGCCAACATCCGAGCCGTGCCAGGCGGGATCGAAGTGCAGAAATGTAACTTCGACGATCGCGGCAAGGCCGACACCGGCATCTGCCAGACCGAGACGGTCGTGATCCCGCCGGCGCCTGCACCGCAGCCGCCCGCGGCGCCGCCGGACTACCTGCAAGCGCCGCGCAGCTAGGGCGATCAGGGCCGATCAAGCGCGCGATCGCTGGGCGAGCACCGGCCCCGGTACTTCCCGCGCGCGGACGAGCCCGTAGCGCCGCCAGCCCTCCGAGAGCAGCCACGTGCGTGGGAGCCAAACGGGTAACGTCTGGTAGCGCGCGCGGTCCTCGCCGTGCCGGCGCCAATTATTGAGCACGTAGGCGAGCGCGTGGCGCGCCTGCCGGCGCGAGCCAATGATGGTGGCGTGGTAGCGGTCGGGGAACACGTTTCCGCTGCGCTTCGCGGCGCGATTCAGGTGCCGGGCGGCTGACACCCGAAAGCCCTGCATGCCGCGGGCGAGCGACGCACGAACCTCGTGACGCTCGGACGAACGCGGCCCTTTGGGCGGACGGCTGCTGGGATGTTTCTTGGCGCGGAAGACGAAGACGACCCACCTGTACTGGATGACGGCCGACTCGATCCGGCGCATCGCGCTCGATGGCAGCGGCGCGGTCGAGACGATCGCCGAGCACCAGGGCGATCCGTACGCGCTCGCGATCGGCGACACCGGCATCTTCTGGGCCTCCGGTCCGGTCGGCGATGCGCCGGCGGCCATTCGAACGACGCTGAAGTGAGCGGGCGCGGTTACGAGAACACGCCGAAGTCGCGCATCGTCACGAGGATCATGACGACGCCGAGCACCATGATGCCGGCCATGTGCACCATCGCCTCGATCTTCGGGTTCGCGCGGCGGCGCGTGACCATCTCGTACAACAGAAATACCAGGCGGCCGCCGTCGAGCGCGGGGATCGGCAGCAGGTTGAACAGGCCGAGGTACACGCTGAGCGCCGCGACCAGGTAGAGCCCGGTGAACGGGCCGAGCTTCCACGCCTTCGCGAACTCGTCGAAGATGCCTTTGGGGCCGCGCGGGTCGGCTTTGACCTTGCCCGAGAAGATGTCGCGCACTTGTGACGCGATGAAGACGGTCTGATCGATCGGGAAGTAGGCCGCGTTGGCCGCCGCCTCCGAGAGCGGCACGTCGACGAACTCGGTCTGCTCGGTCGGGACGATGCCGACGAGGTAGTACGGCTTGCCGTCCTGCAGCAGCTCCTTGCCGGCGTCGTCCTTCGCGAGCTTGGGCTGGATGTCGACGTCGAAGCGCTTGCCGTCGCGCTCGATCGTTAGCGTGACCGGCTGGCCGGCCTTCGCGTTGATGCGCTTGACCAGCGAGTCGGCGTGCACGCCGTCGTGATCGCCCCTCGCGAGCAGCGGCTGATGATCGACCGCGAGGATGCGATCGCCGGGGTCGAGCTTGCCGTGCGCGTCGTAGGTGTCCTTGACCTCGGCGACGCCGTACCAGCCCCACGTGCTCTGCATCCCGAACGTCGCGTACAGGACGAACATCACGACGATCGCCGAGAGATAATTCGTCGCCGGGCCGGCGAAGATCGTGATGAAGCGCTGCCACGTCGGGCGGTTGGGGTACGCGGCGCGGTCGTCGGGATCGACGTCCTCGGCGATGTTCATGCCGCGGATCTCGACGAAGCCGCCGAACGGGATCGGCGCGATCTGAAACGTCGTGCCGGTCTTCTTCGACTTGCGCTTCAGGATGCCCGGCCCGAAGCCGATGCTGAAGCGCTCGATCTTCATCCCGCAGCGCCGCGCGACGAAGTAGTGACCCGCTTCGTGGACGACGATCAGGAACGCGAGCGAGAACAGCGCAGCGACGTAGAACCAGAACACTCGGTCCGGATCATAGCAGCCGCGCGCGGCTTACGCGACGCGGCCGGCGCGGGCGGCAAACGCGCGCAACCGGCCGACGGCCGTGGTGTTGACCGTGGCGCCGGCGATGCGGACGGAGAGCTGCCGGAGCTCCAGGCGCTTGGCGAGCCGGCGGTGCATCGCCGGGCCGAGCAGGCGCGCGCCGCGGAACGCGATCAGCGACCGCACGCGATGCGCGACCGTGTAACGGGCGAGCGCGACCTCGGCGTCGCCGTCACCGGCGAGCAGGCGACGGCACGCGTCGCCCATGCCGTCGAGCGAGGCGGCGGCGACATCGGGCGTCGCGACCACGAGCAGCGTGCCTTGTGCGCGGCCGGCGCCGGCATCGACGCCGCGGCCGCGACCCGACGCGTGCGTGACGCGCAGCTCGGGCACCTCGGCGCGCAGCAGCGCGAGCACCGCGTGCGAGTTGTCGCCGGAGTCTTCGTCGATCGCGAGGATCTCGAAGCTGAGGTGCAAGCCGCGGAGATGCTCGGCGGTGCGACGCACCGCGATCCCGACGGCTTCCTCGTGGTCTCCGAACGGCAAAATGACGGAGACGTCGAACCGCGGCGCTTCAGCCATCGCCAGGGGAGCTAGCAGCAACCGTGCCGCCATCGGAGATCTATTCATCGCACGCTCGCCGAGCGATCGTCACGTGATTGCGACGAGTTGGACACACAGCAGCGCGGCAGAGGTCGGACCGCAGTGCGAAGCAGGTTACGCATGGAAGCACGAGCTGCTACGCGACATGCGCGAGCAAGCGCGCGCTGACGTCGGGCCAGCCGAGCGCGGCGACGGCGGCGCGCAGCTCGTGCGCGGGCGGCGGCGCGGCGAGCACGCGATCGATCGCCGAGGCGAGCGCGTGCGGATCGTCGGGCGGGACGAGCGCGGCGGCGGGCGCCAGGCTCGGCAGGCCGCCGACGGCTGATGCGACGAGCGGCACGCCGGCGGCGAGCGCTTCGAGCGCGACGAGCGGCAGGCCTTCGCTGCGCCCGCCGGCGACGACGCGCGAGGGCACGACGACGGCGGCGGATTCGGCGAGCAGCCGATCGCGCGCGGTTTCGTCGACGGCGCCGAGGAACGTGGCGCGGCCGGCGGCAAGGCGCTCGAGGTCGGCGCGTGCGGGGCCGTCGCCGGCGATCGCGAGCTCGATGGGCGCGCGCACGTGGGCGAGCGCGCGGATCGCGATGTCGATGCCCTTGAGCGGCACGAGGCGCGCGACGATCGCGACGCGCGGCGGCGTGCGCGGCGCGCGCGGCAGGTTCGCGAATCGCGCGAGCGGCACGCCCATCGGCTGGACGAGCGCATCGCCGGTGAAGCCGTGCGCGCGCGCGATGGCGAGCAGCTCGGCGGTGACGAACGCGAGCCGTGCGCCGCGCAGCTCGAGCAACCGCAGCAGCGGGCGAAGCAAGTGCGTGCGGCGCAACGTGTGGACGTCGCCGCCGTGCGCGATCGCGAGCACCGGCACGCGCGGCGCCGCGAGCGCGGCGAGCGCCGACGGCACGAGCCAGTGCGCGACGACGAGATCCCACGCGCCTGCGCGTGCGGCGACCGCGGCGATGAGGCGCGCGGTGAACGCGGCGGCGGCGGGCCACGCGCGCGCGTGGACGAGCTCGTCGGGCGCGCCTCCTCTATAGAAGAGCGAGCTCGCGATGGTGTGCGCGCCGATCACGTCGGCGTCGTGGCCGGCGGCGCGCAGCGCGGCGACGTGCTCGCCGACGAAGTTGCCCGCCCAATCGCCGGCGAACCGCGGGTACGACGTCGTGATGACGCCGATCCTCATCGGCGAGCCTGCGCGCGCAGCCGCGTGTAGAACGAGCGCACGAGCACGTACGGGATCGGATGCAGCGCGGTGCCGAGGTGGATGCCGCTCTTCCAGTGCGCGCCGTAGACCGGGCGCACGGGGACGTCGGCGACGCGCATGCCGGCGACGTGCAGCCGCGACAGCAGATCGTTTGGATAGCCGTAGCGCGCCCACAGCGCGTCGAGATCGAGCGCGGCGAGCGCGCGGCGATGGATCGCGGTGTAGCCGCATTGCGAGTCGAACACGTGGCGATAGCCGGAGGTCACGCGCGTCGCGGCGGACAGCAGCGCGTTGCCGACGATGCGCGCCGGCGGCATCGCGCGCCAGATCTCGGGATGCGCGAAGCGGTTGCCCTTGACGTAGTCGGCCTCGCCGGCGGCGATCGGCGCGAGCAGCGCGGGCAGGTCGTGCGGATCCATCTGACCGTCGCCGGCCATGACGACCGCGACGTCGGCGCGCGCGGCGAGCGCGGCGCGGTAACCGGTGGCGATCGCCGCGCCGACCCCGCGATTTTCAGCGTGGCGGAGGACCTCGACTCCCGCGCGGGCGGTGCGCGCGCGTTCCGCCGTGTCATCGCGCGAGGCGTCGTCGACGACGAAGATGGCGTCGGCGCACGCGGGGACGGTCGCGACGGTGTCGGCGATCTTCGCGCTTTCGTTGAAAGCGGGGACGACGACCGCGACACGCAGCGTGCCGAACATCACCGCGACTATCCCGCGTGTCAGAGCGCCGTGCTACGGCTTGACTCACGGAACGGAGGTCGTTCCGGAACCGAAGGAGAGACGAACATGCCAGGTGGAGTCAACAAGGTCATCTTGGTCGGGCATCTCGGCGCCGATCCCGACATGCGGTACACGCCCAGCGGGCAGGGCGTCTGCGAGATGCGCATCGCGACCAGCGAGAGCTGGAACGACAAGAACGGGCAGCGCCAGGAGCGCACCGAGTGGCACCGCATCGTCGTGTGGGGCAAGCGCGCCGAGGTGTGCTCGAAGTACTTGGCGAAAGGCCGCCAGGTCTACGTCGAGGGCCGCATCCAGACTCGTTCGTGGGACGACAAGGAAGGCAACAAGCGCTACATGACGGAGATCATCGCGCAGGACGTGCAGTTCCTCGGCGGTGGCGGCGGCCGTGAAGGTGGCCGCGACAACCGCGCGAGCGATCCGCCTCCGCCCTCCGAGGGGGACTTCGCGGGCGCCTACGCCAGTGCCGGCGGCGGTGGTGGTGGTGGTGGCGGCGGCGGTGGCGGCGGCCCCGACGACGACATTCCGTTCTGATCGGCGGCCGGATCAACCGCGAAGCCGCCGCAGATGCCAAGCAGGACGCCAGAAGAGACCTCGTTCTCCGGCTGGCGTCGCCTTGGCGGCTCTGGCGCTTTGGCCGTAATTCTTCCCACTGACTAGCGTGCAGCGCGACAAGTCCGAGCGCACCGGTCTGTGGGCCCACGCCGATTTCATGCGGCTGTGGTCCGCGCAGGCGATCAGTGCGTTCGGCGCGCGGATCACGCGGACGGCGCTGCCGATCATCGCGGTCAACACGCTGGGCGTACCGGAAGCGGTGTTCAGCATGCTGGTCGCGCTGCAGCTGGCGCCCGGCGTGGTGCTCGCGCTGTTCGCGGGCGGCTTCGTCGATCGCAATCGCAAGCGACCGATCCTGATCGCGGCGGATGTGTTCCGCGGCGCGGTCGTCGCGTCGCTGACGATCGCGTGGCTGGTCGACGCGCTGACGATGGCGCAGGTGATCGCGGTGGGCGCGCTCGTCGGCGCGGCGTCGTCGCTGTTCCAGATCACGGACATCGCGTACCTGCCGACGCTGATCGGCGCCGGCCATCTCGCCGAGGGCAACTCGAAGCTCGAGACCACGGAGGCGACTGCCGAGGTCCTGGGTCCGTCGAGCGCGGGCATCCTGATCGCGGCGCTCGGCGCTCCGCTCGCGGTCATCATCAACAGCGCGAGCTATCTGTGGTCCGCGGTGCAGCTCGGCCGCATCCGCGCGGTCGAACCGTCGCCCGAGCCGCAGCCGGCCGCCTCGCGCGGCTGGCAGAGCCGCAAGGACCTCGGCGTCGGGATGCGCGCGATCTTCGGTCATCCACAGGTGCGCTGGATCGTCGCCGCGTTCATGGTGTGGTCGGTCGCGGGCGGATTCTTCAGCGCGCTGTATGCGCCGTACTGCCTGCGCGTGCTCGGCCTGTCGGAGTCGACGTTCGGCATCGTGATCGCGATGGGCGGCGTTGGCTCGCTCGGCGGCGCGCTGATCTCGCGGCGGCTCGCGCGCTCGATCGGCGTCGGTTGGACGCTGATCGTCGCCTCGACGGTGAGCCTCGCCGCCGGCCTGTTCATCCCGCTCGCCGGCGGCTCGCGCGCGACCGTGATCGTGCTGCTGTCCGCGCACCAGCTGATCGGCGACGGCTGCTCGGTCGCGTTCGTGATCCAGGCGGTCACGCTCCGCCAGACGGTGCTGCCGCGCCACGTGCTCGGCCGCGCGAACGCGGCATTCCTCATCTGCACGGCCGGCCTCTTGCCGATCACGGCGCTCGTCGCCGGCCTGATCGGCGAGCTGACGACCATCCGCACCGCCGTCTGGATCGGCGTGGTGGTCGGCCTCGCCGCGCCGCTGTTCCTGCTGCCATTGCGCCGCGTCCGCGAGATGCCGCAGGGCCCCGCCGAGCCGGCAGCCCGATCCTAACCCCAGAGTTCGCCTGTGCTGATCCGCCTCGCGGCGGCAGCTAGCGCGATCCCTTCGTTGCCGCGTCCTCGCGTTCCGACGAGGAGCGCGTCGGGGCGGCGCCTCGGCCTCGCGCGATCTGCTCCGCGATTTCGGC
>DASXCY010000042.1:0-23575 GCA_036490935.1 Kofleriaceae bacterium | reverse complement strand
ACATCGAGATCCACGCGAAGGAGATCTTGAAGACGCGCGAGACCCTCAACGAGCTCTACGCGAAGCACACCGGCCAGAACGTCGACAAGATCAAGAACGACACCGACCGAGACAACTTCATGTCGTCGGCCCAGGCCAAGGAATACGGCATCATCGACGAGGTCTTGATCACGGCGAAGAAGAAGCCAGACGGCTCCGAGAAGGCCGACAAGAAGTAGAAGTCGCGCTACTCTGTTGCGAGATGCCCCCGATCGAAAAACGCGACGGTGCCAGCCTGACCTGCTCGTTCTGCGGCAAGGCGCAGAAAGAGGTCAAGAAGCTGATCGCTGGCCCGACCGTGTACATCTGCGACGAATGCATCGGGCTGTGCAACGACATCATCGCCGAGGAGATCGAGAAGGAAGATCAGAGCTACGGCTCGTCGTCGATCCCGAAGCCCGCGCAGATCAAGAAGGTGCTCGACGAGTACGTGATCGGCCAGGAGCGCGCGAAGAAGATCCTCGCGGTCGCGGTGCACAACCACTACAAGCGCATCGATCACAAGCAGACCGGCCAGTCCGACGAGGATGTCGAGCTGCAGAAGTCGAACATCCTGTTGCTCGGCCCGACCGGCAGCGGCAAGACCCTGCTCGCGCAGACGCTCGCGCGGATCCTGAACGTCCCGTTCGCGATCGCCGACGCGACGAACCTCACCGAGGCCGGCTACGTCGGCGAGGACGTCGAGAACATCATCGTCTCGCTGCTGCAGAACGCCGATCACGACATCGAGCGCGCGCAGCGCGGCATCGTCTACATCGACGAGATCGACAAGATCGCGCGCAAGTCCGACAACCCGTCGATCACGCGCGATGTCTCCGGCGAGGGCGTGCAGCAGGCGCTGCTGAAGATCATCGAGGGCACGACCGCGAGCGTGCCGCCCAAGGGCGGCCGCAAGCACCCGCAGCAGGAGTTCCTGCAGGTCGACACCACGAACATCCTGTTCATCTGCGGCGGTGCGTTCACCGGAATCGAAGACATCATCGAGAACCGCATCGGCCAGAAGTTGATCGGCTTCGGCGCCGGCATGAACAAGAAGATCAAGCGCACGCAGTGGGAGCTGCTGCAGGAGATCGAGCCGGAGGATCTGCTGAAGTACGGCATGATCCCGGAGTTCATCGGCCGCCTGCCGGTGATCGCGCCGCTGCACGAGCTCAGCGAAGAAGCGCTCGTGCAGATCCTCACGCAGCCGAAGAACGCGCTGGTCAAGCAGTACCAGAAGCTGTTCGAGATGGACGGCGTGAAGCTGAAGTTCGGCAAGGGCGCGCTGACCAAGGTCGCGAGCATGGCGGCGTCGCAGAAGAGCGGCGCGCGCGGGCTGCGTGCGATCCTCGAGGCGGCGCTGCTCGACATCATGTTCGACACGCCCGGTCAGACCGTGAACGAGGTGCTGATCAACGAGGACGTGATCGAAAAGCACGGCCAGCCGCTGATCACGTATTCGAAGGAATCGAAGGCCGCCGAAGGCTAGCGGATGCGTCTCGGCGCGATCGTTTGCTTCGCGATGGTCTCGGCCTGCGCGTCGGACGCTCCACAAGGGCTGCCTTCGCTCGTCGGCACGTGGCAGGGCGAGGCGTCGAACGGTTACACGACGCAGTACGTGTTCGGCGCCGACGGCAGCTTTCAGTTCGGGATCGTCAACCCGACCGGCGTCTCGCAGCTCGAGACCGGGATGTTCATGTTCGGCGACGACAACGACAGCCCGCTGCTGACGTTGACCGGCACGTTCACGAACCCCGAGGACGCGTCGACCTATCAGGCCGGCGTCCAGAGCCTCGCGTATGCGACCGGGAAGTCGCTGTGCGACGCCGCGTTCTATCCGAGCGGCAAGCCGCCGTCGAGCGGCGTGATCGAGTCGTGGTCGTCGTCGGAGGCGTCGTGGCCGATCGACACCGGCGGCAACCCGGGCACGAAGTCGAAGACCGGCGACACCTACGCGTTCGCCGACGACGGGACGTTCACGGTCAACGATCTGCACGGCGACATCCAGGCCGGGACGTACACGCTCGCCGGCAAGGTGGTCACGGTGACGATCCAGCAGACCGGCTTCGAGAGCACGCGGTCGCTGACCCGGATCGACGGGCGCGAGCTCGAGGGCAGCACGGCCGTGTTGTGCGACCCGGTCTACACGCGGCAGTAGTGGCTCCGCGGACGCACGCGCGGGCAAGTCCGCGCGGCGACTCGCGGCGCGCGCGGCACGTCGCTTGCTCGTCCTGACCGGATGAACCTCGCGACGCGCGACGTGGCGGTGGGTGCGATGTCGATGACGCTGACGGCCACGGCGGTGGTGATCGCGCTGTTGCCGCACGCCGCCCCGATCGCGCCGCCCCCGCCGAGCGCGCCGGTCGCGCCAGTCACCATTGCCGTTCCGCAGCCGCCGCCGCTGCCGCCGGGTGCGCGGTTCTCGTTCGTGTTTCGCGCCGGCGGCACGACGTTCATGCAGCTCGAGGATCTCGGCACCTGGTATCCGGGCGACATCGACGAGCAGCAGGTATACGAAGACGATGACGTGTCCTCGTTCATCCACCCGCTGCAGGGCGAGCTCGTGCCGCCGGACGATCGCGCGTGGCGCGGGCGCCGCGTCGTGCTCGACACCGGTTGCCGCGCGCGGGTGACCGGCTTCGCGCTGGTCGCGCGTGTCGTCGGCGATCCAGACTGGGTGCAGTCAGGCGACAAGACCTGGGACCCGGTGCTGCTGATGGCCGATGGCCGCAAGGTGATCGCCGCGACGCTCGACGGCTGCGCCGGCACGTACGCGCGCGACGCGTCGCTGCCGCCGGCCGCGATCCCGGCGGTCGTCGACGATCCGCAGCTCGCGGCGCGTGCGCGGCAGCTACTCGAGACATCGCCGGCGGCCCGCGCCGCGCAGACCGGCTGGATCGACACGTGGCATCGGACCGGAAGCGTGCTCGCCGATCCCGCGCTCGTCGTGACGGCGCGCGTGCTGCGCCATCCGGTGACCGGCGACACGTGGATCGCGGTGACCGAGCATCGCGATCACGGCTGCGGCGATCCGGACACGAACCTGTTCGGCCTGTACCGGCTCGGGCCCTACGCCACGCTGCTTCCCGTCGCGCAGCGCGCGCTGCCCGAGCTCGACACCCTCGACACGCTGCTCGACGTCGACGGCGACGGCCAGCTCGTGCTCGTCGGCCACGCGTGGCGCGGTCTCGAGCAGCTCCTCGTCCGCCACTCCGGCACCGAGGTCTCCCGCGCCGGTCCGACGTTCATCGGCGGCCCGTGCTAGCCACCGCACGCCGCCGGATCCGGCGTCGCCGGCTCGAGCGTCGCGCCGGCGAGACGCCAGCGCGACGCGCAGCGCAGGCGCTGCTGTAATTCGACGGCGGTGCCGTGCCACGGCGGCACGCGCCACAAGACCGGAGCGCCGGCGCCGAGCCGGAGCAACGCGAGCCGTCGCGGTTCCACCAGATTTGCGTGCCGGTCATGGCGGTCGGCAAGCGGCCGACCAGGTTGCCGGTGGCGGGATCCCAGATGTCGATCGCGCGCTCGTGGCCGACGGTTGCGATCAGCGCGCCGTCGGGCGAGTAGCTCGCGCCCCACACCTCGAAGATGCCGTCACCGATCGCGCCGCGCTGGTCGGGCACGTCCCAGATCCGCGCGTAGCCGTCGTTGCCGCCGCTCAGCAGGTGCGCGCCGTCGGGCGAGAACGCGAGCGACATGATCGCGCCCGTCGTGTGACCGGCGAGGCGTGCGACCTGATGACCCGTGTGGCCATCGTACACGCCGATGTACGGCAGCGAGCTGCCGAGCGCGAAGCGCTCGCCGTCGTTGCTCCACACCGCGCTCGGTACGAGCTCGGCACCCGCGAGCGGCGCGATCGCGAGCTCCTTGCCGGTGCGATCCCACAGCACGGCGCCGGAGCCGTCGCACGGCGTGATGAAGCGCGAGCTGTCGGGGCTCCACAAGCCGAACCGCGGATGGCCGAGCTCGGGCTTGAGCACCGCGATCGGCGCGCCGCTCGCCGCGTCCCACAGCCGTGCGGTGCCGTCGTCGTGCGTGGTGGCGAGCTGCGTACCATCGGGCGAGAACCCGACCCAGCGCACGCGCTGCGCCTGCGCGTCGAGCGTCCGCACGAGCTCGCCGTTCGCGACGCGCCAGATGCGCGCGGTGCCGTCCTTGCTCGCGCTCGCGACGAGCGAGCTATCGGGCGAGAACGCGACGAGCTCGATCCCGCCGGTATGACCGCGCAGCTCGGCGACGCGTGCGCCGGTCGTCGCGTCGAACAGCCGCAGCACCGGATCCGAGGAGGTGACCGCGATGCGCGAGCCATCGGGCGAGAACGCGCCGCGCATCACGGTCGTGCCGGCGACGTCGAGCACGGTCGCTTCGTCGGCGCGAGCGAGCCGCCACAACCGTAAGTCGCCGTCGAGCGCGCTCGAGGCCAGCTGCGAGCCGTCGGGCGAGAACGCGGTCGCGAGCACCGAGCTGACGTGGCCGGCGAGCACCCCGATCGCGCTGCCGTCGCGCGCGGACCACAGCCCGATCTCGCCTCGCACGGACTTGCTCACGATGGTCGCGCCGTCGGGCGACAGCTCGGCCTCGAGCACCGGGCTCGTCGCGGTCATCGCGAACACGGGCGCGCCGGTCGCCGCGTCCCACATCGCGATCGTTCCGTCGGCCGCCGCGGTGAGCACGCGTGCGCCGTCGCCGGTGAACCGCGCGGAGTCGACGGCGGCTTTGTGATCGGCGAGCGCGAGCAGGCGCTTGCCGGTCGCCGCGTCCCAGACCGCGGCCGTCCAGTCCGAGCTCGCGGTGACGACGCGCGAGCCGTCGGATGACCACGCAAGATCGATCACCGGATCGGTATGGCCGGTCAGCGTCGCGATCAGCCGGCCGGTCGCGAGGTCCCACAGCCTGGCATCGCGATCGCCGCCGCACGTCCCGAGCCGCGTACCGTCGGGCGAGAACGCGAGCGCCGCGATCGCGGCCGTGTGCGCAGTCACGCGCGCGAGCTCGCGGCGCGTCCTCGGATCCCACCAGGTGACCAGGCCCGCGCGACCGCCGATCGCGATGCGATCGCCGCGCGGCGACAGGGCGATCGTCACCGGCAGGTTCGTGCGATCGGCGTGAAACGGCAGCCGCGCGAGCTCGCGCCGCGTCCGCGGATCGTACAGCACGACATCGCCTGCGTGCTCGACGACCGCGATGTAGCTGCCGTCGGGCGACCATTGCGCGAGGAATCCTTCGCCGAGCTCGCCGAGCAGACGATGACTGTGCGGATCCCACAGCCGCACGACGTCTTCGCGACCGGCCGAGACCAGCTGCGTGCCGTCGGGCGAGTACGACAGCGTGTCGATCTCGGCGTGCGGGCCGGCTCCGGGGATCACCGCCTCGACCGGCGCGAGCTGCTGGAGCGCGCGCCCGACCTCGAACTCGAGCGCGGGCGAGTGCCGGCCCGCGGCGACCGCCGCCGCGAAAAACGGCAGCGCGCGCGACGCATCGCCGGTCGTGATCAGCTGGCGACCTTGCTCCTCGGCGAGCGCGGCGGCGCGATCCTCGGCGACCGCCTGCGCGGCGAGCGCGCGATCGCGCGCGGCGCGGATGCGCTCGATGCTGAACGCGCCGACGACGATCAGCGCGGCCGCGCCGATCGCCGCCGCCGAGACGACCGCGCGATGCTTGCGCACCCAGCGCCGGACGCGCAGCCACGCGGTGTATTCGTAGGCTCCGACGAGGCCGCCGGTCTGAAATTGCTTGAGGTCGTCGGCGAGCTGCCGCGCATCCGCATAGCGATCGGCCGCGCGAAACGCCATCGCGCGCTCGACGATCGCGACGAGCTCGCGCGGAATCTCCTGGGCGAGCTCGCCGAGCGGTCGCGGTGCGCGCTCGCCGGCGAGCCGCACGAGCTCGTCGACCGAGGTCGCGTCGGCGTACGGGCGCTTGCCCGAGAGCAGCTCGTACAGCATCGCGCCGACCGCGTAGACGTCGGCGCGCGCGTCGGCGGGCTCGCCGCGCGCCTGCTCGGGCGCCATGTAGCCGGGCGTGCCGAGCACGGAGCCGGCGACGGTCTCGCCGCCGGTCGCGCGATCGTCGTCGGTCTCGGTCGGCTCGTCGACGTCGCCGAGCCGCTTCGCGAGGCCCCAGTCGATCACGACCGTCTCGCCGTAGTCGCCGATCAGCACGTTCGCGGGCTTGAGGTCGCGATGGATCACGCGCTCGCCGTGTGCGTAGGCGAGCGCGTCGGCGACCGCGATCACGTGCGGCAGCAGCGCGATGCGATCGCGCAGCGTGCGTGCGCGCGCGACCGACTCGGCGAACGAATGCCCGGCGACCAGCTTCATCGCGTAGAACGGATCGCCGGTACTCCACTTGCCGACCTCGTACACCGGCACGATCGCGGGATGCTGCAGGTTCGCGGTGACGATCGCCTCGCGTGCGAACCGCGCCAGCAGCGACGGCGAGCTGCGCAGCGCCTCCTTGATCGCGACGATCCGGCCGGTGCGGCGATCGCGCGCGCGCAGCACGCGGCCGAGCCCGCCGCGCCCGAACTCGGCGAGCACCTCGTAGTGCGCGCGATCGACCACGACGAGCGCGTCGACGGTGCCGCGCAGCGGAGCATCGCCTGTCGTCGCCGTGCCGCCGACCGAGGACTCGGCCTGCGTGGCCGCGTTCGCGACGTCGGGCGTCGGCAACGCGGTCGGCGCGGTGGCGTCGTCGGACTTCACGCGCGAATCACTGCGCGTTGCCGCTGTTGTCGATCACGTCGAGGCGTTCCGCACCGCCGCCCGGCACCGCGCGGTAATAGCCGGCGCCCTGCGGACCGGTCTCGCTCCACGCGTTCGTCGGCACCACGTACTCCTCGCCGCTCGACGGCGACACCGTGCGCTCCTGGCCGAGCATCGAGTCCGACCAGCCTTGCTGGATCCGATCGTGCGTGGCCTGACCGTCGTCCCAGCCGCCGATCCCGCCGCTGCTGCTCGCGCTGCTGGTCGAGGTCGGCGTCGACGGCCGGATCGGCGGGTAACTCGCGAGCTGGCGGCGAATGCCGGCTTGCACCTGCGCGACGGCAGCGGGCTGGATCTGCACGCTCGCGGCCATCGCCTGAAGCGTCGCCTGCATCGGCGTCCACTTCGCGGGCGTCGTGGTCCAGATGCTGGTCAGGATCACGCCTTCGCCCTTGGCCGCGCGCGAGAAGCCGTGAATCTCGATGCCGTTCGTCTGCCGGCCGGCGAACTCCGCGGCCGCGATCTGCCAGCCGGCCGGCGCCGGCGGAAAGCCGCTCTGCGCGATCTGCACGCCTGGATAGAGCTGCTGGATGCCTTGCATGACCATGACGTCGGGGCGCAGCAGCGTGCCGATCACGAACCCGAAGCCGAACGCCGCGCTGTGATCCGTCGCGACGACGTCGATGCCGTGCGCGGTCTCGTCGGCGACCGCCCAGCCGGCCGGCAAACCGATCGTGAAGTAGCGACCGTGATACTCGCGCAGCGGTTGCGCCGCCGGAGCCTGCGCCGCCGCGCCGCCGCCGCCCGCGACGCCGATGCGCGTGCGTGGCCCGCCGGCCGGCGCGACCGGGTGCCGGCTCGTGATCGTCGTCCTGCGCTTGAAGCAGGTCACGACCTGCTTGAGCATCGGTTCTTCGGCGGCGAGCTGATTGTCCGGGGCCCAGTACAGCTTGAGCGTCGCGAAGCCGGGGCGCTCGATCACCTGCAGCGGGCCGCGCACCGCGACGCCGTGCACGCTCGCGACCACCGTCGCGGTCGCGGTCGTGCCGTCGGTGAATTTGTCGACGAGCTCGAACGTGCCGCCGCCGGCCCGGACGGTGCGCGCGAGGCTCTCGGCAAACCCGTTCGCGAGCTGTTCGGGCGGCACGCCGGTGCGGCGCAACCGCGCCGGAAACACGATCGCGCCGACCAGCTGCGTGTCGTCCTTGGCGACGAACAGCGCACCCGACGAGTAGTCGATGCGCCAGCCGGCCGGATAACCGATCGAGAATCCGTAGTAGTCGTCGACGTGCTGCGGAATCCTGCACGTGCCCGACAGCGGATCACTCAGCTGCCCGCTCGCCGCCGGCACGTGCGTCCACGGCGCATCCGGCGGAAAGTACCGCTGCTTGAGGTTCGCGTACTGCTGGCACCCCAGCAGCATCCCGATCCCGATACACGCGACCACGCATCTCATAGCATCGCGCACGATAACGAATCCGGCGGTGCCGGTTCAAGCACAGATTCGCCGGTCCCGGTCCGATCTGACGCCCTACCAGAGCAAGGCGATGGTGCCGACGATCACGAGCACCGCGCCGATTCCGAGCAAGAGATTCCCTCGCTCGACGTGGCCCCTGGTGCTGACCTGCACGTCGTGCTCCCTGAACAGCAGGCAGTGCGGGTACTCGCGGCGCAGCGCGTCGTCGACCGTGATCGGCCCGTCGGGGCAGTCGTCCAGGAGACCGCGCAGCGTGAGCCTCACGCCCGCGACGAGGACCGGCTCGTCGAGCCGAAGCGTGTACTCGTCGACCGGTCCTGCGTCGCCGAGCGTCACGAACACGACGGCGCTTCCGTCGTGCCTCAGCTCGGGTGCGGCCTCGATGATCTTCTGCGAAGGCACGTACACCGGCACGCGCGCACACCCCGCGGCGGCGATCAGCGCGAGCACGCGCATCAGTTCACGGGCAGCTGATCCCAGAAGTTGCAGAGGTCGGATTTGAGGCCCGTGGCGCTCGTGATCGTCGTGTCGAGCGTCTGATAGGGATCGGTGCCGTCGTACATCGGCCAGGGCGTTCCGCCCGAGCTGTTCGGGTCGTAGCTCTTCGCGAAGGCGATCCAGTACGCCTGCATCGCGGTCGCGAGGGCGGCACCCGACGAGCCGACGCGGCCGAGCGGGTAGTTGTCGTTGCCGAACACGAACGGCAGGTCGGAGCTGTGAAAGACGCCGAGGCCCATCATGAACGGGTTCTCCAGCGGGTGGTTCAGCTGGTAGCGAAACACCGGCGCGCCGACTGCTGCCGCGCCGCGTGCCGTCGCGCGCGCCGGGCACACGAAGAACGCGTCGCCCGAGACCGCGGCGATCGCCGCGTTCGCCGACGAAAACTTAGCGATCGGATACTGCGCGACGATCGCGGGCACGTTGCTCGCGCCGAACCGCACGGCGAGCGCGGCCTCGTAGTCGGTCTCGTCCGTCACCGGCATCGCGTACACGGACGAGTGAAACAGCGTGCCCTCGTCTGCGTTGTTCCCGAGCACGAGCGGCCGCGGCGCGAACTGGCCGGCCGAGAACGCCTGCGCCACGGGTTGCGCGATCACCACGCCGTCGATGTTCGGCAGCACGTTCGGCAGCAGCGCCGGCTGATAGAACGGCCCGCCCGGCATCATCGCCGAGGCGGGCGGCAGGTTGGTCGCGCCGAGCAGCGTCTGCGAATCGACCGCGCGCAGGCACGCGAGCGCGCCCGCATCGCTGCCCGGGCAGCCGAGTTGCTCGGCGAGCGTGAGCGCCTGGCTCTCGCTGTTCGCGTGTGACGGCGCGAGGAACGTCGTCGTGCAGAACCCGCTCTCCGAGATCGCGGCGGCGAACAGGTCCTGTCCCGCGGGCGACACGTAGTGCAGGCACGCCGAGAAGCCGCCCGCCGATTCGCCGAACAGCGTGACGCGCTTCGGATCGCCGCCGAATCCGGCGATGTTGCGCTGCACCCACTGCAGCGCCGCGATCTGGTCCTCGATGCCGTAGTTCCCCGACGTCGGATACTGCGGATCCTCGACATCGAGTGCGGGGTGCGTGAGGAAGCCGAGCGCGCCGAGCCGGTAGTTGAGCGTGACGAGGATGACGCCTTGCGACGCGAGCTTCTTGCCGTCGTACCACTTGTCGCCGCCGCTGCCGAAGATGAACGCGCCGCCGTGCAGCCACACCATCACCGGCAGATCGTGCGCGCCCGATGGCGCCCACACGTTGATGTAGAGACAATCTTCGTCGTAGCTCGGACCCGAGTAGCTGAGCTTCTGCGGACACTGATTGCCGAACGCCGTGGTCTCGAGCGGCTTGGACCAGTGTGCGACCGGTTGCGGCACGCGCCACCGCAAGTCGCCGACCGGCGGCGCCGCGTACGGGATGCCGAGGAACTCGCGCATCGTGCCGACCTTCAGGCCGTGAATGTCACCGGAGTCGAGCGTGACCGACAGCTCGTCGCTCGACGAGCAACCGATCACGGCGAGCGTGCAAGCGAGCGCAACCACCCGAGTCATGGCCGCGACTATACGCACAATGCGACATCGATCCACGACCTCCCTCTCGTCAGCGAAGGGGGTCTAAATGGCTTGGATCTGGACTAGGAAGCAAAGCTTATTGGCGATCGTAGCGGCGGCGGGATGCGGTAGTGACTCGAAACCACCGCCCGACGGCGCGCAGCCGCAGGGCCCGGTCCTGCAGCACGCGTCGCGCAGCTCGACGATCGCGATCTCGGACGACGGTGCGCACGTCGCGATGGTGAACCCGGAAGACGGGTCGCTGTCGGTGTTCGAGACCAGCGACAACGCGCGTACCGCGAAGGTGGCGACCGGCGGCTCGCCGGCGAGCGTCGCGATCGCGCCCGACAACACGACCGCGTACGTGGCGAATCGCGCCGACGGCACGGTCGTGCGCGTGCGCGGCATCGACGGCGGCACACCCGCGATCGACGCGACGGCGCAGGTCGGCGCCGAACCGATCGGCATCGCGCTATCGCCGACCGGCGCGAAGCTGTTCGTCGCCGAATTCGCGGAGAGCCGCGTGTCGGTGATCGACACCGCGACGATGCAAGTCTCGCAATCGTTCCCGATCGATCGGCCGCGCGCGCTGATGGTGACGAACAACCTCGACGCGAATGACTCCGACGAGACGCTGATCGTCGCGCCGTACTTCGGCACGCCGGTGCCGGGCGGTGAAGCCAGCGATGACGGCCGCGTCGGCCATGTCGAGGTGTACTCGCTCGGCGATCTCACCGACGTGAAGGACGTCTCTCTCGCGTCGATCGACAGCGGGTTTCCCGCCGGCGGCGTCGCGGGCAACCCGACCGTGCACGCCGCGCCCAACCAGCTCGGCGCGGTCGCGGTCGCGAACGGCCGCGTGTACGTGACCGCGGTCGAAGCGTCGCCGCAGGGCCCGACGCGCTTCGACAACAACGTGTTCCCGGTCGTGCACGTCGCGGATCTCGCGTCGGCGACCGAGGTGCGCGATCCGAGCGGCACGGTCAACCTGGCGCGCAAGCTGTACGACGCGATTCCGGCGCCGTCGCCGACCAGCCCGCGCTTCGTGCCCGGCGAGCTGTCGGCGATCGACTTCGTCGCCGGCAGCGACGTCGCGTACGTCACCGGCCGCGCCGCCGACCTCATGGTGCGCGTCACGTTCGCGGCCGACGGCGTCGCGGTCGGCTCGACGCAGAACGAGGAGATCGATCTCGCGGGCAACACGACGATCGGTCAGTGCCAGGGCCCGACCGGGCTCGCGATCGATAACGCGCATCAGCGCGCGTACGTCAACTGCTGGATCACGCGCGACCTCGGCGTCGTCGATCTCGCGGCGCAGCAGCTCACCTCGGCGGTGTCGGCGGCGGCGCTGCCGACCGACGCGACCGGCCAATCGCAGCAGCGCGGCCGCCGCTTCTACTTCACCGGGCGCGGCCGGTGGTCGGCGAGCGTCGCGAACGGCGCCGCCGGCGGCGAAGGCTGGTCGTCGTGCGGCTCGTGCCATCCCGACGGCCTCACCGACAACATCACGTGGCAGTTCAACGCCGGCCCGCGCCAGACGACGTCGCAGGACGGCACGTTCTCGCACGGCCCCGGCGCGCAGAAGCAGCGCATGCTCAACTGGACCGCGATCAACGACGAGATGCACGACTTCGAGAACAACACGCGCGGCGTGTCGGGCGGCCTCGGCGCGATCGTGACCGCGCCGCAGATGAGCGGGTGCGGCCACCTCGACCAGGAGCAGCCGGTCTCGCTGACCGGCATCGGCGGGTTGCAGCAGCCGCTCGCCGAGATCGCCGATAACCCGAGCATCGCGATCTGCGGCAACAAGAACTGGGACGACATCCAGGCGTATGTCGAGACGATCGAGCCCGTGCACGCGCGGCGCGCGACGGATCCGGCGTCGGTCGCGCGCGGTGCGCAGCTGTTCGCCGACGGCAGCTGCGCGAAGTGCCACGGCGGCTCGGGCTGGACGGTGTCGCGGCGGTTCTATACGCCGGCGAGCGCGACCAACAGCTCGCTCGCGTCGACCACGTTCGGCGCGCCCGCGTTCTTCCCGACGACGTGGACGTACGATGCCGGCGGCACGGCGCGCATGATGGTCTCCGGGCAGCCGGCGATCGCGAGTGCCGACGCGACGGGCCCGGCGGAACCGAGCGCGGTCACGATCGGCGAGAGCGCGTGCTCGCTGCGCAACGTCGGCACGTTCGGCGTGCCGGGCGATCAGACGGCGACCGACGCGCTCGAGGTGCGGCCATCGGGCGGATCGCTGCTGCGCGCGGAGGGCCGCGCCGGCTTCAACGTGCCGTCGCTGTACGGGCTCGCGCTCGGCGCGCCGTACCTGCATCACGGCCAGTCGCCGACGCTGCAGGATCTGTTCGGCAACCCCGCGTGGTCGTTCCACACCAACGCCGGTAACGCGAACTTCAGCGTCGAGCTCGGCCAGCAGGGCGCGGTCGACGACCTCGCAAGCTTCCTGCTCTCGATCGATGCATCGGCGCAGGAGGTCGCGGTGCCGACTGATCCGGGCAGCGGCAGCAGCTTCGACGCGTGCCCGGTGTCGTTCCCGTGACGCTACACCGGTAGCGTGACCACGAACCGGGCGCCACCGCCGGATCGATCCTCGACGTGGATCGATCCACGGTGACCGTCGACGATTCGCTTGCAGATCGCGAGGCCGAGGCCGAGGCCGGTGCCGGCCGCGCGATCGGTCGCGCGGTTCTTGCCGCGCGCGAACGGCTGGAAGATCCGGTCGCGCTGATCCTCGGGCACGCCCGGTCCGCGATCCTCCACGATCATCGTGCGGTCGCGTTCGACGTGGACGACGACGTGCTCGCCCTTCGGAGAGTGATCGATCGCGTTGCGCAGCAGGTTGTCGAGCACGATCGCGATCGCGTCGGCATCGACATCGGCGTCGACGGCGCCGCCCTCCGCGAGCTCGACATCGACGCCGTGCTTCGCGCCGATCGCCGACGCGCGTTCCACCGCGAGCGCGGCCAGCGACGCGAGATCGGTGCGCGCGTGGTGCAAGCCGGCCTCGCCGGCGCGCGCGAGCAGCAGCAGCTTGTCGACCAGCTGGTTCATGCGCGAGACCTCGCCGAGCGTCTCGTCGGCGACCTTTTCCCAGTGCGTCGCGTCGCGCGGCTTTCGGCGCGCGACCTCGAGGTTCGTCGAGATCACCGCGAGCGGCGTGCGCAGCTCGTGCGAGGCATCGGCTGCGAATTGCGCCTGTGCGGCCACACCCTTCTCGATGCGATCGAACACGCCGTTGAGCGCGGTCGATAGCGTGTCGAGCGCGTCCTGTTCGACCGACACCGGGAGCCGCTCGTCGAGCCGCTCGCCGGTCATGCGCGAGGCGCTCTCGATCACGGTGTCGAGGCGGTGCGTGGTCGAGGACGTCAGCTTGCGCCCGACGAGCAGCGACAGCGCGATGCCGAGCGGTAGCGAGAACGCGAACGCGATCGCGCACTGCTCGATGATCTCGCCCGGCGGGTCCTCGAGCTCGCCGGCGAACTGGCAGTACTCGCCGACCTCGGTGAGGTAATAGACGAGCACCATCACCAGGCCGAACATCACCATGCCGAGCACGGTCGCGAGCGCCAACGAGCGCCCGAGCCCTCGCCCGAGCGTCGTGGGACCGGCGGTCACGACGCCACCAGCAGCCGGATCCCGGCGCCGCGCACCGTTTCGATCGTGATCGGAAAGCCGGTGAGCTTCTTGCGCAGGTGCGTGAGGTGCACGTCGATCACGTTCGTCCCCGGATCGAAGTCGTAGCCGAACGCTTCCTTCAGGATTTCGGCGCGCGTGACGACCTCGCCGCGGCGTCGGATCAGGCAGCCGAGTAGCGCGTATTCGCGCGGCGACAGCGACGCGCTCTTGCCGCTGCCCTCCACGATCAGATCGTCGCGCATCACCAGCGGCACGTCGGACGCCGGCGTCCAGCGCGGACCGCCCGCGCGCCGCGTGAGTGCATGGATGCGCGCGACCAGCTCGGCGAACGCGAACGGCTTGACGAGGTAATCGTCGGCGCCGTTGTCGAGCGCGGTGACACGTGCATCGACCGCGTCGCGGGCGGTGAGCACGAGGATCGGCACGTGCACGCGTGCGCCGCGCAGATCCTTGAGCACCTCGAGGCCGTCGCGATCGGGCAGCCCGAGATCGAGGATCATCAGATCGAGATCGCGCCGAAGCCCGCGCGCGATGCCCGCCGCCGCGGTGTCGAGCACCTCGACGGCGAACCCCTCTTCGCCCAGCCCGCCCGCGATCGACCCGGCGAGCTGGTGATTGTCTTCGACGAGCACGACCCGCACGCCACCAGAATACACGCTTGGTTCGATCATGACGGTTTCCTCGCGATCCACATGGTGAGCCCCGGGGTGACGACGAGCGTGACGGCGGTGGCCAGGGTGAGGCCGCCGATCACCGCGACCGCGAGCGGCCGCTGGAGCTCCGAGCCCGCGCCGATTCCGAACGCGAGCGGAGCGAGCCCCGCGAGCGTGGCCGCGGTCGTCATCAGCACGGGGCGCAACCGGCGCCGTGCCGCCGCGATGATCGCGCCCTCGACGCCGAGCCCTTCGGCGATGCCGCGCCGCGCGTGCTCGAGCAACAGGATGCCGTTCTTGACGACCAGCCCGACGAGCAGCACCAGGCCGGTCATCGACGACACGTCGAGCGGCAGGCCGGTCGCGACGAGCACGAGCAGTGCGCCGACGGTCGACAGCGGCGCGCCGACGAGCACGACGAGCGCGAGCCGCAGCGATTGCAGCTGGACGAGCAACACGAGCAGCACGAGCACGGTCGCGACGAGCGCGACGGTGACGAGCTCGAGGCGTGCGGCCGAGGCTGCCGCCGCCTGGCCGCCGATCTCGACCTGCGTGCCCCGCGGCGGCGGCAGATCGCGCAGCGCGGCGCGGATCGCGGCCTCGGCGCCGCCGAGGTCGCCGGTCTTCGCGGCCGCGGTCATCAAGATCGCGGGACGCAGGCCGTCGCGGCGCAGCACGGCTGGTGCGAGCTGACGATCGAACGTGACGACCTCGCCGAGCGTCAAGGCCTTGGGACCGTACGCGATCGGCGAGCGCGCGAGCACCTCGGGATCGAAGCGGATCGCGTCGGGATAACGCAGGCGCACGCCGATCGTGCGCTCGGGCCGGATCACCTGCGCGACCTCGCGGCCCGCGAGCGCGATCTGCATGTCATCGCCCACGTCATTCGCGCCGAGCCCGAGCCGCGCGACCTGCAGCGGATCGATGCGCGAGCGCAGGATCGGCGTCTTGCCCTCGAGACCGTCGAAGAAATCGACGAGCTCGTCCAGCTTGCCGAGTTTCTCGCCGGCGGCGTGCGCGTATTGCTCGATCACCGCCGGATCGTCGCCGAGCACGCGCACCTCGATCGGCGCGGGGCTGCCCGACAGATCGGCGAGCACGTCCTGCAACATCTGCACGTATTCGCAGCGCGCCTCGGGCACCGCGCGATGCATGCGCTCGCGCACGCGCGCGATCACCTCGCGGATGTCGTCGCGCTGGCCGCGCGGCACGAGCCGCACCATGATGTCGCCGCGGCTTTGCATCGTCGCGGTCGCCGGGCCGAGCTCGCTGCCGGTGCGGCGCGTGAACGTCACGACCTCGGGCGTCGAGCGCAGGACGTCGTCGATCGCGAGCGCGACGCGATCGGTCTCCTCGAGCGACGTGCCGGCGGGCAGAAAAAAGTCCATGACGAACGCGCCTTCGTCCATCTGCGGCAGAAAGCCCGTCGACACCGCGCGCTCGGCGAACACGCCGGCGACGAGCAGGCCGACGACCACGGCGAGCGCGACGAACCGGCGATGCACGAGCCACGCGATGCTGCGGCCGACGCGATCGCGCGTGGCCGGTGCGTGCTCGCGCTTGCGATGCGCGCGCAGCCGTTCGGCCAGCACCGGGATCAGCGTCAGCGACATCACCATCGAAAGCAGGACGGCGATCACGAGCGTGGCGGCGAGCGCGCCGAGGAAGTGGCCGGTCACGCCGGTGAGCAGCGCGAGCGGCGCGAATACGAGCACGGTCGTGCACGTCGTGCCGACGACAGCGGCGAGCATGTCGTGCGTGCCCAGCTCGACCGCCTCGGGCACGGCGTGACCGTCCTCGACGCGCCGCACGATGCCCTCGGTGACGACGATCGCATCGTCGACGACCAGGCCGATCGAGACTGCGAGCCCGCCGAGCGACATCAAGTTGAGCGTGACGCCGAGCCAGCGCATCACCGCGAACGTGCCGAGCAGCGTGAGCGGCACCGGCAGCGCGGCGATGAGGCCGGCGCGCCAGTCGCGCAGCGAGACCGCGATCACCAGCAGCGACAGCCCGATGCCGACGAGGATCGCGTCGCGCACGCTCGCCATCGAATCGTCGACGAGCTGCGCCTGGTCGTAGACGGGCTCGAGCACGACGTCGGATGGCAGCCGCAGCTGTGCGATCGCGTCGCGCACGCCCTGCACCACCGCCGGCGTGCTCGCGCCGGGTAACCGTGCGATCGAGATCGCGACCGCCTCGCCGCGCGGGCCGCGCACGATCACGTCGGGATCTTCGGCGCCGTCGGCGACGGTCGAGCCGTCGGGCACGTCGGCGACCATCGACAGCGGCACCGGCCCGTCGGGACCCTGCGCGATCGGAAGCTCGCGCAGCCGCTCGATATCGGCGGCTTGTGCGTCGAGCACGACCGGCAGCGTCTGATGCTCCTCGAACACGCGGCCGGCCGCGACGACCTGATCGGCTTGCTCGATCTTCGCCGCGAGCTGCGCCGGCGTCAGGTGCAGCGCGGCGAGCTCGGCAGGCTTGATCTCGACCTGGATCTGGCGCACGCGCCCGCCGAGCAGATCGACCGCGCCGATCCCGGGCACGCGCACGAGCGCCGGCCGCACGATGCGCTCGGCGACGTCGCGCAACCGCCGCGCATCGGCGTGTGCATTCGGCGCCGCCGAGAGGTTGTACGTCACGACCGGCACCGACGTCGGCAGCACGCGCTGCACGATCGTCGTCGAGCCGCGCGGCAGATCGACGTGATCGACCGCGGTCTGACACGCGTACTGCACCTGCAACGGATCCGCGCTGTCGACGAGCTGCAGCGACACCTCGACCGCACCTCGGATCGTCCGCGCGCGCACGTAACGCACGCCCGGCACGACCGCGAGCGCCTGCTCGAGCGGCCGCGTGACCTGCGCCTCGACGAGATCCGGCGCGAGCTGTCCCGAGTGCGCGACGACGATCACGCGCGGGAACGTCATCTCGGGATAGATCCCGCTCGGCAGCCGGAAGATCGCGAGCACACCCAGCGCGGCGAGCGCGAGCGCGGCGATCCACACGAGGCTCGCGTGTGTCCTCAGCCACCTGACGTAGCTCACTTCTTCTCCGTGCTCGTGCTCGTGCTCGTCAGCTCCTGCCCGTCTTCCAAGCCGAGGACGTGATCGACGACGACCTGCTCGCCCGCCTTCAGCCCGTCGGTGATCTCGACGCCGCGCTCGCCGCGCTGGCCCACCGTCACCGCGCGCACGCTCGCCTTGCCGTTGTCACACGCGACGACCTCATCGCCGCCGACGAGCGAGCGGCGCAGGGCGTTCGGCGGCACGAGCAAGCCCGGCCGCTTCGCGACCACGACCCGCGCCGTCGCCGCCGTGCCGACGCGCAGCCCCGCGCCGTCGACGCGCAGCCGCACGGTGCCGAGCAGCGTGGTCGGATCGACCGCCGGCTCGACGCGCACGACCGACGCCGTCACCGGCGCGTCGACGCCGAGCACGCGCGCGCTCGCGGTCATGCCCTCGGCGAGCTTCGCGAGCGCGCCCGGCGGCGCCTGCGCGTGCAGCTCGAGCGCCGACAGATCCGCGATCTCGGCGACCGGCGTCGCGGTCGTGCCGTCGACGCTCTCCCCGACCTTGCGCCACACGTGCAGCACGGTGCCGGAACGCGGCGCGCGCAGCTCGCGACGCGCCATCCACTTCGACGCCAGCCCCGCCCGTGCATTCGCCGCCTCGAGCTCGGCCCCCGCCGCCGCGGCCTTCGCGCGCGCGTCGTCGAGATCCTTGCGCGCGCCGATGCCCGCCGTGACGAGCCGCTCGGCGCGCGCCAGCTCCTGATCCGCGGCCGTCTTCGCCGCCTCCGCCGACGTCACGCCCGCTCTCGCTTCGACCGATCCGGCCGGCAGCGCGGGATCCTCGATCACCGCGAGCAGCGCGCCCGCCGCGACGCGATCGCCGGCCTCGACCTCGACCACGCCGACTCGCCCGGCGATCGGCGAGCTCACGATCGCGTCGAGCTTCGGCGGCGGCGCGATCACGCCGCTGAGCTCGACGGTCTCGTCGACATCGGCCGCCACGACCGCGCGACACGTCACCGCCGCGGCCGCGGGCTTGTCGTCGTCGTCGTCCGCCGCCTCGTGCTTGCACGCGACGAGCGCGACCACGATGATCCAGCTACGGCGCACCGACCTCGTCTCCCGATGCGAGCTGCAGATCCGCCAGCGCCACGGCCGCATCGGCGCGCGCGCTGTTGATCTCCGCTCGCACCGCCGCGAGATCGCGCTGCGCCTGCAGCGCGGTCGCCAGATCGCGCGCGCCTTCGCGATACGCCTGCGCCGACAGCGCCGCCGCGCGCTCCTGCGCCGGCTGCACGTCGTGCTCGAGCCCGCGCAACCGCTCGCTCGCCGCCTGCCAGTTGCGATACGCCGCCACGAGGCCAGCACCGAGCGTGGTCTCGGTCACCGCGAGCCGCGCGCGCTCCGCCGCCTCGGTCGCCCGTGCCGCACGCGCCTTCGCGCCCACGCGCGCGAACAGCGGCAGCTCGACCGCGAGGCCGATGCGCGCGTCGTCGCGCTGATCGGGCTCCATCGTCGGGTCGTCGTACGACACCTCGGCCTCGATCGCGACGACCGGCCAGCGCTGCTTCAGCACGGTCTCGACCGTAGCGCTCGCCGCGTCGACGCGCCGCAACGCCGCCGCCCGCTCGGGGTGATTCGCGAGCCGCCGGCGCAACGCCTCGAAGTCGGTGGTCTCGCCGGTGTCGGGCTCGCCGTCGGCGCGTAGCGGCCGCGCCGGGTCCCAGCCGAGGATGCCTGCGAGCTCTGCCGAGGCCGCATCCTCGGTGCGCTGCGCGGCCGCGGCCGCCACGTCGGCTCGCGCGCGCGCCGCGGCGGCCACGGTGACGTCGACATCCGCGCCGACGCCGGCGGTGAGGCGTCCCTTCGCGATCAGCTCGAGCTCGGCCGCCTGCTGCGCCGCGATCGAGGTCGCCACCACGTCGCCGTCGGCGCGTGCGAGCGCGACCCACGCGACGACGACGCGATGCCGCAGCTCGCGCCGCACGACCTCGACCTCGGCGCGCACCGCGTCGGCCTCGGCACGCGCCTGATGCTGCGCCGCGCCGACCGTGCCGAATACCGGCAGCGGCACGCTCGCGCCGGCGACGAGCCGCGCGGTCACGCGGTTGGTCGCGACGCTCACCGTCGGCGACGGCCACGCGGCGGCGGCGTCGACATTGGCCTCCGCCGCCGCGACCTCGTGCACGCCGACCTGCGTGGCCGGTGCGCGATTCGCCGCCGCGATCGCATCGGTCAGGGTGACCGGACGGCGCTCGTCGGCATACGCGCGCGTCACGGCGAGCAAAGCGAGGGCAACTACGCAGTAGCGCATGACCCAAACTCCCCCGAACGACCCTGCCGGCACCATTAAGAGTGACCGAAAACGCCAACGCCCCCACCGAGGCAGGGGCGCGGTTATCGAAGTACGATCCGTGCTCAGTACCAGTTGAAGCCGAGGCCGACCGTACCCGACGTGATGTGGTCATCGCCGGAGTTGTACGTGCCCTCGATGATGCGGCCCTGGAGGTCGAGCGCGAACCGCCGCGCCGACATCAGCTCGAAGCCGACCGCGCCCATCACCGCCACGCCTTCGCCGAAGTCGATCTGGTAGTCCGAGTCCTGCGCCTGCAGGTCGGCCACACCGATGCCGCCCTTGACCCAGATCTGCGGCGTGAGCCAGTACTGCGCCGCGAACATCAGCGCGCTCTGCGTCAGCACCGTGTCGCCGTTGAACGCGTCCGAGTGCACGGTCTGGCCGTTGCCTTGAACCTCGGCGAGCAGCGCGAGCCGCGGCGAGACCATGCCGCCGATGTGCCCGTCGACCTCGAACGCGACCGGGTTCACGTCGCAGTTGTCGCACGACGTGATGCCGCTGCCGTTATCGCTCATGCCGCCGAGCCCGATGCTGAAACCCCAGGCCAGTGCGCCCATGCGGTGGTGAAACCCACCTGGAATCGGCGCCGGCCCGTAGCCGCCGCCGTAGTAACCCTGGGCGCCGGCGAGGCCGGGCACGCCGAGCATGATCGCGAGGACGAGGATCGACTTGATAGGCTTCATAGAGGTGGTTCCTTCGCTCGGGAATCATCGCAAGTCCGAGGCCAGCGCGCGAGTTCGGATGGCACCGTCGAAGCTCGCGTTTCTTCGTGGTCCGACCACGAACGCGAGTTCACAGTGGGGCGGCGAAAAATCACACCACGTCGAGGATGCGGTCGATCGCCCCGCGCGCGCGACGCGCGTCACCGAGCGCTGTCGCACATGGGATCCCGCGCGCCGAGAACAGGCTCTCGACCCACGAGGACGACGCGCCGTTCGAGAGCCAGCCGGCGTCGAACAGCGCCGCGTCGACCGGTCGATCCGACGCGCGCGCGAGCTGCACGATCGCTCCGGGATCCGTGCCGCCGGTCACGACGTAGCCGCACGACTCGAGCGCGACCTGCAGCTCGCCGAGGCGCGTGCCCGGCGCACCGACGACGACGCGACGCTCCGAGCGTTTCTCGACGCGCGCGAGGAACGCGGACCATCGCCCGCGATCGTAGTCGGTCATCTCGACGATGCCGAGGCCGAAGCCGGGTGGCACGCCGCACGCCTTCGCGAACGCATCGGCGATGTGGCGGACCACCCGCACGCGGCCGCCGACCGGACCGAGCTCGTCGTCGAGCGCCATCGAGAAGCTCGCGATCGAGCCGCGGTCGAGCGCGAAGGCCGGCCGCACGAACATCCCGCCGACCGAGACGTCGAGCGCGTCCGCCTTGATCGCGCCGCGCGTCGTACCGACGCACAGCGGAAGCTCGACCGGAAACCGGCGCGTCGCGCGGGCTGGCGCCGGCTTGATCGTCACCTTCGCGGTGCGCGCCGCGGTGAGCAGCTCGGTCAGCTGCGCGCGCGACGACGAATCGTGCTCGAACTGCACGCTGAACGTCGACGCTCCGGTCGCGGCTGCCTCGGTCACCGACGAGATCTTGCCGACCTCGCCGCGCACGAGCGCGCGATGCGTGCCGTACGACAGCGCCACCTCGACGCGATCGTGCAGCCGCGGCAACGCGCCGCTCATCAGCGCCGCGCCCTTCAAGCTGAGCGCGCCGACGCGAATCGGCACCCAGCGCCCGCCGCGCAGGTAGCGCGCGTAGATCATGTCCTTCGGCGCGACCGCGGTCGTGGGCATGTACGGCGTCGCGCCGAGTGCGTCGCGCGGAGACTCGGAGCGCATCGGCCGCGGGATGACGTGGCGCGAGGTCGTCGTCGCGACGGGGAGCGATTGCACGGTGTGCTGCAGGTCGTCGCGCGTGCCTTTCGCGAGCGGGATCGGCGGCGGCTGTGACTTGCCACCGCGCGTGTCTTTGATGCGCTTCACGAGCTCGGTCAACGCACCGACGACGTCGCGCGCATACGACACGTGCAGCGTGCAGCGCGCGAGCCGGTCCGACAGAAATCGCGAGCGCTCGCCCTCGGAGAGCTCGGCGGGCTGGATCATGCCGACCTCGGCGAGCAGCGCGACCTCGACGACGTAACCGAGGCGCACGGTGCCGAGCGCGAGCGCGTCGTAACGAAGCTGGAGCACGGCCTGGTCCGCGATCGAATCGTAGAACGCGTGCACCGACGCGAGCGGCGGCGCGGTCGATGCGTCGAGCGCGGCCAGCGCCTGCGTCCAGTGGCTGATGCGCTGGCGCGGCTGCTCGACGAGCAAGAAGGCCTCGACGAGCGTGGGTGGATCATCGTGAATCTGCACGTACGCGCGCGAAGAGGAGCAGCGCGAATGCCATGCCGATCGTTCGCGATCACGCTTACACGCGGACCGGGATCGTCACGGGATCGTTGGCCGTGGGTGACCCGCTGATCCGGCACGATCGTGGTATTTTTGCCCTGCTCAGTATGGCGTCGATACCACGGAAACGCGACATTTCTTGCTCAAGTACTCGTCGCCCCTAAAGTATCAGGGCTATGAGATCCGACGATAGAGGGGGCTATCGGCTGCCCCTGCTCCCGCTGCGCGACATCATCGTGTTCCCTCACATGGTCGTGCCTCTGTTCGTCGGTCGCGACAAGTCGCTGTCGGCGCTCGAAGAGGCGATGGCCGGCGACAAGCAGCTGCTGCTCGCGGCGCAGCGCCGCGCGAAGACCGACGACCCCGCGGAAGAGGACATCTTCTCGATCGGCACCGTCGGTCACATCATCCAGCTGCTGCGGTTTCCCAAGGGGCCGGTGAAGGTCCTCGTCGAGGGCCGCGCGCGAGCACGCATTCGCGGCTTCGTGCAGAGCGAGCCGTTCTTCGCGTGCGACGTCGACGACGTCGAGGAGCCCGACGAGCAAGGCCCCGAGCTGACGGCGCTCATGCGCACCGTGCAGGACGTGTTCGACGACTACGTGAAGCTCAACACGCGCATCCCGCAGGAGTTGCTCGTCAGCGTGCGCACGATCGAAGAGCCGAGCCGGCTCTCCGATACGATCGTGGCGCACGTCGCGCTGAAGTTGAAAGACAAGCAGGAGCTGCTCGAGAACGCATCACCGGCGAAGCGGCTCGAGCGGCTCGGCGAGCTGATGCAGGGCGAGATCGAGATCCGCCAGGTCGAGAAGAAGCTGCGCACCCGCGTCAAGAAGCAGATGGAGAAGCAGCAGAAGGAGTACTACCTGAACGAGCAGATGCAGGCCATCCAGAAGGAGCTGGGTGACCGCGACGAGTTCAAGAACGAGCTCGGCGAGCTCGAGCAGAAGATCAAGACGAAGAAGATGAGCAAGGAGGCCAAGGAGCGGTGTGGGAAGGAGCTCAAGAAGCTGAAGCAGATGTCGCCGATGAGCGCCGAGGCGACGGTGGTGCGGAACTACCTCGACTGGGTGCTCGCGCTGCCGTGGGAAGACAAGACCGATGACCGGCACGACATCCTCGAGGCGGAGTCGATCCTCAACGCCGAGCACTACGGGCTGACGAAGGTCAAGGAGCGGATCCTCGAGTACCTGGCGGTGCAGACGCTGGTGCCGCGGCAGCGGGGACCGATCCTGTGCCTCGTGGGGCCGCCGGGCGTGGGCAAGACGTCGCTCGCGCGCTCGATCGC
>DASXCY010000041.1:0-4237 GCA_036490935.1 Kofleriaceae bacterium | reverse complement strand
GCGGCCGAGGTAGAGCGGGTAGCTCATGCCATCGGGGTCGCGCGAGCCGAACGTGAGCGAGTCACCTTGGCAGGCAATCACACCGTATACGTTCGAACGGCGCGGACGAGGCTCCGGGTTGTTGACTTCCATACGAGCTTGGGGGTCAGGAATGCGAGTTCGTAACTCGTAAGCCCCTGACTGTCCAGTAGGATCGCCGCAGAGGTGATGGTTCCAGCCGAAACTTGCCTGATGCTACGATCTCTCCTCAAAGCTTGCCGGGTTGCGTGGGTCCTGGTTGCCGCGTGCGGCCCCGGAAACGTGACCTCGGATTACCCGCCGCCGCCGCTCGCGGAACTCGGCCTCCATCAGGCACCTACGTACGTGGCGCGCGTGCTGATGCCGCTTCGGGGCATCTCGCTCGTGCTCGCGCACCCGCGATTGGCTCAACCAGCGATCCGGCGCGCCGGCGAGACGATCGACGTCGAGTGGATTTCGCCGCAGTTTGCCAGCCAGCCGGCGCAGATCTCGCTCGACGACGGCACCCCGCTCGCGACCGGTGCCGGCACGTGCGACGGCGACGGGATCTGTCATCTGGCCGTCGTGCTGCCGGACTTCGCGCCGGGGCTCTACGGCCTGTGCGTCGCGGTCGGCGGTGCGCGGGACTGCTCGCCGCACGCGCTCGCGATCGTCGCCGCGTATCACGATCCGGCGACGGTCGTGCACCTGTCGGACGCGCACATCGGGTTCAACGATGCCCAGAGCATCTTTCACGATGTGATCACGTCGATCGATGCGATCGAGCTCGCCGGGCCGGCGCCCGACTTCGCGATCTTCACCGGCGACGCGGCCGATACTGGCGAGGACGACCAGCGCGCGGGCTTCTTGAACGAGATCGAGCGCCTGAACGTGCCGATCTTCGTCGTCACCGGGAACCACGACTACGACGCGACCGGGATCGACGACCACCTGCTGGACGTCGGGCCCGAGCTCGACTACGCGGCGATGTACGGCGGGATCCAGCTGGTCGGCGTGTCGTCGGGGCAGGATCTCGACGACGGCAACCACGACTCGACGATCTCGGAGTCGAGCGGGCCGGACTCGAGCCAGTTGACGTGGCTCGCGACCGTGCTCACCGCGACTGCGCCGCCGACGATCGCGTTCTTCCATCACCCGATCTACAACGCGCTGTTCGCGACGATCGGGCCGTACTCGCGCGACGCGCTCAAAGCGCTCGTGACTCGCGATAACGTGCGGGCCGTGCTGTCGGGTCACACGCACATCTCCGCGGTGTTCGACGCTGACGGCAACAGCCGCGGGCTCTCGCTCGATGCCGACACGGTGCCGAGCTCGCGCTGGCCGCTGCATTACATCGCATCGCGTGCGACGCGCGCGCCCGGCGGCTACGCGATCCTGCACCTCGGGACGTCGCACGTGGATTATCGGTGGGTCGAGCTGCCTTCGCAGTAGTCGTGGTCGCGCTCGCGCTCGCGAGCACGCGTGCGCAAGCGGATCCGGCGCTGTCTGCGGAGCTCGGCGGCATCGGCGGCGTCGGCTACGCGAACCTGGCGGGTGCGTATCGCGACGATGATTTCGTCGCGATGCGGTTCGGCGTGGGGATCGGCCGGTTCGTCGCGGCGGACTTCGCGATCGCGGAGGACGTCGATCGCGTCGAGCCCGCGGTGCACCTCGGCGCGCGCGTGCGCCCGTGGGCGGGCGCGTGCTGGCGCGCGCGCTGGTCGCCGTACTTCCGCGCCGACGTCGCGGCGGTCGGCGCGACCCACCTGGGCTCGAACTACGATCTGACGGTGGGTGCGGGGCACTGGGGGCACTTCTCGGCCGGCCTGCCGTGGCTCGGCTGGTACGGCGAGGTCGACGGGGTGGCGCGAGTCGGCGAAGTGGAGACCTGGTCGCTGCACGTCGAGCTCGGCGTGTCGTTCGCGACGAGCGCGTTCTGGCGGTGAATCTCGCGGCCGCCTGGCTCGGCCGGTTGCCGAGCTGACTCACTTCTTCGGCACGAGCGGCTGCTTCGGTTGCAGCTCGAGGTTTTGCATCGCGTCTTCGAGCGCGATCTTCTTCTCGGTGCGCTTGGTCTGCAGCTCGACGAGGTCGCGGCCGAGCTTGTCGCCGTCCTTCGTGAACTGCTCGAGCCGCTCGCCGAGGCGCTTGCGCAGATCGCTCGCGGCCGGATCCTTCTTGATCGCGTCGAGGTTCGCGCGTGCTTCCTGCGCACGCTGGTCGAGCTCGGCGCGCGTGCGCTGCTTGCCTTCGACCTCGGTGTCGATGCGCCCGATCTCCTGGCGCAGATCGACGATCGGCTGCAGCTTCGCGCGCGTCGCGCTGTCGATCGCGCCCGACGCGAGGATGCCCTCGAGCAGGTTCAGCGCGCGGTTGTCCCAGATCGTGAGCGTCGAGTGCGACGGCGTCTGCTCGACGACGTCCATCGACGCCTTCGTCGCCCCGGCCTTCAGCGTCATCGGGATCAAGTAGGCGTCGGGCAGGTCCTCGGTGCCGGCCGGGCGCGGTGCGAGCGTGTAGCTGCCGCCGCTCTTGGGCTGGCGGATGTAGACGACCGCGTCGGCGGTGCGCGGCTGCTGGCTCGTCACCTCCCACGTCGTCGTGTGGCGCGCGAACGTCTCGACCTCCATCACGCCGCGCACGATCTTGATCAGGTGCATCTCGTCGCCCGCGTACTGCGACTGCGACGTGACGAGCAGGCTCGGCTCGACCGCGAACGGAATCGTGACGGCGACGCCCGCGCTCACCGGCTCGCTGATGCCTTCGCCGACGAAGCTGCCGCCCGAATAGATCGAGATCGGACCCGACTCGAGCGCGAACGGCGTCGAGTTCTTGAACCGGATCACGCGGTACGGGTTCGCCTCGTAGCCCTGGCCGGCGCCGCCGGGCCGGAACATGAACGTCTCCTCGCCGTCGACGTTCTGGTTGATGATCGCGACCATCGTCGACGTGCCGTCCGGCACCGTCAGCCGCTCCTGCAGGTCGTAGCGCGTCAGCCCGCTGACCGCGGCCGCGTGCGTGTTCGCCTGCGTCGAGCGCGCGAGCGCGCCGGCGTCGATCGCCTGCTCCTCGACGGGCCGGTCCTCGGGCGACTCCCTGAAGTCCTCGTCGTCGACGTCCTTGGCCACCGGTTGCGGCTTCCTCGGCGCATGGAGCGAGCCTCGGCCGTACCCGATGCCTCCAGACGCCTCCTTCTTGCCCATCTTGCCTTCGTCCATCGCAGGCGCGGCGGGCGAAGGCGGCGGCGCCATCGCGACCGACGTTGCCGGCGCGGGCTGCGCGTAACCGGCCTCGCCGACCGCGACGGCGGCGTGCTTCTGCGAGCCGACCGCCGACAGATCCGCGCGCTGGACCTCGCGCGGCGTGTGCAAGTCGTAGCGGAACGCGATCGGCGCGCCCGCGGTGAGCGAGAGCCGGATGTCGCGCCAGTCCTCGCCCGTCGTGTTGTCGACGACCGCCCAGCCTTGCAGCAGCGCCTGGCCCTTGCCGCCGTCGGGCAGCACGACGCGATACGTCGGCTTCCACATCGGTGCGCTGACCACGTAGCTGACGATCAGATCGTTCGCGCGCCGGCCCGCGAGCCGGATCGTGACGTCGACCTGCTGGAACATTCCCTCGCCCGCCGTCGCGTCGAGGCTGCGCTGGAACTGCATCGCGACGTCGCCGTTGTGCAACGTGATGCCGGTGACCTGCGACAGCCGCACGACCTGCATGCGATCGCCGTCGAGCAGCGTGACCTTGTAGTCGTTCTCGGGCTGCGTCGGCGGAGCCACGCCCTCGGGCAGCGGATGCGCTTCGTTCTCGAGCGCCTCGACGATGAGGATGCGGCCATGCACGCTGTCGCCGCCCGCCGTGCGCAGCGTGACGACCGTGCCGCGCAGCTTGTCGAGCACCTCGGCGAGGCTGCCGTTGCCCGGGCCGAGCGTCGCGCTCGCCGCGTTCGACCACGCGCGCGGATCGAGCGGCATCGAGATCGACACCGCGCGGCCGCCCTGCTTCTCGACGACCGTCAGGCTCTTGAGCAGGTCGTTGACCTGATCCTTGCGCACGCGGATCGTGAGCGCATCGCCGTCGACATGGCCGGCGCGTTCGAAGTAGCCGACGCCGTTGCGGTAGAGCACGACCTTCGACAGCTGCAGCTCGCCGTTCGTCGTCGCGTACGGATGACGCGGCGGATGACAGGCGGCGGCGAACGCGAGCACGAGCGAGAACACGATTCGGCGCATAGATCGCGGCATCC
>DASXCY010000040.1:0-33571 GCA_036490935.1 Kofleriaceae bacterium | reverse complement strand
GTCAGATCGTCGTCGATGTGCGCGCCGGGTGAAATCGGCGCGCGCCGCACGAGCTCGCCGGCCTCGAGCGAGGCGACGGCGTGACCGTCGACGTAGAGGATCGCGTTGCCGACGATCGCCGGCACGCGAGGGCCGGGCGTGAGCACACCGACGAGGTTGAGCGGATCGGTCGCGGCGACGCGGCAGACCTCGGCGTGCATCGGTGACGGCTCGCGCACGCCGCGCAGCTCGTCGAGTGCTTCGGGCAGCGCGAACTGCTCGCCGACGAAGCCGGTGACGAACCGGCCGCCGCGGATCTCGCCGCGCGCCTCGAGCCGGCGCAGCGCGACGAGCAGCTCGCGCCACGGCGGCAAGCTGGTCTCGCGTGCGAGCAGATCGCGGAACACGACGCCGTAGCGCGCGAGCAGCTGGCGCGCCGAGGCTTCGGCGTCGTGCTCGGCGGGCGGCGCCGGCAGCAGCGACCATCGGCCTGCTGCCGTCGGCAGCGAGCGCAGCGCGTGAGCGGGCCGCTCGCGATCGCGCGTGCGCGCGCGCTTGATCGCCTCTTGCCACTTGCGCACCGTCGGCACCGGGCCCGCGGCCTTGTCGAAGTGGCTCTTCACCTCGCCGCGCCGGCGATCGACGAGCACGCGCAGGCTCGCGAAACCGTCGGCGGTCGCGATGCCGGCACCGACGAGCTCCCACAGCGCATCCTCGAGCGCGTCGGGCGCGGCGTCGACGGACGTGACCAGGTCTGCGAGGAACGACGCGCCATGCGCGACGAGAAAATCGCGCACGCGCGCGGCGAGCGGCGTCGGATCCGGTGCATCGGCGACGCGCGCGACCGCGGCAGCCGCGCGCAACCAGCCGGCGTCGCGGCGCAGCATCAGCGCGAGCGGCGCCGAGCGCGACGGCGCGTTGCGCACCACGCGAGCCTCCTCTTCGAGGCCCTCCGCCGGCTCCGCCTTGCGCGGCGACAGCCGGCACCACACGACCTGACCGGCGAGACACATCTGATCGAGCCAGCTCGGATCGTAGCCGTGGAGGCGCGCGGGCAGGAGCTCGCGCTCCCATGCGCCGGCTGCGGTCTCGAAGCCCTGCAGCTGTTCGAGCACGCGCGCGAGCCCGTCGGTGCCGATCAGCTGCGTATGACGCGCGACGCGCTGCCAGCGCAACATGAACCGCATCAGCGCTGCGGCGCTCACCGGCTCGATCTCGCGCCGCAACTTCGCGAGCGTGAGGCGATGGATGCGCGCGAGCACGCGCCGGTTGCACCACTCGCGATCGACGAGCTCGTCGCCATCGGCGAGCGCTTCGCGCACGGTGCGCGGGCCGGCGGAGAAATTGCCGCGCAGGATCGCACCGTCGCCCTCGAGGGCGAGCAGCGCGGCGATCACGTCGGGCAACGGCAAGCCGAGCTCGGCGGCTAGCCCGCGCGAGGTCTGCGGGCCGCGATGATCGAGATGGCCGCCGATGATCTTGACGATGCCGTCCTCGCGCGCGCCGGCGAACGCGGCGAATGCGGGCGTCGCGATCGCAGGTGCGCAGTCGACGCCCTCGCCGAGCACGGCGCGCGCGGCACCCAGCCGCTCGGTCGCGCACCACGCCGCGTACTCGCCGTCGCCGAAGCTCCAGCGCAAGCGGCACGCGCGGCCGGCCGCGGTCAGCGCGTCGAACCAGTCGCGCGCGCCGGGCGCGAGACCGAAACCTGAAGCCCCGAACGGTTCGGGCACGAGCCACAACGCGAGCAAGGCGTCGTGCAATTCGTCCGCGTCGCGGACGGTCGGCGCGACCTCTTCTTCGGCCGCGGCGATCGCCGCTGGATCGAGCGCCGCGCTGGTCTCGGCGAGCTGCGCCGGCAAGCCGCGGCGCATCTGGACCGCGCGCGTACGGCGCTCCTCGAGCGGCGCGTCGTCGAGGTACGCGTACGGGTTCGCGTTGATGAGCTCGTGCGACAGCGGCGACGGTTCGACGGTGTCGCGCGCGAGCACGCGAATCTCGCCGCGCTCGAGCCGGCCGAGCAGCTCGCGCAGGCCGGCGGCGTCCATCGCCTCGACGAGACAGTCGCGCACGGTCTCGGCGACGAGCGGGTGATCGGGCACCTCGCGCGGGCCGGTGATGTTCTCGCCGCACGCGACCGCCTGCGGGAACACGACCGAGAGCACGTCCGCCGCGCGCATCTTGACGAGATGCGGCGGCACCTTCTTGCCGCCCCTGCGGCGCAGCACGGTGAGCGCGCGCGTCACGTTCCACCGCCAGCGGACCTCGAACATCGGGCGATCGAGCAGCGCTTGCACGAGCGTCTCGTCGCTCTGCTCCGACGATACGAACGCGAACACGCTGTCGAGCTGGAAGCTGTGCGGCTGGCCGAGCGAGATCACGATGCCGTCGTCGGTCGCGGCGGCCTGCAGCTCGAAATCGAACGTGCGGCAGAACTTCTTGCGCAGCGCCAGGCCCCACGCGCGGTTGATGCGCCCGCCGAGCGGTGCGTGCAGCACGAGCTGCATGCCGCCGCCCTCGTCGAAGAAGCGCTCGGCGACGATCAGATCCTTACGCGGCAGCGCTCCGAGGGCGGCGCGGGCGGCGGCGAGATACGCGACCGCTTGCTGCGCGGCGCGCAGCGGCATCGACGTCTCGGTGACGAGCCATGCCGCGAGATCGTCGGCGTCTTCGCCGCGTGCGAGCCGCATGTCGACCTCGGCGCGTAGATCGCTGACCTCGTCGGAGAGCTCGCGCGTGCGCGCCGGCGCCTCGCCGACCCAGAACGGGATGGTCGGCGGCAAGCCGCGCGCGTCCTCGACGAGCACGCGCCCGGACTCGATGCGGCGGATGCGCCACGACGTGTTGCCGAGCTGGAAGATGTCGCCGGCCGAGCTCTCGATCGCGAAATCCTCGTCGATCGTGCCGACCGGCGTCTCCTCCGGCCATTGCACGACGGTGTAGTTGTTGTTGTCGGGGATGGCGCCGCCGCACGTGACCGCGGTGAGCCGCGCGCCGCGCCGCGCGCGCAGCATGCCGCCGATGCGGTCGCGATGGATGTAGGCGCCGGTGCGGCCGCGCCGATCGCTGACACCTTCGGAGAGCATCGCGAGCAGCTGCTCGAGCTTGTCGTCGTCGACCGCTGCGTATGGCGTGGCGCCGCGGATCGTCGCGACGAGCTCGGTTTCGGGAATATCCTCCGCGGCGCACGTCGCGACGATCTGCTGCGCGAGCACGTCGAGCGGCGCGTCGCGCAGCTGGATCTCGTCGAGGTTGCCGCGCCGCACGCCGCGCACGAGCGCCGCGCACTCGAGCAGCTGGTCGCGCGTGAACGCGAACATGCGCCCCTTGGGGGTTCCCCCGAGGTGGTGGCCGCTGCGGCCGACGCGCTGGATCAGGGTCGCGATCGAGCGCGGCGAGCCGAGCTGCACGACGAGATCGACCGCGCCGACGTCGATGCCGAGCTCGAGCGACGCGGTCGCGACCGCGCACTTGACGAGGCCGTGCTTCAGCTTCTGCTCGGCGGCGAGCCGCAGCGTGCGCGACATCGAGCCGTGATGCGCGACGACGTGGTCTTCTCCAAGGCGTTGTTCGAGCGCGGCCGCGGCGCGTTCGACGAGCCGCCGCGTGTTGACGAACACGATCGTCGAGCGGTGCTGTTGCACGAGCTCGGCGATGCGATCGTAGACGCGCCCGAACTGCTCGTTCGAGGCGACCGCGCCGAGCTCGTCGTCGGTGATCTCGATCGCGAGATCGAGCTCGCGGCGGTGCCCGGTATCGACGATGTGCGGCAGGGGCCGCCGCGTGCCGACGAGCAGCCGCGCGATGCGCTCGATCGGACGCTGCGTCGCCGACAGCCCGACACGCACCGGCGCGCGCCCGGTCGTTTGCACCACCAAGCGATCGAGCCGCTCGAGCGACAGCGCGAGGTGCGCGCCGCGCTTGTCGCCGGCGACCGCATGGATCTCGTCGACGATCACCGTGCGCACCTGGCCGAGCGCCGCTCGCCCGCGCACCGTCGTCAGCAGGATGTACATCGACTCCGGCGTCGTCACGAGGATGTGCGGCGGACGCTTCGCCATCTTCGCGCGCTCGCCCTGCGGCGTGTCGCCGGTGCGCACCGCGACGCGAATCTCCGGGAACCGGACTCCTTCGCGCGCCGCGCGTTCCGCGAGCTCGCCGAGCGGCGCCTCGAGGTTGCGCTGCACGTCGTTCGATAGCGCCTTGAGCGGCGAGATGTAGAGGATCTGCGTGTGATCGGGCAGCGGCGCTTGCAGCCCGCGGCGCACGAGATCGTCGAGGCACGCGAGGAACGCCGCGAGCGTCTTGCCCGAGCCGGTCGGCGCGGCGATCAGCACGTCCTCGCCGCCGGCGATCTTCGGCCAGCCGATGCGCTGCGCCTCGGTCGGCGCGCCGAACCGATCGCGAAACCAGCCGGCGACCAGCGGATGGAATGCCTCGAGCACCGGTCGTCGAGCGTACCGCAACCTGCGCGGATGTGCAGCCCGGCTAGGCGAGCCGATCCCGGTTGCGGCCGTAGTGATAGAGGACTTGATCGTCGCTGTAGCGGTGGTCGCGTCCGACCGGACACGCGTCGCGCACCGCGAGCCAGGCGCGCCACGCTTCGGGACCGCGCGCCGCCTGCGCTCGCGCGAGCGCGTCGAGGCACGGCGCATCGCACGTGCACGCCGGCGCGATCGGCGCGCGCGGCGGCGGCGGCTCGCCGGGCTCGACGATCACCGCGCGCAGCGCGAACCACGGTCCGAACACCGGATGGATCACCAGGCCGGTCGGCGCGAGTGTCCCGAGACCGGACGCGACGGCGACGGCCTGCAGTGGAATGAACGTTCCTTCCGCGTACGTCCGGTGTCCGAACCACGCCCGGCCGTGGCTGCCGGACAGCGCGCGCTCGATCGCCGCCTCGGTGTAGCGCTCGAGCGGATGCTCCGCGGCGTCGAGCTCGCGATCGGCGCGCCGCGCCGCGACGAAGCGCGGCCACAGCGCGCGCGTGTTGCCGACGAGCCAGCCCGCGGGCCGCGCAGGATCGACGAACATCGCGATGCCGGCGCGCGCGGGATCGAACGCGTGCGCGAGATCGAAGCCGGCATCGGCGAGCACCGCGAGGTCCACTCGCCGAGCGTGTCACATCAGCTGCCGTCCGCGCATGCGGTGTTGCAGTGGGTCTGCCCGGCCAGTGCGCACATCTCGTCGGCGGACAGCGTGCGCGCCAGGACGTGCACGTTGTCGATGCCGCCGACCTGCGGCTGGCCGACGACGATGCCATCCAACCTCGCCGGCGGGGTCGACCAAGGTCCAGCGAGCGTGTAGCAGCCGGCCACGCTGCCGTCGAGGTACACCGCGACGGTGTTGCCGTCGAACGTGCAGCCGACGTGCGTCCACGGGCCGGTCGCGATCGCGGATTTGCTATCGGCGTAGAAGTCGCCGATCGCGCATTCGACCGTGCCGTCGCGATAGATCGTCACCGCGTACTGATCGTGCGCGATGACCTGGAACGGCGGCGTTTGCGGCTGCGGCAGCTGGGTCGGCTGCGCCCACAGCTCGATCGAGAACAGCCCGTCGGCCGTGACGTCGATGCCCGGATCCTCCGGAATGGTGGCGGTCGATAGCTCGCTGAACTGTGCGGCCGGATCGGCGCCGTCGCGCGTCATCGGCACGACGTTGGACAGCGTCGCGTCGTGCTCGCCGGGCGAGGAATCGAAGCCGAGCTCGGCGGCGCTATCGAAATCGAGGCACAGCTCGAGCGCCGGATCGGAGAGCTCGCACGGCTGGTGCGTCGGCCCGGCGCTGCCGCCGCCACCGCCGCCACCACCGCTGTGCGGTGGCACGCCCTCATCGGAGGGGCCACCCGGCGTGAACGCGCAGGCGGACGCGAGCACGAGCACGGCGAGCCAACTTCGCATTGGAACCAGAATCAGCAACTCCGAGGCCAGCCAAAGTCGAGCCGAACCCCATGACGTTGCGCAATCTGTGTGGGGCTCGCCCCGAATAATGGGTGGGGGCCGTACCTCGGGTAGGCTGCACCGGTGACCGCGCGCCTCCATCACGAGCGGGTCGCCGGTCCCGCCGCGGCGCGCTGGCTAGTGCTCACGCACGGGATCTTCGGCGCGGGGACGAACCTGCGCTCGGTGGCGCGCCGCATCGTCGACCGGCGGCCCGAGTGGGGCACGGTGCTCGTCGACTTGCGTGGCCACGGCCGCTCGGACCTCGGCGAGCCGCCGCACGATCTGGCTGCGTGTGCGGATGATCTCTACGCGCTGGTGATGCAACTCGGCGGCGTCGACGCGCTCGCCGGGCACAGCTTCGGCGGCAAGGTGGTGCTCGCGGCGCGCGCGCTCGTGCGGCCGCGTCAGACCTGGATCCTCGACGCGAGCCCGAGCGCGCGGTCCGGCGTTTCCGACGAGGCGAACACGGTCATCCGCATGCTCGCGCTCATGGAGCGCCTGCCGCGCGAGTGGGCGCGCCGCGACGACTTCGTGGCCGCGGTCAGCGCCGACGGCCAACCTGCGTCGCTCGCGAAGTGGCTCGCGATGAACCTCTCGCCCGCCGCGGGCGGCGGCTTCGCGCTGCGCCTCGATCTCGCCGCGATGCGCGCGCTGCTCGCCGACTACTACGAACGCGATCTATGGAGCGCGCTCGAAGACGCGCGCTTCGGCGACGTCGAGGTCGTGATCGCCGACCGCTCGCGCACGGTGAGCGACGCCGATCGCGCGCGCCTCGCGCACGCCCCGCCGCACGTGCACGTGCACCTCGTCGACGCCGGCCACTGGCTGCACGTCGACAACCCAGCCGCGCTCGTCGAGTTGTTCGCGGCGCGCCTGCCTTAGCTTGCCTGGTGCCGCTTCGTCACGACGAGCGGCCGCGCATCGCGGTTTCGGGCGTCGGCCGGTTTTTGAGCCATTCCGCTGGTTTGTCGCGATACGATAGAAGTACGAAACCGCGGGGCGTTGCGGTCGATACCAGAGGCAACATGAAGCTCCTCGTCTCGTTCATCTTGGGTGTCGCGTGTGCTCTCGGTGGCTGCTCGAAGCAGGTCAACGAGTGCCACGGCGACTCCGACTGCAAAGATCCGGCGTATCCGTTCTGCGACGTCGACGGCGAGTACGCGGCTTCCGGCGGCGAGAAGAACGTGTGCACGATCGTTCCACCGGACTGCCCGGCGTCGCGCTGCGGCTGCACGCCGGGCAACGCGGACTCGTGCACGGCCGGTGTCGCGCAGGTCTGCGGCGCGGACGGCATGTCGGAGACCGCCGTCACATGTGCGGCGGGCTGTTCAGGCGACAAGATGGGCTGCGTCGCGTGCTCTCCGGGAGCTGGCGTATCGTGCAGCGACAATCAGGCGATCGAATGCGCCGCGGACGGCATGTCGCAACGAATCGCGACGTGCTCGCTCGGTTGTTCGAGCGACGGCACGCGCTGCCAGACATTCACGCCATCGAATGGCTTGGCGGGCGCATTGATGATGGCCACGGCGTCACCCGATGTGGTGCTGCCGGCCGGGACGAAGATCGATGTGGACCTCGGCACAGTCGAGGACGGTATGGGCAACTCGATCGCGATTCCCTCGGTGTTGGTCCCGCAGACGAATGGGCCGAATATTCGCGCTTTCTACGCCGGCTCGTTCACGACGCAGGACGTGACCGTCACGGGCTCGGCCGCGCTCGCGCTCGTTGCAGCGGGGCCGGTCACGATCGGAGGGCTCGTCGACGTCAGCGGGCATGCGGCGACTGCAGGCGCAGGAGCACAAGAATCACCTGCGGCCTGTGTCGGCGCCGATACGCAGACCTCTTCGTGCGGGGGGACGAACAACACGGCAGATCTCGGGCCCGGGGGCGCCGGGCATGCCACTGCAGGCGGCACGGGCGGCGGTCTCAACATGCCAGGCGAAGCCGGCGGCGCGGCGTTTGTCGGCTTTTCACCGCTCGTCGGTGGTTGCCGCGGGGGATCCTTCGACGTCGGCTCTACGGTTCTACAAAGCGGCGGCGGCGGAGGAGGGGCAATCCAGCTCGTCTCGCTCGACTCGGTCGCGATGACGGGGAACGGGACGCTCGACGTAGGAGGAGGCGGGGGCGAAGGTGGGGGCGGGTCCGCAGGGACGATCGTGATCGAGGCTCCGCGCGTGCAGATCAACGGTGCCAGCACTGGTGTGTTCGCGAACGGAGGAGCGGCCGGTTGTGGCACGGACGGCGACGGCACTCTCACATCGCAAGCGGCGCAATGTAGTGGCGGAGGTGCGGCCGGTGCAGTCCCTGGATTTTTCCCAGGAAGCGGCTCTGTGTGCATAGCAGGAGGCGGGGTGTTCTGCGCCTCGTGTGGAAGCTTCTACCGGGGTGGTGGTGGCGCCTCGGGCCTCGCCCGGATCGCCACAAAGGACGGAACGTATTCTGTTCTCGATGGTGCGGTGATCAGTGTTGGGATCACGACCGGTGTCCTCGTGCCGGAATGACAGCCGGCGCTACGACCCGACGCGCGCGACGAGCGCCTGGACCTGCTCGACGAAAGCTGCGCGGTGGTGGCGTTCGAACTCGGTCCAGGTCGTGAACGTGCTCGGATCGGCGCGGTCGACGAAGATCTTCCCGTTCAGGTGATCCACCTCGTGCTGGTACGTGCCGGCCTTGAGGCCGTGGACGAGGTCGTCGATCGGCTTGCCGTGGCGATCCATCGCCTCGACGTGCAAGTGGACGTAGCGCTTCACCACGCCACGCAGGTTCGGGACACTCAGGCAGCCCTCGTAGTTGTCGAACTGCTCGTCGCCGTCGGGCGTGAGCACCGGGTTCACGAGGATCGTCAGCGGGATCGGCGGCTTGTACGGATAGCGCGGGTTGTTGCGAACCTCGATCGCGCAGATGCGGATCGGCTCGTAGACCTGGATCGCCGCGAGGCCGGCGCCGTCAGCGTCGTGCATCGTTTCGACGAGGTCGTCGATGAACTGCTGCGTGGCCGGGGACGCCAGCTCCTCGCGGGTCACCTCTCGGGCGATTTGGCGCAGGACCGGGTGACCGATCTGGGCGATCTTGCGGATGGCCATAACAGGACTCTAGCGCGTGGCCGGCTCGTCGGCGTAGTGTGCGCACGGGAGGCAACCGATGCGCTTTTCTCGCCTGTTCAGCTCGAGTCTCGTCGCAGTGGCCGCGACGTGCGCCACGATCATCGCGTGCGGCGGCAGCGGTGGTGGTGGTGGTGGTGGTGGTGGCGGTGGTGGCGGCAACAATCCCGACGCGAAGGTGTTCCAAGATGCGGCGCCGAAGATGGACGGACCTGCGGGCGTCACGATGGGCCTCGGCAAGCTGTGCACGGGCAGCGGCAGCGGCGACACTAGCCTCTGCACTGGATCGGACACCCAATGCGTGACGGTGAACGGGGGGATGGACTACTTCTGCACAAAGGCCTGCGGCACCGCCGGATCGGCTACGCCGCCGACCGGGGGTGACGCCATGTGCGCTGCCGGTGAGAGCACGACCGGCACGCCGGGATGCGTCCTGGTGGGCTCGGGCTCGGGATCGAGCTACGCGTGGTCATGCGCGATCGAGTGCGGCACCTTCAACTCGATGAATCTCGGCACGTGCCCCGGTGGGCTGACGTGCACGAGCAACATCTGCGAGTAGCTCAGCGCTACTTGAGGTGCAGCCGGATGTGGCGCGGCTTGCTGGCGAGTACCGCGCAGGCGATGCGACGAGCTAGCGGTTACTCGGGAACGAGGCGGCCCGCCTCGACGTGCCAGGTGCCGGGGACGATCGCGCTGCCCGCTGACCCCATCGTGATGTTGACGTTCATGGTGAGGCCGTCGACCGCGCTCATGCAGCTGTCCGCTGCGGCCGGGCAGCTGAATCCCTGGCCCGTAGAGTCGCAGTGCTGAAACGAAATGGCGTTGGTGGTGGCTGCGAAGTTCGAGCCGACGCCGCCGGCCGACGTGACGTTCAGCGTGCCCGACATCGCGAGGTAGAGGTCCTGCGCGATGCCGCTGCCGTTGATGTTCGTTCCGACGAACATGAGCATGTCTGTGTTCTCGGCGGTCACGATGTCGATGTCCGACTTCGCGGAGATGTTTCCGGTCGGCCAGTCAGGCGTGTTGCTGCCGCCGCCCGAGACCATCTCCATCGAGATGAACGCGTCCGAGCCAAGACCGCCTTGCCACAATAAGTCCTCGGTGATGCCGCTACCGCTGCCGAAGTCCTCGGCGACTTGTGCCGAGCCGAAGCTCGGCGTGCCGTAGGTGGCCTTCGCCGCGCACGGCTTGGCGTCGACCGCGGCGTCGGGCTGGAGCTTGACGCCGGAGTCTGGCTTGGCGCTGCTGCCACCGCAGGCAACGACGTAGAGGGTCCCCGACAGAACACCGGCAACGCTGAGCAAAGAATAAATCCGCTTGTGCACGACTGACCTCTTGGTTTAGGGCGCGCGGACATTACCTCAAATCTGGGGCGGCCTGGGAACTCGCAAACCATGACCGAAACTGACGCCCGACCGCATCACTATGCGGCGCCCGCGCCCGTGACCGAATCCACATCGAGGCCGACCGCTTCTTCGACGGAAGACAGCCCGGCCGCCCTCACGCGGGCCGCGAGCTCGCGCGCGACGCGGCGCGGCCACAGCGGCCCTCCATAGATCAAGCCGGTATAGGCCTGGACCAGCGTCGCGCCGGCGCGGATGCGAGCCCACGCGTCGTCGCCGGTGGCGATGCCGCCGACCGCGACGAGTACCAGCCGCGTACCGACGCGCGCGCGCAGCCGGCGCAGGACCTCGAGCGAGCGGCTCGCCAGCGGCGCGCCCGACAACCCGCCGGAGCCGAGCGCGGCGACGCGGTCGGACGACGTGATCAACCCGACGCGCGCGATCGTCGTGTTGGTCGCGATGATGCCGTCGAGGCGGAGCTCGAGCGCGAGATCGGCGATCGCGTCGATGTCGGCGTCGGCGAGATCGGGCGCGATCTTGACGAGCAGTGGCACGCGGCGCAACGGCGATGCGAGGTCGCACGCGGCGCGCACCGCGACGAGCAGCGGGCGCAGCTTGTCGACGGCTTGCAGGTCGCGCAGGCCGGGTGTGTTCGGCGAGCTGACGTTGACGACGAGGTAATCGGCGAGCGGCGCGAGCACGTCGGCGCTCCGCGTGAAGTCGGCGATCGCGTCGGCTTCGCTGACGCGCTTGGTCTTGCCGATGTTGACGCCGATCGTGCCCGGCGCGCGACGCGCGAGCCGATGCGCCGCCGCGGCCGCGCCGTGATTGTTGAAGCCCATGCGATTGACGAGCGCGCGATCGCGCGGCAACCGGAACAGCCGCGGCTTGGGATTGCCGGGCTGCGCCTCCGCCGTGACCGTGCCGACCTCGACGAAGCCGAAGCCGAGCGCGAGCATCGCGCCGACACCCTCGGCGTCCTTGTCGAAGCCGGCGGCGAGGCCGACCGGCCCCGGCAGCTCGCGCCCGAACGCGTGCACGTGCAGCAGCGGATCGCGTGGCGCGCACAGCCGCGCGACGAGGCCGCGCATGCCGGGCACCGCCACGAGCGCGCGCAGCAGCGCGAACGACACGCGATGCGTGCCCTCGGCCGGCAGACGCGACAGCACCAGCCAGTACAGGAACCGATACACCTCGCGAACCTTACAGCCTTCGCGGCTGGATCGCGTAGACGATCACGTACGCGATATCGGACTGGGCCTCCTCCGATTCGAGCGCGAACGAGTCGGTCGTGAGCTGCTCGGCGGCTTGCGCGAAGTCGGCGTTGGCGAGACCGCCCGCGATGTGGAACCACAGCCCCGACCACGCGAGCATCGACGGCGAGACGGCGGAGATCGTCCACTTCACGGACGCGCGGCTGAACGATGCGGGGTCCCGTGAAATAGGCCTGGCCGTCGCCGCCGACCCTGCCGATGCGCAGCACGTCCGGCACGGTGAACGTCGTCGTGCCGTTGACCGCGTACGCGTCGCCCGAGCCCGACGTGAACGGATCGAAGTACGCGATGTGATCGCCGGGCGTAGCGGGGCGCGGATCGCACGCGTCGCCGACGCCGTCACCGTCGGAATCCTGCTGTGCGGGTCTTCGTCGCGACCGGAGCACGCGCGAGCGGGTGCGTCCGAGGATCGCGCACCGAAGTCGAGGCGCCCACACGCGGCGAGCGCGCATGCGGTCACGACCCACCTCGCGGATCGATTGTACGGCATATGCTCCGGCCGTGGCCGAGTTCGTGTTCGCGACGTGTGCGCCAGGGCTCGAGGCGCTGCTCAAGCTGGACGTCGCGCATCTGCGCCCCGAGCTGCGGTTCGCGTATTCGCGGCCGGGCCTCGTCACGTTCAAGAGCGAGCGCGCGGGCATCGAGATCCGGCCCGATGACGCGCCGGCGAGCGCGTTCGCGCGTGTGTGGGGCCGATCGGTGGGGCCGGCGCGCGATCCCGACGATGCGGCGCATCAGCTCGCGATGCTCGGCGTCGAACGCGTCCAGGTGTTCGCGCGCGTCCCCGAAGCCAGCGTGGCCGGCCCCGAGGCCGAGCTCGCGCCGTGGGAAGCAGCGGTGACCGCGCGGCTCGGCGTGCCGGGGGGCGTCGCGGTGCGCGGCGAGCTCGTCGCCGACGTGATCGTGGCGACCGGCGAGCCGGCGTGGCTCGGCTTGCATCGCGCCGAGCTCGTGCACGCGAACGGCGCGATCCCCGTCGACGTGCCCGCGGATGCGCCGTCGCGTGCGTACGCCAAGCTCGAGGAGGCGATCGCGTGGGCGGAGCTGCCGATCGCGCGCGGCGACGTCGCGGTCGAGCTCGGCGCGGCGCCGGGCGGTGCGCTGTACGCGCTCGCGCGCCGCGGGGTCGAGGCGTACGGCGTCGATCCGGGCGAGCTCGCGCCGCACGTCGCCGCGCTGCCGAACGTGCACCACCTGCGCGTCAAGATCGGCGGGCTGCGCTGGGAAGACTTGCCGGCGCGCGTCGACTGGCTGCTCGTCGACGTCAACCTCGCGCCGCAGGTCGCGCTGCACGAGACGCTGCGGTTCGCACCGCGCCTGCGCGACTCGCTGCGCGGCGCGGTGATCACGCTGAAGATGAACGAGCCCGCATTCGTCCGCGAGCTGCCGGCTCTGACCGCGCGCATCGCCGAGCTCGGCCTGCCGAACGTGCGACTGCGGCATTTGCCGTCGAATCGCCGCGAAGTCTGCGCGGTCGCTCAGCGCGCGTAGCTTTGCAGCGCGCTCGGCCTGTGCGGGCGCGCGGAGCGCTCGCGATAGGCGCGCTCGAAGTCTTCCCACGTCATGCGGGCGCCGAGTGGCGGCGGCGGATCGATCTGGATGAACGCGTTGTCGCGGATGCGCAGCGCGCGGATGCGCGAGAGCACCGCGTCGACGTGCGTCGCGCCGAGCGTGCGGCCCAGCACCGTGATCGCGGCGTCGAGCGCGCGTGGCGACACCGGGATGCCGCTCTCCTCGTCGCGACGGAACTCGCAGGCGGCGAGCGCGGCGCGGGTGATCGCCCACGACGGGCTCGCGATCGCGCCCGCGATGCGATCGAATCGCCCGGCCTCGAGATCCGCGAATGCCGACCGATCGAGCGCCGCATCCGGCGCCGTGCGCACCGGCGGAATCTGCTGCGCGACGATGCGATCCATCGTCTCGATCAGCTCGGCCGCGACCGCACCGTTTGGCTGGAGCCGCGCCGCTTCCTTCGCGTACGGGTGCGCGTCGACGTGACGGCCCTGGCCGGCGAGCGCGCGCGCCATGGCGTGCAGCCCGACGACGCGCGCCTCCTTCGGCGCGCTCGGCAGGATCAGCTGCTTCGCGACCTGCTCGCACTCGACGAACTCGCCGATGCGATACAGCGCGGTCGCGAGCGCGACGAGCAGCTCGGGATCGGTCGAGCCCGCCTTCACGGCGCGGCGGCCGGCATCGACCGCGACTTCTTCGCGATCGGCACGCACCGCGACGGTCGCGAGCAGCACCCAGTCGTCGGCCGAGCGAAACCGGCGCGACGCGAGCTGCAGGACGGACACGGCGGCCGCGACGTGGCCGGCCTCGGCGAGCACGCGACCGACGAGCCGTGGCGCCTCGCCGCGCTCGTGCGGCGCCAGCACGCGCACTGCTTCGAGCGCGTCGCCGTAGCGCGCGAACGCGACCGCGAGCGATTGCGCGCGTTTCGCGTTGCCCGGCTCGCACGCGGCGGCCCACCGCAGATTTTGGATCGCGGCGTCGATCCGCTCGTCACCCGCGGCGGCGAGCCCGGCCTCGAAGGCGGCATCGCCGTCGATCGGGATGGTGATCCCGGCCGAGCGCCACGGCGGCGTGAGCTCGGCGATCGCCTGGGTGCGCTCCTTCGCGCTCGCGGCGTGCACCGCGTGACACGCGGCGTCGAACGCGTCGTTCGGGCGACCGAGCGCGAACAGCCCCTTCGCGACCGCGAGCCACGGGCTCGTCACCGTCGGGTTCGCGACCGCGGCGAGCCAGTGCACGTCGAGGTGGTACGACGGCGCGCCGGCCGTCGACGCCGCGATCGACCACGCGAGCGCGGTCCCGCCGCCTTCGACCGCGCGCACGCTGCGCTCGAACAGCATCGATGCCGGCTCGTAGAGCGACGCGTCGGCGGCGAGGTCGTGCGCCATGCGCAGCTCCCAGCCCGCGCGCTCGTCGCCGCGCAGCAGGCGCTGCACCGTCGGCAACCCGTCGATCAGCCCTTCGAGGTACGCCCCGTGCTCGGCCTCGAGATCGAGCGCGCGCTCGACGCGCAGCAGCCACGTATCGAGCAGCCACTCGGGCGCGCCGCCGAGGCGATCGATCACCGCGAGCAGCGCGCGAATCGCGTCGGGTTCGAGTTGGTAGCGCGCGCGCCGCACGAGGTGCAGCGCCTCGGTCGCGACGTGGCGATACGCGCCGGCGATCGGCGACGGCGCGGCCGTGGCCTCGGCGAAGTACTGCACGAGCGCGACCGCGAGCGCGAGCAGCGCGCCGGCGGCGTGCGCGTCGCGATCCTTCGTCGGCGGCACGAGCGCGGCCCACCACTCCTGCGCGAGCGCGTCGGCATCCGCGAGCGTGTCGTGATCGGGGCGTGCGAGGCGCGCGAGGATCGCCGCCGACGCGCTCTGTGGAAGCGGCAGCACGCCGATCAGGTCCTTGAGCCAGCGCGCGTCGGCCGCGATCGGCTTCACGTCGCCGAGCGCGCGCCGGATCACCGGCGTGTCCATGCCGGGCACGAAATCGGCGAGGTCGCGCGCCGCGAGCTGCGCGAGCCGCTTCGCGCCGCGATCGATCCTGCGCTGCACCGCGCGCTCCCAGTCGGCGGCCGGCCGCGTCGCCGCGAGGCGCAGCACGCGATGCAGATCGGCCTCGAGCCGGCTCTCGCCGCGCCGCAGCTGGGCGATCTGCCATTGATCGAGTGCGCCGTCGCAGTCGCCGGCGAGGATGAGCGCGCGCGCCGCCGCGAGTCGCGCCTTGCCGTCGGCGAGCTGATCCGCGCATTGCGCGACCGCGATGCGCGCTTGTTCCTCGCGGCCGACCGCGAGCAGCGAGTCGATCATGATGAGCGCGTCTTCGTCGTCGGTGATGCGGCCGCGCGCGAGCCCGTAGATCGCGCGGCCCGGGTCGCCGCGGTAGAAGCCTTCCCACGCGTACGCGCGCGCGAGCAGGCCGGCGTCGCTCTTCCAGTGCGAGATGCGCTTCGCGGCCCACGCGAACGCTTCCTTCGTCGCGTCGTCCTGCGGCAGCTTCGCGAGCGCGTCGTCGGCGAGCTCGACTGCCTCGGCGAGCCGGCCGACGTCGAGGTGCGCGAACGCGATCAGCAGCGCGGCGTGATGCGGCGCCTGCCAGTCGTTCGCGGACAGCTTGCCGGCGGCGGCGCGATCGAGGATCTCGCGGCAGCGATACTGCGCTTCCGCGAACGCCTGCCCGGGCCGGCCGACCTGGCGCAGCCGGCGCACGCAGTCGAGGTGCGCGGCGCCGAACTCGGGCGCGGCGACCGTCGCGCGGTCGGCCCAGCGATAGCTCTCCTCGCGGCGGCCCGCGTCGGCGAGCTGCACCGAATAGTTGTGGCACGCGTACGGATTCGCCGGCATCAGGCTCGCCGCGATGCCCTGATGCCGCACGCCCATGTTCTCGTACGGGCGGTCGGCGGCGAACGGCTCGCCCCAGATCGACAGGTGAGGCTTGCCGTACATCGGCGCTTCGGTGACGAGCGGCAGGATCTCGCGGCGGTCGGCGGCGCCGGTCATCAGGCGCGTGACGTACTGGTTGCGGCGCGCGACCGGATGCGTCGCGTCGAGCTCGAGGATCTTCGGATCGAGCGTGCGCGCCGCGGCGCCCGAGATCTCGGCGAGCACGCGCAGATACGGAATCGCGAGCCTGGGCAGCGGCGACAGCAGGCCCGTCGGAATCTGCGTGTGATCGGCCGCCGGGCGCAGCGACAGCATCGCGCCGGCCTTCGCGAGTCGCTCGCCGGTCGTGCGCAGATCGTCGACGGTGAACTCGGGCAGCGGCGCGACCGCCGGCAGCCGGCGGCGCACGAGCCACTGCATGAGGCACTGGCCGATCTGACGCGACAGCGGCACGTCGGCGCTCGCGGTCCACTCGTCGCTCTTGCCGTTCGGCAGGCGCGCGCGCAGGAGCGCCGCTTGCGGGCGCCCGCGGTCGGCGCTGAGCTCGAACCACAGCACCTCGTGCCGGCGCGCGATGCGAAACAGCCAGTCGATGCTGTCCTCGATCGCGGGATGATTCGCGTCGAGCAGGCGGCCGTCGTCGTCGACCATGCGGTCGTCGTCGTCGCCGAGCGTGACGACCGGATGGCGCAGGAAGTGATCGAACACGATCACCGACATCAAGCGCGCGAGGTACGCCGTGGTCTGCGACTGCTGCAGCGGCACCACGAGCGTGCTCGCCAGGAACGTCGCTCGGTGTGGATACGGCAACGGCATGCGCGCGCCGCAGGATACCTCGATCAGTGCGTGATTCCGAGGTCGTGCGCGAGGCGGTCGGCCTCTGGCTTGCGCCCGCACGCCGACAGCGCCTTCCACGCGGTGAACCGCTCCGGGCGCAGCGCCTCCGGGGAGGCGAGCGGCGCCGCCGCGTCGCACGCGGTTTTCGGATCGTTCGCGGCGAGTGCCGCCTCGACCACGAGCGCGTGCGCCTCGTGGGTGTCGCGATTCGCGAGGTTTTGCTTCGCGAGCACGAGCGCGCGCGCCGGATCCTTGCCGGCGGCGAGGTAGTAGCGCGCCGCGTGGTCGGAGAACGCGAGCGGCAGCGCCTTGAGGTAGCGCTCCCACGCCGCGCGCGCCTCGTCGGCGAGCTCGGGGTGGTCGAGCCCGACGGCGAGGCCGAGCAGCTCGGGATGGCGATGCTTCGCGAGCTCGGCCTCGACGAGCTGCTTCGCGCCGGCGCGGTCGCCGGTCGCCATCATCGTCTGCGCGAGGTGCACGGTCGATTCGAGGGTCGGGAGCCGGGTGTGCGCCTCGGCGAAGAACTGCCGCGCCGCCGCCAGCTCGCCCTTGAGCTCGTAGATGCGGCCCCACGTGAACAGCAGCCAGTTGAACAGCACCGGTCCGTTGTCGTTCACGACGGCGACCGCTTTGGGCATCAGCCCGAGCGCCTCGTCGGCCTTGCCGGCGAGCGTGAGCGCGGCGGCATCTTCGACATAGTGAATCGTGCTGGGAAAGTCGTGCGCGGTGGCGGCGCGCACGGGCAGCACGCGATCGAGGTGGCCGGTCGCCTCGTCGATCGAGACCTCGAGCTTCCCGGCGGTCTGCTCCTTGTCGAGCGGCTTCAGCTTGACGAGCGCCGCGCGCGCGTCGGTGAACTGGTGCACGCGGGTCAGCGCCGTCACGCGCGCGCCCCACGCGGCGGGGTCTTTCGGATCCTTGTCGGTCCACGCCTTCGTACGATCGAGCGCCTCCTGGTAGTCCTCGAGGTTGCCGCTCACGCCGGCGCGCTCGAGCAGCGTGGCGACGAACAGCGCGTTCGCGCGCGGCTCCTTGCGCAGCTGCTCGACGTGCAGATCGATGCCGGCCACCAGCTCCATCGGATCCGGGCTCGGCGGCAAGTGCGGCACGACCTCCGAAACGACCGACGTCGGCCGGGCCGCGGAGCCCGAGCCGACGTGTTTTGCTTCGTCGTGACGAGCCGCCTTGCCGTGACACGCTGTGACCAGCAGTGCCACGGCGAGGACGGTGCGCATCACTGGTGCGGTGCGCCGAAGTACGGGAACGTCGCGGTGTAGTCGGTGTGCGGACCGACCGCGTCGCCGAATCCCGGCGCGAGCGTCGTCTGGTCCAAGCCCGACGGGCCCGCCGCGACCAGCGTGTACGTCAGGTCCATCACGTCCTCGGCCGGCGCACGACCGCCGCAATCGGCGAGGTGCAGCGACGGCAGCGCGAAGTTGAACTCGACCGCGAGATACTGCTGGCAGGTCGTCTGCGTCGTGTCGAGGTAGAGCTCGTCGTCGGTGAGCAGGCCGGCCGCGGTCGTGTACGACGCGGTCGTCGCTTCGAAGCGCTGGCCGGCGGCCAGGCCGTTGTAGAGCACCTGGTTGCCGCAGGCCTGGCCCGCGCACACGTCCGGCGCCGTGCAGTCGGAGTCACGGCCGCACGTCGTCGCGGTGTCGACAGCGCAGTGCCAGACCTTGCACCACTCGCCCGTCGGACAGTCGGTGTCCGCGCCGCACGCCGTGGCGATCGTCGTCGAGCACACGCCCGCCACGAGCGGCGTGCCGGTGGTCTGCAGCAGGAGGCCCTTGTCGAGCGCGTCGAGGATCGCGAGGTTGCCGGCGAACTCCGCGCCGAACGTCGCGCCCCAGTTGCTGGGGCCGGCGTCCGCGTTGTACGCGTCCCTCGCGGCGGTCTTCGAATCGGCGCTGCCATCGAACACGTGGTTCAGCGCCGTGTTGATCGCCGGGCGGCCCATGCGATCGATCTGCGTGCCGAGCGTCGGCGCGGCCGGGAAGCTGGGCGCGTCGATTCCGGGTGCATCGATGCTGCGAGGCGCATCGGGAGCCTTGTTGTCGTCACCGCAAGCGAAGAGGCCGAGTGCCACTGCCGCGGAGAAGATGATCGTCTTGGTCATGATCGTCCTCCTCGAATTCCGGCGGCTCACTGGCCCACCATGTTGGTGCTGCCCCAGACGGACAGCGTGGTCTGGGTGTTGATGTTCAGGAGCGACTTGTCGACCTGCAACACGATCATCTTGACGTTGAGATGAGCGAAGCAGTCGGCCGAGTCGGTCGCGCACGGATACGCCGCGGTCAGCTGCTCGCCTTCCGTCAGCTTGGCACGCAACGCGCTGCCCTGTCCGTCGCTGAGCTGCGGGCAGCCCGCCGCGTCGAACGACAGCGTGTTCGCGACGGCCTCGACCACCGAGACCGCATCGCGGAAGCCCTGCAGGTTGAAGAAGAATGGATCGGAGCGCTGGCCGGCGAACAAGCGGACCTTGCCCGACGTGCTCGCGATGCCGGCCGGGTTGCTCGGGTCGCCGGTCACGTAGTCCTTGTCGCCGACCCAGCACGATCCCGCCGTGTCGCTGTCGAACTTGCAGATGACCTGCGTCTCGGTGCCGGCCATGAGCAAGCCCGGCACGCTGTTGACGTGAAACGTGTAGAGAATCGTCGGGCCGAAGTGGTTCGCCGAGCTGCCGGCGCTGCCGTCGTTCGGCGAGACCGACATCGCGAGGTTCACCTTGGTCGCATCGGGCGTCATCCAGGCGTACACGTCGGCGATGTCAGCCATCGGATTGTTCATCAGCGTCGGGCTGTCGATGTGATCCGCGGCGCGCGAAGAGTGGGCGACGAACAGGGCTCCGGCGCCCAGCCCGGCGACGACTCCGGCGTAAACAAGTTTCTGCAAGTGGTCCCCCTTTTTGGACTGCGAATAGTCTACTCACATTCCACCCGTGCATGGCAATTCGCGACGGGATTCAACGCACTCACGGTGTGATCTGCGTTGCGCCAGCTGTGATATTGTCGCCGCGATCGTGGGGTCGAGCACGCCTGCGCTGCGATCACCAACACACTAGCCGGCTAGCGAAGCGTCGAGGAGACCGTCCGTGGGAACGAAGCTCTACGTGGGCAACCTGAACTACAACACGACCGAAGCCTCGCTCAGACAAGCCTTCGGCGCGAACGGTAGGGAAGTGGCGAGCGTGTCGATCATCATGGATCGCGAGAGCGGCCGACCGCGCGGGTTCGCGTTCGTCGAGATGACGACGGCCGAAGGCGCGCAACAGGCGATGCAAGAGCTCGACGGTCAGGAGCTCGATGGCCGCCTGCTGCGGATCAATGAAGCGCGCGAACGCGAGGCGCGTGGACCGGGTGGACCGGGTGGACCGCCGCGCTCGTTCGGCGGCCCCAGGCCCGGTGGCCCCGGTGGTGGCGGTGGTGGCTTTCGCGGTCCCGGTGGCCCGGGCGGGCCCGGTGGCCCGGGTGGCGGCGGTGGCTTCGGCGGCCCGCGTCCCGGTGGCTTCGGCGGCGGAGGTGGCTTCGGCGGGCGTCCGGCCGGCGGCGGCCCGCCCGCAGGCGGTGGCGACGCACGCAAGCGTCGCGGCGGAGATCGCGATCGCGATCGCGACAAGGGCGGTGGCGGCGAGGGCGATCGTGGCAAGAAGAAGCGCCGTAACGTCGACGACGGCGAAGATTGGTAGCCGTCGAGCTACCGCGCGAGCTCGCGGCCCAGCTTCCCGCCGGCGCGCGTGACGAGGACATCGCCACGCGCGGCGAGCGCGTGCACGCGATGGTGTGGGGGCCGGATGCCGGCGCACGCACGGTCGTGCTCGTGCACGGCAACCCGACGTGGGGATTTCTGTGGCGCAAGGTGGTCGCCACGGTGCGCGCGCGGCCGGGCGGCGACCAGCTGCGGCTCGTCGTGCCGGATCTCGTGGGGCTCGGCCGGTCGTCGCGGCCGGCCGCGGACGCGCACACGCTCGCGCATCACGCGGCGTGGCTCGGCGACGCGATCGATCAGCTCGCGCCCGGTCCGCTCGTGCTCGTCGCGCAGGATTGGGGCGGACCGATCGGGCTGCGCGCGATGGCCGAGCGCGTGCCGCGGCTGCGCGGCCTGGTGCTCGGCAACACCGCGGTCGGTCCACCGGCGGCGACGTTCCGCCCGACGCTGTTTCATCGGCTCGCGCACGCGCCGGTCATCAGCGACCTGGTGTTTCGCGGCCTCGGGTTTCCGATCGGCGTGCTGCATCTGTCGCAGGGCGATCGCGCGAGCATCCGCGGCGAGGTGGCGCGCGCGTATCGCTGGCCGCTGCGGCATGTCGCCGATCGCGCGGCGCCGCTCGCGCTCGCGCGCATGGTGCCCGACACGCACGGTCATCCCTCGATCGCGGACCTCGCGGTGTGCGAGCAGCTGTTTCGCAGCGCGCAGGTGCCGATCGATCTGGTGTGGGGGATGAAGGATCCGATCCTCGGCCGCGTGATCGGCCATGCATCGCGGCTGCGCCCCGATGCGCGCGTGGTGCGCACGCAGGCCGGGCACTTCCTGCAGGAAGAGGTGCCCGATCAGCTCGCGGACGCGATCGCCGACGTCGTCGCGCGCGCGGACTGGTCGTGACGGGAGAGGACATGGCCGTGACCAGCACGTGGCGAGACCGCGCCAGGCGAGGCGGATCGCGGCGCACGCCCGAAGCGCGACGAGGAGCGCGCTATAGCCCGCGACGAGCGAGCATCGGACGTACGTCGCGAGGCGCCCGGATCGCGATGGTCGCAGCCCGTGATGGTCACGATCATGTCCTCTAGGCATCGCTTCGAGGTCGAGGACGGTGACGCCGGGCTTCGCCTCGATCAGGTGATCCCGAAGCACGTCGCCGGGCTGTCGCGGCGCAAGGCGCGCGCGGTGATCGATCTCGGCGGCGTGTTCGTCGATCGCGCGCGCGTGAAGGTGGCGGGGCGGATCGTGCGCGCGCGACAGACGATCGAGGTGAACGTCGGCGGTGCGCTCGATCGCGCCGCCGAGGCGTCGCCCGAGCCGCGCATCGTGCACGAGGACGCGCACGTGCTGGTCGTCGACAAGCCGGCGGGGCTCGTCACCGCGCCGACACCGGAAGGCGATCGCGGGGACCTGCTCGATCTACTCGCGCGCCGGTTCGGCGAGGTGTATCTCGTGCACCGCCTCGATCTGCCGACCAGCGGGCTCCTGGTGTTCGCGCGCACGCGCGACGCCAACAAGCGGCTGGGCGACGCGTTCGTCGCGCACGACGTCGATCGCGAGTACACCGCGGTCGCGATCGGCGAGGTGTCCGAGCAGACGATCGATCGTCCGATCGGCGGACGGCGCGCCGTGACGCATGTACGCCCGCTGGACAGCTTGTCCGGCGCGACGCTCGTCGCGGCACGCCTCGAGACCGGACGAACTCACCAGATCCGCGTGCACCTGGCCGGCCTCGGACATCCGGTGGCCGGTGACCGGACACACGGCGGACAAACGGAACGAACGTTCGTTCCGCGTGCGCCGCGGCTCGCGCTCCACGCGCGCCTGCTCGGCTTCACGCATCCGGCGACCGGCGAGCGCGTGCGCTTCGAGTCGGCGCTGCCGGCGGAGCTCGCCGCGTGGATCGACCGACTCAGGGTGCCTCGAACGTCCACGCCTTGATCACCTCGGCGCGCTCCGCGAGCTCGTCGAACACGCCGGCCATCGCGGGCAGCCGCGACAGCGCGTGCCACGCGTCGAGCGAGGCCGCGGTGATCGCGATCGAGAGATCCCAGCGCGCGGCGCTCGCATCCGCGGGCAGCCCGACGACCGCATCGGCGCCGGCGGCGGCGAGCTCGGCGCGCAGCTTGTCGGCGAGCGTGCCGCGGTCGGGCACGGCGGCATCGTGGAGCTTGACGAAGCAGAAGCGCTGGATCACGGCGCGAGCATATCGACGAGCCAGCTCGGCGCAACCGCCGCGACACCGCGTGCGTGCTCCCAGCGCGAGATTCCGGCGAGCAGCGCGGCGTCGATGCCGGCGGCGTGCGCGCCTGCCACGTCGGTCTCGAGCTGATCGCCGATCATCACGAGCCGATCGGGAGCGAGACCGAGCCGGCGCGCGGCCTCGGCCATGAGGTGCGGCTCCGGCTTGCCGAGGCGATCGAACTCGAGGCGCTGGCCGGGAAACCGCCGTGCGAGCGCCGCCTCGATCACGAGCGCGATCGCGCCGGCGGTGAAGCCGAGCTCGCCGCCGCCCTTCGGATAGACGAGATCCGGATTCGGCAGCACGAGCGCGGGCCGGCGGCCGGCGTCGACCGCGCGCACGACCGCCGACAGCGCGAGCTCGATGCTCGGCAAGAACTCGAAGCCGTCGTCGTCGCAGACCGCGAGCGCGTCGATCTCCATGCCACGCGCGAGCGGCACGATCTCGGCGCCGCCGGCGCGCGCGTACGCGATCGAGTCCGCGGTGCCGAGCACGCACGTGCGTGCACCCGGCCGGCGCGCCAGCCACGCCGGCAGCAGCGAGCCCGACGTCACGACGTGCTCGGCGGCGATCGCCAGGCCGTGCCCGGCGAACCGCCGCTCGTACGTCTCCGCCGATCGCGACGCGTCGTTCGTGACGATCGCATACGGCTTGCCGCGCCGCGCCAGCTCCGCGATCAGCTCGCGCGCACCGGGCAGCGGGCCCGCCGCGTCGAGGAGCACGCCGTAGACGTCGAGCAAGAGCCCGTCGTAGCGGTCGAGAAGATCGCGCATCGCGATCGGGCGCGGCTCGGTCATACGGCAGTGCTATACGACATCTGATGAAGCCGTACCTCGATCTGCTCCGCCACGTGCTCGAGCACGGCGAGCGCCGCACCGATCGGACCGGCACCGGCACGCTCTCGAGCTTCGGCGCGCAGACCCGCTACGACCTGCGCGACGGATTTCCGCTCGTCACGACCAAAAAGCTGCTGTTTCCGGCGGTCGTGCGCGAGCTGCTGTGGTTCCTGCGCGGCTCGACGAACATCCACGACGGGCTCGCCGAGCACACGCCGATCTGGAACGCGTGGGCCGACGAGAAGGGCGAGCTCGGCCCGATCTACGGCTATCAATGGAGAAACTGGGGCGGCCAGCACATCGATCAGATCCAGCAGGCGATCGACACGATCAAGAAGGACCCGACGTCGCGCCGGATTCTGGTGTCCGCGTGGAACGTCGCCGACCTGCCGCGCATGCGGCTGCCGCCGTGCCACCTGCTGTTCCAGTTCTACGTGCAGGGCGGATTCCTCGACTGCCAGCTCTACCAGCGCTCCGCGGATCTCGCGCTCGGCGTGCCGTTCAACATCGCGAGCTATTCGCTCCTGCTCGCGATGATCGCCAAGGAGTGCAAGCTCGCGCCGCGCTTCTTCGTGCACACGCTCGGCGACGCGCACATCTACCTGAACCATGTCGAGGGCGTGAAGATCCAGCTCGCGCGCGACCCGCTGCCGCCGCCGCGCCTCGTGCTCGCCGACAAGCCCGCCCTCGACCTGACGTTCGACGACATCCGCCTCGAGAGCTACCAGCACCACCCGTTCATCAAGTTCGACGTGGCGGTGTGAGCTTCTCGATCCGGTACGCGACGCCGTTGTCTTCGGCGGCGAGCTCGCCGTCCCACGCGACGCGCTGAAAGCCGGCCGCGTCGAGGTCCGGGATCGCGACCTCGCAGTCGAAGTGGCCGGCGACGCGCGTCAGGTAGACCCAGCGCAGCGCCGGGTGCACGAACGCGGCGCGGAACAGCTCGGCGCCGCCGATGACGAAGACGGCCGCGACGCCGGCCACCGAAACTGCCGCGTCGAGGCTGCGCGCGACGACCGCGCCTTCCGGCACCACGAGGTCCGCGCGCGTCACGATCAGGTTGAGCCGGCGCGGCAGCGGGCGGCCCGCGACCTCCGCCGATTCCCAGGTGCGCCGGCCCATCACGACCGCGTTCCGCTCGCCCGCGGGCGCATCGCTCGTCACGCGCTTGAAGTGTGCAAGATCGCCGCGCAGCTTGGGCCACGGCAGCGCGTTGCGCTTGCCGATCCCCCACGCGAGGTCCGCGGCGACGACGACATCGAAGCTCACGCGACGAAACATAGTGTAAGTTGCGCCGCGATGGCGAGCGTCCAGTTCACGGCGAATTTACAACGCCACGTGGACGCGCCCGGCGAGCAAGTTCCAGGCGCGACCGTGCGCGCGGTGCTCGACGCGGTGTTCGCGCACAACCCGCGGCTGCGCGGCTACGTGCTCGACGATCAGGGCGCGCTTCGCCATCACATGATCGTGTTCGTCGATGGCGAGCAGATCGCCGATCGCGAGCACCTGACCGACCCGGTCGGCGAGCGCGCCGAGGTCTATGTCATGCAAGCGCTGTCCGGAGGCTGACCATGTACGAGCTCCTGCTGTCCACGCGAAAAGGATTGTTCGTCGCCGAGCCGCGCGGCCAAGGCTACGAGCTCGCGCGCGCGTCGTTCGTCGGCGACAACGTCACGCTCGCGCTCGTCGCCGACGACGGCACGTGGTTCGCGGCGCTCGATCACGGCCACTTCGGCGTCAAGCTGCATCGCTCCGGCGACCGCGGCGCGACGTGGACCGAGATCGCGACTCCGCAATATCCGCCGCAGCCGGCGACCGAGCCCGAGAAGCCGAAATGGTCGACGTCGCTCGTCTGGTCGCTCGCCGACGACCGCGACGGCACGATGTGGTGCGGCACGCTGCCCGGCGGCCTGTTTCGCTCGACCGACCGCGGCGCGAGCTGGCAGCTGAACGAGGCGCTGTGGTTTCACCCCTCGCGCAAGAAGTGGATGGGCGGCGGCCGCGACGACGCCGGCATCCACTCGATCGTCGTGAATCCGCGCGATCCGAAAACCGTGACCGTCGCGATCAGCTGCGGCGGCGTGTGGCGCACGCGCGACGGCGGCGCGACCTGGGCCAACTGCGCGACCGGCATGCGCGCCGCGTACGTGCCGCCCGATCAGGCGTTCGACGTCGACGTCCAGGACCCGCACGCGGTCGTGCAATGCGCGATGCACCCGCGCGTGTGGTGGTGCCAGCATCACAACGGCATCTTTCGCTCGACCGACGACCTCGCGAGCTGGCACGAGATCGAGCACGTCGCGCCGTCGGCATTCGGCTTCGCGGTCGTCGTCGATCCGTTCGACGGCGACACCGCGTGGTTCGTCCCCGAGATCAAGGACGAGAAGCGCGTGCCGGTCGACGGCAAGCTCGTCGTCACGCGCACGCGCGACGGCGGCAAGTCGTTCGACGTGCTGTCGCGCGGGCTGCCCGACCGATTCGCGTACGACGTGGTGTATCGCCACGGATTCTCGATGGCCGGCGACGGCACGCTCGCGTTCGGCTCGACGACGGGGAACGCGTTCTGTAGCCGTGATCGCGGCGACACGTGGACACCGGTATCGCACCACCTCCCACCCATTCACGCCGTCACGTTCTCCGCTGCGTAGTGCGATACTGGTCGTGTGAAGTATCTCGCGATCGCGATCCTCGCTGCAGCGTGCGGAGCACACACGGGGGCACGGGCGGATGCGGGAGGCGGGGCGGACGGCGGCGGCGGAGACGGCAGCAGCGAGCTGCAATGCGATCCGAACGGCGGCAACACGTGCAACGGCAGCGATGTCGTCACGTGCAACTCCGACGGCACCTACGGCTCGGTCGTGCAGACGTGTGCGGACGGTTTCGCGTGCACCGCGGGCACGTGCCAGACCGCGTGCACGGCCGATGGCGTCGATCTCGTCTATGTCGTCGACGAGCAGAACGACTTCATGAGCTTCGATCCGCGCCTGCTGCCCGGCAACCCGTTCACGAAGATCGGCACGCTCGCGTGCCCGACGATGGGCGCCTCGATCCAGAGCGGCAACTCGATGGTCATGCCGTTCTCGATGTCGGTCGATCGCGACGGCGTCGCCTGGGTGCTGTACACGAGCGGCGAGCTGTTCAACGTGTCGCTGGTCGACGCCTCGTGCACGGCCGCGAACAACACGGTCGGCGCGAGCGGCATGGAGCTGTTCGGCATGGGCTTCTCGACCGACACCGTCGGCGGGATGACCGAGAAGCTGTTCCTCGCGGGCGGCGGCAACGGCGCGCAGGCGAACGGTCAGCTCGCGTACGACGACACCCACGGCGGCAACCTCACGCCGAGCGTGCTCGGCACGCTGACCGCGCAGAGCGATTACAGCCCCGAGCTCACCGGCACGAGCGAAGCCAAGCTGTACGGCTTCTATCCCGAGGTCACGACGAACACGCCGGCCTACGTGCAGGAGATCGACAAGACGAGCGGCGCGCCGACCGGCATGGTGTGGAACCTCGGCACCGGTCCGCTCGACACGGTTCGCGACTGGGCATTCGCGCAGTGGGGCGGCGTGTTCTGGGTGTTCGTGACGACGACCGACACGGGCGGCAACAATCCGAACTCGACGGTTCGCTCGATCGATCGGATGAGCGGTACATATACGAACGTGTTGCAAAACCTGCCGTACAACATCGACGGCGCCGGCGTGTCGACGTGCGCTCCGACCGTGATCCAGTAGTGGCCGACGTCGCGGTCGTGACCGGTGCGGGCCGCGGGCTCGGCCAGCGGATCGCCGCGCGACTCGCGCGTCGCGGCATGGCGGTGATCGCGACCGATATCGACGGTGCGGCGGCCGAGGCGACCGCGGCCGCGATCGGCGGAACGGCGGTGCGGCAAGACGTGCGCGACGCGGAGTCGCATCGCGCGGTCGCGCGCGCGGCGGTCGAGCGCGGCCGGCTCGCGGTGTGGGTCAACAACGCCGGCGTGCTCGCGGTCGGCGACGCGTGGGCGATCGACGACGCGGCCGTGCGCCGCACGGTCGAGGTGAATCTGCTCGGCGTGATGTGGGGCTGCAGCGCGGCGGTCTCGGCGATGCGCGCGGCGGGCGGCCACGTCGTCAACATCGCGTCGATCTCGGGGCTGTCGCCGGCGCCCGGGCTGGCCGCGTACGCCGGCACGAAGCACGGCGTCATCGGCTATTCGCTGTCACTGGCGGGCGAGCTGCGCCGCGCGCGCTCGAAGATCCACGTCAGCACGCTGTGCCCCGACGCGATCGCGGGCGACATGACCAGCGCGGTCGCGCACGACGACGCGGCCGCGCTGCTGTTCTCCGCGGGCACGCTGCTGTCGCTCGACGAGGTCGCGGATGCCGCGGTCGAGCTGGTCGATCATCCGCGGCTCGTGCGCACGCTGCCCGCGTATCGCGCCGCCGCGATCCACGCGCTGCGGCCGTTTCCGCGCCTCGGCCTGCCGCTCCTCGACGTGCTCGCGCGCCTCGGCCGGCGGCGCACGCGCGGATAACACGAAGTCAGCGCAGCGCGCGCAGCCGATCCGGAAGCTCGTCGACGAGCCGGCGGATATCGGCGCGGCCGTCGAGCGCCTCGTCGCGTTCGTACGACAGCACGGCGAGCTCGAGGTCGTCGAGGTCGCGCGCCCAGACGTCGCCGTCGCCGACGTGCAGCGGCACGTGCGTCGCGTCGGCGATCGGCTCGTTCCAGGTCGGATCGACCGGCTGCCAGCGTCCGTCCAGCGCGACCTCGGCCCAGGCGTGCAGGCCGAATGCGGGTGCGCCGTCGACGTACGTCGCCGCGAGCCCGACGACACGTCGCGCCGGCACGTGCACGGCCCGCGCGAGCGCGATGAACAGCAGCGACATCTCGCTGCAATCGCCGCGGCCGCGCGCCAGCACGACCGACGCGATGCGCTCGTCGGCGTGCTCGTACTGCACGTGGCCATAGACGTAGGCCACGAGGGCCGCGACGCGGTCGCGATCGTCGCGCACGACCGCCGTGGCCTCGCGAGCCGCGCGCTCGATCGCCGGATCCTCGGCGTCGTACTCGGCGGTCGTGCGCAGCGCCGCCTCGCGCTCGGCGATGCCGACCGGCGCGCCCGGCCCGACGTGGATATCGAGCCGATGCTGCTCGCCGGTCGACGCATGATCCACGCGCACCGACAGCTCGACGATCGCGCCCGGATCGCCGAGCGACGCATCGCTCGGGATGTGATCGCCGACGAACCCGTGCGTCTCGAGGTCGGGCCCGTACGGATCGATCGGCGCGCGGTCGTCGATGTCGTCGCGCGCGGCCTCGAGCGCGGGCAGCGGCACCCTCGGCACGCGCGCAGGCCCGCACGCGGCGATCGCGATCGCGATCCCGACGCCACGGCTCATCGCACCGCTTATTGCAACGCGAGCGCCAGCACGCGCTTCGCCAACCCCGCGAGCTCGCGCGTTGCCACGTGTGCCGCGCCATCACGCTGGCGCGGCGCCGCAACACTACTTCGCCGCGCCGAGCGCCTTGAGCCGATCGAGGATGAGGTCGTACGCCGACGGCAGCCGAGACCGCTCCTTGGCACCCTTCGCGCGCCGGTACGTGGCGATCGCGTCGTCGCGCAACCCTAGCTGCTCGTACAGCATCCCGAACACGTACCAGGCTCCGGCGTCGGGCTTGCCGGTTTGCGAGGTCTCGAGCGCCTTGTATTGATCTTCCTTCGCGGCGCGTAGATCGCCGGACTCGAGCTCGAGCACCGCGACGGTGTTCAGCGCCTCGCTCTCGACGTCCTTGTCGCGAACGGCGGCGCGCGCGCTCGCGAGCCCGCCGGGTAGATCGACGTGCCCGAGTGCTTTGACCCACCCGATCATGTTCAGGCCGCTTGGCTTGACGTCGGGCAACTGCGCGAGCTGGTCGGCGTACTTCAAAGCTTGCTCGAACTGGTTGCGCGCCGTCGCGGCCTCGACGCTCGCGATCAGCAGCAACTGATCGTTGGCGGCTCCAGCCCGAGCTTCGGCGAGCACGCGATCGGCCTCGTCGAACCTGCCGGCCTCTACGAGCGCGTGGGCGAGCGCCGCGGTCGGCAGCGTCTCGAACTGCTTCGGTGCGCGTGGGATCCAGTCTCTCGCGGCGTCGATGAGATCGTTCCACATCCCCGCATGCTCGAGCGTGTCGAACAGCAACAGGTCGCACGCCAGCTGCGTCGGCTGGGTCGTCGCGCCGCAGCGCTTCAAGATCGGAATCACGCGCTTCGCGTCGGCGTCGTCGCCCGCGAGGAAGGCACCGGCGAGCGCCATCGACTGAGCGTCGCGAGGAGTCCCGGCTGCCCAGTACGCCGTGAACGCGCCAATGTAAGGGGTGCGCGACGAAGGGCGCGCGTCCTTCGCCAACCAATCCAGGAACCGGCCCGCGTTCTTGTCATCGCCCTTTGCGAGCAAACGCAGGACGTGGCGCCCGACGCCGAGCGGGCTCGCGTCCGTGCCGATGACCTTCGCGACGCCGCGATCGAGCGCGACGTAGAACTCGCTGTGCTGGCCCGCGAGCTTGGTGTCGACGCGCCAGCCTCCCGCGTCGCCTTCGAGCTGGAGCTCGACGCCGGAGATCATCAGGTCGCTGATGACCTGCGGCGGTAGCACTCGTACGTCGAAGCCCTTCGTTTGGTCGCGCTCGCTGTCGTAGATCTCGTCGCCCGTCTGTGCGTCCCAGAATGCAGTCGCCGGCCGGTCGGCATCGAGCGATGAGCCGAGCGCCGCACGCGTGACGTCGAGCGGATCCTTGGTGGGAATCTTCGGCAGCGTCGACACCGCGACGCGCGCGAACGTCGCATCGAGCTCGGAGCGGCCGGCACCGAGGACCGCGCCATCGGTGAGCAGCGCGCGCGCCTCGGCGTAGCGACGCGCCTGGAACAGCAGCCCACCGGCGCCCGCGAACAGCTTCACGCGCTTCTGTCCGACCTCGAGCTCGCCGGCGACGCGGCGGCCCGCTTCGAGGCCCTCGGCAGCCGCTGTCCCGGCGACCAGCACCTGATCGCGTGCATCCGAGCGATCGAGATCGTGTGCGACCTTGGCCGCCTCGGCGGTGGCGCCGCTGTACAGCAGGACGTGAGTCAGCTCGATGCCGTTGTCGGCGCTCGCGTCGAGCGCGTACACCGCGCGCCACGCGTCGGCCGCAGCGCGCAGATCGGCGCCGCTCTCGTAGCGGCGGCCGTGCGGTCCGCGCTCGAGCAGCTTGGCCAGCTCGTACGCGGCGCCATAGTGTTTGGGATCGAGCGCGTGTGCCTTCTCCAGCTCGGCGCGCGCATCGGCGCGATCGAAGTCGAGCTGGTACTCGCGCCCGAACGCGTCGTGCGCGAGCACGAAACCGAGCGTGACGTGCGCGTCCGCCGACTTGGGATCGAGCTCGACGGCCTTGCGCGCCGCGCGACGGGCGGCGGCGCCGGCACCGGCGCCGAGCAGCACTTCGGCGAGCCGTGCCTGCGCGTTCGCGTCGCGGGGTTGCGCCGCGGCCGCGCGCAGGGCCTCGGCAACCGCCTCGCGATACTTCCCCTTCTCGAGCAGGCTCCAGCCGAGCGGCTCGGCGAGGACGTGGACGTTGTCCTTGCGCAGCTCCGCGACTGCTGCGCGGGTCTGCTCGACCTCGGCGGGCGTGAGCCGCAGCTTGCCGGTATCGAGCCGGAACGTGATCACGAGTGTCTGACCGTCGACGCGTTGCTGTTCGACGAGCTGCATCGTACCGAGCGCGCGCGTGCGATCGGGCGACGGCGCCGGCGGCGTGAAACCGGACGGGAGCACGACGCGATTCTCGACCTGGTAGATGTGCGGCGTGGTGAACACGAAGTCGTGGTTGCGAGGCTTCGCCGGCGTTCCGTCTGAGCGGGGGACCAGCACCGATGGCAGCTTTCCGAGCACCGCGACCGGGTAGACGTACGCACTGGCATGCTCGCGCTCGGTGCGACCGCGCGGCGAATGCGCGGTCACGACGGTGGTCTCGAATGGGGTCGCGAGATCGCCAGTGGGCGACACCGAGTACGTCTCGAGCTCGTCGCTGAGGTAGTGATTCTTGATGTAGTCCTTCAGGCTCTTGCTGATCTTGTCGGGCGAGGAATCGCGATACCAGGCGCGCTGCTCGGCCTCGAACACGCCGCTCTCGCGCGACAGCTCCGTCACGCGTGCAGTGCCGTAATCGGCGAGCGCGATCGTCCGGACTTCGCGCACGACGTTGTCGGCGGACTTGGGCGGCGGAGTCGCATCGAGCCCCTTCGTATCCGCGGCCAGCACGAGCGCGCGCCGGCCCTGCTCGCCGGAGCGCAGCTGACCGACGCGAAGCAGCTCGACGGTGGGATCGATGAACACGGCGCCGCCATCGAGCTCGACGCGGACGATCGCGCGATCGAACGAATCGATCGCGGGCACATCTGGATCGACGTCGAAGCCGGGGCCATCGCGCACGAGCACGACGTCGGCGCGCGCGCCGGTCAAGCGCAGAACCGCGACGAGCGTCGTCGCGAGCTCTGTCGTGTTGCCAGTGCCGCGTTTCACGACCTCGGCTGGCCCGGCCGGAGTCGGTGCTGCGTCATCGAACGCGACGCCATCGAACTGGACCGTGCGGTGCAGCCAGGCGACCGCGGCGCGCGCGGTTTCTAGTGACGCGCCCGCTGGCACGTCGTGCGGCAGCTCGATCGGATGCGCGGCGATCTGCGTGTCGATCACCTTGCCGAGATCGCGCGCGAATGCCGACCACGACGCGATCGTCGTCACTCCGAAATACGGGCGCGTGTAGACGTTCGCGGGCATGTCGGGCTCCCACTCGGACTCGTCGAGTGGCCCGAGCACGTAGGTCCACGTTTCGCGGCCGCCGGCGGTCTCGTGCTTCGCGTGCACGCCGGGCGGCAGGGCGCGCACGATCTGGCGCGCGCGCTTCATCGGTGCGGACAGCACGACGTGCGTGGAGTGCGGCGAGTTGTCTTCGGTGAAGTACAGGGCGGCGCCACCGTTCGCGACGATCGGCGTCCGATCGGTCACGTCGATCTCTTCTTCGACGACGGAGCCCGCTTCCATCGTGGGCAACGACACGTCGTAATGGCGGCGCGCGCCCTTGCTCTCGGGACCCTCGCTCACGTGTGACAGATCGAGCGGCTCGATCCGCCCCGAAGACGAGATCACGCGCGCCCGGATCTGCGGCTTGTCCTGATGCCACGGCTCCCACTTCATGCCGAGCATGGACCAATCGTCGGCGGCATCCTTGTCGCGCACCGCGAACACCTCGCGCCAGCGCTCGGTGACGAGCCCGCGATCGTCGATCGAGATCGCCTTGTCGACACGCAGCACGACGATCCCGTCGCCGCGGACTGCCTTCGCAGCCGCGAGCAGCTCGCCTGGCTCTGCCGTGAAAGCGGGCTTGTCGAGCGGGTCAGCATGCACGGACGTCGCCGCGAGGGCGATGACCGCGGACATCCACCACTTCATGTCTCCATTCTATCGAATGTGACCCCGATCAGTTCTCGCAACCATCGACGACACTCCCGTCGGGCCAGCGCCAGCTGCAGTGCAGGGCGGGGCCGACCGGCGAGCGGCGGTTCGGGCCCCAGAAGCCGGCTTCGTGGGTGTTGGTCGAGCCCCAGAAGCCGTCGAACGGCAGCACGATCGAAGCGTCGTGGGTGAGCGGGTGCGCGACCTCACCGAGGTTGAACAGGCGATCCGGGACGTCGCGCACGAGGTACTGCGTGCCGTTGCCGTTGTGCGGGTTCAAGCCGAAGTTGAACAACCCGACCTTCACCGACGCGTGACCCCACGCACCGGGCCAGAACTCGTGCGCGCCGCGTTCGATGTAGACGACCGGATGCTTGAAGCGCTGGCCGTCGATGTAGAACTCGGCCGCGTTGTTGCTGTACGCGGCCTCGTCGTCGAAGAAGTTCGGCGGATTCGGGTTGTAGTTCGGCCCCTTCATCTC
>DASXCY010000039.1:0-4637 GCA_036490935.1 Kofleriaceae bacterium | reverse complement strand
GCTTTGGGCTCCGATCCGGACTCGGGCCAAAGCCCAAAGCCCGAAGCCCAAAGCCCGATCCTCGACGTCCGCGACCTCTCCATCGCCCACCCCACCCTGCCCGGCCGCCGCGTCGTCGACGGGCTGTCGTTCGCAGTCCATCCCGGCGAGGTCGTCGCGCTGGCCGGCGCGATGGGCGCCGGCCGCACCGCGACGCTCTCCGCGCTGTTCGGCGTCGCGCGCGCCGCGGTCACCGGCGAGATCCGCGTCGCCGGCCGCACCGTCGCGATCCGCTCGCCGCGCGATGCGATCGCCGCCGGCATGGCGCTCGTCCCCGAGGATCGCAAGGCGCACGGCGTCGTGCTCGGCGCGAGCGTCGCGGCGAACCTCGCGCTGCCGGCGCTGCCGGCGCTGTCGCGCTTCGGCCTCGTCGATGCCGCGCGCGCCGAGCAGCTCGCGCACACCCGTGTTCGCGACCTCTCGATCAAGGCCCCGGGTCTCGGGGCCGAGGTCGCAACCCTCTCCGGCGGCAACCAGCAGAAGGTCGTGATCGGCAAGTGGCTCGAGCTCGCGCCGAAGATCCTGCTGCTCGACGAGCCGACCCGCGGCGTCGACGTCGGCGCGAAGGCCGAGCTGTACGCGTTGATCGAGCAGCTGCTCGAGCGCGGCCACGCCGTCGTGCTCGCGTCGTCCGACTTGCCCGAGGTCGTGCGGCTCGCCGACCGCGTGCTCGTGCTGCGCGAGGGCAAGCTCGCCGGCGAGCTCGCGGGCGACCAGATCACGCAGCTCGCGATCATGCAGCTCGCGGTCGGCACGCTGGCCGCCGCCATGGCGCAGCAAGGAGCGCCGCATGCGGCTCGAGCGTAGTACCCCGCGCCGGCTCGACCTCGGCGGCATCACGTCGACGTCGATCCTCGCGGTCGTGCTCGCCGTCATGTGGGCGACGCTCGCGATCCTGCCCGCGACGCGCAACACGTTCCTCACGCAGGGCAACATCGCGATGCTGCTCGCGCAGAGCGCGGTGCTGCTCGTCGTGTCGGTCGGCATGACGTTCGTCGTGCTCATCCGCGGCATCGATCTGTCGGTCGGCTCCGCGGTCGCGCTCACCGGCGTGGTCGCCGCGCTCGTCCACAACTCGCTCGGCATGCCGGTTCCCGTCGCGATCGCCGCCGCGCTCGCTGCCGGCGCCGCGATCGGCGCGTGGCACGGCCTGTGGGTCGCGTGGCTCGGCGTGCCCGCGTTCGTCGCGACGCTCGCCGGCTTCAAGGCGTATCGCGGCGGCGCGCTCGTGCTGTCGCACGCGCGCAGCCTGACGATGGGCGACGATTTCGCGTTCCTCGACGCGCGCGTCCCGGCGACGGTGACGTGCGCGATCGTGCTCGCCGTCGTCGCGTGCGGCATCGCGCTGACGCTGCGCGATGCCACCCGCCGCCGCGCGCTCGGCCTCGAGCCGCTCACCACCGCCACCGTCACCGCCCGGTGCGCGGGTCAGATCATCCTCGCCGCGGTCGTGCTCGCCGTGTTCGGCGCGCGCGGCGTGCCCGCGGTCGTGCTCGTCGCCGGCGCGGTCGCGCTGGCCGGCGTGTTCGTACTCGCGCGCACGCGGCTCGGCCGCCACCTCTACGCGATCGGCGGCAACCCCGAGGCCGCGAAGCTGTCGGGCATCGACGTCCGCCGCGTCACGCTCGTCGCGTACGTGATCGTGGGCGTGCTCGCCGCGCTCGCGGGCCTGCTGCTCGCGGCGCGCACCAACAGCGTCACGCCCGGCAGCCAGGGCAACCTGCTCGAGCTCGACGCGGTCACCGCGGTCGTCATCGGCGGCACGTCGCTGTCGGGCGGCCGCGGCTCGGTCGTCGGCACCGTGCTCGGCACGCTCGTGTTCACCACGCTCGCGAACGGGATGAACCTGCTCGCCATCGATTCCAACTGGCAGTTGGTCTGCACCGGCTCGATCTTGCTCGCCGCCGTGCTGGTCGACGTTCTCTCGAAAAGGAAACGCTCGTGATCCGGATCGTCTCGCTCGCCGTGCTCGCCATGTTGCTCTGCCCCGCCTGCAAGGCGAAGCAGGGCCCGCAAGTCGCGTTCCTGCTGTCGACCCTGCAGGAGGAGCGCTACCAGAAAGACGTCAAGTACTTCGAGGCGCGCGCGAAGGAGCTCGGGTTGCGCACGATCACGCTCGCCGCCGACAACGACAACGCGAAGCAGATCGCGCAGGTCGAGGACGCGCTGACGCAAGGCGCGAAGGTGATCGTGATCCAGCCGACCGACTCGCAGGCGGCGTCGAGCTACGTGCGGCTCGCCCACGAGCACGACGCGAAGATCGTCGCGTACGACCGCGCGATCGTGTCGCCCGACCTCGACTATTACGTCTCGCACGACAGCTACAAGGTCGGCGTGCTGCAGGCGCAGGCGGCGATCGCGGCGACGCACGGCAAGGGCAACTACGTCATCCTCGCCGGCCAGGCCGGCCACTCGGTCGCGACCGAGATCACGCGCGGCTACGACGACACGCTCGCGCCGTACATCGCGAAGGGCGACATCACGATCGTGATGAGGCAGAACCATAGCGCGTGGTCGCCCGAGCAGGCGCTGCGCACCGTCGAGGATGCGATCACGCGCACCGGCGGCCACATCGACGCGATCCTCGCGAACAACAGCGGCATGGCGCGCGGCGCGGTGCAGGCGATCGCGGCCGCCGGCCTCGCGCACGTGTTCATCGCGGGCGCGGACGCGGACGCGGCGAACGTGAACTACGTGTGCGAGGGCAAGCAGTCGATCGAGGTGCTCAAGGACATCCAGCCGCTCGCGCGCACCGCGGCCGAGGTCGCGAAGCAGCTCTACGACGGCGAGACGCCGCCCGCGCCCGCGACGATCGTGCTCGGCGGCAAGCCGGTGCCGATCGCGGCGGTCCGCGTCGAGGTCGTGACGGCCGACAACGTGAAGCCGCTGGTGATCGACAGCGGCTTCCTCAGCGCGGACGAGCTGCCCGCGTGCAAGAGCAAGCTGGCGGCGGCGGAGTGAACAAGCTCCTCGCCATAGCGGTCGCGATCGCGGCTTCGGCTGCGGTCGCGGCAGCGGATAGCGGCAGCGGCAGCGGTAGCGGCAGCGGCAGCGGCAGCGGCAGCGGCGACGCCGCGAAGCAAGTCGCCGCCGTCGAGCAGCCGAGCACGACCGACTCGCTCGCGGTGCAGCAAGCCACGCCCGGCCCCACCGCCGTCGATCTCGGCGACACCCGCTTCGAGCTGCACGGCTACGCCCGCATGCCGCTCGACACCCAGGGCACACGCGAGCCGTACCTCGTCGACAACGATCCGCTGCTCTCGGGCTTCGCGTACACGCGCCTCTACGAGCCCGACTGGTCCGAGCTGTACTTCTCGGCGACGCACGGCAACTACCGCGCCGAGTTCGGCCTGTTCGCGTCGCAGTACTCCGACGACTCGCTCGCGAACATCACGAACCAGCTCGGCGTCGCGCAGGCCTCCGTCTCCGCGAAGCACTTCCTCGACGTCGACGCGCTCAGCGTGCAGGTCGGCGTGTTCTGGGATCGCTACGGCTACATCGAGCCGTACGACACCTACGTCTACGGCCGCACGCATCAGGGCGGCTTCAAGGTCAAGTACGACCTTCCCGGCGGGGGCCGCGTGCAAGCCGGGCTCGGGCTCCACGAGGCGAACCTCCAGGAGAACGAAGGCACGACGCCGATCGCGCATGTCGCCGGCGCGTATCCACTCGGCCCGGTCGAGTTCGGCGCCTACCTGCTCCGCACGTGGACCGACGACAAGCGCCAGCTGTCGCCGATCCAGGACGGCTCGATGTGGATCACCGGCGCCGACGCGAAGTACAAGTTCCCGCGCGGCAGCGCGTATGTCGCGTTCGGCTACTACGACCTGGATCAAGCGCTGTGGCTCGCGCCGTCGGTCGAGCTCATGAACTCGAGCGGCGGCCAGGGCATGACCGAGAACTATCTCGGCCTGACCGGCAGCAATAACGGCAGCGGCCACATGTACACGCTCGCGACCGACATCAAGTACGACGTCACCGACGACATCAAGGTGCGCGCGTTCGGCATGGCGAGCTGGGTGCGCTCGAAGCAGGTCGACGAGATGAACCCGCTCGACAACTTCGATCGCCGCATGTACCTCAAGTGGGGCGTCGAGCCGAGGTATCGCCTGCTGCCCAAGCTGTGGCTCGCGACGCGCTACGACCGCGTCATCCTCGATCTCTACGACTCGCAGAACAGCTTCCACGTGCTGTCGCCGAAGATCGTGTTCCCGCTCGACAACTGGGGCGAGCTGTTCGTCCAGTACTCGCACTACTGGTACGGCGACAAGGTCGAGCTGCGGCCCGGCCAGGTCCCACTCGAGACCATGCCGGATTCGAGTGCGTTCAAGTTGCAGGCGCAGGTCGTGTGGTGATGTAGCGGCGTGTAGGGCGGAGATTTTCGGAACCGGCGGCGCGCGCCCGGTGTCCAACGCGGACCGGAGGGAGGCGCCATGGCGAACGGGCTCAGGACTTCGTTGATCTGGGACGACGAGGTGATGGGAGACGTGGTGAGCGAGCGCGCGGAGGCGATCACGATCGGCCCGCACGGCGGCGCGACGTTCGTGACGCCCGAGCTCGGGCTGCCGCGCGACTTCGCGATCGTGCGGCCTGGCCGC
>DASXCY010000038.1:0-4945 GCA_036490935.1 Kofleriaceae bacterium | reverse complement strand
CACGCGCTCATCCTCTCACGGCCCGACCGGGCCGCCCGGGGCTCATCAAACTATGGGCGTGTCGCCGTTGGCATCACCGTGCCCGGCATCGACGACCGGAGTGCTGTGGCTGCTGCAGCCGGGCGTACCCGCGCCGATCGCGACCACGGCCGCGGTCACGGTGACCGCCAGCACCAGCGGCACGATCAGGCGCTTGGCCAGCTTTCGCTCGGTCCCCGTCTCGCGCACGAATCGATCGTATCACGCTGCGGCGCGCGGCTGGTCGGGAAGACCGAGCAGCGCCCGCACCTCGGCCAGCGGCGTGGCCCAGTGATCCTCCCACGGGAACGTCGCGAGTCGCTCGGCGTGGGCGCCGGCGCGGTAAGCCGCGAGCACCTCGCGCGGCAGCGTGCGGCGCTCGCGCGTCCCGCGCAGCATGCCGGCGACCGCGAGGATCAGCGTGCTCGGCGCGCGCGTCTGCGCGAAGCTGAATGCCTGCAGCGCGATCTCGCCGGCCGGATCCGTGCTGCAGGCGGTGACGACGTGCCACAAGTCATGGGTCTGGCGGATGCGCATCACCACGTACTGCGCGCGCGGATCCTTGACCTCGGCCGGCGGCGCGTCGAAGACCTCGGGCGTGAGCCCGCGCGAGCGCAGGAAGTGCGCGTACGCGTGGCCGAGCGTGCCCTCCGGCAACGCGGCGAGCGCTTCGAGATCGATCGTGTGCGAGTCGATCGCACGGTGCTCGTCGTACAGCCGCTGGCCTTGCGGGTCGGAGAAGAAGTTATGGATCCGGCGCGGCGTCGAGCCGGCATTGACGAGGCTGCTGAACACCAGCACCTGGTCGGTTCGCTCGGGATCCGCGAGCACGCGCGCGAGGATCGCGAGCGCGCGAGTCCAGCGCTCGGCCGACGACAGCGTGTCGAGGTGTTCGAGCGAGTCGATTGGCTCGGAGCGGTTCGGTTCGGAGCGGTTCGGTTCGGAGCGGGTCTGGGAAGCGAGCATCGGCGTTCTCCTGTTATTGTCACGTCGCCAACAACTATTGTCACCTTGATAATAGTGCCGACCGCGTTATTGTCAAGGTGAAAACAACGTGAGAGGATGTCGTGCAATGCCGCGAAAACGCAAGCTCATCCAGTTCCGTCGGGGTAGCCCGCGGCCGCCACGCCGGCGGCGTACGCCCGAGGCCGCGCGCCAGGAGCTGCTCGACGCCGCGGATCGCGTGTTCGCCGACGTGCATCCCGATCACGTCGGTCTGGTCGATGTCGCGCGCGAGGCGGGAGTGAGCCACGCCTTGATCACGCACTACTTCGGCACCTACGCCGGCCTGCTCGAGGCGACGCTCGAGCGGCGCATCCGCACGCTGCGCGCCGAGATCCTGACGCGGCTGCGCGAGGCCGGGGCGCTGTCCCGGCCGGGCGATCTGCTGGCGGTGCTGTTTCGCGCGCTCGAGGACCCGGTCCACGTGCGCCTGGTCAAGTGGATGCTGGCGAGCGACCGCCCGTCGGCGGCGAAGGCGTTCGCGCTACAGGACAAGGGCCTCCAGGAGGTCGCCCATGCGGTCGCCGGCGCCATCGATCCGCCGCCGAATCGCCGGCAGCTCGACACGATCGAGCTCGCGCTGCTGACCGCGGTGTCGGCGGCGTACGGCTACGCGATCAGCAAGTACGCGATGGCCGGCGCGATCGGGCGGCCGGTGTCCTCCGAGCTCGATCTGGAAGTCCAGCGCACGCTCGCCGGGATGTTGCAGGCGTACCTGCGCGCCGAGCTCGGGGTGGGCATTCCGCCGCCCGTCTCGTGATTCGCCTTGTCGACGCGACCACGTCGGATACGATCGAAGGATGGGACGTCTTGCCGAGATCTCGCGTCCGTGGCGCTCCCTGGTGCTCGCGCTCGGCGCGCTCGGCGCCCTGGTCTGGTTTGCGTGGCCGCGCTCGCAGACCGAAGCTGACTTCGAGCCGAGCGGTCCGGTTTCGATCCACGTCAGGGTGCGGCCGGGGGCCCAGCTCGCGCTCGGGCGCGCGCTGTTTCGACATCTCCAGGGTGTGAACGCATCGGATCCGCGGCTGCGCTGGTACGAGATCGACGTCCCGGCTGGCGACACGGGAGCGGAGCTCCGCTCGCTCGCGCACGACGGTGATGTCGAGGAAGCATTCGTCGCACCCGACATCTCGCTGCCGTCGGTGCCGGTCGAAGGCGACAGCTGCCCGATCACGACGCCGTCGTTCGAGGCGTATCAGGAATACGTCGGCCCCGCGCCGCATGGCATCGACGCGCCGGCGGCGTGGCGGCGCGGAATCCGCGGTGCCGGCGTATGGTTCGGCGACATCGAGGGCAACTGGAACGCGGCGCACGAGGATCTGCCCGGCGATCGCATGGAGCACGTCGGCGGCGTGCGGATTCCGGATCCGAGCTGGCGCGCGCATGGCACGGCGGTGCTCGGCGAGGTCGTCGGCCGCGACAACGGCAAGGGCGTCGTCGGAATCGCGCCGGATGTCGATCACGTCGTCACCTCGTCGATCGGCGGCACCTCCGTCGCCGAAGCGATCTCGGTCGCGGCCGACCGGCTGCGCCCGGGCGATGTGCTGCTCATCGAGCTGCAGGGCGCCGGGCCGCGCCACCGTTATCTGCCGGTCGAATACTGGGACGACAACTTCGACGCGATCCGCGCGGCGACCGACCGCGGCGTTGTCGTGATCGAAGCGGCCGGTAACGGCGGCGAGAACCTCGACCACCCCGCGTACGGCCGCAAGTTCGATCGCTGGCAGCGCGACTCCGGCGCGATCATGGTCGGCGCGGGCGGGCCGCCGCGCGACGGCTTCGACGATCGCGCTCGCCTCGATTTCTCGAACTACGGCCAGCGCGTCGACGTGCAGGGCTGGGGTCGCAAGGTCGCGACGCTCGATTACGGCGATCTCCAGCGCTGCTCCGGCGCGGATCGCCACTACACCGGCGAGTTCAGCGGCACGTCGAGCGCCTCGCCGATCGTCGCCGGTGCGGCCGTGCTGCTCGAGAGCTACGCGCGCTCGCACGGCCCGCCGATGTGGCCGACCGACGTGCGCGCCCTGTTGCGCCTGACCGGCACGCCGCAGGCCGGCGGTGACAACGAGCCGATCGGCCCGCGCCCCGATCTCGCCCGCGCATTCGCCGAGCTGCAGTAGCTCCCTACGCCTGGTACAACCAGACGCGCATCAGCGACAGTAGCTGGTCGGAATCGACGGGCTTCGTGATGTAGTCGCTCGCGCCGGCCTCCACGCACTTCTCGCGGTCGCCCTTCATTGCCTTCGCGGTGAGCGCGATCACGGGCAGGTTCTTCCAGTCCGCGCGCTCGCGGATGCGGCGACACGCCTCGTAGCCGTCCATCTCCGGCATCATGATGTCCATCAGCACGATGTCGATCTCGGGGTGCTCCTCGAGCTTCGCGAGCGCGCGCTTGCCATTCTCGGCGTAGAGCACGTGCATCTTGTGACCCTCGAGCAGCGACGTCAGCGCGAAGATGTTGCGGAGATCGTCATCGACGACGAGCGCCGTGCGATCCGCGAGCTGCGGATCGGTCTTCGCGAGCCGGCGCAGCACGCGCTGCTTGCGCTCGGGCAGGTTCGCCTCCGAGCGGTGCAGGACGAGCGCGGTCTCGTCGAGCAGTCGCTCCATCGTGGTCACGTCCTTCACGATCACGGTCTGCGCGAGCCCGCGTAGCCGCGCGTGGTCGTCCTCGGTGAGATCGCGGCCCGTGTAGACGATGACCGGCAGCCGGCGATGATTCGGATCCGCCTTGATCCGCTCGATGAGCTCGAAGCCGGTCATGCCCGGAAGCCGCAGGTCGAGCACGACGCAGTCGAACGGTCGCTCGGCGAGCAGCTGGATCGCCGCCTCGGCCGACGCTGCGATCGTCGTCTCGACGTCGCTGCCGCCGACGAGATCGCCGATCGCCTGGCTCTGCACCGGGTCGTCCTCGATGACGAGCACCTGCTTGACGCGCTTCTCGACGAACAGCTTCATCTCGCCGAGCGCGACCTCGATCTGCTCCTTGCTCGCCGGCTTGTGCACGAAGCCGAGGGCGCCGCATTGCAGCCCGCGCCGCTCCTGATCGACACCCGACACGATCTCGACCGGGATGTGCCGCGTCTGCGGATCGTGCTTGAGCCGATCGAGCACGACCCAGCCGTCGAGGTCGGGCAGGCGAAGGTCGAGCGTCATCGCGTCGGGCTTGACCGCGCGCGCCAGCTCGAGCGCCTGATGCCCGCCGGTCGCGACGACGCCCTTGAACCCCGACGAGCGGGCGATCTCGAGCAGCGTCTTCGCGAACGTGACGTCGTCCTCGACGATCAGCAGCGCGCGATCACCCGGCCCGATGTGCTCGTAGTCGTCGGCGATCGCGCGCGGCACCGGCGTTGGCTCGGCGGCACGCGGCTCGGGCCGCGGCGCGACCTCGGGCGGCGACAGATCGACGATCTGCGGGAGCGGCTGCGTCGGCGAAGGTGTCGCCAGCCGGGGCTTCATCTCGCGCTGGCGATACACGGTCGGCAGGTACAGCGTGAACGTGCTGCCCTGGCCCATCGTCGAATCGACGCGCAGGTCGCCGCCGAGCAGACCGGAGATCTCGCGCGAGATCGCGAGGCCCAGGCCGGTGCCGCCGTACTTGCGGCTCGTCGAGCCGTCGGCTTGCTGGAACGCCTCGAAGATCAGGCGCTGCTTGTCCTGCGGGATGCCGATGCCGGTGTCGGTGACCGAGAACGCGATGGCGTCGGGCGCCGTCGCCTTGTCCGTCAGCCGCGCCGGGACGATGCGCAGCCGCACGCGGCCACGCTCGGTGAACTTGATCGCATTCGACAGCAGATTGCGCAGGACCTGGCGCAGACGCATGTCGTCGGTCTCGATCGTCGACGGCAACGCGTCGTCGAGCTCGACCGAAAGCGTCAGCCCCTTCTCCTCGGCGACCTGGCGGAACGTCTGGTCGACGTAGTCG
>DASXCY010000037.1:0-119923 GCA_036490935.1 Kofleriaceae bacterium | reverse complement strand
AACTAAGTCGCTGTCCGATAAGCCGAATCCGCCCGTGCTTCGCTTGACGGAGGTGGAGCGCGCTCGCTACAACTGGCGGGCAAGAAGCGAGGACCGATGAGCTGGCTAAGTGATGTCTTTCAAAAGGGCGGGCCGTTCTTCATCGTCAACACGTTTTTCTTGGCCGTCGTCATCGGCCTGGTGGTGGAGCGTGCAATCTACTTCCTCGGCCGCGGCCACCTGAACGCGAAGGCGTTCCTCGAGCAGCTGCGCAAGCTGCTGTCCGCGAACAACGTCGATCGCGCCAAGAAGCTGTGCGACGCGACGACGGCACCGGTCGCGCGCGTCGCGAAGGCCGGCCTCAATCACCTCCACCGCGGCGAGGCCGCGGTCGCGCAGGCGATGGAAGAGACGATGACCGACACCTTGCCCGAGGTGAAGACCCGCATCGGCGCGCTGTGGTCGCTGGCCAACATCTCCACGCTGGTCGGTCTGCTCGGCACGATCACCGGCCTCATCCGCACGTTCGCGTCGATCGGCGACGCGAACCCCGCCGAGCAGCGCGAGAAGCTGTCGCGCGGCATCTCGGAAGCCATGTACAACACCGCGTTCGGGCTCTCGATCGCGCTCATCTGCATGGTCGGCCACCTGCTGCTGTCCGCCGCGATGAAGAAGGTCGTGTCCGACCTCGAGGCGTTCAGCCTGCGGTTCGAGAACTTGCTCTCCGAGGGCGGCGCGGCGGCAGCACAGAGCCGCGCCCCTGCCGCGCCCACCGAGGACGTCGAGTAGCGATTCAGCCGATGGAATATTCGGCACAGCGTGTTCGAGCGAAGACCCGCAGCGCGGTCAAGCGGCGCGAGGATCAGCTCGAGCAGGAAGAGATCGAGAGCGGGGAGCTCAACCTCATCCCGTATCTCGACATGGTCACCAATCTGATGCTGTTCCTGCTCGCGTCGATCTCGGCGGGCATCATCTTCACGCAGATCGACACGACGCTGCCCGACAAGGCCCCGCCGTCGACCGCGGTCACGCAGCCCGCGCAGACCAATCCCGACGACCAGCCGCTCAAGATGGTCGTCTCGGTGACGCGCGATCGCATGATCCTGTGGTCGATCTCCGGCCTCGAGGGCACGCTGCAGCAGCCCAAGGCGTCGTTCCCGCGCACCGGCCACGACGGCGAGCCGTGCGACGGCAATTACATGTGCGAGAGCGGGTACTGCAGCACCGATCTGCAGAAGTGCGCGCCGGTGCCCGCCAGCATGCCGCCGCTCGCGCCGACGCCGGCGTTCGACTATCGCGCGCTGTCCAACGCGCTCTACGAGATCGCGAACCGGCGCTACACCGGCAAGCAGCGCAAGCAGGAGACGTATCAGATCATCCTGATGGCCGACGGCGCGATCCCGTACAACACGATCGCGTCGGTGATGGCCGCGATGCGCTGCAAGCTGCCCGAGTTCGGCAAGGAGCCGCACGGCTGCGCACTCCCGACCGACGATGCGGATCTGAAGAAGGCGGCCAATCCGGTCTCGCCCGACGGCCGGCTCTACGACACCGACCGCGCGGCCTACGATCCCAAGAAGATGGCGCTGTTCTCCGATATTCTCTTCTCGTCGGGGTTCGAGTGATATGCCGTTGACCGGCTTCACCCAGCGCGAGGCGCGGCACATGGTCCGCCGGGCCGTCGGGCGCGTGCCCGAGGGCGAGTCGATCCGCCACCTCAACATCATGCCGATGATGGACATGATGACGATCTTGCTCGTCGCCTTCATCTTCCAGATGGCGACCAGCACGCTCGAGGTCACGGCCGGCTCGGTCCAGCTGCCGCGCACCGAGGCCGATGCGCCGCTGCCCGAGAAAGCGTGGACGCTCGTCATCACGCCGACCGGGATCGTCGTCGAAGGCAAGCCGATCGTGTCGGTGCAGAACGGTGATGTCGATCCGTCCGAAAAAGAGGGCGGCTCGCTCGGCGTGAAGATCCCGCGGCTCACGAACTTCCTCGCGGCCCTGCATCAGCAGGAGATGGCCTCGATGCAGAAATCCGGACTCGACCCGTCGAAGGCCCCACCGGCGGAGCTGCTCATCATCGCCGACCGCGGCACGCCGTACCGGCTGCTCGTCGAGACCATGTTCTCGGCCAAGTCGAAGGAAGCCGGCTACAAGCACTTCCGGCTCATCGTCCAGAAGAATTTCCCGCCGAAACCCCCGCGCTAACGTCGGGTAGCCGCACCGCCGTGTTGCGGTATAGTTGCCGTATGAAGCTGGTCGGAGAACGTCGCGCCCTCGCGGCAGTTACCTTCGCGTTTTACGGGCTCGTTTACTTCCTGCTCGCTTCGTCCAGCGTGCAGCCTCAGCTCTCGCCGGCGCTCTACGCGCTCGCGGGCGTGTACGGGCTGGCGATGTTCGCGCTCGTCGCGGGCTATTTCTGGGCGCGCTGGTACGCGGTCGGCATCGGCCTGTACGGCGTGATCACGTCGGCGGTCGGCATGTGGCAGATCGGCGCCGAGCCGGTCCTCGTGTTCATGGCCGGCACCCACGTGTTCGCCACGTTCATGCTGTGGGGCCAGGCGATGAGCGAGAGCTACGACGGCCAGACCGCGTGGCGCGAGAAGTTCCACATGGACGAGAACGCCGTGCAGCGGCTCGGCCGCTCGGTGATTCGCGCCGGCGTGTCGCTCCCGTTCGTGCTGCTCTACGCGCTCATGCCGCGCCAGGGTGCCGGCCAGCTCGCGATCTCGCTCGCCGCGCTCGCGCTGACCGGCGTGGGCCTGCGCGGCCTCGTCCGCCTGCGCACGTGGGGCGTGCTCGCGGTCGGCGCGGCCGGCATGCTGCTCGTCTCGATGGGTGGCGCGGAGCTGACGATGTCGCCGCTCGGCGCGCTCCGCCCGCTGCTCGGCGGTGGCCTGCTGCTGCTCGCGGCGGCCCCGTTCGCGGTGCCGATGCTTCGCGCCGTGCGCTCGCGTTGAATTAACCGCGCGCTCGCGTTACCGTTTCGCACATGGCGATCCGCTCGGGGCTGTGTGTATTGCTGGCGCTTGCTGCGTGCCAGCCGCTGTACGGTGGCAAACCGGAGCACCTGGCGAATCCGTCGAAGCACAACAAGCCGCCGGGCACCGACGCGCAGACCGAGATCAAGTACATCGACGACTGCAACCCCGACTTCCGCGACGACCCCAAGAAGGTCCACCCGCAGCAGACCATCGCGGTGCAGCTGGTCGCGGTGGGGGACACCGACCTGTCGACCGCCGAGCGCGAGAAGGACGACGGCAAGCGGGTCGGCCTGATCAAGGAAGCGATCGACAAGTATCGCAACGCGCTGGTCAAGGACCCGTGGAACGTCGACGCGACGCTCAAGCTCGCGGTCACCTACGACAAGGCGCGTCGCAGGGGCTGCGCGCTCGCGATGCTGAAGCGGCTCGCCTCGCTCGGCGGCAACGGGAAGTTCCAGGCCGAGGTCAACCGCACGATCGACACCATCGACGCGAACGGGCAGTGGTTCAAGGATTACCGCAAGGACGCGATGACCGCGGTGGGGCGCTGATGTTGCGCATCGCGCTCGCCGCGCTGATGCTGCTCGGCACCGGGTGTCCCCCGCCGTCCGAGATCACGCCGCCGCCACCACCGCTACGGCCGACGGCCGATCCGAAGCCGGTCGTGCAGCAAGCGAAGGACTGCGATCCGCAGGATCCGGCCGCCGAGAAGAAGCCGCTGACGTTCGACGAGCGCTCGATCCCGGAGGGCCAGCGTCTGGCCGACAAGGGATATGCCGAGCTGCAGGCCGCGCAGGGGACCGAGATCGACCGCGCGACGCGCGAGGCCACGATGACAGCCTCGGTCGAGGACTTCTTGACCGCGCTCGCCGCCGACCCGTACAACGTGCACGCGACCTACGGGCTCGCCGCGGCGTACGCGAAGATCGGCCGCAAGCAGTGCGCGATCAATTTGCTGACCCGCCTGTTGCAGATGCGGCCGCACGCGAGCAAGCACGCGGAGGTCGAGGCCCACATCGATCACTTGCTCGGCCGCAAGCAGGCGCTCGACCCCGACTTCAACGACATGCGCCGCGACGACCGGTTCCGCGGGCTCATCGAGAAGATGTGCGAGGGCACGAACGACGCGAACTGCGTGTTCGGCGGGCAGAAGGACCATCGGGATTAGGGCTCAAAGCCCGAACCCCCGTGCTAAGACACCGGGCATGCACCGGACCGCGCTGATCGCCCTGCTCGTCCCCGCCGTCGCGTACGCGGGGCCGCCGAAAGGCGGCAGCGTGCACTCGGACTTCAAGACGACCGGCACGGTCACGAAGAACCTCGGCCCGTGCGGCGCGCACGTCATGCCGCTCGTCGAAGGCAACGTGTGGACGTACGGCCAGGTCCAGGCGCCGCTCGAGCCCGACGAGAAGGTCAAGCGCATCTCGCCGCCCGAGGCCAAGACGATCGTCATCACCGTGAAGTCGGTCGACGCCAAGAAGGGCGCCGATACCGTCGTCACGCTCGAGGAAACGGTCACGACCGAGATCAACAAGCCGGGCGAGAAGAAGCCGATCGTCGACGAACACGTCATCACGTCGACGATCACGTGCAGCGCGACGAAGTTCGAGATCTCGCCGGAGAGCTTCTTCTTCGCGGGCGAGCCCGGCGGTTATTACGGCCTCACCCTCGACAAGTTCGATCGCTCGCGCGATACCACGTGGAAGCTGGTCGCCGGCGGCATCGGCGACCACGAGTGGCGCGAGGACGTCGTCGCGCACTTCACGCGCGTGCCGACGCCGGGCTCCGATGCCAAGCTCGGCTCCGGGAAGCTCGAGCTCGAGCGCAGGTTCACGCCCGAGAATCCCGAGACCGTCATCACCAAGCTCGGCTCGTATCACGCGCAAAAGTTCGCGCTCGTCACCACCGGCCGCGTCACGCTCGACAGCGCGACGCCGGACTCGAAGCCGATGGAGATGCCCGCCGGCTGGGTCTCGACGGTCTGGGCCTCCGACGGCGTGGGCGTGGTTCAGGTGCTGAACGCGTACGCGCACCAGTACCAGCTGATCGACGCCCAGCTGAAGTAGTGCGCCGCACGCTTCGCCTCGCGAAGCCGCTGCGCGAGCGCGTGCTCGCCGGCCATCCGTGGCTCTACGATCGCGCGCTCGGACCCGCGCACGACGTGATCGCCGGCGAGCTGGTCGCGATCGCCGACGAGCGCGGGCCGTTCGCGACCGCGTTCGTCGATCCCGAGTCGCCGATCCGCGGCCGCGTGGTCGACCTCGATCCCGGGTGCACGTGCGACGCCGCGTGGACGCGCGGGCGTGTCGAGGCCTCCGCGAAGCGCCGCGCGCACGACCCACTGCTCGCGGGCTGCACCGGCCGCCGGCTCGTGCACGGTGAGGCCGACGGCTGCCCGGGCCTCGTCGTCGACGCGTACGCCGACACCGCGGTGATCGCGCTCGACGGCGCCGCCGCGGCCGTATTCTGGCGGCCTCGCCTGCCCGACGTGCTCGCCGGGCTCGACGCCGGTCACGCCGGATTCGCGCACGCGTGGCTGCGCGCGGCTCGCGGCGAGCGCGGCACGGGCGAGGTCCTGCGCGGCGATCCGCCGGCCGAGGTGGTGATCGCCGAGGACGACGCGCGGTTCGGCGTCGACGTGCGCGCCGGCCAGAAGACCGGCTTCTTCCTCGACCAGCGCGACAACCGGCGGCTCGTCGCGCGGCACGCGGCCGGCGCGCGCGTGCTGAATCTGTTCTCGTACACCGGTGGGTTCTCGCTGCACGCCGCGCTCGGCGGCGCTTCGCGCGTGACGTCGGTCGACGTCGCCGCGCCCGCGATCGGGGCGCTCGCGCGCAACCTCGAGCTCGCGCAGCTGCCCGCCGAGGCTCACGACCTGGTGGTCGCCGATGCGTTCGATCACCTCGGCCGCGCGCGCCGCCAGGGCCGCCGCTGGGACCTGGTGATCGCCGATCCACCGAGCTTCGCGCCGAGCGAGCGGGCCCGGCCGGCGGCGCTGCGCGCCTACGACAAGCTCGCAGCCGCCGCGCTCGCGGTGGTCGAGCCCGGCGGCCGGTTCGCCCTGGCGTCGTGCTCGAGCCATGTCACCGAGGCCGATCTCCTCGCCCTGCCGGCGCTGGCCCGGCCTGACCTGCGCCTCCGTGCAGCGGCCGGCGCGGGCTCGGATCACCCCGTCTTGCCGGCGTTCCCGGAGGGCCGCTACCTCAAGTTCCTGTTTTTCGACGTGGGGTGAGTACCCCCATTGCAACCCGCACGTTGCGGCTGATCGAGTGGCCGCTTGACCCGATTTTCCGAGGACGATATTCGTCATTCCATGCACCCCGCTCGGTCGTGGCTCGCCTGCATCCTGTTCGTGCTCGGCGCGTGTTCGTCGAAGAACACCGAGAAGCCGAAGACCTGCGACGGCATGCCGTGCCCGGCATGCGACGACGGCATCGACAACGACGGCGACGGGCTCGTCGACTTCCCGAACGACCCGGGCTGTTTCGCGCCCGAGCAGAACTCCGAAGACGACGACTGCCCGAGCGGCCCGAACTGCCCGCAGTGCGGCAACGGCATCGACGACGACGGCAACGGCGTCATCGACTTCTCGGGCGGCGACACCGGGTGTGCGTCGGCCGCCGACCCGCTCGAGTTCACCGAGAACGCGGACGCGTGCGGCACGTCGATCACGATCAAGCAGCTGCCGGCGAGCGGCATGGACACCGGCATGCTCGACGGCTCGCAGACGTTCTCGCCGATCTCGCCGTGCGGAGGCGGCGGCGGCTCGATCGTCGCGGTCGCGTACGAGCTGCACGTGCTCGTGCCGAAGGTGCTCGTGATCTCGAGCGCCGGCTCGTCGATCGACACCGTGGTCGACGTGCGCAACGCCGGCTGCACGTCGACCTCCGACGAGCGCGCGTGCGACCACACCACGAACAGCGTGACCGGCGGCTCCTCGGTGACCGTGCCGGTCAACGCCGGCACGTACTACATCCTCGTCGAGTCGTACTCGGGCGACACCGGCATGTACGCGCTGCAGGTCCAGCAGTTCTCCGGCGTCGGCACCGCGTGCACGGGCGACGCCGACTGCGGCCCGAGCCTCGAGTGCAAGAACATGGTGTGCGCGGCCCAGGCGTGCCGCAACGGCATGGACGACGACGGCGACGGCAAGACCGACTATCCGAACGACCCCGGCTGCGATTCGCCGACGGATGACGACGAGACCGACGACTGCCCGAGCGGCCCGAATTGCCCGGCGTGCGGCAACGGCATCGACGACGACGGTGACGGCGCGATCGACTACCCGGCGGACACGTCGTGCAGCTCGGCGAGCGGCACGAGCGAGGCGTGCATCACCAGTGAAGGTGTGACCCAGCTGACGATGCCGACGACGAACGGCGACAACACCGGCGCGAGCGACGACAACCAGCTGAGCTGCGCGTTCGATAGCGGCGGCCTCGATCTCACCTACTCGCTGCGCGTGCCCAAGCTGACCAACCTCTCGATCGACGTCGAAAGCGCGGATTTCGACTTCGACTACGCGCTGCTCGGCGCGACCTGCCTGGCCCCCGAGCTCGCCTGCGATTCGTTCGAGCCGCACGACTTCGGCGCGCTGGACGCCGGCTCGTATTACCTCGTCGTCGACGGCGACGACAGCGAAGAGGTCGGGCCGTTCACGATCACGGTGTCGGGCACGATCGCCGGCGGCGAGAGCTGCGAGAGCCCGCTCGCGCAATCCGGCGCGCTGTCGTGCGCGACCGGCTACAGCTGCGCCGGCGCGGTGGGATCGCGCACGTGCACGCCGGCCCAGTGCAACAACGGTATCGACGACGACAGCGACGGCAAGATCGACTATCCGAACGATCCGGGCTGCGACTCGCCGAGCGACGACGACGAGACCGACCCGGCGACGCCGCCCGTGTGCAGCAACGGCAGCGACGACGACAGCGACGGCGCGATCGACTTCCCGGCCGACTTCGGCTGCAGCTCGGCCGCCGGCACCAGCGAGGTGTTCTGCGCGCTCGAGACCGACGCGGTCACGCCGATCACGACGGCGACGATCTCCGCGACGCTGGCCGGCAAGCACCAGAACCTCGCGCTCGACTGCCAGGCCGATACCGGCAACGATGTCACGTACGCGGTCCAGCTGCCCGTCCCCGTCGAGACGCTGACGTTCGACACCACCGGCTCGACGGTCGACGACACCGTGCTGCAGTTCTGGGACACGCAATGCGACACGCCCGGCCTCGCGTGCGACGACGATACCGACGACTCGACGCTGGCCGTGCTGACGTTGACCGACCTTGCCGCCGGCAACTACGCGGTGACCGTCGCCGGTTACTCGACGGACAACAATGGCGCGTACAAGCTCACCACGAGCGGTACCGTCGGCGCGGGTTACGCGTGCACGGGCACGTTGTTCACGAACAACGTGCTGAAGTGCGCGACTGGCCTGACGTGCACCGCCGGAACGTGCCAGTAGGACGGGCCTCGGGCCTCGGGCCTCGGGCCTCGGCCGGAGCAGCCACGGTCGCGATCGATGACGGCGTGACGCTGCCGGCCGCGCTCGCGCGTACGTTGCGGCGCGAGCTCGCGCGCATGGTGAAGGCGGCCGCGCGGAGCGAGGGCCGACGCGCGCTCGAGGTCGCGGTGCGGCTGTGCGGCGATGCGGCGATCCGCGAGCTCAACGCGGGCTGGCGCGGCAAGGATAAGCCCACCGACGTGCTCGCGTTCGCGCAGCGCGAAGCCGCGGCCGCAGACCCCGGTCTGCTCGGCGACGTCGTGATCTCCGTCGAGACCGCGCGCCGCCAGGCCAAGCGCGGCCTGCACGCCGAGCTGCTTCACCTCGCGTCGCACGGCCTGTGTCACCTGCTCGGCTACGACCATCGCGACGACGCCGAGGAGCGCGTGATGAACGCGCGCGCCGCCGAGCTGCGCGCCGCGGCTACGGCCGCGTCGTCAACGCCCAGACGCGCGCGCCGACGAACACGTCGAACAGGTCGCGGTCGAGCTGGCCGCGCTTGACGTCGTCCGAGAGGATGTCGAGCGCGCGCTGTGCCGGCATCGCCTTCTTGTAGGGCCGATCGCTCGCGGTCAGCGCGTCGTAGATGTCGCTGATCGCCATCATGCGCGCCGGCACCGGGATCTCGTCGCCGCGCAGCTTGTTCGGGTAACCCGTGCCGTCGAGCTTCTCGTGGTGCGCGCCGGCGATCTCCGGCACGTCGCGCAGCGTGCGGCTCCACGGGATGCGGACGAGGAAGTTGAACGTGTGCACCACGTGGCTGTTGATCTCGAGCCGCTCCTGCTCGGTGAGCGAGCCGCGCCGGATCTGCAGGCACGTCGCCTCGTCGTGCGAGAGGAACGGCAGCGCCGAGCCGTGGTCGTCGCGATACGACATCCCCGCGATCTCGGCGATACGCTCGAAGCTGCCCTGCTCGAGCACGGTCGGCTCGTTCGCCTGCAGGATGAACTGGATCACGCCGTCGAGCTCGGCGAGCTTGCCGCCGATGTCCTTGTCGACCTGTGACAGCTCCGCCGCGACCTGATCGCGCGACGCCTCCATCAGGTAGCGCACCTTCGACTCGAGGCCCTCGATCTTGTAGCCGCGCTTGATCAGCTGGAAGCGCTGCAGGATCAGCTCGCGCTCGTGCTCGTACAGCTTCTTGGCCTTGACCAGGATGTGCTCGCGCACGCCGACCTTGCCGAAGTCATGCAGCAGCGCCGCGTACTCGATCTGGGTCAGGTCGTCGCCGGAGAACCGCACCTCGCGGTACACGCCGCGGTCGGCGTGGTTGACCGCGCGCGCCAGGCCGACGGTGAGCTCCGCGACGCGCTCGCTATGGCCCGACGTCGTCGGATCGCGCGACTCGATCGCGGTCACCGCGGCCTTCACGAAGCTGTCGAACAGCGTCTTCACTTCCTCGTACAAGAGGACGTTCTCGAGCGCGATGCCGGCCTGCGACGCGAGCGCCGACACGTACGCCTCGCTGACGTCGTCGAACGGCACGACGCCCTCCTCGAAGTCGCTCGGCATGTCGAGCGCGATCCAGCCCTTCGCGCGCTTGTTGATGAGCTGGATGACGCCGATCACCTCGTCGCGCGCCGAGATCATCGGCACCGCGAGCACGGAGCGCGTCTGGTAGCGATACTTGTCGTCGAACGTGCGGTCGTGGACGAAGCCCCACGGGTTATTGCCGAGGCCCGGCTCGTCGAGGTTGTACAGGTCGGGCACGTTGATGCGCTCGCCCGACAGCACGCAACGCCCGACGATCGACGTCTCCGACACCGGCATCGTGAAGCCGGCCGGCTGCACCGTGCGCGAATCGTTCTGGGTCGCCGCGAACCGCAGCGTACGGTTCGCGACGTCCTCGTCGTGGCCTTCGATGATGTACACGCTGCCGGCGTCCGCGCTCGTCACCTCGCACGCGCGGCGCAGGATGATCGCGAGCAGCTCCTGGATCTTTCGCTCCTGCGACAGCGCGCGGCCGATCGAGATCAGCATGTCGTTCTCGTGCCGCGACCGCTCGAGCTCGAGCTCGAGCGCGGCCGCCTGCATGCGCATCGCGATCGCGTCGGCGCGCTGGCGGAGCAACAGCAGCATGCGCGACATCGCGATCGGCGCGCCGAGCGCGGTGAGATCGGCGTCGCTGAGCTTGTGCTGATCGAGCTCCGCGCTCTCGAGCTCGGGGTCCTTGCCGACCAGAATGAGGCCGTAGTTTCCCGAGCGGGCGCGCACGAGGTGCGGCTCGAGCAGCGCCGCGTCTTTCCACACGTCGGGCCACGCGAGCACGAGCAGCACCGCCGCCTTGGCGCGCTGCGCGACCACCTCGAGCTCGATCCAGCCCTCGCCCTGGCGGCGCACCCGATAGCCCGCCATTCGACGGTCGCGCGCGACCGCCTGGACCAGGTCATCCGGGCCCGACACCATCTGGGTCAGTCTATCCCGGGCCCGTCCGGTTTGGTCAATCGGTGGGCGGGCACTCGCCGAGGTCGTGCAGGAAGTCGACGCCGTCGACGTCGCGCGCCGCCGGCGCCACGCGCGGCACCGGGACCGGCGTGCCGTCGGGCAGGAGCGCGGTCGGCAGCGTGGCGAGCACCGCATCGCGCCGCATGGCGCCATGCAGGTCGACTCGCGCCCCATACACGACCTCCGCGTAGCTGCCTCGACACGCCAGCAGCGGTCCGGCGCGCCAGCGAAACGCCGAGACGTCGGCGACCCGATCCGAGACGATCGGCGAGCACCCGGTGTGCACGTGCGTCGCGGGATCGATCAGGTACCGCCAGCCGGACTGCACGCCGTAGGCGTGCGCCAGGTAGCCCGCGAGCATCCGGCTGGGCTCGATCACGGGGGCGCGGTCCGCCAGCGGCCACAGGTGGCTCGCGACCGCGACGTGATCGGCATGGCCTTCCGAGTCGGCCGAGGCGTACAGGTTGCCGATCGCGTGTGGCTCGTCGAACCGGATCACTTGGTGCTCGACCGACCCATCGCCGGTCGCGGTGAGCTCGGCCGGTGCGACCACCCCGAACAGGCATGGGTGCGCGCGCACCAGCGCGAGCAAGATCTGCGCGGTGTCGGCCGGCGGGCGCGTGCCGTCGACGTGCAGCTCGACCGACGTCTCCATCCCGGTCGCGTCGAGCTCGACGTGCACGTGCCAGCGCGCGGGGAGCGCGGTGGAGATCGCGCGGGCCGCGGCGTCCAGCTCGCGGCGCGAGTGCAGCGCGAATCGCGGCATCACGGGCGGCGGGCCGCGGCGCTCCGGGGCGAGCGCGCCCCGCCCCAGGTCGGTCGCGCACGCGAGCAGATCGAAGGTGGGCGGCGGCTGCGGTACCGGCGGTGACGCGGGTGGCGGCGGCGGCTCGTCGCAGACCGGCGGTGGCGGCGCGAGCGCGTGCAAGCCGCCGATCACGAGCGCGACGGTCGCCCCCATCGCCACCGTGGCGATCGCCAGACCCGCTGCTGCGCGCCGCATCGGCCGATCATGACTCGCGCCGCGCCGGCTGCAAGTCACGTCGGTTCGCCGGACTCCCGGGCTTCGGAGCGTGCGCGGTCGCGGGCGTCGTACGCGCGGATCAGCGCCGCGACCAGCGGGTGGCGCACGACGTCGGCGTCGGTGAACGCGATCACGCCGATGCCGCGGATGCCCTGCACGAGGTCGAGTGCGTCGCGCAGGCCGCTGCGCTGGCCGGGCGGCAGGTCGGTCTGCGTCGGGTCGCCGGTGATCACGACCTTCGCGCCGTAGCCCATGCGGGTCAAAAACATCTTCATCTGCGCGGGCGTCGTGTTCTGCGCCTCGTCGAGCACGATGAAGCTCTCGTTGAGCGTGCGGCCGCGCAGGAACGCGAGCGGCGCGACCTCGATGGTGTCGTCGGCCATCAGGCGCTGCAGGCGCTCGGGGTCGAGCATGTCGTGAAGCGCGTCGAACAGCGGCCGCAGGTACGGATCGACCTTCTCCTCGAGCGTGCCGGGCAGAAACCCGAGCCGCTCGCCGGCCTCGACCGCCGGCCGCGTCAAGATGATGCGGCGGATGTGCTTGTCGAGCAGCGCGCGCACCGCGAGCGCCATCGCGAGGTACGTCTTGCCGGTGCCGGCGGGGCCGACCGCGAACACGATGTCGTCGCTGCGCACGAGGTCGACGTACTTCTTTTGCGTCGCACCCTTGGGCGCGATCGGCCGGCCCGCGCGCGGCACGAGGATCGCCTCGCCGAACACCCCGGCGAGCGACGTCTGCGCGCCCTCGCCCTGCAGCAGCTTGACCGCGCGCACCACGTCGTCGCTCGACAGCGGCTTGCCCGCGAGCGCGAGCTCGTAGAGCTGCTCGATCGCCGACTTCGCGGTCTCGGCCGGGCCGTCGTCGCCCTCGATCGTGATCTCGTTGCCGCGCAGGTTGATCGTCGCGCCGGACGTACGCTCGACGAGCTTCAGCCGGCTGTTGTTGCTGCCGCACAGCTGCTGCAGCGCTTCGGGATCATCGAATGCGAGCTTCTCGCGCCTCACTTGGAACCGCGCGCGGTATAGCACGCTCATGGCCGAACCACCTGGCGCGTCGCTCGCGCGGCTCGTCGACATCATGGACCGCCTGCTCGCGCCCGACGGCTGCCCGTGGGACCGCGAGCAAACGCTCGAGTCGCTGCGGCCGTTCCTGGTCGAGGAGACGTACGAGGTCATCGATGCGCTCGCGCGCCACGACGTGCCCGGCCACTGCGAGGAGCTCGGCGACTTGCTGATGCAGGTCGTGTTTCACGCCGCGATCCGCCGCGGCGAAGGCGCGTTCGACATCGATGCCGTGGTCGCCGGCATCAGCGACAAGCTCGTGCGCCGCCACCCGCACGTGTTCGGCGAGGCCAAGGGCGTCGACACCGCCGACAAGGTCCTCGCGCAGTGGGACGAGATCAAGGCCGCCGAGAAGGGCAAACAGTCGGCGCGCGTGCTCGACGGCATCCCGCAGGGCCCGGCGCTGATGCGCGCGCAAAAGATCGGGAGCCGATGCGGCAAGGTCGGCTTCGACTGGCCGGGCTGGGAAGGCTCGTTCGCGAAGGTCGAGGAAGAGGCGAAAGAAGTACGTGGCGCGATCGATGCGCACGATGCTGCGCAAATCCACGCCGAGCTCGGCGATCTGTTGCTCGCGTGCGTGAACCTCGCTCGCAAGCTAGGAGTCGACGCCGAGAACGCGCTGGTCGATGCGACCGAACGGTTTCAGCGCCGGTTCGAGCTCGTCGAGGATCGGCTCGCAGACCGTGGAAAAACGCCACGCCAATCCACGCTCGAAGAAATGGATGCGCTGTGGGACGAAGCGAAGGAAGCGCTGCGGAGAAAGTGACGCTTTTTTGTGCAGCCGCGATCGAGTGGAAGAGATCTCGACACGATCAGCGCGAGACACACCAAACGGTCCACGGCTTATCCACAGATCTGTGTGTACTCCCGGCGGCTAGAGCTCTAGCCAGCGCACGCGCCGATCGTTGTGCCGCCACCGCCGCGCGATCGTCCATGGCGTGCTCACCACCGAGCACCGCGACGAGCGCGTCGCGCGCGATGAACGCGAAGTCGCCGCTGCGCCGCTTGCATCGCGGACACGTCGCGAACGCGCGCGTGCGCTGCGAGTCGGAAACCCATGCCGTAGTGGTCGGACCAATTCAAGATCAACCCGCGAGTGTTGACAGGCCGGAAACCGCAGGGTAAATGCGTCCCTCCGTAGGAGAGCCCCGTGGCCAATATTCAGTCGGCCGAGAAGCAGAATCGCAAGATGATCAAGCACCGCGCGCGCAACCGCGCGGCGATGGCCACGCTGCGCACGGCCGTGAAGGCCGCCCGCACGGCGGTCGATGGCAAGGCCGCGGAAGCGGCGAGCCTCGTCAAGGTAGCCGTCTCGATCATCGATAGCGCGGTGACCAAGGGCATTCTCAAGCGGCAGACCGCGTCGCGCTACGTCTCGCGCCTCGTCTCGCGCGGGCACTAGAGCGGTCGCTCAGTAGAAGTGGCTGCCGCACAGCGTGACGCTGTATGGCACGTCGGCGGTGCTGGTTCCGCTCGCGTAGCGGCCGACCCACAGCCAGTAATTCGCGCGCGGATGCAGCGCGAAGATCTGGCGCTCCACGCCATCGCTGCTCGCGCGCGTCGCCGTCACCACCGGCGCGAGCGTGTTGGCCTCGAACATCATGTAGTCGAGGTCGGCGCCCGCGGTCGGATCCCAGTCGACGCGCAGCGCGAGCTCGTTCACGTACTCGCCGGTCGCGAGCGCGTACGTGTCGCGATCGAGGTACGCGTCGGCGACTCGCACCGACGCGGTCGCGCTGCCGGTCACGCGGTACGCCGTGCCGGCGAGCGTCATGCCGGTCGGCTCGGGCCCGCCCGCGATCAACGCGAACGTCGGCGCGGCTGCAAAATCGGCCGACACGAGGTCGTTGCCGGTCGAGTCGGGACCGTCGATCGATTCGACGTAGCTGGCCTGCATCTGCGCCGCCCCGCAGCTCGCAAACGGATCGCCGGTCAGGCGCAGCCGATAGTCGAGCGTGCCGGTGACGTCGCTGCCCGCGCTCGCGGTGACGACCACGTCGACCGGGCCCGGCGGAGCCGCGGCGACGAACGCGGCGTGATCGGCGAGATCGTCCCGCAGCGAGCCCTCGGCGAGCAAGACCGGGTGCGGCGACGTGTCGAACACGCTCACCGTCACGCCGGCGAGCGACTCGTCACCCGATTCGACCTCGAGCTGCACGAGCAGCTCGCCCGATTCGCCCGACGTCACGCGATAGCGATCGATGTCGACGGTCTGCAGCGTGGTGTCGTAGTGGCCGCCCTCGATCGTGCCGCACACGCTGCGCGCGCCATCGCCGAGCACGAAGCCGGTATCCTCGGCGGTCGCGCCGTTCGTGCCGTCGGCGGTCTCGCGATAGTCGCACGGGCTGCGATTGTCACCACACGCGGCCAGCGCGAGGAAGATCGTCCAGCAGCCACGCACGGCGCGCAGTATAGTGCCGCCGCATGGATTCCGCGCGCTGGCTGGGCATCACGTGCGCGATCGCCGCGTGCGCCGGGCCGAGTCCCGTGTCGCCACAGGTCGTCGCGCGCGCGCCCGCCCCTGCCGTCGCGCCCCGCACGTGGCGACCGATCAGCGAGCCCGCGACGTTCGCCGCCGGCCAGCCGTTCCTGCTGACCGACGGCACGGTGATGATCCAGGATCTGTTGACGGAGAACATGTGGCGGCTGTCTCCCGACGAGACCGGCAGCTACGCCGACGGCACGTGGTCGCAGGCCGCGCCGCTTCCCTCCGGCTACGCACCGCTCTACGACGCGTCGGCGGTGCTGCCCGACGGCCGCGTCATCGTCGAGGGCGGCGAGTACAACGGCGGCGCCATGGATTGGACCGCGCTCGGCGCGATCTACGACCCGGTCGCCGACGCGTGGACCGCGATGGCTCCACCCGACCAGTGGAGCTCGATCGGCGACGCTTCGGGCGTGGTGCTCGCGGGCGGCCGGTTCTTGCTGTCGAATTGCTGCACGACCGAGCTCGCGCTGCTCGATGCGAGCTCGCTGACGTGGACGCCATTCGGGCGCGGCAAGGCCGACATCAACGACGAGGAGAGCTGGGTCATGCTCCCCGACGACACGATCCTCACCGTCGACACCAACAACGTCGACGATCTGAAAGAGGCCGAGATCCTCGATCCCGTCACCGGCCAGTGGTCGTACGCCGGCGACACGCCGATGCCGATCGACGACACCGATCCCGACGGCAGCGGATCGCACGAGGTCGGACCGAACGTGCTGCGCGCCGACGGCACCGTGCTCGCGCTCGGCGGCAACGGCCACAACGCGCTGTTCGATCCGGCGACCAAGATCTGGCGTGCGGCGCCCGACCTGCCGTTGACCGGCGACGGCCAGCAGCTCGACCTGGCCGACGCGCCGGCCGCGCTGCTACCGAACGGCAACGTGCTGCTCGTCGCCAGCCCGGGCGTGTTCCAGGTGCCGAGCCAGATGTTCGAATGGGATGGCACGCAGTTCGCGGACGCGCCACCGACGCCGAACTGCGACTTCGACACGTCGTATCAATTCTCGATGCTGCTGCTGCCGACCGGCGAGGTGCTCGTCACCGATCAGTCGAATGACGTCGAGCTGTACACGCCGGCTCCCGGAGTGGTCGACGCCGCGATTCCCGACATCGTCGCGATCGGCGAGCAAGGCAGCACGCTGCGCTCGGGCTCCGAGAGCGACGTCCTCGAGCTGTATCCGGGCACGACGTACGAGCTCGCCGGCACGCAGCTGTCCGGCATCTCGCAGGGTGGCTTCTACGGCGACGACGACCAGACCTACACGAATTATCCACTCGTGCGGGTGACCAGCGCGGCCAGCGGTCACGTCGCGTACCTGCGCTCGCACGATCACAGCTCGCGCTCGATCATCCGGGGCGCCGAAGCGCGCACGCTGTTCGACGTCCCGCTCGGCGTCGAGCCCGGCCCGGCCTCGCTCGAGGTCGTGGTGAACGGGATCGCGTCACCGGCGATCGCCGTGGACGTGAAGTAGTGCACCGCGTCCATGCCGGGTACACGGTGCTCCTGCCGGTCGCGGCGGAGCGCGCGGCGGCCGCGAGCGAGCTGCTCGCCGAGCTAGCGGCCCAGCCCGAGCGGCTTCGGTTCGCGCAGTCGACGACGACGCACTTCGCGACGATCACGATCCTCCCCGCGCAGACGTATCGCGGCGAGCCGTTGCCGGCCACGCTGCTGTTCGCGACCAGCTTCTGCGGCCCCGCGCGCGTGCACGTGCGCGAGCTCGTCGCGCTCATGGCCGAACCGTTGCGCGCGGTGTTCGGGTGCTGCGAAGGCTTCCCCGAGCGGTGCTCGAATGACGAGCTCGAAGCCTTCCTCGTCGCGCGCCGCAGCGGCGATGCGTTCTACTCCGGCATGCAGAACCTGTCGCCGCTGGACGTGGAGCGCCACCACGAGCTGCGCGAGGCGATCGAGGGCTTCCTCGACGAGCGCCAGGCGGAGGGCAGCCTGCCCGAGACCGCGAGCGGAGTCCGCCGCGCGATCCAGTCGTTCGTGCGATCGCGGCCCGAGCTGGCATGGGTGCAGGAGTCCTTCGCGCCACCGGCCGGGACCTGGCTCGCGCTCCACTGGCGGACGCTGATCGCCGGTGCGATCGCGGTGCCGGTGCTCGCCGCGCTCGTCGCCTGCTCGGTCGCGCGCATCTTCGTGCACGACGCGATGCTCGGCGACGTCGTCGAGGGCGGCTGGATCGCGGTCGGCCTGCTCGTCGCGTTCGGCCTCGGCCTCGTGCTCGCCATCCGCGACGCCGAGCGCGACCAGACCTATGTCGCCGAACGCCAACCCGACGCGCTCGTGCGCGAGCTTGCCGCGACGCAGAATCGCCCGGTCGTCAACGAGTTCACGATCGTCGGGCCGATCAAGGAAGAGGGCACGCTCCGGCCGCTGGGCTTGCGCATGTTGCTGTGGCTCGTCGCGCGGCTCGCCGAGGGCATTCCCGGCCTGCGCGCGCCGATCGAGATCCCGACCGTCGCGACCGCGCGCTGGATCGCCGCCGATCGCGGCCGCCGGCTCGTGTTCATCTCGAACTACACGAATTCGGCCGAGGGCTACGTGCGCGACTTCATCGACGTCACCGCGGGCGCGAAGAACATCAACCTGTCGTTCGGGTTCGGCCGCGGCTACCCGAAGACCCGCTGGATCGTCGACGCCGGCGCGATCACCGATCCGAACGCGTTCAGTTACGTCGTGGCCGCGAACCAGCGACCGACCGCGTTCTGGTACGGCCCGTATCGCAACCTCAGCATCGACAACATCCGCGTCAACCGGCAGATCCGCGAGGGCGTGCTCGCGAAGCTCGACGACGACGACGCGAGGAAGTGGCTGCTGCTGCTATGACCGCCGAGCTGCTCGAGACCGACGACATCCAGGGCCTGATCGTGCGCGGCTACGGCTCGCTCCACGCGGCGGCGTTCCTGCTCGTCGAGGTGATCGATCCCGAGCTCGCGCGGCGCTACTTGCAGGCGGCGTGCGCGCGCGTCAACACGGCGCGCGTCTCACCCGACGGCTTCGCGCTGCAGCTCGCGTTCACCGCGCCGGGGCTCGAGCGTCTCGGCGTACCGGCCGACGCGCGCGTGACGTTCTCGCGCGAGTTCCTCGAAGGCATGGACGACGACGTGCGCGCGGAGGCGCTCGGCGATCGCGGCGACAACGATCCGACCACGTGGCAATGGGGACGCAGCTCCGCGTCCGACATCCACGCGATGGTGATGGTGTACGCGGCGAACCAGGACAAGCTGACGACCCACCTCGACACCGAGCTGAAGGCACTGGCCGGCGCGTTTCGCGTGGTGCGGCAGCAGGACACGACCACGCTCGACGATCACAAGGAGCATTTCGGCTGGCGCGACGGGCTGTCGATGCCGAACATCGAGGGCGTCCCGGCCGATCACGAACGCAAGAAGCAGCAGCAATCGTGGACGACACCGCTGCGCGCCGGCGAGTTCGTGCTCGGCTACCCCAACGAGTACGCGAGCTACAGCGAGTGCCCGACCGCGGCTGCCGCCGACGACCCGGCCGGCCATCTGCCGCTCGCCGCCGGCGGTGTGCGCAAGGACCTCGGGCGCAACGGCACGTATCTCGTGTACCGCCAGCTCACGCAGGACGTGCTGAAGCTCTGGAGCTACCTCGCCGACCACTCGCGCGAGCCCGGCGCCGATCCCGCGGCGAAAGCGATCGCGCTCGGCGCCAAGATGGTCGGCAGGTGGCCGAACGGCGCGCCGCTGGTGACGTCGCCCGACGCCGACGATCGCGCGCAGGCCACCGAGAACCGCTTCCTCTACGACGCGGCCGACGGCGACGGCCTGCGCTGCCCGCTCGGCGCGCACGTGCGCCGGGCCAACCCGCGCGACGTGCTCGCGCTCGACCGCGAGCCCGCCGATTCGATCGTGATGGTGCGCAAGCATCAGATGATCCGGCGCGGCCGCCCGTTCGGCCGACCGGTGTCGGCGCGGATGGATCCGCGCGAGATCCTGGCGGCGCGGGGCCAGCCCGATCCAGAGATCCGCGGGCTGCACTTCATCTGTCTCGTCGGTCACATCAACCGCCAGTTCGAGTTCGTGCAGCGCGCGTGGATGCAGTCGGCGAACTTCGCCGCGCTGTTCAAGGACGCCGATCCGATCTCCGCCGCGCGCCGCGCGGCCGGCGACAAGAACGCGAACGACGAGTTCACGTGCCAGGCCGAGCCGGTGCGGCGCAAGTACAAGCAGCTGCCGCAGTTCACGCGGCTCGTCGGCGGAGCCTATTTCTTCCTGCCGGGCCTGGCCGCGTTGCGCTTCATCGCCCGGGCGCCAGCATCGCGGTCATCCGCTCCGGGCTCTTGATCTTCTGGCTCGCCATCCACGCGTCTGCCGCGGCGACCAGGCTCTTGCCGCGCTCGCCGCCGACCAGCTCGCCGAGCCGGCGCCGCGCCGCGGAGGCGTGAAGCAGCAGGTCGACCGAATCGAGGTCGCGCGCCGCTTGCTCGAACAGTCCTGCCGCGACGCTCGGTTCGCCGCGTCGCGCCGCGATGGACGCGCGGATGAGTCCCGCGAGCGGGCGCGACCACATCATCTTCTCGCCGACGATCCGCCGCGCGTCCTTCTCGGCGAGCGCGAGCAGACGCCGCTGCTCGGCCGGTGCGGCATCGCTCGCCGCGCACACGGCGGCGCGCGCGCGCAGATCCCACAGGTACGTCCGCGGGAACGACGCGCGATCGAGCAGCGCGCCGGAAAACTCGGGCCACTCTCGGTTCAGTCGATCGTGCGCGCTGACCCCGGCCGAATCGTAGAGATCGATCGCCGCATTCGAGCGCAGTGCGTAGAAGTGCTGGACGTGAAAGCGCTGCGGCGACCACCGATCGAGCGCGTGCGTGATCTCGTCGCGCGCGGCCGCCGAATCGTCGGCGGCGAGCCGCACGAACGGCAGCGCGGTCGTGCGCAGCGTCGTCGACAGGTAGAGATTTCCGCGATCATCGCCGTCGCGGATCGAGTGCTCGAGGAAGCTGTCGAGCTCGACGAGCCGCCCCAGCCACGTGAGCGACTCGGCGATCCATTGATACATCAGGTTGAACTCGGCGAACTCGCTGACGCCGTGCCGGCGCGCGAGCGTCTGGGCCTCGTGACAGCGCTCGAGTGACGTGACGTAGGCGCCCTTGAGGAACGCCGCGGTGCCTCGTCCGGCCACCAGCAACGACCGCAGGTGCGGATTATCCACGCGAGTTCCGAGTGCGTCGGCGGTCTCGAGCAGCTCGTCGCCCTTCGCGATCGCCGCACCGCCGGCGAGCGCGAGGTAGCCGGCTTCGGTCACCAGCGTGCGCGCGACCCGATAGCGTTCGCCCGCCGCGAGTGCGAGGCGCAGCCCGCGCACCTGGAACGAGTGACCGCGGATGTTGTCGATCGGCGCGAGCGTGGTGGCCGCGTAGTACTGCAGATCGATGCGCGCCAGCACCTCGCGCGCGACCTGGCTCTCGTCGCATTCGCGAAACCGCCGGCCGCGCAGTGCCAGGAGCAGCCGCTGCAACACGACCGAGGCCAGCGCGCGCCGCGACGTCTTCGGATAGGTCACGCCTTGCGACGCGAGCACGCCGCGCAGCTCCTCGATGCCCTGATCGAAGCGGCCGGCGTTGAGCAGCGCCTGGATCGCGCGGCCGCGCAGGTCGAGCGCCTCGGCCACCGGCGCGCCGCCCGCCGCCGCGAGCAGCGCGCGCCCCGCTTCGGCGCCGCGCCCGGCCTTCGCGAGCGCCGCTCCGAGCGAGATCTGCAAGCCACGCACGATCGGCCCGGCGGGCGCGAGCTCGAGCGCCATCTGGTACAGGCGCGCGGCGCGATCGAACGCGAACGCGCGGGTCGCCGCGGCCGCGGCCTCCGCCGCGTAGGTCGCCGCCTTGTCGTCGTCGCCGGCGCCGTGGTGATGCACCGCGAGCGCTTCGGAATCGGCGCGCCCGGAGGCCTCGAGCGCGCGCGCCAGATCGCGGTGCAGCGCGCGCCGGCGATCGCCGTCGAGCTGTGCGAGCACGGTGTCGCGCACGCGATCGTGATAGGGCTCGATGCGATCGACCTTGCGAGCACCACCGGTGCGCGCGAAGTTGGCGGTGCGCAACAGAGCCGTGACCTGGGCGAAGTCGCCCACCGCGATCCCGGCGGCGTGCGCGCACGTCTCCTGCTCGAGCGGCGCGCCGGCGAGCGCCAGCAGCTCGAGTACGCGCTTGCCGGCCGCATCGAGGCGCGCGAGCCGGGTGCCGAGCGCGTCTTCGAGTGAGAGCTCCAGCGGGATCGTGGCGTCGCGCCCGCGCACGGCCGTGAACCGCACCAGCTCGTCGACGAACAACGGATGGCCGTTCGCTTCGCGCGCGATCTCGTCGGCGCGCCCCGCGGCCACTCCGCTGCGCGCGAGCAGCAGCTTCGCGAGCTCGGTCGTCGCCTCCGCGGACAGCTTCTCGATCGGCAGGTGCCGGATCTCGCCCGGCAGCGCGTCGAGGCGCGCGCGAATCCCGCCCGGCGCTTCGCCGGCCTCGCGCCAGCTCGCGAGGAACAGCAGCGCCGGCGCGTCGGGCGGCCGCAAGATCTCGGACAGCATCGCGAGGCTGTCGGCGTCGGCCCACTGCAGATCATCGATCGACATGATCACGGTGCGCCGATCGCACAGCCGCGTCAGCAGCTCGCGGAGCGCCGCGAACAGGCGCGTCCGCTGCTCCTTCGCGTCGAGCACCGGGTGGCGCGGCGTGTCGGCGAACACGTCGATGCGCGACAGCACCGGGAACACCTGCAGCAGCACGTCGGCCCACTGCGGCGTGAGCGCGGCGGCATCGACCTGCGGCAGGCGCTGCACGTAGGTCGCGAGCTCGTCGACGATCCCGTCGAGCGCCTTGTAGGGCACCGCCTCGCGCTCGTAGCAGCGACCGGCGAGCACGACGACGCGCTCGTCGCTGGCGAGGCGCTTGGTGAACGCGCGCACGAGCGCGCTCTTGCCGATGCCGGACTCGCCGAGCAGGTACACCGTGACCTGCCGGCGCGAGCGCACGTCGGCGAGTGCATCGGCGAGCACGCCGAGCTCGCGATCGCGGCCGACGAACGGCGTGGACTGCGAGCGCGTCGACACTTGCTCGACGTGCGCCTCGCCGGCGACGCCGAGCACGCGCTGGATCGCATGGCCCGACGGCCGCGCCGCCGGATCGAAGCGCAGCAGCTCGAGCGCGAGGTCGTTCAGATCATCCGGTACGCCGGTGCGCAGCTTCGCCGGCGGCTGCGGCGCGAGCCGCTGCTTGTCCATCAGGACCTCGAGGTTCGGGCCGACGAACGGCGGCACGCCGACCAGCGCCTCGTACAGCACCACGCCGACGCTGTACCAGTCGGCTTCCGGCCCGACCCGCCCGCCGAGCGCCTGTTCGGGCGCCATGTAGAGCGCGGTCCCGACGACGTTCGAGTCGTTCTCGCTCTGATCGACGCTCGTCGCCAGCCCGAAGTCGAGGATGACCACGCGCTCGTCGCTCGTGACCATGATGTTCGACGGCTTGACGTCGCGGTGGATCTTGCCGGCGCGGTGCAGGGCCAGGAGGCCGCTGGTCAGCTGCGCGAGCGCGCGGCGCAGGCGCGTCTCGTCGAAGATCAGCGACGCGTCGAGGATCGGCCCGCCGGCGGGTAGCGGCGTGGGCGCGCGCACGCGCGGCCCGTCGGACCCTTGCGTCGGCGCGTCGACCGCGACGAGCCCAGGCAACGGCGTGGTCGCCGTGAACGCGCGCCGCGTGTCTTCCTTCGCCAGCGGCGCGGTCTGCGGTGACGCGGGTCGCACGTACTTGAGGAAGTCCACGCCGCGGATCAGCTCCATCGTGAAGAACCAGATCCGGTCCTCCTTGATCAGCTCGCCGAGCGCCACCAGGTTCGGGTGCTGGACGTCCTGCAGCGTGCGGAACTCGTGCTTGAGGCGCAGCACGCTCTCGCCGTCGCGATGCTTCAGCGTCTTGAGCGCGACGTGCACGCCCTTCTCGCGGTCGAGCGCCTCGAACACGACGCCCATGCCGCCCGCACCGAGCCTGCGGACCACCTCGAAGCGGTCCGTCCCGGGGAACTCGTCCGGGTTCATCGACGGCGGCTTGCTCCTCATCGCCGGCCGCCGCGCTAATCGCCCATCATCCGCGCCGCGATCCGCCGGCTGATCCGCTGGAACACCTCGGGTGCGAGCCGCTTGAACCGCCACGCCCAGCGCAGGTCGAGCTGGGGCGTGATGTGCAGCGTGCCGGCCTCGACGCCGGCGAGCGCGGCGCGCGCCACGGCCTCGGCCGTCCAGCTGCCTTGCTCGACCAGCCGCATCGCCGCGCGGTGCAGCCTCGCATCGACCGACGTGCGCGCCGACCGCGTCAGGTTCGTCGGGAAGAAGCTCGGGCACAGCACGCTGACGCCGACGCCCTCGTCCGCGAGATCGGCGTAGAGCGTCTCCGATAGCGCGACGACCGCCGCCTTCGTCACGTTGTACGGCGCCATCGACGGCATCGCGATCAGGCCCGCGGCCGACGCGACGTTGAGGATGTGCCCGCTGCGCTGCGCGCGCAGCTTCGGCACGAACACGTGACAGCCGTAGATCACGCCCCACAGGTTGACGTCGATCACCCAGCGCCAGTCCGCCATCGGCACCGCGCCGACCTGGCCGACCACCGCGACGCCCGCGTTGTTGACGAGCAGATCGACGCCGCCGATCAGACGGTCGGCCTCGGCGGCCAGCCGCTCGACCGCGGCGAGGTCCGCCACGTCGCATTGCACGGCGTGCACGCTCGGGCCGCCGCGCTCGGCGGTCGCGCGCGCGGCGGCGAGATCGATGTCGGCGGCGACGATCCGCGCGCCGCGCGCGGCGAGCAGGTCGCACAGCGCCGCGCCGAGCCCGCTGCCCGCCCCGGTGACGATCACGCGCCCTGCCACACGCTCCATCGCCGCGCGACGATACGACTAGTTGTCGTCGTCGTCCACCGCATCGCCGGCGCCGATGCCGTACTTACGCAAGAGCTTGTGGAGGTACTTGCGATCCATGTCGGCGTCGCGCGCGGCCTTCGAGATGTTGCCGTCGGCGCGCTTGATGAGCCACGCCAGGTAGCGGCGCTCGAACAGCTCGTTCCATTTTTCCTTGGTGTCGCGGAACGACAGCTCGGGCTCGAACTCGAGCGCGTCGCGCAGCTGGACGCCCTTGCTCGAGCTGGCGTCGGGCCCGAGCGGCGACACCAGCATGCCCGGATCGGTGCCCAGTGCGAGCGCGCGCTCGATCACGTTGCGCAGCTCGCGCACGTTGCCCGGCCAGTCGTGCGCCATCAGCGCGGAGCGCGTCGCGTCGCCGAGCAGCACGCCGCCGCCGGGCGCGAGCTTGTGCAGCATGTGGTCGATGAGCAGCGGGATGTCCTCGCGACGCTCGCGCAGCGCCGGCGCGGTGATCGGCACGACGTTCAAGCGGAAGAACAGGTCCTCGCGAAACTTGCCCTTCTCGACCTCGCTGCGCAGATCTTTCCGCGTCGCCGCGATCACGCGCAGGTCGACCTTCACCGTCTTCGTGCCACCGACGCGGCGCAGCTCGCGCTGCTCGAGCACGCGCAGCAACTTCGGCTGCAGATCGAGTGACAGCTCGCCGAGCTCGTCGAGAAACACCGTGCCGCCGTTCGAGAGCTCGAACGCGCCCTGGCGCGCGGCGACCGCGCCGGTGAACGCGCCCTTCTCGTGACCGAACAGCTCGCTCTCGATCAGCGTGCCGGCGACCGCGCCGCAATCGACGACGATGAACGGCTTGTCCGCGCGCGGCGACAGCTGATGCAGCGTGCGCGCGATCATGTCCTTGCCGGTGCCGGTCTCGCCTTCGATCAGCACGGTCGCGTCGGTCGGCGCGATGCGCTCGACGAGTCCGAAGATCTCGCGCATCGCCGGCGACTTGCCGACCATCTCGCCGAGCTCTTCCTTCTCCGAAGGCAGGATCTCGATGCGCTCCTCGAACGGCGTGAACTTGAGCTCGCACTCGCCTGCGCGAATCACCGAGCCGGCGCGCAAATAGGCTTCCTTGACCTCGGCGGAGTCCAGGAACGTGCCGTTCGTCGACTTCATGTCGCGGACGAGATAGCCCTTCGCGTCGCGCACGATCTCGAAATGCACGCGCGACACGGTCTCGTCACCGAGCACGAGATCGTTCTCGGGCGCCTTGCCGACCCGGATCACGTCGCCCGCGATCACGAACTCGGTGCCGCGCTGCGCGCCCTTGATGACGACGAGCTTGCACTTGCGCAGGGCGACGGTGGCCGGCGTCGCTTCGCGCCGGATCCGCGTCCCCGTCAAGTGCTCCATCGGGTCAATGTTATCATCTCCCGAAACAGTCCCGGCGTGTTGTGTCTGCGCGCCCGACGAGGGAGACTTTCACTTGGTGAACCGCGCGCTTTTGGGGGCCGTGCTTGCAGCCGCGCTATGCGTTCGTGCGCACGCGCAGCCGGCACCGACCGCCGCCGCCGCCGCGCCGACCGCGCCGACCGCGCCGACCGCGCCGTCGCCGGCGAAGCCTTCCGACGCGCCGCTGCCGTCGTGCCTCGACCAGACGATCGCGGGCGAGCTCGGCGCGCAACTGCATCCGCGCGGGGTGCAGAAGCGCAACTTCCTCAAGCGCAAACATCTCGCGCTCGTCGTGCACGGCGGCGAATACGGCGGCGATCTCACGTCGTCGAGCTGGATCGCCGGCGGCTCGCTCGGCTACTTCTTCACCGAGGACTTCGGCGTCCAGGGCGAATTCGATCTGACGCCGCTGACGCTCGATCTCGATTCGCCGCTCACCAAGTTCTTCGGCGACAACCGGTTCTCTCCCGGCATGGCGTACGTCGCGCTCGGCAACGCGGTGTGGTCGCCGATCCACGCGAAGATGAAGCTGGGCGGCGGCATCGTCCACGCCGACATCCTGCTGTTCGCCGGCGGCGGCCGCATGTTTCACGACGCCGTGCAGGGCCTGTCGTTCGACGCGGGTGCGGCGATCGACTTCTTCGTGACGCGCGTGATGACCGTGCGGCTCGACGTGCGGGACCTCACCGCCGTCGAGGAAGTGGCGGCATCGAGCCGGATGACCAACAACGTGATCGCGACGGCGGGCGTCGCGTTCTGGATCCCGACGGGGCTATGACGCGCGCGCTGTGCATCGTGATGTTGCTCGCGAGCGTCGCGCACGCCGACAGCCCCAAGGTCGTCGCCGCTAGCGATGACAGCGGTGACAAGGCGAAAGACCGCACGACGTCGATGTGCATCGATCAGGAGATCGCCGATCGCCTCGCGATCAAGCGCAAGCGGCGCGGCGCGGTCGATCGCGTGTTCGTGAAAGCGCGCCGCCACGAGATCTCGATCGGCGGCGGCTACTACGACAGCGACCTGCTATCGGGCACGTACATCACCGGCGGCTCGTACACGTATCACATGACCGACGAGACCGCCGTCGAGTTCTCGGGCTGGTACACGCACGCGAACGCCGACGTGATCCGCGCGCTCGAGAGCGGTCGCTCGACGGTGCTGTCCAATCCGTACGAGCGCGACATCTTCACCGAGTCCGTGCTCGTGTGGAGCCCGGTGTACGGCAAGCTGCGACTGGGTGGCAGCGTCGTCCACTTCGACCTGCACGCAGATCTCGGAGTCGGCGTGATCCAGTCAGACACCAGCCGCGGAGCCGATGGCGTCGCCGGGTTCGGCATTAAACTCTTCATGGGCCAGGCTGCCGCGTTCCGGATCGACGCCCGCAATCGCACGTATCGCCAGCAGCTGCTCGACGAGAGCTTCCTCGTCAACGACACCGCGATCACCGCGAGCATCTCGTTGTTCCTGCCGTTTCACAATTGATGGAGACCGTCCGATGATCGTACGTCGCACAGCTTGCCTCGTGCTCGTCCCCGCGCTCGCGTTCGCTGGACCGGGTAAAGGACACAAGAGCAAGGGATCGACGACGAAGCCGGCGGAGCCGCCGACGACCGAGGCGGGATCGGGATCCGGGTCGGGATCGGGAACGCCAGCGGGATCGGGATCGGGAACGGGGACGGCCGCGGACCAGCCGCCGAGCGGGCAGCTCGCGTCGCCGCCGCCGGGGACCGGATCGGGATCGGGCTCTGCCGCCGCGGCGACCGATCAGCCCGCGGCCAAGGACGAGCCCGATGTGGATTCGCTGCGCCAGGAGTATCTGGCGTTGCGCGACGAGCTGTACAAGTCGCGCGCGCGCGCCAACGCGGTCGCGAGCCAGCTGTATTCGACGCGCGTGTCGATCAAGCTGACGTGGACGAGCGGCCGCTATTACGGCGTCTCGAAGTCGTCGATCCGACTCGACGGCGCGACCGTGTTCGAGGACGACAAGGGCGCGATCGGCGGCGACGACGGCGTGCGCTTCGACGGCTATATCGCGCCGGGCAAGCACCTCGTGACGTTTCATGTCGAGGCGGCGGGCAAGGACGACGACGCGTTCACCGAGGCGACCGAGGCGCAGGTCGCGGTGCAGGCGGTCGCGAACAAGGACCTGTCGATCGCGGCGAAGGCGCACGACTCCGGCGACATCGCGTACGCCTGGAAGCGCGGCGAGCACGGCAACTACGGGCTGGGGATCGATGTCGCGGTGAAGGCACTGGCGCGGCCGGCGGAAGGAACGAAGAAGTGAGGTTGGGCTTCGGGCTTTGGGCTTTGGGCTTTGGCCTGATCGCCTCGATGGCGTATGCCGACGACACCAAGCCCGCCGCCGAGGATCAGTTATCGAAGTACTTCACGACGCTCGAGCAGATGAAGCTCATCGACGTCGAAAGCGGCAACCTCGAGACGCTGCGGCGCGAGCTCGGGGTCGGCGAGCAGCTGCTGCGCGACGGCGCGTACACGAACGCCGCGGTCGCGCTCTACGCGATCGTCAAGTCGCCGCGCTACTCGGCGTTCACCGACTTCGTCGAGTTCCAGAACGCCGAGTACGACCTCGCGGTGGCGCTGTCGCGCGCCGGGGCGTACGGCGCCGCGCTGGAGATGATCGACCAGGTGCTGCGCCGCGGCCCGGCGGCGCCGTACTGGGGCCCGGCGCATCGCCGCGCGGTCGACATCGCGATCGAGACGCGCGACCACGCCGGCGTCCTCGCGCGGCTCGAGGCGATCAAGACCCCGACAGGAGATCGAGGGTCGCAAGACCCGATTCCGGTCTCGGCCGCCGGCGAGCGCGCGTATCTGCGCGGCCGCGCGTTCTACGACCTCGGCAAGCTCGGCGATGCCGATGCCGAGCTGATGCAGATCTCGAAGAAGAGCCGGCTGTATTCGTCGGCGGTGTACCTCCGCGGCGTGATCCGCGCGCGCCGCGGCCAGTTCAAGGAGTCGGCGGAGGCGATGTGCGAGATCGCCGGCACGCCCGACAACGACAAGTTCACGTTCGTCGTCGACGAGCGCTACTTCACGATCAAGGACCTCGCGCGCCTCGGCCTCGGCCGGCTCGCGCACGAGATGGGCGAATACGACGACGCGTACTACCACTACTTCCAGATTCCCGACGACTCGGCCTACCTGCCCGACGCGCTGTTCGAGGCCGCGTGGTCGATGTATCAGAAGCGCGAGCTCGCGACGTCGCGCGACCTCGTGCACGAATTCTTGAAGACGTTCCCGAGCTCGCCGATGTGGCCGGAGGCGAGCCTGCTCGCCGGTTACGTCGAGCTCGCCGACTGCAAGTTCACCGACTCGCAGAGCTGGTACGACCAGCTCGCCGCGCGCCTGCAGCCGATCGTCGACGAGATCGACAAGGTCCGCAAGGATGCCGAGCTGCGGCGCGCGCTGTTCGCGAAGGCGATCACGCGCTTTCACGAGGTCAAGAACGACAACGTCGCGGCGAAGGCGCCGGCGGCGGGGACGCCGCTCGACGACGTCGAGGCGCTGCTGCGGCTCGATCCCAAGTTCGTGCGGCTCAGCGACGCGGTCACCGGCTCGGCCGAGCTCGCGAACAGCGCGCCCCTGGTCGTGCGCCAGTGGCAGAACCTCGGCCGCCAGGTCGCCGAGACGCGCGTCGCGAAGGTCGCGGCTGACAAGACGCCCGCGCAGGAGCAGCTCGCCGACGCGACCTCGCTCGTCGAGGATCTGCGCCGGCTCGCGCAGCAGGTGGTCGCGCAGCGCGCCGAGATCGCGCGCGCGCAACGCGAGGGCACGCTGCCCGCCGCCGACGCGAAGGCCGAGCTCGATCGGCTCGACCAGCTGTTCGACAAGGTCCAGGTCGCGCTGTCCAAGGCGGTGCCCGCCGAGGATCAGGCGGCCTCCGCGGTCGCCGCCGAGGTCGCGCCGACGCTGCGCCCGCTGCTCGAGGCCGACCTCGCCGACGCGCGCCGGCTCGACAAGGCCTCGCACGAGCTCGCGAAGAAGCTCGCCGACGCGGCCGAGAAGCTGTCGCAGCAGGCGATCGAGCACCTCTACGACGACACGCGCAAGGTGCTCGACAAGTCCAAGCTCGGCAAGGTCGACGCGGTGATCGGCCAGAAGCGCAAGCTCGACATCGAGGTCCAAGACCTCGCAGCCGGCCGGTTCCCCGAGGAGCTGCTCGGCCGGATGTGGAACCCTAGCCAGATCGGCGACGACGAGGAGTACTGGCCGTTTCAGGGCGAATACTGGGCGGACGAATACGAGGGCTGGCGATGACGCGCGCGTTCCTCTTGCTGCTCGTCCCGACGCTCGCGTTCGCGCAGAAGCCGATGCAGGAGCTCGATCTGCAGCGCGGCCCGGCCGCAGAGCTCTACATCCGCAAGCGTCCGCCGACGCCCGAGGCGCCGGTGCTGTCGAAGGAGCTGAAGGATCTGCTCAACACGACCGAGAAGAAGCGCGACGACAAGCGGCTCGAGGCGATCGGGCTCTTGAAATCGTTCCTCGCGTCGAACCCGAGCGGCGAGGTCAAGGCCGAGGGCACGTTCAAGCTCGCCGAGCTGCTGTGGGAAGAGGCGCGCCGTCTCTACCTCATCCACATGGACGACTACTCGCGCGCGCTCGAGCGCTGCTCCCAGAAGAAAGGCGAGTGCGATCAGCCCAAGGAGCCGAGGATCGACCTCCACGAGGCCGAGGTCCTCTACAAGCAGCTCTACACGGACTTCCCGAGCTACAAGCGCATGGATCTCGTCACGTACCTCATCGGCTTCGCCGAGAAGGAAGACAACCGCGAGGACGACGCGATCGCGAAGTTCCAGGAAGTGATCCAGAAGTATCCGAGCTCGCCGCTCTACGGCGACGCGTGGATGATGATCGGCGAGCACGAGTTCGCGGCCAGCCACTGGCAGACCGCGATGGACGCGTACAAGCACGTCCCCACCGACGCCGCCACCGCGGACCTCGCGACGTTCAAGACAGCCTGGTGCATGTGGAAGCTCGGCGACTCGATGGGCGCGGCGACGAAGTTCAAGGACCTGCTCGACAGCCGCTACAAGTGCGAGCAAGGCATCGGCCAGAACTGCAAGCGCACCGCGTCGCTCGCCGAGGAAGCGCTCGACTACCTCGTGATCGTGTTCACCGAGGATCGCTCGCTGTCGCCGCGCGAGGTGTTCGACTTCCTGCAGTCGATCGGCGGCGATCGCTACTCGCACGACGTCATGATCAAGGTCGCCGAGAGCTACAGCGGCCAGGCCGAGTGGGATCGCGCGAACGACGCGTATCGCTTCCTCATCAAGATGGAGCCCGACTCGATCACGGCCGCCGACTACCAGCGCGACATCATCCAGAACTGGAACACCGCGCTCGAGCCCGACCGCGCCGAAGAGGAGATCAAGGCCCTGCTCGACGGCTACGGCCCGGCGAGCGCGTGGGCGAAGGGCCAGAAGAACCGCGACGCGCTCGACCGCTCGCTCGCGACGACCGAGAACCTCGTGCGCACGACCGCGATGCAGATCCACGCCGAGGCGCAGCGCCGCGAGAAAGCGCTGAGGCTGCCCGCGCAAGGCGACGGCTGCATCGCGAAGCCGCGCCTGCCGGCCGACGTGTTGCAGCTGTACAACCACGCGTCCGATGCCTACGACCAGTACCTCGACGCGTTCGGCGCCGCGAAGGGCGCCGCCGAGCAGACGCAGGAGATCCGCTTCTATCGCGCCGACATCCTGTGCTTCAAGATGGGCAAGATCGAGCAAGCCGGCGACGAGTACCTCGCGCTCGGCAAGAGCGCGCCGGTCGGCAAGTACCACAAGGACGCCCTGCTCTACGCGATGGCCGCGTACGAGGCCGCGCGCCCGAAGGACGCCGCGAAGCTCCACCAGCTGTCGCCGGTCGACAAGAAGTTCGGCGAGGCGATCGATCTGTACGGCACGCTGTTCCAGGGCGATCCGACATTCGTCGGCGTGATCTTCAAGAACTGCCAGATGTTCTTCGACTACGGCGAGTACGACGAGGTGATCAAGCGCTGCGGCCTGATCGTCACGAAGTATCCCAAGGACGCGAACGCGGGCCCGGCCGGCGACCGCATCCTGTCCGCGCTCAACAAGGCAAGCGACTACGAGAACCTCGAGGTCTGGGCGCGCAAGCTCAAGGATGCGCCGTCGTTCCAGGCCAAGGACAAGCAGCTGCTGCTGTCGACCTTGATCATCCAGTCGATCCAGAAGAGCGGCGACAAGTACGCCGACGCCGGCAAGTACGATCAGGCCGCGAAGTTCTACCTGCGCGTGCCGAAGGAGACGACCGATCCGAAGATCGCGGCGCGCTACATGATGAACGCCGGCTCGATGTACGAGAAGGCCAAGCGTCCCGAGGACGCCGCCGACATCTATCTCGACGTCGCCGAGAAGTACGCCGACAAGTCGCCCGAGGACGCCGAGAAGGCCGCGTTCACCGCGGGCGTCGTCTACGAGAAGGTCATCTACTACGACCGCGCCGCGAAGGCGTACGAGCTCGTCGTCGACAAGTTCGGCCGAGGCGAGAAGGTGCCCGACGCGCTCTACAACGCGGGCCTGCTGCGCCAGGCGCTCGGTCAGAACGACAAGGCGATCGCGCACTACAAGGAGTACGCGAAGCGCTACGCGTCGCGCACCGACGCGCCCGCGGTCGCGTTCAACATCGGCGCGGTGTACGAGGACGGCGGCCAGGACGGCCCGGCGTTCCAGGCGTTCTCCGACTACGCGCGCGTCTACAAGTCGACCGGCAAGCGACTCGTCGAGGCGCACACGCGCGCCGGTCTCGCGTCGTACCGGCTCGGCCAGTACAAGCGCGCGAAGGACGACTTCGTCCAGGCCGAGGCGCTGTACAAGCGCGCGAGCGCGACCGAGAAGAAGGAAGCCAAGACGTGGGCCGCCGAGGCGCGCTACTACGAAGCCGAGCTGATCTTCCGCGACTACGAGAAGGTCAGCCTCGAGGTCAAGCCGAGCCAGCTCGGCACCGCGCTCGGCAAGAAGCTCAAGCTGCTCGCCGAGGCCGAGAAGGTCTACTTCTCGATCGCCGATTACAGCGATCCGAAATGGGCGACCGCGGCGCTGTATCGCGACGGACAAATCTACGAGCTGTTCGCCGATTCGCTCACGCAAGCGGCGCAGAAACCGCCTTCCGGCCTGTCGCCCGACCAGATCCAGGCCTACCAGGACGCGATCAACGACAAGGTGCTCCAGATCCAGGACAAGGCCGTCGAGTCGTACACGGTCGGCCACGACAAGGCACTGCAGCTGCAGATCTACGACGAGTACACCGCGAAGATCCGCGAGGCGCTCGGCCGGCTGGCCGCGCAGAAGTTTCCGCCCGAGCACGAGGCGCGCGGCAAGGTGCGCATCGGCGATCGACCGCCGAGTCCCGAGCTGATCAACGAGGTGGCCAGGTGATGCGGAAGTGGCTCGCCGTGCTGCTCGCCGTCTGCGCGTGCGGTGGCACCGGCGCGACCCGCCATGTCGCCGGCAGCGGCACGACCGCGAAGGTGAAACGCGATCCGGTCAAGCCGGCCGCGATGCGCGCGTTCGAGGCCGCGATGCGCGCGACGCGGCTCGGCGGTCCCGAAGCCGACGAGACCGCGCGGGCTCGCCTGCGCGACGCGGTCAAGGAAGACAGCAGCGTCTGGGAAGCCTGGTACGACCTCGGCGTGCTCGCGTGGCGCGACGGCGACGACGACGAAGCCGCCGACGACTTCTCGAAGGCGTTGTCGATCGATCCGAACCACGTCTCGGTCGTGCTCGCGCGCGCCGAGGCCTACCGCCGCGGCGGCAAGAAGAAGGACGCGCGCGCCGACTATCAGGCCGCGCTCAAGTCGATGGACGACGACGATCCGAACCGCCGCGACACCGCGGCCCGGCTCGCGTCGCTCATGCGCGACAACGGCGACTACGACGACGCGGTCGACCTGCTGCGCGACACGGTGCGGCTGTCGGGCGCGAACGCGAAGATCTACACCGAGCTCGGCCAGGTCTACCTCGCGCAAAAGCGGCTCGAGCTGGCGCAGCTGCTGCTGGCGAAGGCGCTCGAGCTCGACGCGAAGGATCCCGCCATCTACAACGCGCTCGCGCTGCTCGCGATCAAGCAGGGCAAGGCACAGGAGGCGTTCGATCGGTTCGACCAGGCGGCCTCGCTCGATGCCAACTTCATCGACGCGCGCTTCAACAAGGCGAGCGCGCTACTCGATGGCGGCGATTACGCGCGAGCCAAGGCCGAGCTCTCGGCGATCGTCGAAAAGCGACCGGACGATCTCGCCGCGCAGGTCGCGCTCGGGGTCGCCCATCGCGGTCTCAAGGAGTTCCCCGAGGCAAAGCAGGTCTGGGAGCACGTGCTGAAGGAAGCGCCGAAGCGATCCAACGTCCACGCCGACGCCCAGTGGAACCTCGCGATCTTGAAGCTCGACTTCATGAACGACGACGCCGGCGGCAAGGCAGACTTGGCAACCTATCTGCAAGAAGCTCCCAACTCTCACGCCAAGCGGCAGGACGCCGAGAACAAGTGCAAGGAGGTCAAATGCAGGTGAGGCCTGCCACCCCCGCCAGGGGGCTACGAGCCACGCTCGTGACGGCACTCGTGTGTGCGTCGGTCCTACCCGCGTTCGCGCAGCCGCATCACGGCAAGGACAAGACTCCCGCCACCGCGCCGGCCGACAAGGACAAGGACGCCGACAAGGGCGCGACCGCGACCGAGGGCAAGAAGAAGTCGCCGAAGGAGAAGACGTTCGACTTCAACGCGCTCGATCTCAACGGCCGCACGCGCACGCCGCAGCTGCTGTACTTCCTCGAGCGCGCGAACGAGGAGCTCGAGCGCGCGAGCCTCGAGAAGCGGTCGTTCATCCCGCACATGGTGCGCTCGGTCGAAGAAGAGGCCATGTAATGGCAACAGTCGCGCTGCGCACGTCGCTGATCTGGCGAGACGAGGTCATGGAGGACTTCGTGCTCGACAGGCCCGCGCCGATCACGATCGGCACCGGCGGCGCCGCGCGATTCACCGTGCCCGACATCGGCTTGCCGCGAGGCTACGCGATCGTGCGGCCCGGCAACCGCGGCTACCTGCTCACGCTCGGCGAGCGCATGCGCGGCACGATCTGCATCGACGGCCGCGAGCACGACGTCGCGGAGTTCGTGCGGCGCGCCGGCGGCGAGCGCATCGGTGGCTTCCACGCGACACCGATCAGCGGGCGCGACTGGGGCGTGATCGATCTCGACGAGACCGGCGACTACAAGCTGTTCTTCCAGTTCGTCCCGGTCGAGGACGCGCAGCCGTTCTTCACCAAGTCGGCGCTGCTCGGCGGCCTCGGCGGCTACCTCGCCACGATCCTCGTGCTCACCAGCCTCGCCTACTGGAAGGGCGTGCACTCGGACTTCTCGTTGCTCGGCTCGGCCTTCCTCGGCGATCTCGCCGAGTGCATGTTCCGCGCGTTTCTCGCCGCGACCGTCGTGCTCGGCATCTGTGGCGTGATCGCCTGGGTCATCTTCAAACACTCGCTCGAGTCGCAGCTGTCGCTGGTGTTCTCGATCGTGATGCACCTGTTCCTGCTGTTCGTCGTCTGGGTGTTCTACGTGCCCGGCGATCCGTTCGTGTGGCCGGGGCCGCGCAACCTGACCGCGCAGTACCTCGCCAGCCGGATCAAGGACGATCCGCCCGAGCCGCCCAAGCCGCAGGTGAACGGCCCGAAGGCCGATCAGGGCGCGGCCGCGCCGAAGACGCCCGATCCGCCCAAGGTGGTCAAGACCAAGGGCGCCGAGGGCAAGATGGGCGGCGAAGGCGAGCACGAGCGCGCCCGCGACAAGACCAACCTCAACAACGAGCCGGTCGCACCGCCCAGGGTCGCGCTGTTCGAGGACCGCAACGTCAAGGTCATCGACAACATCATCGACCGCAACCTGTCGACGAACCTGTCCAAGTTCCAGGGCATCCTCGGCGAGACCAAGCGCGGCGACCTCGGCTTCGGTACCGGGCACGGCACCGGCGTCGGTCCGGAGACCGGCACCGGCACCACGCGCGGCACGAACGGGCACGGCCCGGGCGGCGGCGGCAACGCCGAGATGGACGTGATCTCGAACCACAAGGACCTCGACACCGGCGGGCTGCGCACCGGCGGCGGCAACTGCGCCAAGCCACCGTGCGGCGTACGGCCCAAAGAAGTGAAGGTCTCGGTCGGCGAGGCCGAGGGCGACCTCGAAGGCCTCACCGCCGAGGAGATCAACCGCGTCGTGAAATCGGCGCAGGGCCTGTTCCGCGCCTGCTACCAGAAGGAGCTCAACCGCTCGCCGGGCCTGGGCGGCAAGCTGGTCATGCACTTCGTGATCGGTGGCGACGGCATCGTCAAGAGCACGAAGACCGGCGGCGGCAGCTCGCTGCGCAACGACTCGGTCGAGGAATGCGTGAACCGTCAGATCATGCGCCTGCACTTCCCGGCCAAGGGCGGCATCTCGAACGTCAACTATCCCTTCATCTTCCAGCCAGGAGGATAACCATGCGTGGATGGATCTACAGTGCGGTCTGGGTGTGCTGCTTCGCAGCGTGCGCGAACGATCCGATCTATCTGGCCCCAGCTGGAGGGAGCCTGGAGGCGGGTCAGGACGACGGCACCGGCACCGCGGTGGTCGCGAAGGCCTCGCTGCTGCTCCCGATCAAACCGGAGACCGCGAGCGACATGGCCGCGCGCATGAAGGAAGCGGCGACGCTCGGCATGATGGTGCCGTACGTCAAGGTCGGCGACCTCGACATCGAGATCGAGTACACGATCAAGGAGCTCGACGGAAACGCCGGCCAGGCGTTCATCGATCTGAACGGCGCGAACGAGTACTTCGTGTACGACCCGTCGATGCTGAACTACGCGCCGCCGGGCGACGACGAGGCACCGCCCACGCCGCCGCTCGCCGGCAACATCCCGATCGACATCCCCGCGCACGGCGTGGTCGACGGCGTGTTCCGCGAGGATCAGGTCGAGGAGGCGTCGGTCGATCTCGACGAGGTGACGCAGGGCAACTGGAACCCGTACCAGGCGACGCTCAACATCAACCGCAACGAGGCGAGCTTCCAGCCGGTGACGCCGGTGAACCTGACCGCGATGTGCGGCGCGAATCCGGCCGATCCGGCGTGTCAGCAGATGCCGATGGGTCCGGAGATCCCGCGCAAGGCGTTCGCCGAGATGATCCGCATCGACCTCGTGTTCCATCCGAGCAGCCACATGGAGCTCGAGTTCAACGTGCGCGTGCGCGATCACCGCGGCATCGTCAACGACATGGGCGAACAAGCGTTCATGTCCGATCCGAACAACGTCGTGATGTTCATGCCGCCGTACTACGCGAACTGACTCGGTTTGCGTTACGATAATTGCTGATGGTCCGCCTGGGGGTCGGAGTCGCATGCGTCCTCGCGTGGATGCTTTGCGCCACCGCGGACGCGCGGCCGGCCTCGACGGGCTTTTTCGCGGAGGGCGGGCTCGACGCCGTCACGTTCTTGCCGTCGGCGAAGCGGGACGCGGCGACCGGCCCGGGCCTGACGATCCGGGTCGGCCGCGACCTGTTTTCGTGGCTGTCGATCGGCGGTTACGTCGCGGCCTCGACCCACGAGGCGACCGTCCCGCCGCCGCCGACCGGGCAATACTTCCAGCTCTACCGCGCCGGCGGCGACGGCCGGGTCAGCGTGCCGGTCGGCCCGGCCTCGCTGTTCGTCGAAGGCGGCTTCGGCGCCTCGATGATCTCGTCGAACGTGCTCGACCAGGTGATGATCACGAAGCCGGGCAAGCACTTCTCGGCGACCATCCACGGCGGGCTCGGCGGCGAGTACCAGCTCGAGAACCGCCACTACGCGGTCGGCCTCGCCCTCGATGGCTTCATCGAGCCCGAGTTCTCGAGCATGAAGGCCATCGAAGCCCGGCTGTTCCTCCGCTACACGTACGGCGGCGGCTGAAGCAGATCCGCGAGCAGGCGGCGGAACGGGGCGCTGGCGTCGAGCAGGCCGAGGACCGCGGCGGCGCCGAGGCGCTGGCGCCAGAGCAGGAGCACGCGCGCGGGGAGCACGAGCCCGCCGGCCGCGAGCGCGCGGCCGGTCGAGGCCGCGAGCTCGGCCGCGTAGGCGGTGTCCCAGTGGAAGTCGCCGTGCGTCGCGAGCGGTGCGGCGAGCGCGCGCTCCCAGTCCCGGTGCGCGTGGGTCGCGAGCGAGTCGGGCCGGCGCAGCAGGCCCGCGGCGTGGAGCGCGGTGCGGAACCGCTCGGCCGCGCGCTCGCCGTCGGCATCGAGCAGCGCGCGCCATAGCGCGAGATCGGCGTCGCGAACGTCGGCGGGAACCTCGAGCGCGCAGCCGAAATCGAGGCACCACACCATGACGTGGCCGTCGCCGGGACGCGCCGCATCGCGACGCGACGCGGCGTCTTGATCGATCAGAAAGTTGCCGGGGTTCGGATCGGCGTTGACCAGGCCGCGCGCGAGCGGCGAGCCCCACGCGAAGCGATAGATCGCCGCCGCGGCGTCGCGGCGCAGCTCGGGCGTGCCGTGCGCGGCGACCTCGACGATCGTCTTGCCCCGCGCGCGCTCCATCGTCAGCACGCGCGCGCTCGACAGCTCGCCGATCACACGGGGCACCCGCACGACCGCGTCGCCCTGCCACGCCTCGCCGAACCGGCGCTGCGCGTCGGCTTCGAGCCGGTAGTCGAGCTCGCGGCGCACGGCGTCGGCGAGCGCGGTCAGCGTCGCGTCGTCGAGGCTGCGCCCGATCTCGGAGCCCGCGAGCCGGCGCAGGAAGCCCGGATCGTCGAGATCCGCGCGCAGCGCCTCGGCGACACCCGGATACTGCACCTTGACGACGACCTCGGCGCCGTCGGCCAGCCGCGCCGCGTGGACCTGGCCGAGCGACGCCGCCGCGATCGGCGTGGCATCCCACTCCGCGAACAGCGCTTGTGGCGCCCGCCCGAGGTCCTGCGCCACGACTTCCGCGATCGCACCGCCCGACACTGCGGGCGCGCGATCCCACAGCCCGCCGAGCACGGCACGCGCGCCGCTCGACGCCCGCGTGTACGCCGCGAGCTGCGCGACCTTCGCGAGCCCGCCCTTGAGCCGCCCGGCCGCCGCGGCCAGCGCGCGCGCGGCCTCCTCGTCGACGACCTGATCGTCCTCGTCCGAATGCGTCGGATCGGTCGTCAGCACCTGCTTCGCCCGCGCCCACAGCCGCGCCCAGCCGACCCGCCGCTCCGCCCACTCGCGCTCGCTCATGTTACGACTGCGTCTCGTCGATCGTCGACAGCCGCGCCGGGCCGGAGTCGTCGCTCCAGAACAGCTCGACGCGGTTCTTGCCGGTCTTCTTCGCGCGATACAGCGCGCGGTCGGCACGCCGCACCAGATCCTCGCCGGTCTGCGCCTTGCTCTCGGGATACGCCGCGATGCCGAGCGACGCGGTCACCGAGAGCGCGCGCGGCGGCTCTTCGTCGGTCGTGATGCGCAGCTCGGCGATGCCTTCGCGGATGCGCTCGGCGAGGTTGTACGCGCCGACCATCTCGGTCCGCGGCAGGATCACCGCGATCTCCTCGCCGCCGTAGCGAGCGGCCGTATCGACCCCGCGCATCTGTGCCTTCACCACGTTCGCGATCGCGCGCAGCACGCGATCGCCTACGAGATGCCCGTACGTGTCGTTGAGCTTCTTGAAATCGTCGACGTCCATCATCACGACCGAGAACGGGCTCCCGTAGCGCTTGCTGCGCTCGACCTCCTCCTCGATACGGGCGTCGAAGTACCGGCGTACGAACAGCCCGGTCAGGCCGTCGACCATCGCCAGCTCGTAGAGCTGGGCGTTCTGCAGCGCCGACGCGATCTGCAGGGCGAGCGACTCGAGCAGTCGCTGGTGCGATGCCGAGAACGCCGCGACCCGCGCCGACTGCACGGCGACCACGCCCTCGCACTCGCCGTAGATGAACAACGGGACGCCGAGCCACGACCGGATGCCGTCCGCGTCGTTCGCGATGTCGGCGACCGTGAGGTCGTCGATGCGGCGCGTGATCGCCTGTGCCATCACCGCGCCGGCGACGCCCTCCCCCGGCGTCATCGCGCGGCGGAAGAACTTGTCGCTCGTGCGATCGAAGCCGTCGAGCACGAGGTCGGAGTCCTCGCCGCCGCGGCGGTGCACGAGCGCGACCGCCTCGGCCTCGGGGATCGCCTTGCACGTCTCGCGCGCGACCGCCTCGACCAGCTCCTCGAGCTGCAGCGACGACGACAGCCGGCGCGCCGTCGCGTTCAGGATCTCGAGATCGTGCACGCGCGCCTCGAGCTCGCCGCGCGCGCGCGACAGCCGCGAGAACACGAAGTTGATCAGCAAGTACGTCAGCGACAGCAGCAAGAACCCGAGCGGTTGCTCGGGATCGTAGAGCAGCACCAGCACGACGCCGATCGGCATCAGCGACGCCTCGGCCGCGATGCCCGGCATCGCGAGCTCCGTGAGATATTCGCGCCAGCCGTGGTCGTGCAGGCGCTGCCGCACGCCCTGCAGCGCGTAGTGCAAGGCGAGCAACGTGCTCGTGATCGCGACGACGCGCCACGTGACCGCCGCGACCTCCGCGTGCTGGCCGACGAGGTCGTCGGCGCCGAACATGCGGCCGCACGCGACGAGCAGCGCGCCGCTCATGCCGCCGAAGTAGATGACGTACGCGACCTCGGCTAACCAGCCATCGGGATCGGCCTGGCCGCGCCGCCGCGCCGCGATCCCGCGTGCGGCCGCATCGACCGTGAGCGCGACCGCGACGAGCCGGCCGGCGCCGACCGTGCCGACGCACAGTGTGGCCGCGACGTAGTACGCCGAGTCGAGCGACAGCACGCTGCCTTCGAGCAACCGGAACGCGAGCGCACGCGCCGCGAGGATCACGATCACGAACATCGCGACCGGCAACGCGCCCGCCGGCGTGGCGCGCGACACACCGAGCGCCGGCAATCCAAGCACGACGAACCACCCGGCTACGCCGAGCGCGATCGTGTACACGAGCCCGGCCCGACGGGACATGCGCAGCTACTCTACGTCCGAAAACCACGAAAGGCCTCGTCACCGTGCGGCGAAGAGGCCTGTCATTTGGAGGCCAGCAGGTAAGAAGTCGGTCAGATGTCGATGATCATCACACCGCGCTCGCCCTCTTCGCTGCTCGGCCGCGGCGGGGTGACGGCCGGGCGCTGGTCCGTCTCGCGGCTGCGGTCGACGGGCAGCTCGACGCGTCCGCGCTCTTGCTCGCGGCGTCGTTCCTCTTCCTTCTTTAGGATCTCTTCGATAATCCAGGGATCCAACATGGCGGACCGCCTTTCGTTACGCGCGGGCGGGTGTCGAACCTAACTATCGACCGGTACTTAGTCTTGCGTAGCTCTTATCCCTAAACCTTGCAACCCACGGGCCCTTGGACGCTCCATCCCACACGATCATTCTAACGCACCGGAATCAGCGAGGCTCGTTTTCGCGGCGAACAAATCGCGCGGTGATCGCGCGGCCCGCACCGTGTCAACGATCGGCGCATGCCAACCCGCTGACGCGATCGGCCGTCGAGCTTTCCGCAACGCGCGCGGCACGTTGTGAGCACGAGCGTGCTCTGACCTTTTTGCGGAGTGACAGTGACCAAAAAGGCCAGCGTCGGGGATCACATGTGGGGGTTTGCCCACCTGGGTGGAAGCTCGACTAGCCAGGCAGTCCCCTAGCTCAATCGAGATCTTTCAGCTTCCACACCCCGTCCTGCTTCACGAACTTCACCTCGTACTTGTCGCCGTACGCCATGCGCGCCGTCTCGCCGCGCTCGTCGATGGTCTCGTCGACATGGTTCGCGAGCGCGCTCATGAGCGTCTCGATCTGATCCTTGCTCGGTCCGGTGAACTGCTGCTTCATCTTTGCGGGGTCCATCTTCTCCCGCCACTCGTCGGGAACGAAGCGCAGCATGATGTCCCAGCGCTCGAGCCGGTACGCGCGGATGAACGAACGCAGCGCCGCCCGCGGCGTGGATTGATCGTAGAACGCCAGCGGGTTCGACGCGATCTTCCAGTCGCCGCCTTCTTCCACGAGCCGCATCTCGTCGCCCAGACCGTACTCGAGCTCGGCGCTGACCTCGAGGCTGCCGTGCTTGCCGCGCAGCCGTTCGGCGGTCTCGTCGACCTCGCGGCCGTTGTCGCGCATCATGCGGATGTAGTCGTCGCGCGAGACCTTGTTGCGAAAGGCCGACGACATCAAGTCGTATGCGTGGCCGTAATCGTGGCTCGCGAGGGCGTTGCCGTAGGCGTCGAGCGTGCCGGTCGGCCCGCCCGCCGGCGTGCACGCGGCGACCGCGGCGACCGCGACGAAGATCAGAAGCCCACGCACGCGGTCGTTATACCTCAGCTCAGCCGATCTCGCCGCGCTTCGCGGGCGAAGCTCGGCATCGCGGCGAGCGTGGCGAGCGCGGCGAGCACGAGCCCGATGGTCGGGACCCACATCGCGTCGTAGAGCGAGCTGCGATCGGAGACGAGCCCCACGACGTACGACGACGGCGCGGTACCCGCGAAGTGCATCGCGAAGATCACGAGCCCTTGGGCGGCGGCGACGCGCGGCGCCGGCGCGAGGTCGTCGACCGAGACCGCCATCGGCGCGTGATACCAGGAGATGAAGAACATGGTCAGGATGCCGACGACGTAGAGGCCCGGCCCGGGCGGCAGCTCGATCGCGAGCGATGCGCACGGGATGGTCATCACCATGCCGAACGCGATCGCCCAGAGCCGGCCGTGCGGGCGTCGCGCGCGCAGCTTGTCGGCGACGCGCGCGCCGGTCAGGAGGCCGCCGATCGCGCCGACCATCGCCACCGAGAGCAGCGTCGTCGCGTCGCCCTTCGACATGTGCTTGTCGCGCTCGAGGTAGTCGATGAGCCACGCGTTGTAGCCGCCCGTCGCGAACGCCATCGCCGCGGTCGCGAACATCAGCCAGCGCAGCGTGCGGATGCGGAGTAGCTCGCGCGCCTCGCCCCAGAACGCGGAGAATGTCGAGCCGAGGTAGAGCCGCAGCGACATCGACGCGCGCGCGTCATCGACGCGCATGCCGGGATGCTCGGGGACCGGCAGCGCGAGCAGGACGAGCGCGAGCACGATGCCGGGGATCGCGATCACGACCACGACGGCGGGGAATCCGACAAAGATCCCGACGCCAAATCCGACGACGCCGCCGAGCAGGACGCCGAGGTTGAAGATCGACATCCGGCTCGCCTTGTTCGGACCTTCATAGAGCTGGCCGATGATCGAGTTCGCGATCGGGACGATCGCCGCCATGCCGAGGCCGACCACGGCGCGCGAGATCACGAGCTGCGTGACCGTGTGCGCGAGCGCGCCCGCCGCCCCCGCGATGCTCGCGATCAGGATCCCGATCGCGATCACGCGGCGGCGGTCGTAGCGATCGCCGGCCCAGCCGAACGGAAGCGTGGCGAGCGCGTGCGGCAGCAGGAACGCGGTCGTCAGCAGGCCGAGCTTCGCGTCGTGCAGCCCGAACTGATCGCGCAGGTCGGGATAGACCGTGAACAGGCTGTTGCGCGCGGCGTAGCCGACGAGGTTCGCGAGGGCGAGCACGCCGAGCACCCTGCCGGCGCGGGGCGTGAGGTTCGTCATGGCGCGTCGTCGCCGGTCGCGCCGGATTCGGTGACGTGCACGTCGTACGCGATGCGCTTCTTGCCCGGGCCCTCGCTCGCCGCGTGCACGCACGCGACGGCATGCGAGCCGGCTGCGACCGGCGCGCCGACCTTCTCCTGCACGCCCCGGCCGGGATGGTCGACCTTCGCGACGCTCTTGCCGTCGATGAACAGCTCGGCGGCGAGGTCGAGCTCGCTCGGCGTATCGAACGACACGTCGATGCCGCGCGGCTGCGCGGCGACCGGGACCGCGAAGCAGTCGGTGTCGCCGTACTCCCAGAACGCGTGCACGACCTGGCGATCGGGGGCGATCGCGAACGGGTGATCGGGCGTGTCATCGGGCTCGAGCTCGTCGTCGGGGCCGGGCACGCCGGGCGTGACGTGCAGCTGATACGCGGTCTCGGGGTTCGAGCGATCGGCGCGCACGACGACGTACACGAACGGCGGCGCGCCCTGCGCGATCGCGGGCTGGAAGCTGGACACGGTCACGCCGTCGCCGCGCGCGCCCTTGCGCACCAGCAACGCCTGGCCGAGCGCGTCTTGCACCTCGAGCTCGAGCTCGACGCCTTCGACCGGCGCGAGCTCGAACGCGAGCGTGTTGTGCGCGGCGACGGCCTCGACGGACAGCTTCCAGAAATCCTGATCGCCCGACCAGCCGACGTAGCCGGTCGCGGTGTCGCCCGGCAGGAGATCGTTCGCGGTGCCGCGATCGTCATCGGGTTCGTGCTCGGCACCAGGTGGTGCGGTGACGAGCTGCGCGCCCAGCTCGTACACCGGCGCAGGCTTCTGCGGCTCGGCCGCGGGCTTTCGGCCGTGGTGCGTCGCCGGCTTCTTCTTCGCCGCGGCGCGCACGACCGCGGTGTAGCGGCCCGGCGTGACGCCGAGGTTCGGCACGCCCTCGACGACACGTGTGCCGCCTCGCGCCGACCGCGCGAGCACCGTGCCGGACGCGTCCTCGATCTCGAGGACCAGATCGGCGTCGACCGGCGCGATCGAAACCTGAAGCACGCCCGGCTTCGCGACGTCGAGGCGATAGCGGTCGACATCCGTCTCGGGCTCGATCTTGCCGCGGATCCGGCCGCCGATCGGCAGCGGGCTCGCGACATCGGCCGTGTCGTTCGGCTCGACCTCGTCGGTCGTGTTGGCGGCGCCGGCATCGGCCGCAGCCGGCGGCGCGATCATCTCGACCGGTGCGGCACTGCCCGAGCGGTGCACCTTCGCGGAGCTGCCGCGGCACGCCCCGAAGGCGGCGGCCGCGAGGGCGAGCACCGCGGTGCGCGTCATGCGATCTTGCTCTTCTCCGCCATGCCGGCGAGGAACTCGGCCGACGACACGACCTGGCCGCCGACCGTGATCTCGCCCTTCATCTTGAAGATCTTGCCCTTGCGCAGCGGCACGACCTCGATGCGGAGCTGGTCGCCCGGCACGACGGCCTTGCGAAACTTCACCGCGTCGATCGCCATGAACAGCATCACGTGCGTCGTCGGATCGAATTGTACCGCGCGCGACGCGAGAATCCCGCCGGTCTGAGCCATGGCCTCGATCTGCAGCACCCCCGGCATCACCGGCGCACCCGGGAAGTGGCCCTGGAAGAACGGCTCGTTGATCGTCACGTTCTTGAGCGCGACGACCTTGTCCTCGCCGAGCTCGATCACGCGATCGACGAGCAAGAACGGATAGCGATGCGGCAGCAGCTCGAGAATCTGCTCGATTTTCAGCGCGGCGGGTTCGGCCATGGCGCGCGCAGCTTAACCGGCTTTAGGCTTTGGGCTTTGGGCTTTGGCCAGCGGTTTGGTTTCGGGCCAAAGCCCGACGCCCGAGCCCCGAGGCCCCTTCTCTCACTTCATCTCGGCGTTGAGCTTCGCGGTCAGATCGATCGCCGGATCCGCCCACACCACCGCCTCGCGGTCGACGATGAGCGCGACGCCCTCGGACTTCGCGATCGCTTCGATCTTCGGACCCGCCTGCTTGAGCAGATCCTGGATCAGCTTCGTGCGGTCCTCGGCCAGCTCGCGCTCGAGCTTCATGTACGTCTCCTGCAGGTCGACCGCCTTCTGCTGCAGCTCGCCGAACTTCTGCTGGTAGACGTCGGGCTTGAGGAGCGGCTTCTGCTTCTCGAGATCGGCCTCGGCCTTCTTGAGCTCGTCCTTGTGCTTGTCGAGCTCGGCCTGCTTGGACTTGCGCGTCTTCTCGAACGCGTCGTTCGCGCGCTTGCCGGCCGGCGTGGTCGTCAGCGTGTTGTCGATGTCGATCAAGCCGATCTTGGGATTCGACGGCACCGAGCTCTTCGCGAGACCCGAAAGCAGCGGGCTCACCATCAGACCCAAACCCAAGCTACCTAGAGCTAGATACCGATTCATTCCGGACCTCATACGACGAGTTGGACGTGCGTGCCAACGGAATCTTCAGGTTAGAAGAACTGACCGATCGTGAACTCGAAGTCCAGCGGCTCTTCGCCAGCTTGCGCGTCGAGCGGGATACCCCATTCGAAGCGCAGCGGACCGATCGGCGAGATCCAGCGGAAGCCAAAGCCGACCGATTGCCGGATGCCGTGGACGAGCGAGTCCGGCAGCCGGAAACATGGGTCGAACTGGATCGGCACCGCCGCGTTCTTCGACTGGAGCCCGGAGCAGTAGCGGCTCTCGAGGTTGTACGCGTTGCCCATGTCGAAGAACACGACGCCGGAGATGCCGACCTTCTTGAACAACGGGAACTCGATCTCGTTGTTGCTGATGACCTGGAGGTTGCCGCCGAGCGGGATCGTGCTGAGCTGCTGGCCGACATCGCCGGGCGGCTGCGTGAGCAGCTTGGGGCCGAGCGACAGCAGCGCGTAGCCGCGGATGTTGTAGATGCCGCCGAGCAGGTAGCGCTCGGTGATCGGCACGCCGAGCGGATCGGTCGACGTCGTGACGCCGATCTCGAGGTTATTGCGCAGGATGAACGGGCCGCCGATCGGCATGTAGTGGCGGACGAACCCGCCGATGCGCCAGAACTTGTTCTCCGAGCCGGTCCACTTGTCGGCGTACTCGGTGAACAGCGTCTCGTACCAGCCCGCGGTCGGCAGGAAGCGATCGTTGCGCGCGTCCCACGACAGCGACGCTCGGATCGACGACGTCAAGCCGCCGCGATACAGGTTCGCGACGCTCTCGGCCTGAACCGGCGCGGTGATCGCGCCGAAGCTCGCGAGCGCCGACGATCCGGTCGTCACGCTGACGTCCTCGAGCTTGTACGTGAGGAACGCGCGCACGTCGCGCACGCGCGCCTCGAACAGCAGCGGATAGCCCCACGTCAGCGTGCCGCCGGTCGAGTTGCGGAAGAACGTGTAGAACCCGAGGCTCTGGTTGTAGAGGTCGAACGAGAACGTCCAGAACGTGTCGAGGAAGTACGGCTCGACGAAGCGCAGCAGGAACAGCTGGCGGAGCGAGCTGACCTGCGCCTGCAGCGCGAGCGTCTGGCCGCGGCCGAACAGGTTGTTTTGCGAGATCTGCGCCTGGCCGATGAAGTTCTCGACGCTGGAGAAGCCGGCGCCGATCTGGAACGTGCCGGTCGGACGCTCGATCACCTCGACGTTGACCTCGACGAACTCGTCGGAGCTGCCGCGCTTGGTCGAGACCGTGACGTTCTCGAAGAAGCCGAGCGCCATGATGCGCTTCTTCGACACCTCGAGGTTCGTGTTGTTGTAGAGCTCGCCCTCGGAGATGCGCATCTCGCGGCGGATCACCTTGTCGCGCGTCTTCGAGTTGCCGCGGATGTTGATGCGCTCGAAGTACGCGCGCTTGCCGCGCGAGATCTCGAACGTCAGCGCGATCGTGCGGTGCTCGAGGTCGACCTTGGTCAGCGGCAGCACGTTCGCGTACGCGTAGCCCTGATCCTGGTAATACGCGGACAGCGCCTCGCGATCCTCGGCGATCTGCGTGCGCGAGAACGTCATGCTGGCGCGCAGCTTCGTCCTCTCGAGGTTCTTGGCCGCCGAGCCGATGAGGTCGCCCTTGAACGTCACGCCCGAGATCGTGAAGATCGGGCCCTCGTCGATCGGGATCGACAGGTACATGTACTGCTTGTCGCGCGAGAGCCGCAGCTGCGGCGTGCCGACCTTGACGTTCGCGTAGCCGCGGTCCCAGTAGTGCGCGCTGATGATCAACAAGTCCCGCTCGAACGCGTCCTGGCTGTACACGCCGGAGTCGTTCAAGAACGACAGCGCGTCGGCGCGGCGGGTCGCGATCGCGCCGCGCAGCTCGTCGGCCGAGATGTGCGAGTTGCCGATGAACTCGACGTCGCGGATCTTGACCTTGGCCTTCTCGTCGATCTTGAACCAGACGTCGACCTCGGTGTCGTTGATCGACTTGATCTCGTAGTCGACGGTCGCGAGGTAGTAGCCCTTCTGGACGTACAGGTCGGCGATCTTGTCGCGGTTCTTCTTGACCTTCGAGATGTCGACGATGGTGTCGAGCTCGAGGTCGAGCACGTCGTTGATCTTCGACAGCTCGAGCTCGCTGTTGCCGGCGATCAGCACCTTGCGGATGGCCGGCTTCTCTTTGACGGCGAACGTGATCGTGATCTTGCCGTCCGCGCCGATCTCGCCCTCGACGTCGATGTCGGCGAAGAACCCCATCCTCCACATCTGGCGGATGTCTTCGCGCAGCTTGTTGGCGTCGAGCAGCGTGCCGGCCTTCGACAGCAGCTGCACCCGGATCGCGTCGTCCTCGACCTTGCGGTTGCCCTTGAACTGCACGCGCTCGATCGGCCTGCCCTGCCATTGCGGGACCGCATCTGCGCCGGGCGCTTGCGCGAACGCGGCGAGCGGCGCGAGCACGAGCGCGAGGACGAGGACGAGCAGCTGCTTCGTCACGGCGTGGGCTCTTCGGTGACCGGACCGCGATAGCTCGAGTCGCTCTCCTCGACGAGCCGGCCGCCGTCGATCATGCGCAACCGGCGCGGCATCAGCTTCGCGAGCTCGGGGTTGTGCGTGACGACGAGCAGCGTCGAGCCGCGCTCCTTGTTGAGGTCGAGGAACAGATCATGGATCGCCTCGCCGGTCGCGCGATCGAGGTTGCCGGTCGGCTCGTCGGCGAGGAGCAGCGACGGCTCGAGCACCATCGCGCGGGCGAGCGCGACGCGCTGCTGCTCGCCGCCCGACAGCTCGCTCGGCCGGTGCGTGAGACGGCGCGCCAGCCCGACGCGGCCGAGGATGTCCTGCGCGCGAGCCCGCGCGCGCGCGATCGGCACGCGCTGGATCAGCGCCGGCATCATCACGTTCTCGAGCGCGGTGAACTCGGGGAGCAGGTGATGGAACTGGAAGACGAAGCCGATGCGGCGGTTGCGAAACTCGGCGAGCCGCGCCGCGCCCATCGTCGTGAGCTCCTCGCCGTCGAAGCGGATCGAGCCCGAGGTCGGCAGGTCGAGCGTGCCGAGGATCTGCAGGAGCGTCGACTTGCCGATGCCCGACGCGCCGACGACGGCGACCATCGCGCCCGGCTCGAGCATGAGGTCGACATCGGCGAGCACCTGGAGTGCCTGGCCGTTGTGCACGTAGGCCTTGCCCATCGCGCGGACCTCGATCCGCGCGCCGCGTTGCCGTAACGGAGTAACAGATTCGGCTGGCGCGGGCTCGGTCATGATCGACGAATCTCTAAGAGGCGCAGGACCTTACTTGCCGGTCATGCAGCTTGTCAACGCGCGTTGGGACCCGCGGTACGCGCGTTGGGTTGCTTCCTTAGAGCGACCTTCGGAGGTCAGAGCGCGAGGGTCACGCCGAGCGTCCACATGCTGGCCGTCCCGTCGAACGTCGCGCTCCTGCCGGGCGGCTCGAACGTGGTGTCGGCATGGTTGTACTCGACGAAGGCCGAGGCGCCGGTGAGCAGGATGTGGAACCGCCATTCGAAGCCGGCGCCGAGCATCCAGCCGTCGCCGGACCAGTCGTTGCTGAGGTCGGTTCGCTGCAATCCGCCCCGGCCGAACGCCTCGAAGCCGTTGCCGAGCGGCAGGCTGTACTTGAGCGCGATCCCCCACTGGGTCGCGTCCCTGACCGCCTGGTCGTAGACCTGCGTGTACTCGGTGCCGGTGCCCTCGAGCGAGAGGTGGCCGAAGCGATAGCCGAGAATGCCGGTCCAGCTCCGACTCCCGTCCGTGGTCGTGCTGGAAGTGTCGTTGGCGATCTCGCCCGACGGGCTGGTGCCCACGCCGAGCCCGATGTAACCACCGGCCGACGCCGCCTGCGAGGCGGCGGCGATCACGAACAGGACGAGACCGGCGCGCGTCATGCCGGCTTTGGGGAGCACGCTGCGTGCCACGAGGTAACCGCGCGCGATCACGTGGTCTCGTGTCCGACATGTCGACGGTTTTTCACGACTCGATCGCGCGACGCGCGCTCAGTGTCGCATTCCGGCCGCGGGGCGAACGCGCGCGGCGACGATCGCGGGATAAAACGTCGCGATGATCGAGAACATGATTCCGGCGAAGGCGATGTAGAGCACGGACATCCCCTCGACGTGCACGGGCATGCGGTCGATGTAATAGACCTCGGGATTGAGCGGGATGCCGAACCGCTTCGCCGCGAAGCACGCGGCGAGGCCGGTGCCGATCCCGAGCGCGGTGCCGATGATGCCGATCATCAGGCCCTGGATCGCGAACACGAGCAGGATCGAGCTGTCGCTCGCGCCGAGCGTCTTGAGCAGCGCGATCTCGCGCGCTTTTTCGACGACGACCATGATCAGATTTCCGAGGATCGAGAACGATGCGACCAGGATCACGATGCCGAGCACGATGAACATCGCGAGCTTCTCGAGCTTGAGCGCCGAGAACAGGCTGCGATTCAGGTCCTGCCAGCTCTGCACGCGATAATCGGGGCCGAGCTGGGCGCTGATCGTCGCGACGTAGGTGTCGGCATCGTCGGGGTTCGGCACGCGCACCTCGATGCCCTCGACCGCGTCGCCGCGATCGAGGAACTCCTGCAGCGAGTCGAGCGTGACGTAGACGTACTTGAGGTCGTACTCGTACATGCCGGTGAAGAACACGCCCGCGACGCGATAGTCGCGGTTGAACGGGATCGGCGTGCCGGTCGCGTCGGGGTTGGACGGATCGGAGAGCGGTGACACCAAGCGCACCTCTTCGCCGGTGTAGAGGTGGGTCTGCTTGACGAGCTCGCGGCCGACGAGGATGCCGGGCAGCGACTGCGTGCGGCGCGACAAGATCGGCTGCTCGTCGATGATGTCGACGACGTGGATCGTCGGGTCGACCTCGCCGGTGCGCGGCTGGCTGTAGTCGATCGGCGGATCGTCGGTCGCGAGCAGATCGGGCGGCGGTGGATCGGTCACAGCGTCGGCGAGCGCGTCGGGATCCGTGCCGGATCCCGAGCCGGATCCAGCGCCCGAGCCGCTCTCCGCCTCCGGCTGCGTGTAATCGATCGGATCGCCGCCGCGCGGCATGTCCGCCGGCGGTGGATCCTCTCCCCCCGGCTTCACCGGCGCCGGCGACGTCTTGACGACCAGGTCGTGCGTATCCGCGATCAGCGGCTCGAGCCGCGTCATCGCGTCGCGATCCTCGAGGTCCTTCACCAGCTCGGTCACCTTGCCGACGCTCTTCGGATCGATGCCCTTGATGACGACGTTCATCCCGTTGTTGTTGGCGGCGAGCACGACCTCGCTCGTCGCGTACGGCGTCGAGGCGACGACGCCGGGGATCGCGTCGACGCGCTTCTTGACCTCGCGCCACTCGGTGAAATCGCCGTGGTCGCGCGTGATCTGGATGTGCGCGTTGGCGCCGAGGATCTTTTCGCGCAGGTCGGACTCGAAGCCGCTCATCACCGACAGCACGCAGACGAGCGCGCTGGTGCCGATCCACACGCCGACGAGCGGCACGGCGGTGAAGAACGAGTACACGTAGCGCAGCGCGCCGATGATGAGCGCGAAGAACAGCAGCACGAAGCCGCCGATCTTCACGCCGGTGATCACCTGCGCCGTGCGCTGCATCGCATCGGACTCGAGATCGAACGGGCCGGCCTTGCTGATCACGAGGTGATCGAGGAGCAGGCCGCACACGCCGATGAACAGCGCCAGGAACGCGACGATCAGCGACAGCCGGCTGACCTTGTGCGTGCGCGCCATCAGGTAGCGCATCGCGACGAATGATTTGAAGCCGAGCGACACGTGATCGGGGCTGCGCCGGTTCGGATCGACGGCCGCGAGCGTGCGCACGTCCGGGATGTCGACGAGCCGCAGCGTCCCGTGCGCGAGCAGCACGAAGCCGGTGATGACCGGACCGAACGCGATGATGTACTTGCCACCGGTCGCCGAGACCAGGTCGAAGCTGAACACGGTCAGCACGACGCCGGCGACGATCAGCAGCACGCCGGCTACGATCTCGAGCATCGCGCGGCTGTGGCGGCGCCGGCGCGCGAGCTCGGGCGATTCCTGGTCGGGCCGCACTACTCCGGCCTCATCAGCGGGAACAGGATGACATCGCGGATCGACGCCTGCCCGGCGAGCAGCATCGCGAGCCGGTCGATGCCGACGCCCTCGCCTGCTGCCGGCGGCATGCCGATCTCGAGGGCGCGGCAGTAATCCTCGTCGTAATCCATCGTCTCCTCGGCGCCGGCCGCCTTCGCGCGGACCTGGGCCTGGAACCGCGCGCGCTGGTCGTCGGGGTCGTTGAGCTCGGAGAAGCCGTTCGCGATCTCCTTGCCGTTCACGAACAGCTCGAAGCGGTCGCAGAATGCCGGATCGCGATCGGTCTTGCGCGCGAGCGGCGACACCGCGAGGGGAAACTCGATCAGGAACGTCGGCTGGACGAGCGCGTGCTCGGCGACCTTCTCGAACAGGAGATAGCCGAGATGGCCGGCGCGCACGCGGCGGTCGAGCTCGGACTCGGTCGGCATCGCTCCAAGCATGACGCGCGCGATGTCTTTCGGCGACACGCCGTGCGCGGTCGCCACGCGGGCGGCGAACTCGGGGTCCTCGAACACCTGCGCGGCCTCGGCGATGCCGCCGAGCTCCCGCACGGCGTCGCGGATGGTCAGCCGGCGCCACGGCGGCGCGAGCTCGAGCTCGACGCCGTCCCACGTGACGCGCGTGCCGCCGCACACGTCGCGCGCGAGCTCGCCGACCATCTGCTCGGTGAGGTCCATGAGGTCGGTGTATGTCGCCCACGCCTGATAAAACTCGAGCATCGTGAACTCGGGGTTGTGCTGGCGCGACAGCCCCTCGTTTCGGAAGTTGCGGTTGATCTCGTAGACCCGCTCGAAGCCGCCGACCACGAGGCGCTTGAGATAGAGCTCCGGCGCGATGCGCATGAAGAGCTGCATGTCGAGCGCGTTGTGGTGCGTCGTGAACGGCCGCGCGGCGGCGCCGCCGATGATCGGGTGCATCATCGGCGTCTCGACCTCGAGGAAGCCGCGCGCGTCGAGGAAGCGGCGGATGCCGCGCACGATCGCGGTGCGCTTGCGGAACACCTCGCGCACGTCGGGCGAGATCGCGAGGTCGACGTAGCGCTGGCGATAGCGCTGCTCGATGTCGCTGAGGCCGAAGTGCTCGGTCGGCAGCGGGCGCAGCGCCTTGGTCGCGATCCACAGCCGCCTCGCCTTGATCGAGAGCTCGCCGGTGCGCGTCTTCATGATCGGGCCTTCGGACACGACGATGTCGCCGAGGTCGACGTTCGGCAGCACCTGCGCGAGATCGTCGGCCGCGAGCTCCTTCGCGTTGACGAACAGCTGCAGCTCGGCGCTCGTGTCGCGGATGCGCACGAACACGGTCTTGCCCTGGTCGCGCTTGGCGACGACGCGGCCCGCGACACGCGCGGTCTCGGCGAGCTCCTGGCCCGACGCGAGCGAATCATGCTGTTCGCGCAGCGCGGCCAGCGCGGTGGTCGGCGCGACGTCGTTGCGAAACGGGTCGGAGCCGGCCGCGCGCAGCGCCGCGGCTTTGTCGCGCCTCTCGCCGATGATGCGGTCGAGCGTGGTGTCCGACATGGGGGCGCACCTTACCGTGCTATGACCAGCCGGTGAAGGCGTGGATCGCGCTCGCTGCCGTCGTCGCGTGCTCGAAGGCCAAACCGCCACCGCCGCCACCGCCACCGCCGGCGCCGGCGTCGAACCCGTGCGCGAAGGCCGTGCCGGAGGGTCCGCTGGCCTGGATCGCCGACGACTACCCGGACGCGCTGGCCTGCGCGCGCGACAAGAAGCTGCCGGTCGTCGTCGATCTGTGGGCGCCGTGGTGCCACACGTGCCTGTCGATGCAAACGACGGTGTTCCGCGATCCGTCGTTCACGGCCGATCGCGATCGCTTCGTGTTCCTCGCGCTCGACACCGATCGCGAGGCCAACGCGCCGGCGCTCGCGAAGCTGTCGATCTCGGCGTGGCCGACGTTTTACGTGATCGATTCGTCGAGCGAGCAAGTGCTCGCGCGCTTCATCGGCGCGGCCGGCATCGCACAGTTCCATGGCTTCCTCGATGCCGGCGCGCGCGCGCTCACCGGCGGCGGTGCGGCCGCCGACGCGCGCATGCTCGGCGCCGACCGCGCGATGGCGAAGCAGGATTACCAGACCGCGGCCGACGAGCTCGCCGCCGCGCTCGGCGCAGCCGATGCCGCGTGGCCGCGCCGCGCCGAGGCGATCTACGACCGCGGGTTCGCGCTCGTGAAGTCGGAGCAGTGGCGAGCCTGCGCCGACCTCGCCGACGCGCGCGGCGCCGACATGGGCACCGACGCGCTCGCGACCAACTTCTGGCAGGGCGCGTGGTTCTGCGCGAGCAAGCTCGACGACGCCGCGCGCAAGACCGCGCTGCAAGATCGCGCGATCGCGCGCTGGCGCGCGATCCTCGCCGACCCGCACGCGCAGCTGTCGATCGACGACCGCGCCGAGGCGATGGGCTACCTGCGCGACGCGCTCGACGAGCGCGGCGACAAGGACGGCGCGCTCGCGGTGGCCGAGCAAGCGCGCGTGCTCGTCGACGACGCGGCGGCGAAGGCGCCCGATCCGCGCGCCGCGATGACGTACAACTGGCCGCGCGCGGAGGTCTACGTCTATCTCGGCCGGCCGCTCGAGCTCGTGCCCGCGCTCGAGAAGTCGGCTCGCGACCTGCCGGGCGAGTACGACCCGCGCGCACGGCTCGGCTGGGTGTACTGGAAGGCCGGCAAGCTGCCCGAGGCCGCGAAGTGGACCGACGAGGCGCTCGCGATGGTGTACGGCCCGCGCAAGGGCCGGCTGCTCGTCCAGCGCGCCGAGATCGCGGCGGCTGCCGGCGATCACGCGGGCGAGCGCACGTTCCGCGAGCAGGCGGTGAAGCTGTACGAGTCACTACCCGAGGCCCAGCAGTCGCCCGGGGCGCTCGCCGCCGCGAAGGCCGCGCTCGCGAAGCTGAACTGACCGCGTTTCGACGAGCCACGCAGCCCGCGCGATCACGGCGGCTTCACGCTCGCGATGCTGACGATCACGCCGACTCCGAGCGATCGAGGCGCAGGAACACCTCCGGCTCGTGCCCCGGCACGTCGACGGTCTTCACGTATGCGAAGCCGGCCTTCTCGTACGCGCGGCGCGCGCGCGGGTTGCGCGGCGATGGCCCGATCCAGCACGTGCGCGCGCCGGTCACGTCCCACACGACGTCGTCGACGAACGCGCGCAGCAGCGGAGCGCCGAGGCCACGGTGCGCGGATGCCGGCTCGCCGATCAGCATGTCGATGCCGGCGTCGGTCGCGCCGACCTGCACCGCCGCGGCGTACGCCGGATGGTCGGCGATGCGATACGTCTGGAGAAACGCGATCGGCGTGCCGTCGCACGCGCCGATGAACGCGTGCGTCGGCTCGGCTCGACTCAGCACGTCGGCGTAATACGCGGCGACCGCCTCCACCGAGCGCAGGCCGTCGTCGTAGAACTCGCGCACGTGCGGCTGCTGGAGCCAGCCGTGCAGGCGCGGCAGATCCGCCTCGGTCAGGCGCGCGAACGAGAACCGCATCACGCGCGCGGCGCGTTCGCCGCTTGCAGCAGGAACGTGCGGATGAGCGCGTCGAGATCGCCGTCGAGCACGCCGTCGACGTCCGACGTCTTCAGCTCGGTGCGGTGATCGGCGACCTGCTGGTACGGGAACAGCACGTAGCTGCGGATCTGCGAGCCCCACTCGATCTTGAGCCTGGCCTTCGCGTCCTCGGCCGCCTTCGCCTCGCGCTTCGCGAGCTCGTAGTCGTAGATCCGCGCGCGCAGGATCTTCATCGCCTTCGCCTTGTTCGAGTGCTGGCTGCGCTCGTTCTGGCATTGCACGACGATGCCGGTCGGCATGTGGGTGATGCGCACGGCGGAGTCGGTCTTGTTGACGTGCTGGCCACCGGCGCCACCGGCGCGGTACGTGTCGATCTTCAGGTCCACTTCGTTGATGTCGACTTCGATCTCGTCGTCGATGTCGGGCGTGACGGTGACCGCGGCGAACGAGGTCTGGCGGCGCCCGTTGGCGTCGAACGGCGACACGCGCACGAGCCGGTGGACGCCATTCTCCGCCTTGAGCAGCCCGTACGCGTAGTCGCCGGTGACGAGGAACGTCGCGCCCTTGATGCCGGCTTCGTCGGCCATCGTCTCCTCGAGCACCTCGACCTTCCAGCCCTTGCGCTCGGCGAACCGGATCAGCATGCGCTCGAGCATCATCGCCCAGTCGCTCGCGTCGACGCCGCCGGCGCCCGCCGTGATCTGGACGATCGCGCTGTTGCCGTCGAGCTCGCCCGACAGCATGCGCTTGAACTCGATCTCGTCGAGCGCCTTGCGGATCGCGGCGGCCGTGCCCTCGGCTTCCTTCGCGGACGCCTCGTCGCCGGCTTCCTCGGCGAGCTCGAGCAGCACCTCGGCATCCGAGAGCGCGCGCACCTGCGCGTCCCAGCCGACGACGACCTGCTCGAGCTGCTTCTTGTCGCGCAGGATCGACTGCGCCTTCTTCTGGTCGTCCCAGAAGCTCGGCCGCGCGGCGATCGAGTCGAGCTCCTCGATCTTCAGGCGCTTCGCATCGACGTCAAAGCAACCCCCGGAGCTCGGTCACCTTGCGGCCGAGCTCGGCGAGCTGACCGCGCAGCGCGCGTACATCGGTGCCTTCGATCGCCATCGCGGAGCGCGTATACCACACGATCCACTCCGCAACACTCGTTCACGAATCCGCAGGATCGGCGACACGAGCGCGACGCATCTCAATAGGCATGAAGATGATCGCGATCGCCACCGTGCTCGCCGTGTCGTCCGTCGCGCATGCCCAGCCCGCCGTCGCGGTCTCCGGCACCTACACCGGTACCTGGGGCGTGACGACGCTCCAGCAGGACGGCACGCACGTGACGGGCACGTACGCCTATCACGACGGCAAGCTCGACGGCACGCTCGTCGATCACACGCTGACGTTCGAGTGGACCGAGGACGACGGCACCGGCCGCGGCGTGTTCGCGGTCGCCAACGACGGCAACCTGTACGGCACCTGGGGCGCCGGCGACAGCGCGAGCAACGGTGGCTCGTGGACGCTGACCCCGGGCGTGGCGAGCGCGGATCCGAGCGCCACGGCGCCCGCGCCGGCGCCCGTCGATCCGCGCGGGCTCATGCGGAGCTTCCGCATGCCGTTCGAGGTCGGCGGCGGCGGTGGCGCGCTGCAGGTCGGGTGGATCGGCCTCGGCTTCGACCTCGGCGATCGCGTGAGCCAGCACTGGTACGTCGGGGCCTCGAGCGACGTCGAGATGTATTCGATCGATCCGATCTCGGACGCCGAGCCCGACGATACCGCGCGCCTGCGGCTCGGCGGCGAGGTCCGCTACTACTTCGACGACGGCGTCGGGGCCGCCAGCGTCGACTGCGGTCCCGAGTTCCCGGTCGCGCGCCGCAAGTGGCTGGGCGCGCGGCTCGGCGCGGAGACGCTCGACGGCGGCTCGACGATCGGCGAGTTCGCCGACGTCACGCTCGGCACCACGTTCCAGCTCGGCGGCACCGGCATCGGCCTGTACGGATCGTTGGGCGTGAGCAGCGAGCCGGCCTCGGCGATCCCCGGCGCGACCGCGCCGCAGATGTCGGGCACGCAGGCCCTCGACGCGGTGGTCGCCGGCGCCGGCCCGTCGACGCCGAACGTGACGTCGTACCTCGGCACGATCGGCATGATCGTCACGCTCGACCGTTGAGTCGCAGCTGCACGAGCGGCTGCGGCGGCGCGAGCTCGATCGGCGTGCCGTGTTGCGAACGCAGCTTGTCGAGCCGGCTCGCGTGGTGCGCGTAGGCCACCGGGCACGTCGCGGCGCATGGCTTGGGCGCGTCGAAGTAGGTGCGGATGTCATCGACGGTGTACGCGGCGAGCTGCTTGCCGGGCGTGCCGGCGCGCGGCGCACACAGATGAACCGTGCCGAATTCGTCGACGAGGAACGTGCGCGCACCGGCGCGGCACTTCCACTCGGCGGCCGCGCCGCGCTCCAGCAGCGGACGCGTGAAGTCGTCGCCGAGGTAGCTCGGCGCGCGCCGGCCGAGCGCGCGGATCTCTGCATACGCGGCGCGCGCCCGTTCGTCTTGCGCCGCGATCGAGCCGTCCGCGTTGCGCAGGAGCGACGTCGAAATGTCGAAGCCGAGATCGATCGCGGTGCGCGCGACCTCGACGGCCTCGTCGGGCGGGCTCGAGCCGAGCACGCAGTTGATGCGGACGCGGAACCGGGCGTGCTCGGCGAGCAACCGCAGCTTCGGCAGCAGCGTCTTCAGCGATTTCTTGGAGACCTCGTTCGGGCGCACGTTGTCGACGCTGATCTGCATCGCGTGCAAGCCGGCTGCGCCGAGCGCGTCGACCCAGCGCCGCGTCAGCAGAAAGCCGTTCGTGTTGAGAAACGGCACCATGCCGCGCATCGCGATGTGCGCGACGAGCGCCGCCGCCTCGGGATGCAGCAGCGACTCGCCACCGGTCAGCGTGACGAACACGCTGCGCAGCCGCGCGAGATGATCGATCCGCGCGCGCAACACGTCGGCCGGCACCGGCGCGGACACGTGGTCGTACTCGACGCAATACCCGCACGCGAGGTTGCAGCGCCGCGTGATCACGAGGTGCGTGACGAGCGGCCGATCCGGATCGAGCGCCGCGCGTGCGACGCGGCTGGCAATGCGCAAGCTCGAGGTCATGAGGCTGCCGATCGCAACCGGCATGCCGCGCGCCAACCGGGCGAAACTCCGACCCGCCTGTCAGAAACCTCTCGCCAGGTGCGCGTTCTCCGGCGCGTCAGCGTGGTGCTTCACGCGAGCACTACCCTCTGGCGCGACGGATGCTGACGAGGTCCGCGCCCTGCCCGAGCGCGACCGGGTACTTGCCGGTAAAGCACGCCGAGCAGTAGCCGTCGCCCGAGGCGGCGGCGCCGACGGCGGCCATCATGGCGTCGTGCGAGAGATACGCGAGCGAGTCGCTCGTCACGTACTTGTTGATCTCGTCGACGGTGTGCGACGACGCGAGCAGCTCGCTGCGGGTCGGCGTGTCGATGCCGTAGAAGCACGGGTTCGTGGTCGGCGGCGCGCTGATGCGCAGGTGGACCTCGCGCGCGCCGGCCGCGCGCAGCATCTTGACGATCTTGCGCGAGGTCGTACCGCGCACGAGCGAATCGTCGACCACGACGACGCGCCGGCCGTCGACGATCGCGCGCACCGGCGACAGCTTGAGCCGTACGCCGAAGTGACGGATCGAATCCTGGGGCTCGATGAACGTGCGCCCGACGTAGTGGCTGCGGATGAGCCCCATCTCGAACGGGATCTTGGCCTCGTTCGCGTAGCCGATCGCGGCCGGCACGCCCGAGTCCGGCACCGGGATCACGACGTCGGCGGTGGCCGGCGCCTCCTGCGCGAGCCGCTGGCCCATCTTCTCGCGCGCGCGGTAGACGGCCTTGCCGTTGACGAGCGAGTCGGGGCGCGCGAAGTACACGTGCTCGAACACGCAGAACGTGGGCGGCGGGCCGGCGTCGGCCAGGCGATGCGACGTCAGGCTCCTGCCCTCGATCACGACGATCTCGCCGGGCTCGACGTCCCGCACGTAGTCGGCCTCGATCAGGTCGAACGCGCAGGTCTCGCTCGACAGCACGTAGCTGTCCTTGAGCCGGCCGATCACGAGCGGCCGGAAGCCGTTCGGATCGCGCGCGCCGATCATGCGGCCGTCGCTCGCGAGCACCACGAGCGAGTACGCGCCGCGCACGCGGCGCAGCGCCGAGGTCAGGCGCGGCAAGATATCCGGCTCGCGGACCCGCGCCATCAAGTGAACGATGACCTCGGTGTCGCTCGAGGTCTGGAAGATCGAGCCCTGCGCCTCGAGCTCGGCGCGCAGCTCGAGCGCGTTGACGAGGTTGCCGTTATGGCCGATCGCGAGGGCGCCGCCGGCGTACTCGAACACGAACGGCTGCGCGTTGCGGAGCTCGGAGCTGCCCGCGGTCGAGTAGCGTACGTGGCCGATCGCCGACGCACCGGGCAGCTTCGCGAGCGCGTCGCGGTCGAAGTTCTCGGCGACCAGGCCCATCGCGACGTGGCGGCGCAGCCGGCCACCCTCGAGCGCCACCAGCCCGGCCGATTCCTGGCCCCGATGCTGGAGGGCATGCATGCCGAGGTAGGCGATGTTGGCCGCCTCGTCGTGGCCGCTGATGCCGAACACCCCGCACATGGGCAGGACTTACCACGCGCCTCTGATCTGTGTACGGAAGTTGTGGATTGCCCGCAGTTCACGTACCTTTTTCGGGCGTGCCACGTCTTCTCTGGCGCGATGCGCAAGGCATCGAGGGGTCACTCGACCTGGCCAACGCCGAGATCAAGGTGGGCCGGGCGATGGATTGCGCCATTCGCACGGACGACGCGATGGTGTCGCGCCACCACTCGCGGATCTTCTGGGGCGGCGGCGGTTACGTGCTCGAAGATCTGCAGTCGGCCAACGGCGTGTACTTCCAGGAGCAGCGGGTGCAGAGCCACCTGTTCAAGCACGGCGATGCGGTGCGCTGCGGAAGCCTCTGGTTGCGCTACGTCGACACCGCGCAGCTCGGCCAGCAGCAGCCGCCGCCGGGCGGCTCGCCGATGATGCAGCACCCGGGCATGGGCGCGGTGCCCGCGTCGGGCCCGACCGGCCACGTCGCGGCGATCAACCCCGGTGGCCTCGGCGCGCTCGGCGTCGCGCCGCTCCAGGCAGCGCCGCAACCGGCACCGGCCGCGCCGCCGCAAGGCCCGCCGGCCGGTTCGAACGAATCGGATGCCGAGATCCGGGTGCTACGCCGGCGGGTCGAGCAGCTGCAGACCGAGCTGCGCGTGTATCGCGCGCAGAAGTTCAACCAGGACACCGCGCGCCGGATGGAAGATCTCGAGAACGACCTGTCGATGGTCGAGATCGAGCGCGACAACCTGAAGAACCGGCTCGACAAGGCCGAGCGCGAGATCGCGCTCGAGTCCGGCAGCGCGAAGGTGAAGCGCGCGCTCGAGATCGCCGCGATGACCGCGGAGTCGGCGGCGCAGCTCAACGATCTGCTGTCGAGCCTGCGCATCGAGGTGATGGCGGCCGAGGGCGAGTTCGACCAGTACGCGCAGCAGATCCCGCGCGCGAGCTTCGAGCTCATCCGGCAGTCGCTGCGCGACGCGGCCTCGCATTGCGACGAGGCGCGGGAGCTCCTGCGAAAGCTCCGCGAAGTGGCTGAATAGGCGTAGTTTCGCGCAGTTGCAGCGCGACAATTGTCACCGAATGCATACAGTTACTGGACAACTGTCAGCGTAGCGTTACATTTCTGAGATGGCGGATGCAGTCCCGTCCGCGGCTCGGGTGGAACGTCACGCGATCGCGCGCTCTCGAAGGCGCCGCGGGGACGTCTGGATCGGCGCGACCGCGCTCGTCGCGGCCCTGGTCGCATTGCCGCTCGCGCCGTCGAGCTGGCACGGTCCCGAGATGTCTGCGGGCCTCGCGGTTGCGGCGACCGCGCTGCTCGCGGGTCAGCGCTGGGCGATCGCCGCGGTGGTGATGGCGCAGGTGCTCGTCGCGCCGACGCTCGCCGCGCGCGCATTCCTCGGCGGCCTCGAGCTGTGGCCCGGCCGCATCGCGGCGCTGACCGCGCTCGTCCTTATCGTGCCGGGCCTACTCGCGACCCGACGCGCCGCCGCCGCGCTCGTGCTCGTCACCGGCACCCGCCGCACGCGCGACACGTGCCGCCGCTTCCAGCTCGCGTTGATCGGACTCGGCGCGATCGCCGCGATCGTCCCGCTGCTCTGAGTCCGGACTTACCGCCAAGCTAACTCCGGGAGCTACGCGAGCCACGCGCGCGCGTTGTAGAACATGCGCATCCACGGGCTGTCCTCGCCCCATCCGGTCGGGTGCCACGACAGCTGGACGGTGCGGAACACGCGCTCGGGGTGCGGCATGATCGCGGTGATGCGGCCGTCGGGCGTGGTGATCGCCGCGATGCCGCGCGGCGATCCGTTCGGGTTCGCGGGATAGCGCTCGGTAACCGTGCCCGTGCCGTCGACGAATCGTGCGGCGACCAGGCCCGCAGCCTCGAGGGCATCGAGCTGCGTCGCGGTCGTGAAGTCGGCCTTGCCCTCGCCGTGCGCGTTCGCGATCGGCAGCCACGAGCCGGCCATGCCGGCGAAGAACAGCGACGGCCCCGGCTCGAGGCGCACGAGCGGCAGCCGCGCCTCGAAGCGATCGCTGCGGTTGCGCACGAACCGCGGCCACAGCTCGCGTGCGGCCGGCGCGAGCTCGGGCGCGAGGTCGGCGAGCATCTGGCAGCCGTTGCACACGCCGAGCACGAACGTGTCGGTGCGCGCGACGAAGCGCAGCATCGCGTCGCGCGCGCGCGCGTTGTAGCGGAACGTCGCCGCCCAGCCGCGGCCGGCCCCGAGCACGTCGCCGAACGAGAACCCGCCGCACGCGACCGCACCGCGACAGTCGGTGAGGTCCGCGCGACCTTCGATCAGATCCGTCATGTGGACGTCGATCGCGTCGAAGCCGGCGCGCGTGAACGCCGCCGCCATCTCGATCTGGCCGTTGACGCCCTGCTCGCGCAGGATCGCGACACGCGGCCGCGAGGTCGCGACGGCAGGCGCCGCGACGTCGAACGTCACGCGTGCGGTGCGCGCGACCGGCGCCAGCCGCTCGGCCTGCTCCTCGTCGGCACACCTCGGATCGTCGCGCAGCCGCGCGATCTGATGCGTGACGTGCGACCAGCGCTCGCGCAGCTGCGCGAGCGTGGAGTCGAGCATGATCCGGCCGCCGTGTCGTACGCGCACCTGCTTGCTGTCGTTCGACCGGCCGATCGCGTACGCCGGCAAGCCGTTCAGCGCCGCGCGCACGTGGGAGACGTCGCCGTCGGCGACCTCGAGGATCGCGCCGAGCTCCTCGGCGAACAGCGCGCGCAGCGGATCCGCGCCGAGCGCGGTGGCATCGAGCTCGAGGCCCACGTTGCCCGCGAACGCCATCTCGATCGCGCAGGCGAGCACGCCGCCGTCGGAGCGGTCGTGATACGCGCGCACGCGGCCGGCCTCGACGAGCACTTGCATCGCGTCGTAGAAGCGATGCAGGCGCTTCGGATCGTCGAGATCCGGTGGCTCGTCGCCGAGCTGGCCGAAGCACTGCGCGAGCACGCTGCCGCCGAGCCGGTTCTTGCCACCGCCGAGATCGACGACCAGCAGCTGGCCGCCGCGCAGCTCGGGCGTGACCGCGCGGCGCACGTCGTTGCAGGTGCCGAACGCGGTGACCACGAGCGTGACCGGCGAGACGACCTGCTTGCCGTCCCAGCGCGTGGCCATCGCCATCGAGTCCTTGCCGACCGGGATCGCGAGGCCGAGCGCGCACGCGGTCTCGGCCGCGGCGCGCACCGCGGCGTACAGCCGCGCGTCCTCGCCGGGCTGGCCCGCGGCCGCCATCCAGTTGCACGACAGCTTCACGCGCGACAGCGGACCGATCGGCGCGGCCGCGAGGTTCGTGATCGCCTCGCCGATCGCGAGCCGCGACGCCGCCGCGGCATCGAGCAGCGCGACCGGCGGCCGCTCCCCGAGCGCGAGCACCTCGCCGGCGTAGCTGTCGAAACCGGCGGTCGTGAGCGCGCAATCCGCGACCGGAACTTGGTACGGCCCGACGAACGGATCGCGCGCGACGTGCCCGCCGACCGTGCGGTCGCCGATCGCGATCAGGAATGTCTTGTCGGCGACCGTCGGGTGGCCGAGCACGCGATCGAGCGCCTGGTCGATCGTGGCGGAGATCGCGAGCGGCGCGCGCGGCGGCGCGACCGTCTCGGCGCGGCGGTGCATGCGCGGCGGCTTGCCGAGGATCATCGCGAGCGGGACGTCGACAGGCGGCCGCGCGGCGCCGTCGGCGAGCACGAGCCGGCCGTCGTCGTGCGCGGTGCCGACCTCGGCCCACGGCGCGCGCTCGCGCGTACACAGCGCGGCGAATTCGGCCAGTCGGTCGCGCGCGATCGCGAGCACGTAGCGCTCCTGGGCCTCGTTGCACCACAGCTCCAGCGGCGACAGGTCGGGCTCGCCGGTCGGAATCGCGCGCAGCTCGAGGCGCGCGCCGAGGCCGGCATCGTGGACGAGCTCCGGCAGCGCATTCGACAGCCCGCCGGCCCCGACGTCGTGGATCGACAAGATCGGCGTGCGATCGCCGAGCGCGCAGCAGCGATCGATCACTTCCTGGCAGCGCCGCTCGATCTCGGCGTTGTCGCGCTGCACGCTGGCAAAATCGAGATCGGCGTGCGAGGTGCCTTGAGCGAGCGAGCTGGCGGCGCCGCCGCCGAGGCCGATGAGGAATGCCGGTCCGCCGAGCACGACGAGCGCCGCGCCCGCGGGGATCGGTGCCTTCGCGACGTGCGCCGGCCGGACGGCACCGACGCCGCCCGCGAGCATCACCGGCTTGTGAAAGCCGCGGTCGGCTAGCTCGAACGCGCGAAAATAGCCGGCGATCGCGGGCCGGCCGAACTCGTTGTTGTACGCGGCGGCGCCGAGCGGGCCGTCGATCATGATGTCGAGCGCGCTCGCGATGCGATCCGGCTTGCCGAGCCATGCGCCGTGTTCCCACGGCTCGAGCGCGCCGGGCAGCCGCAGGTTCGACACCGTGAACCCGGTCAGCCCGGCCTTGGGCTTGCCGCCGCGGCCGGTCGCACCTTCGTCGCGCAGCTCGCCGCCGGACCCGGTCGCCGCGCCGGGAAACGGCGAGATCGCGGTGGGATGGTTGTGGGTCTCGACCTTGCCGAGCACGTGGACCGGCTCGAGCACCGCGCGATACACGCCGTGCTCGTCGGGCCAGAACCGCTCGGCCGCGTGGCCTTCGATCACGGCGGCGTTGTCGCGATACGCGCTCAGCACGCCGTCCGGCGTCTGCGCCGTGGTCCGCTTGATCCACGCGAACAGCGACTGGTCCTGCTTCGCGCCGTCGACCGTGAACTCGGCATTGAAGATCTTGTGCCGGCAGTGCTCGCTGTTCGCCTGCGCGAACATCATCAGCTCGACATCCGTCGGATCGCGCCCGAGCTCGCGATACCGCGCCGTCAGGTACTCGATCTCGTCGTCCGCGAGCGCGAGGCCGAGCTGCGTGTTCGCCGCGCGCAGCTCGCCGATCGCAACCACCCGCAGCGGCCGCGGCTGCGTGGCCTGCGCGACGACGTTCGCCAGCTCGCCCGCGTCGAGCACCACGCTCTCGGTCATCCGATCCGCGAGCGCTGCACCGCGAGCGGCCGGATCGCCCGGCGCGACCCACGCGGCCACGCGCTCGATCCGCGTCACCAGCGCGAGCCCGCACACGCGCGCGATGTCGGTCGCCTTCGACGACCACGGCGATACGGTCCCGGTTCGTGGCGCGATCCAGAACGCTGGCGCGGGCGCGTCCGGCACGGTCTGCAGCAGATCGTCGAGCTGCGCGCGTTCGCCCGCCGTCGGCGTGCGCGTCGCAACAACCAGATACGTCCAGTGCGCGCGCGCATCGCCCACCGACCGCGCGAAGCGGCCGGGGAGGATGGTCAGCACGTCGCCTCGAGTGCGCGGGCGATGCGGTCGAGGGGGTCGTGGGTGTCGGGCTCGAACGCGCGGCCGGTGACGAGCTCGAAGCTCGCGATGTAGCGGCGGGCCGCCTCGACGCGGACCTCGGGAGGCATGACCGGTGGCGGGCCGTCGCCGGTCCACTTGGCTTCGCCGGCGAGCCAGCGCCGCACGTACTCCTTGTCGAGCGACCGCGGCTCCTCGCCGCGCGCGAGCCGAGCCTTGTAGTCCTCGGCGTACCAGTAGCGCGACGAATCGGGCGTGTGGATCTCGTCGATCACGGTCAGCTGCCCGGCGGCGTCCACGCCCATCTCGTACTTCGTATCCGCGAGGATCAGGCCCTGCTTCGCCGCGTGCGCCTGCCCGGCCGCGAACAGCTTCGCCGCGAGCGCCGCCGCACGATCGAAGATCGCCGAATCGATCCGCCCCATCGCGAGCAGCTCGTCGCGGCTGACCGACACGTCGTGGTCGCCCTTGGCCGCCTTCGTCGACGGCGTCAGGATCGGCGCCGGCAGCGCCTGGTTCTTCGTCATGCCCTCGGGCAGCGCGTGCCCGCAGAACGTCCGCGCGCCGGCCTCGTACGCCTTCCAGATCGACGTCGACGTCACGCCGGTCAGGTACGCGCGCATCACGAGCTCGACCGGCAGCGGCGTGCACTCGCGCGCGACCATCACGTTCGGATCCGGCACGCGGACCATGTGGTTGGGTGCGATCGCCTTGGTGTGCTCGAACCAGAACGCGGCGAGCTGGTTCAGCACCTGGCCCTTGAACGGAATCGTGCCGACCACCGCGTCGAACGCGCTCAGCCGATCGGTCACGACGATCACCCGCTCGCCGCGCGCGGCGTCGATGAAGCAGTCGCGCACCTTGCCGTCGTAGCGCGGCAGCGCGCGGCCGCCGAGCTTCGTCCAGGTCGTCTTGTCGAGCGTGTGTGCGAGCTGCGCGCGCAGCACCGATTCGTCGATCATGATGCGCTCCCCAGCGCGCGCTCGAGGATCGCCGGCGCGTGCCGCAAGTGGTGGTCGAGGTCGAAGCAGCGATCGAGCGTGGCGGCATCGAGCCGGCTCGCGACATCGGGGTCGGCGCCGAGCAGCTCGCGGAACCGACCCGGCAGCGCGCCGACCGCGCCCATCGACGCCGCCTCGCTGATCGCCTTGAGCGCCGAGCGCTGCACCATCTCGTACGCGTGCTGGCGCGGCAGCCCTGTCTTGACGAGCGCGAGCAGCACCGCCTCCGAGAAGAACAGCCCGCCCGTGCGATCCAGGTTGGCGCGCATGCGCCGCGCGTGCACGACCAAGCCCTTCACGAGCCCGGTCGCGCGCACGGCCATGAAATCGGCGAGGATCGTCGCGTCGGGTAGCGCGACGCGCTCGACGCTCGAGTGCGAGATATCGCGCTCGTGCCACAGCGCGACGTCTTCGAGCCCGGCCTGCGCGTACGACCGCAGCAGGCGCGCCAGGCCGCACAGGTTCTCGCTCAGGATCGGGTTCTTCTTGTGCGGCATCGCCGAGCTGCCCTTTTGGCCCACGCCGAAGCCCTCTTCCGCCTCGCCGACCTCGGTCCGCTGCCAGTGCCGCACGCCGAGCGCGATCTGTTCGATCGCGGTCCCGAGCAGCGCGAGCGCGCACAGCACCTCGGCATGGCGATCGCGCGCGACGATCTGCGTCGCGACCGTCTCGGGCTCGAGCCCGAGCTGCTCGAGCGCCGCCCGCTCGATCGCGGGATCGAGGTTCCCGTACACGCCGACCGCGCCGGCGATCTTGCCGACCGCGATCGCGTGACGCGCGCGAATCAGCCGCCCCGATGCGCGGATCACCTCGGCGTGCCAGCGCGCGAACACCAGCCCCGCCGTGATCGGCTCGGCGTGAATGCCGTGCGAGCGCCCGATCGTCGGCGTTTGCGCGTGCTCGCGCGCGCGCAGCGCGAGCGCCGCCGCCAGCTCCATCACGCGCGCGAGGATCTGCTCGAGCGCGCGCCCGGTCTGGATCGCGAGCGCAGAATCCAGCACGTCCGACGACGTCATGCCGAGGTGCAGCCAGCGCGCCGGCTCGCCCGCGAGCTCCTCGACGTGCGTGAGGAACGCGATCACGTCGTGCCGCGTGGTCTGCTCGATCGCGAGGATGCGCTCGGGATCGAGCTTGCCCATCGCCGCCGCGCGCACCTTGCCCGCCGTGCCCGCAGGCACCGTGCCCGCCGCTTCCATCGCCGCGCACGCCGCGAGCTCGATCTCGAGCCAGAGCTCGAACCGCGCGCGATCCTCCCAGATCGCGGTGAGCTCCGGACGTGAATAGCGCGAGATCATCGTCGGCGCCCCGCTTGTACCACGCCGGTCTGATCGCGGCTTGGCCTAGCGAGCCGCGAACCAGATCACGAGCGCGATGACCGATGCGACGATGATCGACAGCGACAGCACGAGCGTGAGATCGCGCGTACGCCGGCGCCGCAGGTGGCGCGGATCGACCGGCGGCGCGAAGTAGCCGAGCTGCTGGTTCTCGGCCGGCGTCACCTCCGACATCGCGCGCAGCTTGGGGCGCTTGAGCGCCGGCTCGGGCTCGGCGCGCATCGCGTCGGCCGGGACACGCTGGCCCGGCGTCTTCATCGAGATCGCCTGGACGAGCTGCTGCGCGGGCTCCGCCGGCTTCTTGCGCTGCGCGCTGTCGTAGATCGACGTCTTCTCCTGGCTGTCGCGCGCCGGCGGAATCGGCGGCGGCTTCGTCGTGCCCTTGGTGGCGCGGGCGCTCATTTGCCGGTCGATCCGAAGCCGCCGGCGCCACGCGCGCTCGGCGGCAGCTCGTCGACCACCGCGAGCTCGGCCTGGACGACCGGCGCGATCACGAGCTGTGCGATGCGGTGGCCGGGCTCGATCGTGACGGTCTCGCGGCCGTGGTTGATCACGAGCACCTGAACGCTCGCTCGAAAGTCGGCGTCGAGCGTGCCAGGCGAATTGACGAGCGTGACGCCGTGGTCGCGCGCGAGTCCCGACCGCGGCCGGATCTGGCCCTCGAATCCGGGCGGCAACGCGAACGCCAGGCCCGTATCGATCGCCGTGCGATCGCCCGGCTTCAGCTCGACCGGCCGATCGATCGCGGCGTGCAGATCGAGCCCCGCCGCGTGCTCCGTCATGTAGCGCGGCACGATCGCGTCGGGCCGCACCTTACGGATCTGAACGCGCGGTGTCACCGCGCCGATGGTACCTCAGCTCGTCGTCGATCAGTGGGCCGGCCGTCCCTGCTCGCAGGGATACGCGGTGAAGCCCGTGAAACAAATCTGGAGCCGCTCGGCCAACCCGGCGCGATACGTCGCGAAGGCAGCGCGCATGTGGGCCTCGGCTCTCGCATGGAATAGCCAACTCCCGAGCGCGGCGATCGCAACTCCGGTCGCGGCGAGCGTGAGCCCCACGGCCTGCGCGGTCGGACTGCCTTGAATGTTCTGCGAGTCGTCGCTGCGCGATTCGACCCAGACGAGCGCTCCGATCACCGCCAGCCCCAGTCCGCCGATCCCGACCAGCTCCGCGTCATCGCTGGCGGTCTGCGCGGCACGCGCTTGCTTTGCCGATTCGCTGGATTCGGCGACCACGGGAAGCAGGTCTTCAGGCCGCCGCACTTCGACGGAACCGAGCATCAGCGACGTGTTGTCCACGGTCGGCGTGCACTCCTGCAAATACGTCCCCGCGACGGCGCAGTGCACGCCGAGGTCTACCGCCAAGCCCGTAGGCTTGTAGGCGTTGAACAGCGCGACTCGTTCTTGCGGGGTCGGGTTCGGCGGCAACGGGCGGAGATCGACGTGCCCCGTCGCGCACGCGCTCGCCGCCGCTACGACCCAGGCCGCACGCACGACTAGATGACGAAGTTGTGCACTTCTTCGGGAGCCGGATTCGCCGTGAGCGCCTCGCGGCGCGACAGCCGGATCTTGCCGTCGCGGTCGACCTTGATGCACTTGACGACGACCTCGTCGCCCTCGCTCAGCACGTCCTCGACGGCGCGGATGCGCTCGTTCGCGACCTCGCTGATGTGCAGCAGGCCGTCGGTGCCCGGCATGATCTCGACGAACGCGCCGATCTCGACGATCTTCTTGACGATGCCGTTGTAGAACAGGCCGACCTCGGGCTCCATCGTGAGCCCCGAGATGAGCGCCTGCGCCTGCTCGATCGCCTTGGCATCGGCCGACGCGATCGACACCGTGCCGTTGTCGTTGATGTCGATCTGCGCGCCGGTCTGCTCCTGGATCGCGCGGATCGTCTTGCCGCCGGGCCCGATGATGTCGCGGACCTTGTCCGGCTTGACCTGCACGGTCACGATGCGCGGGGCGTACACGCTGACCTCGTCGCGAGGCGCGCTGATCGCGGCGTCCATCTTGTCGAGGATGTGGATCCGGCCGCGCCGCGCCTGATCGAGCGCCTCCTCGAGGATTTTCCTCGAGAGCCCCTCGATCTTGATGTCCATCTGGAGCGCGCACACGCCGCGGCGCGTCCCGGTGACCTTGAAGTCCATGTCGCCGAGGTGGTCCTCGTCGCCGAGGATGTCGCTCAGGATGACGTAGTCGTCGCCTTCCTTCATGAGGCCCATCGCGATGCCCGCGACCGGCGACCTGGTCGGCACGCCGGCGTCCATCAACGCGAGCGAGCCGCCGCACACCGACGCCATCGACGACGAGCCGTTCGACTCGAGGATGTCGCTGACGACGCGGATCGTGTACGGGAAGTCCTCGTACACCGGCACGATCGACTCGACCGAGCGCTCCGCGAGGAAGCCGTGGCCGACCTCGCGCCGGCTCTGGCCGCGCAGCGGCTTCACTTCACCCGTCGAGAACGGCGGGAAGTTGTAGTCCATGTAGAACGTCTTCTTGAAGTCGCCCGCGATCGTGTCGAGCTTCTTCTCGTCGTACTTGGTGCCGAGCGTCACCGCGACCAGCGCCTGGGTCTCGCCGCGCGTGAACAGCGCCGAGCCGTGCGCGCGTGGCAGCACGCCGACCTCGACGCTGATGTGGCGGATCTCGTCGGGCTTGCGGCCGTCGATGCGCGAGCGCGTCGACAGCGTGTGCCCGCGCGCCCACTTCTTGTGCAGCTTGCCGAACGCGGCCTCGAACGCCTTGGTGTCGGCGACCGCGCCGGCCGCGCCACCGCCGGCGGAGCCGGCGGACTTGACGAGGCCCTCGGCGACGACCAGGTTCAGCGTCTCGGCCTTGATCGCGGCGGTCTCGCTGTAGCGCTTCTTCTTGTCCTTGATCTGGAGCGCGGTGCCGAGCTTGTCCCACGCGAGCTCCTTGACGCGCGACGCGAGCCCCTCGTCGGGGACCGGCGGGGAGAACGGGCGCTTGTCCTTGCCCGCGGCGGCGCGCAGACGCTCCTGCATCTCGATGAGCGGCTGGCAGGACTGATGCGCGAACAGGAGCGCGTCGATCACGACGTCCTCGCCGAGCTCCTTCATCTCGCCTTCGACCATCACGATCGCGTCCTTGCTCGCGGACACGATGATGTCCATGTCGGACTTCTCGCGCTCGGCGAACGTCGGGTTGGCGACGAACTGGCCGTCGATGCGGCCGACGCGGACGGCGGCGAGCGGCCCCGCCCACACGAGGTCGGAGACGTGCAGCGCGGCGGACGCGGCGGTCATCGCGAGCACGTCGGTCGCGTTCACCTTGTCGAACGACACGACGTTGGCGATCACCTGCGTGTCGATGAACCAGCCCTTCGGAAACAGCGGGCGGACCGGGCGATCCATGAGCCGGCAGATCAAGATCTCCGCGTTCGTGGTGCGGCCCTCGCGGCGGAAGAAGCTGCCCGGGATGCGGCCCGACGAGTAGAACTTCTCCTGGTACTCGCAGGTCAGCGGCATGAAGTCGATGTCGCGCGGCTGGACCGAGCCCGCCGCGGTCACGAGGACCATGCTGTCGCCGCAGCGAATGACGACCGAGCCCGAGGCCTGCTTCGCCCACTTGCCCGTCTCGATGGAGATTTCCTTGCCGCCGACAACGGCGGTTTCGCGAACGTATGCCATGACGTGTCCTGTTCTTGCGAAAGTCACGTCGCCGGCTGGGCCTGGTGGCCTGAACCCTCGATCCAGCCCCCCGACGATCTCGTGGGGCTCGACTGAACGATCAAACCAACGCGACTCCGAATCCTGCGACGCTACGATAGATTGTTACGGGGCGCGTTATGGCATAGGCGCTCCGGAAGGGCAACCGTGAAGACGGACACGCCGGGGTTCCTGGACGTCAAGCTGACCGTGATCGCGAAGGACGGCGAGCCGTGGCTCGCCGCGCTTGCCGAGCTCGGCGAGGTCGAGCACACCGAGGCCGCTTCGGGCTGGCAGCACCGCCGCGTGAAAACGGGAGCGGTGCTGCGCGACCTCGCGATTCGGGTGCTCGGCTATGTCGGCCCGCCGACCGCGGACATGCTGGTCGGCTTGGTCGGCGCCGACCGCCTGATCAGCGACGGGACGACGGAGATCCTCGACGTCTCGCTCGCCGACGTGCCGCGCGTGGTCGGGCCGCCCGCCAAGGACACGTTGCTCGGCGCGCTCAAGGACACGCTGCGCGAGGCCGCGAGCAAGTGAGATCCTCGGCCGGGTCGCTGCGTCTATCTGTTAGGTTGCCCTCGGAGGTCCTGACATGAAGCGCCTGGTGCTCGCGTTCGGTGTGATCGGGTTTGTCGGCTGCTTCCTGCCGATGGTCGGCGAGCTGTCGTGGTTCGACATGCGCCACTTCGATGAGGGCTGGACGGTCTGGCTCGTGATCGCCGCGTTCGCGACGCCCGCGCTCGTCGGGCTATCTCGCACGCCGTTCAAGACGGCCGACGCCGCCGGCGCGACCGCCGCGTTCGCCTACATCGTGTGGAAGTTCCACGGCCACCTGTGGGACCTGATCGTGCACAGCGCGATCGGCGGCATGCTGATGGGCTTGGCCGCGGTCCTGGGCTTCGTGGTGTCGGGCACCACGCTGCTGCAGACCATCCAGACGAAGAAGCGTGCCTAGCGGCGCAGGCCGAGCAGCTCGATCAGCTTCTTGTAGCCGTCCAGGTTCTTGCGCTTCAGGTAATCGAGTAGCGCGCGGCGCTGGCCGACCATCTTCAAGAGACCACGCCGGCTGTGGTGGTCCTTGTGGTTGTTCTTGAGGTGCTCGGTCAGGTGCGAGATCCGCTCCGAGAGCAAGGCCACTTGAACTTCGGGCGACCCGGTGTCGCCTTCGTGGTGCTGGTGCTTCTTGATCGTTTCCTGTTTACGAACGGTCGAGACGGGCATGCTGTACCTCAGTCGCCGACGGCCGCGTCCGGGATGAACGAGTGCCGTGGTCACGCGCAGATTGGGGGACCACGTAGCCGGCGTCAAGGCCAAAACAGGTGGAACATGCGGGCGTCGTTTCGCCCTCAAGACGAACGAGCGGCGCGGGACAGGACATTCGCGAACACGCGGTCGTAGAGAATTTTTCCGCGCTCGATGCGGGCGATCGCGACGAGCCGGTCGCCGGCCGCAACGAGCTGGAATCGCTCGCCGTCCGGCGGGAGTCCCGCGAGCTCGCCGGCGATCGTCTGGACGCCGTCGTGGATCTTTCGCTCGAGCCCCGCCGGCATCGCGACGATCGGCAAGCGCGTGGCCGCGATCATCCCGATCAGCGTCGCGCGACCGAGATCGTCGAGCGCGCATGCCTGGTCGATCCCGAACACGCCCGAGCGCGTGCGGCGCAGCTCGGCGAGGTGCGCGCCGCAGCCGAGCGCGCGGCCCAGATCGGCGACCAGGCTGCGCACGTACGTGCCCTTGCCGCACGTGATCGCGATGATCGCGCGCGGCGGCGTCCACGCGAGCAGCTCGAGCCGATCGATGCGGATCGCGCGCGGCGCGCGCTCGACCTCGATGCCGGCGCGCGCGCGCTCGTGCAAGCGCACACCGCCTTGCTTGATCGCCGAGTACATCGGAGGCACCTGCTGCTGCGGCCCGACGTGCGCCCCGAGCACCGCCTCCATCGCCGCGCGCGTGACGGCGCTCGCGTCGTGCGTGGCGATCACCTGCCCCGTTCGATCCAGCGTGTCGGTCTCGACGCCGAGGACGAGCTCGGCCTCGTACGCCTTGTCATCGGCGAGCAGATACGGCGCCAGCTTGGTGGCCTCTTCGAGGCAGATCGGCAGGACGCCGGTCGCGAGCGGATCGAGCGTGCCGCCGTGGCCGGCGCGCTCGGCGCCGAGCCGCTGCTTGACCAGGTCCACCGCGTGGGCGGACGTCACGCCGGCGGGCTTGTCGAGCACGATGACGCCGGCAGTCACGGCGGCAAATTCATGATCCACGTGCGCAGCGTCGCGTCGCCGGTCGGATCGGGCATCTTCACCGCGATCGGCGGCATCTGCACCGCCGGATTCGTCGACTCGAGCCGGGACACCACGAGCGAGGCGTCGGGCATGGCGGGATCGACGAGCAGCGTCAGGCCGGCCATCGGCATCGTCGCCGCGATGTTCACCGCGGTCGTGTACGCCGGCGTCGCCGAGACCGACGACAACGTGCCGACGGTCATCCGCAGGTTCATCGGGACGTCCATCGACAGGGCGACGTCGCTGGTCGGGTTGTGGCACTGGCCGCAGTTGGCGTGCAGGTAGCCGAGCGCATCGGTCGCGCCCGTCGTGCCGTCGCTCGGCAGCGGGAAGTACGGCGTGGCCGAGCCGGTCGGCGGCAGGGACAGCCAGTTGTTCGCGATCGCGCCCGCGAGATCGACCTCGCCCGCGGTCGGATCGGTGTAGTCGAGCTGCAGCGCGCCGAACCCGAGGATGCGCGTCGGCTTGAGATTCTCGTGGCACGACTTGCAGTTCACGCGCGACGGGATGTCGTGCTGCGTGCCATTGGCGTCGGCGACGCCCGACGTCACCGCGGTCGCGCCGTCCTCGGTCGCGTTCCACTGATACGTCACGTAGAACCAATCGGTGACGGCATCGCCCGGGCCGACCTTCGCGAGGTAGCGGGTCTCGACGCGAACCGGATTGCCGCCGCTGTCGGGCGCGGTGAATTCCTTCCAGAACTTCGTGCCCATCGGAAAGTTCCAGTGATCCATGTCGGTGGTGTCGATCTGCGTGCCGGGGGGCAAGTACATCCAGCGCCGCTTGGTCGCACCATCCGCCCACAAGGTCCAGCGCGGCGTGTAGGGCGTGACGTCGGGGGAGATCTGCATGCATGCATCGTCGGTGCACAACCCGGTGCCGGCGAGCGTGGCCGGCTCGAGCGGGTTGGCATCGGCCGGCGGAAGCGCATCGATGTCGTCGGCCGCATCGAGACTTGCGGGCATGTGCGAGTGGGTGCTGCACGCGACGAGAACGACGATCGCGCAAGCGCGCCGAGTCACCCGATCATCGTATCACTCGCTACTCGCACCCACATCGACAAACGCGATGGAACCCGTAAGATGGAACACCGATGCGGCGGACGATCACCCTCGACCTTACGGCCGATCACAAGGCCGGCAACGAGCTGGTGGCGAGCGGCGGGGTGTTCGCCGCGGGTGCACCACTTCGGCTCGATGAAGAATGCAACCTGGTCCTGCGCGCGGGCCAAGAGGAGCTCCGGCTCGTCGCGCGCGCGGTGCTCGTCAACGATCGAGGCAGCGGTCTCGAGATCGTCGGGCTGACGACCTCGTTGCGCGATCAGATCTCGGCGTTCGCGCGCGTCGCGAGCTACATCGCCGTGATGCGCGACGCCCCGACGCGCGCGCGCAGTCAAGACACGGTGCCGATGATGCCGCCGCAAGCGGAGCCGGCAACGCCGGCGCGCAAAGGCGGGCTGGTCGAGCGCGTGCGCAGCGTGCGTTATGACGACGAGCCGCGGCTCGCGGTCGGCTCGACCCCGCCGCGCACGAAGAAGACACCCGAAACCGGCGTCGCGATCGCGATCGAGCCGCCGATGGCCTACGCGCCGACGCAGGACGCGAGCACGCTGGCCATCAAGGCCGAAGCCGCGCGTCGCGCCGCCGAAGAAGACGAGTGCTAAGTCTTCGCTCTACGAGCCGCGCTCGATCACGGGGCGGCTGATCCGATTGAACGCGGTCTCGAGCGCGCGCACGACCTTGTCCTTCGTCGATGCGAGATCGCCCTCGAGGTGACAGCCGCCGGCGCCGGGATGGCCGCCGCCGCCGAGCTGCATGCAGACGCGGCCGACGTCGATCTTGTCGCTGCGCGAGCGCATCGACACGCGCACGCCGCCGCCCTTCGCGGTCGTCAGCAGCACGCCGACCTGCACGCCATCGACGTTGCGCGCCCAGTTCACCATGCCCTCGATGTCTTCCCACGACGCGCGCGCGCCTTCGACCATCGCGGTCGTCACCGACAGGACGCCCACGCGCCCCGCGCACTGCAGATCCAGCGTCGAGAGCACCGAGCCGAGTAGCCGCAGCTTGCCCGGGCTCGGCCGCTCCTCGAGGCTCGCCGCGATCGTCGACGGCACGACGCCGGCACGCACGAGCTCGGAACCGACACGCAGCGCCTCGGCGTTCGTGTTCGCGTGGCGAAACCCGCCGGTGTCGCTGATCAGCGACACGTAGAGCGGCACTGCCGCCTCGGGTGTGATCGGCCAGCCTTCGTGGATCGCGATGCGATGCACGAGCACGCCGACCGCCGCGGCCGCCGGATCCCACACCGCGATGTCGCCGAACGGATGGCCGCTCGCGTGATGATCGAGCGTGATGAGCGTGCCGCACACCTCGGGCGGCGGCAGCGTGTCGCCGAGCAACGTGATGTCGGCGCAGTCGACGACGATCGTGCAGTCGAAGCGCTCGTCGAACGGGATCGTGTGCACGACGGTGTTGACGAGCGGCAGCCAGCGGTAGCGCCGCGCGATCGCGTCGACCGAGTAGATCACGGCCTCCTTGCCGGCCGCGCGCATCAGCGACGCGAGCCCGGCCATCGAGCCGGTGCCGTCGCCGTCGGGGCGGCGATGGCTCGTGAGCAGCACGCGCTTGGCGGCGCGCAGCCGGTCGCACGCGCTCTCGAGCGCCGCGGCCGGATCGACGATCGGCACGGGTTCCGTGGTGCGGCGTAGCTCCATTACTTGCCGTCCTTCGGGTCGCGACCCGCCGCGCGCGCCTTGGCCTCGTCCTCGCGCACGATCGAGGCCAGCTTCTCGGACATGTCGAGCGACGGATCGATCGAGAACCGCAGCTCGGGCGCGTGCTGCAGCCCGACACGCCGGCCGACCGCGCCGCGCAGAAACCCCGCGGCTTGTTCGAGGCCGGCAAGCGCGTCGTCTGCGACTGCATCCTCGCCGACGATCGACACGTAGCAGTGCGCCACCGCCAGGTCGACGTTGAGCTCGACGCGCGTGATCGTCAGCATCGTCGGCGCGTGCACGCGGGGATCGCGGACATCCGACGCGACGAGCTCGGTCAGCACCTCGCGGATCGCGTGCTCGACGCGCGTCTTGCGCACGCTACTCATCGCGCCACGCCTCCGGCACCCAGTCGTCCGAGCCGACCGCCTTGTCGCCCGAGCCGGTGCGATCGTCGACGTCGGCAGACGGCACCGCCGGCGCCTCGAACGTGACCACGTCCTTCGCGATCGACGCGACCTGCGCACCGCCTGAGCTCACCGCGACGCGTACGACCTCGTCGATCAGCGCCAGCGCCTTGCCGCGATCGCTGCTCGCCACCGCGACGCCGAGCTCGGCGCGATTCCAGCTCTCGAGCTCGCCGACCTCGTTCACGGTGACGTGCAGGCGCTCGCGCACGCGGTCCTTGATCCGCCGCAGCACCATGCGCTTGTCCTTGAGCGAGTAGCTATCGCCGATCAAGAGGCCGATCTGGGCGATGCCTACGTACACCCGGAGAACCTAGCACCCCGAGCGATGCTTCGGAAAAAACGGTGGCGGTGCGACATCGGTCGGCTGCTTGCGGCCGTCCTCCAAGCACCCGATCCGGCGAAACACGGTGGGCACGTTCACGGTCGGCCCGCCATCGTTGTTGACGGACTGGAACTCCTGCCGATCGGGTTCGAAGTGGCCGGTGAAACGATCCGGGTAATAGCCGCGTGCGTGGCCGCACAGCACGGCGACCAGCTCGTAACCGGCGACGGCGCCGAACTCGATGTCGCCGTTCCGGAAGCTGCCGGCCGCCTGCATCTTGACCTCGATGCGATACGTGCAATCGGCGCCGACCGGGACCTCGGGGGAATCGGGCCATCCGGTCCAGAAGTCGACATAGATCATGCCGGTCAGGTGCGACGCGTCGCTCGGATCCTCGTAGACCTCGAGCGTGTAGTCGTACCACTGGTTGTCGAGCTCGCGGAGCTTGAGCGCGCGCCAGCGGCCCGCGACCGGGCTCTTGCACTCCGCGGCCGGCGGCAGCCGCGCGCGCTGCTCCTCGACGGTCGCGTCCGCCACGGACACCGCGATCACGACGACCGGCGCCGCGATCGCGAGTCGACGCACGGCTAAAGCTGCGCGGCTTCTTCGATGACTTCGTAGGCCTCCACCGTATCGCCCTTCGAGAGCTCGTTGTAGCCCGCGACCATCACGCCGCACTCGTAGCCCTGCTGCACTTCGCTGACGTCGTCCTTGAAGCGGCGCAGGCTGCCGACCTTGCCTTCGTAGATCTGGATCGCGTCGCGCACGATGCGCAGGTGCGCTTTGCGCGTGATCTTGCCTTCGGTGACCATGCAGCCCGCGACCATGCCGATCTTCGGGATCGAGAACGTCTCGCGCACCTCGAGCTTGCCCATCGCGACCTCGCGCTTGATCGGCGCGAGCAGACCGGCCATCGCGCCCTTCACGTCGTCGAGCGCGTCGTAGATGATGTCGTACAGGCGGATCTCGACGCCCTCCTGCTCGGCGAGCTTGCTGCTCTTGCCGGCGGGACGGACGTGGAAGCCGACGATGATCGCGCCGGACGCCTTCGCGAGGTTGACGTCGCTCTCGGTGATGCCGCCGACCGCGGCCGCGATCACGTTGACCTTGACCTTCTCGGTCGTCAGCTTGTGCAGCGCGGCCTTCAGGGCCTCGGCCGAACCCTGCACGTCGGTCTTCAGGACGATCTTGAGCTCCTTGACGTCGGAGCTCTCGGCCATCTTCTGCATGAAGCTCTCGAGGGACTTCGAGTCCTTCTGCAGCTCCTTCTTGCGGTACTGCTGCCGGCGGTGGTCGACGACCTGCTTCGCCACCTTGTCGTCCTCGGCGACGTTCACCTGATCGCCGGCGTCGGGCACGCCGTCGAGGCCCAGGACCTCGACCGGCGTCGACGGGCCGGCCTCTTCGATCGGCTCGCCGCGATCGTCGAGCATCGCGCGCACCTTGCCGAACGTGCGGCCCGCGACGACGATGTCGCCGACGCGCAGCGTGCCTTCTTGCACGAGCACGGTCGACGTCGGCCCGCGCGCGCGGTCGAGCCGCGCCTCGATCACGACGCCGCCTGCCGGCTTCTCGGGGTTCGACTTGAGCTCGAGCACCTCGGCGGTGAGCGAGATCGACTCGAGCAGCTTGTCGATGTTCTCGCCCTTCAAGGCCGAGACGTTGACGTACATGGTCTCGCCACCCCACTCCTCGGGAATGAGGCCGTGGTCCGCGAGCTGCTGCTTGACGCGCTCGGGTTGCGCGTCGGGGAGATCGATCTTGTTGACCGCGACGATGATCGCGACCTTCGCGTCCTTCGCGTGCGCGAGCGCTTCGAGCGTCTGCGGCATGACGCCGTCGTTCGCCGCGACGACGAGCACGACGATGTCGGTCGCGTGCGCGCCGCGTGCGCGCATCTCGGTGAATGCTTCGTGGCCGGGCGTGTCGAGGAACACGACCTCGCCACTCGGCGTCGGCACCTTGTACGCGGCGACATGCTGCGTGATGCCACCGGCCTCGCCGGCCGCGACGCGCGTCTTCCTGATCGCGTCGAGCAACGACGTCTTGCCGTGGTCGACGTGCCCCATCACCGTCACGACCGGCGCGCGCGACAGGAGCTGCTCCACCTCGTCGCTCTTCTGCGCGAACACGTCCTCTTCCTTGAACGCGACGTTCTGGACCTCGTAGGCGAACTCGTTCGCGAGGATCTGCGCGGTGTCGAAGTCGATCGAGGCATTGATGTTGATGCCGGTCATCCCCATGCCCCACAGCTTCGCGAGCACCTGCGGCGCCTTGATGCCCATGTTGCGCGCGAGGTCCTGGATCGCGATCGTGTCCTCGATGCGGATCACGCGCTTGTGCTCGGCGGGCGTGGTGACCTGCGTCTGCTTGCCCTTCTTGCCGAGCGGCAGCTTCTTCTTGCCGAGATCGTGACCGCCGCGGGCACCGTGTGGGCCGCCGGGGCGACCGCCGCGCTGCTGCTGCTGCGCGTACCGGCCGCGGATCGGATTGACCGGCTGAGGTCCAGGCGCCGGGCGCCCGCCGATCGGGGTGCGCTCCGTGATCTTGATGCGCGGCGGCAGCGAGATCACGCTGCCGACCGCGGGCCGCGACGGATCGCGCGTCGGCGGCGGAGGCGGCGCCGCTTCGGGCTCGCCTTCGGCGTTGAGATGGTCGGTGTTGGTGTCCGGACGCGGGCGCTCGGCGGTGCGTGCCTTCGCCTTCTCGAGCTCGATCTCGAACTGGCTGCGCGCGGAGGGCGCGGGCTGCTCGACCGCGCGCGAGGCGGACGGCTGATGCGGCACGGCCGAGCGAACCGGCGTCACGCGCGGTGGCAGTGGAGTGGACGCGACCGGCGCGGGCGGCGGCGGCGCATGGCCGCGCGTGGCGATTCCGGCCTCGGCGGCGGCGCCGCCGGACGATGCACGCGCGACCACCTGCGGACCGGCGACGATCACGCGGGGACGCGGCGCGGGGACCGCGACGGGCGGCGGCGCGGCGGGGGCCTCGGGCTTCGGCGCGCGGGCCTCGGCCGGAGGATGGGCCTCGGCCGGAGGATGGGCCTCGGTCGGAGGATGGGCCTCGGGCCTCGGGCCTCGGGCCTCGGCAGGACTCGGAGCCGGAGCCGGAGTGGCAGTCGGAGCCGGGACCTCGACGACCGGAGCCGGCGCAGGCTTGGCCTCGACAACCGGCGCGGGTTTCGCGACCACTTCGACCCTGGGCGCAGGCGCCGGCCGCGCTTCGACCACGGGAGGCGGCGGCGCGACGGGCTCGGCGCGGCGGCGCACGACCGGAGGCGGCGCGGCGACCGGTACGGGCTTGTCCTCGATCACCGGGGCGGACGGACGCTCGCCGCCGTTGGGCTTGTCACCCGAAGACCGGCGGCGGAGTACCGCGCCGGTTCCGAGCTTCTGCGTCTGTTGCGGCTTTTCGCCGACCGTCTTTTCCTTCTCGAGCGACCGCTTGATGCGCGTCACGTCGTCGGCGTCGAGCGAGGACATGTGGTTATTCACTTCCAGCCCCAATGCACGGATCTTCCCGATCAGGTCCTTCGCGGAAATCCCGACCTCTTTGGCAATCTCGTAAACGCGCATCTTCTCTCCGGTCATTCCTTCGCTTCGGGCTGTGGCAGAGGTTCTACAGCTTTCGCGCGATCGTGGCCAGCCACCAAATGGCCAGGCCGATTATCAAAACGACCGATGAGCTGCGCGAGGGCCGCGCGTTCGGTGGGGTTCAGCTCCCGCCGGAGCGACCGAGCCAGCCCGCCGCGCCGTGCGGCTTCGACGCAGGTATCCCGCGGATGCACGTGCGCCCCGCGTCCCGGCGAGCCCGCGACGCGGACGAGCGCCGCCTTGCGGTCGACCGCGCGGCAGCCCGCGCAGGTCCTGTGCGGCTCGCGCGTCAGGACGCGACCTCCGAGAGCCACGAGATCGCGCGCTGGCGCAACCGTGCGAGATCGCCCATGTCGATCCCCGTGGTGGTCGCGACCTGGTCGATCGGCGTCTTGATGAGGTCCTCGGGCGAGTGGATGTTGGCCGTGTGCAGGACGCCAAGCACGTCCTCGTCCACCCCATCGAGCTCGAGCAGCTGCTGATCGCCCGACATCTGGCTGCGCCGCTCGGCCTCGACGCGCGCACGGTCCTTGTGGCGGCCGCCGCTGGCGACGTAGGCCTTCGCGCCCTCGATGATCTTCTTCGCGCCATCCGGTCCGCCGACGCCCGGCAGCCCGGCCAGCTCCTCGACGTGCGCGCGGCCTAGCTCGCCGACCGAGCGCCAGCCGAGCTTGAACAGGTTCTCGGCGACGCCGTGGTCGAAGCCCTCGGGCACGATCGCGTGCGCGATCTGCTCCTTCGCGCGGCGCTCGAGCTCGTAGATCTTCGACTCGCTGTGGATGTCGATGCGCCAGCCGGTGAGCTGCGACGCGAGCCGCACGTTCTGGCCCTTCTTGCCGATCGCGAGCGACAGCTTGTCGTCGGGCACGATCAGCTCCATGCGGTGACCTTCAGCGTCGATGATCACGCGCTTCACCTCGGCCGGCGCGATCGCGTTGCACACGAACCGCGCCGGATCGTCGTCGTACGGGACGATGTCGATCTTCTCGCCGCGCAGCTCCTGGACGACCGCTTGGACGCGGCTGCCCTTCATGCCGACGCACGCGCCGACCGGATCGACGTCGCGGTCGCGCGACGACACCGCGATCTTCGCGCGCGCGCCGGGCTCGCGCGCGGAGCTCTCGATGCGGACGATCTTCTCGTAGATCTCCGGCACTTCCTGCTCGAACAGCTTCTCGAGCAGGCCCTTGTGCGTGCGCGACAAGATGATCTGCGGGCCGCGCGCGTTGCGGTCGATGTCGAGGCAGTACGACTTGATCGAGTCGCCGACGCGATAGCTCTCGCGCGGCACCTGCTCGCGCATGGGCAGCACGGCCTCGGCCTTGCCGACGTCGACGATCAGCGCGCCGCGCTCGAAGCGCCGCACGATGCCGCTGATGATCTCGCCCTTGCGATCCTTGAACTCGTTGAACACGTTGTCGCGCTCGGCCGCGCGCCCGCGCTGGTAGATGACCTGCTTCGCGGTCTGCGCCGCGATGCGGCCGAAGCTCTTGCTCGCCTTCTTGAGATCGATGAGATCGCCGAACTTCTCGTCCTGCTCGCGCGCGCGATCCTCGTCCTCGGCGCGGTAGAACACCTGGAACAGCAGCTCGTCGCCGAGCTCGGCATCGAGGCCCACCGTCTTGGCCTGAGCGACCGTGATCTCGCGACCCTCGATCGCGTCGTCTTCCTCGACCACGTTGACGATCAGGAACAGATCGACCGAGCCCGTCTCCGGGTTGAACTTCGCTTCCATCTCGCGGTTCATCCCGAACGTGCGCTTCGCGGCAGTGAGGATCGCCTGCTCGAGCGCGCTGATCAGCACGACCTTGTCGATGTTCTTGTCGCGACCGACCTGCTCGAGAACCATGTCCAGCTTGGCTTCCATGACTGTTCCTTCAGTGCTTTTGCTTGGCTTGCTTGTGCATGACCGCGTCCCAGTCGGGGACGAGCTTGGCGGAATCGATATCGGCGATCGGCAGCGCGAAGCTGGCGCCGTCGCACTCGATCGTCACGCGGGCGGTGGCCGGATCCACGCCGCGCAGGATGCCCTTGAAGTTGCGGCGCTCGCCCGCCTCGGTGTGCAGCGGGACGGCGAGCGCGATCTTGGCCTCGCTGCCCGCGAAATGCGTGAAGTGCGCCTCGGTGCGCAGCGGCCGGTCGATGCCGGGCGAGCTGACCTCGAGCGAGTACGCCTGCGGGATCGGGTCGTCGACGTCGAGCACGGCCGACAGCTCGCGCGACATCGCCTCGCAATCCGCCAGATCGACGTGGGTCTCGTCGTCGCCGTTCGTGGCCTGGGCCAAGGGACGGCTGATCTGCACGCGCAGCACCCACCCGCCCTGCTCGAGCAGGAACCGCAGGTCGACGAGCTCGAAGCCGGCCGCTTGCAGGGCGGGCTCGACGATCGCGATCAGCTTGGAGTGAAGAGGGTTTCTGGACATTGCGAGGGCGAAAAAAAAGGTGGCCGAAAGGCCACCCCACCGCAGAGCGATTGAAGCTGCGGGATGGGTACCAGAGGGCCGGCGTGGTAGCAAGAGGGTTATGAGCTGGCAGTTGCGTGTGGGGGCGGTGCAGATGCGATCGACAGGCGATCTCGTCCAAAACCTGACGATTTGCGGGGCATTGACCGCGCAAGCCGCCGCCGAAGGCGCCCAGCTGGTCGTGCTGCCCGAGTGCTTCGCGCTGCTCGGGCGTGGCGAGGCAGAAAAGCTCGCGATCGCCGAGACGATCGAGCTGCGCACCGGCCCGGTGATGACGATGTTACGAGATCTCGCGACCAAGCACGGCGTGTGGATCGTCGGCGGCGGCACGCCGGAGGTGGTGCCGGCCGATCCGAAGCGCACGTACAACACCGCGGTGGTCGTCGATCCGGGCGGCGAGCTGGTCGCGCGCTACCGCAAGATCCATCTGTTCGACGTCGATATTCCAGGCGGCGCGATGTTGCGCGAGTCCGATGCGACGGCGCCCGGCGAGGACCTCGTCGTCGTCGACATCGCGGGCGCGCCGGTCGGGCTGTCGATCTGCTACGATGTCCGGTTTCCGGAGCTGTACCGCAGGCTGGTGACGGACATGGGCGCACAGGTGCTGCTCGTGCCGGCGGCGTTCACCGCGCACACCGGCGCCGCACACTGGCACCTGCTGCTGCGGGCACGGGCGGTCGAGGACCAGGCGTGGGTGGTCGCGGCCGCGCAGTGGGGCCGCCACAACGACAAGCGCGAGAGCTTCGGCCACACGCTCGTCGTCGATCCGTGGGGCGCGGTCACCGGCGAGCGCGCCGAGGGCGACGGGGTCGTGGTCGCGACGCTGGACGGTGCCACGGTCGAGAAGCGCCGGACGCAGATGCCGGTGCTTCGGCATGCTGTATTGTGGAAGTAGCCGTGGGTGGCCGCGACCGCGACAAGACCGTCCTCGATCCGAGGCGCACGCAGCTCGGCGTCGGCGCCGGCAAGGCGGCCGCCGAGGTCGATCTGACCGATCAGGTCGTGCTCGATCGCTACCTCGTCGAGAGCCGGCTCGGCGCCGGCGCGATGGGCGTCGTGTATCGCGGCAGCGACATCCAGCTGCACCGCGGCGTCGCGATCAAGATCATGCACGCGCACCTCGGCGCGGAGCCGGTGATGGTGGGCCGATTCCGGCGCGAGGCGCGCGTCGCGGCGCGCATGCAGCACGAGAACGTGGTCGGCGTGCTCGATGCCGGCACGCACGGCAAGTCGCCGGTCATGGTGCTCGAGCTCGCGATCGGCCCGACCCTGCGCGACGTGATGGACGAGGAGCTGCCGGTCGCGCGCGTCAAGCAGCTGATCGGCGGCATCCTGCATGGCCTCGACCACGCGCATGGCGCGGGCCTCATCCACCGCGATCTGAAGCCGGAGAACGTGATCGTCGAGACGCGCGCGGAGCTCGAGTTGGCGCGCATCGTCGATTTCGGGATCGCGGCGCTGGTCGATCCCGACGATGCGGTCGGCAGCGCGCGCCTGACCGGCACCGGCGTCGTCGTCGGCACGCCGCTCTACATGGCGCCCGAGCAGGCGCTGGGCGAGAAGCTCGACCCGCGCGTCGACCTGTTCGCGCTCGGCGTCGTGATGTACGAGATGCTGGCCGGCCACCCGCCGTTCGACGGCAGCGTGCACGAGGTCGTGCTCGCGAACATCAAGAAGGATCCGCCGCCCATCACCACCGTCGATCCCAACCTCGATCGCTTCGCGCGCAAGCTCATGGCGCGCAATCTCGATCACCGCATCGCGAGCGCGCGCGCCGCGATCGAGCTGCTCGCCCTGATCGACGCCGATCCCTCCGCCGCCGCGCTCGCCCTCGGCCAGCACGACCTGGCCAAGGCCAGCGCGATCATCGCCCTGCCGGACCCGGACTGATCCCGCTCGATCCCGATCCCGATCCCGATCCCGATCCCGATCCCGATCCCGATCCCGATCCCGATCCCGCCGCCTTCGCCCGATCGATCTCGCGCTGGATCGCCGCCTTGGTCTGCTCGGCGCTCATCCCCGGCTCGAGGTGCTCGTAGTGCTGCGGCATGTCGACCTTCCCCGGCTTGGGCATCGCCGCCCCTGGTGCCGCCGAGCCCGACCCGTTGTCGAGCTTCATCACGAAGTTCGACACCGCATCGCCGCAGGGATGGGCGAGCGCGATCACCGCGATCAAGATCCCCAGGGTCAGCGCGATCTTGACCAGCTCCGGCATCGACAGCTTGAGCCCGCGACCGCGCGGCAGCTTGGGAACCGGCTCGTCGTCGCCCACGCCTGGGATCTAGCACGGCTTACTCGCATTCGAATCGACCGGTGTCGACGCACGTGCAAAGCCGACCGGAATACGGACAGGTGAGGCCGACGTCCGTGCACGCCGGACCGTCGCTGCCCGCACCGGGATATTCGCTCGGGCACTCGAGCGGGCACGAGGTCTGCGACCCGTAACACGCGCACGTGCAATGCCAGACGCCGTCGCCGCCGCACGCGCAGGACTCCGCGGTGGGTTCGGTCGAGCAATCGGGGTTGCCTTCGAAGCTGCACGACGAGACCGGCGAGCCCGCGCACGACGAGCCATCGTTCGGTTGGAGCGCGTGGTCGATGGCCCAGATGCCGCCGACGCAGCGATACCAAGCCGACTCGCAGCGCGAGAATTCGTTCTCGACGAAGCACGTCCGGTCGGCGGGCAGCGTGCACGCCGTGCCGGTCAGCGCATCGCCGTCGCCGCCGGACTGCGCGCTCGGGCACGTGGTCATCGCCGCGTGGCTCGTGCAACCGACCAGTAACAAACCGAGTGCCCAGCGCATGTGGATCTGCCATCGCAAGCCGCGCGCCGCTGCAAGTGCGCGCGATGACACGCGGCCGGCGCCGCGCGTTCTCGCCGGCGCGCCGGATCACGACACGATTGCCAGATCCGCGACGTCGAGCTCGGCGCTGCGCCGGCCCTGCCAGGTCGAGATCGTCGGCACGAACGCGAGATCGACGCGCGCACCGACCTCGATCGGGCGCTCGCCCAGACCGAAACCGATCGCGGAGCGCACGTCGCGGCGGTCGTCCTCGACCGTCAGCTTCAGGTGCGAGCCGTCGCCGACGCGCCGAACCTGCGTGACCTTCGCGGCGCGCGTGACCAGCTGCGGCGCCGGGTTGTGCTGGCCGAACGGGCCGAGCCCGGCGAGCTCCTCGGCCAGCCGCTCGTCGATCTCGCCGAGCGCGACCTCGGCGTCGAGCTCGCGCACCGTGCTGACCGGGCCCGAGCCCGAGCCGACGCGGGCGTCCTCACCCGCGGACAATGCTCGCGCGACCGCGCCGCCGAGCGCCTCGGACAGCGCCGCGACCCGATCGCGCTGCACGGTGAACCCGGCCGCCGCGGCGTGGCCGCCGAAGCGATCCAGGCAGGACGCGGCCTCCGCGAGCGCGTCGTAGAGGTTGATGCCCGCGATCGTGCGCGCCGAGCCGCGACCGATCCCGGTCGCCGGATCGACGCCGATCACGAACGCCGGGCGCTGGAACTTGTCGACGAGCTTGGCCGCGACGATCCCGACGACGCCCGCGGGCCAGCCTTCGCCGGCCAGCACGATCGCGGGACCCGGATCCGCCTCGCCCAGCGCGGCGATCGCCTCGGTCATCACGCGCTCCTGCACGCTGCGGCGATCGGTATTCGCCTGCTCGCACACCGCCGCGCGCTCGGCCGCGGTGTCGGCATCGGCGAGCAGCAGCGCGAGCGCGGGCTCGGCGGCGCCGAGCCGGCCCGGCGCGTTGAGCCGCGGCGCGAGCCGCCACGCGACCATGCGCGCGTCGACCTCGCGCTCGAGCTCGACCCCGCTCCCCGCGAGCAGCGCCGCGATGCCAGGCCGCGCGCGCGCCTGCAGCCGGCGCAAGCCGAGCGCGGTCAGGATGCGATTCTCGGCCGACAGCGGGACGAGATCGGCGATCGTGCCGAGCGCGACCAGATCGAGCAGCTCGCGCACGTCGGGCTCGGGCCGGTTCGCAAACCAGCGCCGCTCGCGCAGCTCGGTGCGCACGGAAGCCGCGAGGTAGAAGCCGAGCCCGACCGATGCCATCCCGCGAAACGGGAACGTCGAGTCGGCGCGGAACGGGTTGACGAGCGAGCGCGCCGGATGCGCGACCTCCGCCGACGGAACCGTGTGGTGATCGACGACGATGACGTCGACGCCGGCGGCCGACGCCGCCCCGATCGCCTCGAGGTCGCTCGTGCCGCAGTCGCCGGTGATGACGAGCCCGCAGCCGCGCGCGGCGAAATCGCCCGCCGCGGCCACCGTGAACCCGTAGCCGGCATCGCGGCGCGCGACCGCGCACGCGACCTCCGCGCCGGCGGCGCGCAAGAACGACGCGAGCAGCGCCGCCGTCGTCACACCATCGACGTCGTAATCGCCGAACACGCCGATCCGCTCGCCGCGACACACCGCATCCGCGACGCGCTCGACCGCGTGCGGCAGCCCGGCGAGCCCGGCCGGCGGCCGCAGCGCCGCCAGCCTCGGATCGATGAAACCCTGCGCCTGGCTCGGCTCGGTCACGCCGCGCGCGACCAGACAGCGCGCGGTCGGCCGCCGCACGCGCAGCGCGGTGGCCAGGTTCGAGACCATGCGCTCGTCGATCGATCGAAGCTGCCAGTGCACGCTCGCACGCTACGGCGCCGGTCTGACGTTGAAGAGGGGCTTTGGGCGCTGGGCTTTGGGCTTTGGGCAGAATGGAGAGATCTCGGGATCTCGTCGTTCTGGCCAAAGCCCAAAGCCTAATGCCCAAAGCCCCCGCGCGAAGCGCGCTCCAGGCGCTACTCCGCCGCGACTTCGGGCTGCGCGACCGTCGTGACCGGGGCGGCACGCTTCTTCGGCGGCCCCGAGTACCACTTGCGCGAGATCCACATGAACAGTGGCGCGGCGAGGAAGATCGACGAGTAGGTCCCGACGATCACGCCGACGTTCATCGCGAACGCGAAGTTCCGCACGTCGCCCGTGCCGAAGATGTTCATGATCAGCGTGGTCGCGAACACGGTCGACGACGTCAGGATCGTCCGCACCAGCATCTCGTTGAGCGAGATGTCGACGATGCGCTCGATCTTCTTGTCCTTGAGCTTGGCCTGATTCTCGCGAATTCGATCGAACACGATCACCGTGTCGTTCGTCGAGTAGCCCATCACGGTGAGGAGGCCCGCGACCGACGTCAGCGATACTTCCTGCCACGTCAGCGCGAACACGCCGATCACCATCACCGCGTCGTGCACGGTCGCGAACGCCGCACCCGGCGCGTAACGGATGTCGAAGCGGAACGCGAGGTACAGCATGATCAGGAACAGCGCGAACACGATCGACTTCGCCGCGTCGTCGCGCAGCTTGTCGCCGGCCTTCGCGCCGACGCCGTAGCTCTGGTAGGTCTCCGCGTCGACGGTCGGGATCGCCTTCTCGATGTCCTTGCCGAACTGGCGATCGAGACCCCACACCGAGAACACCTCGGAATACTCGCTCGTGCCGACGTCGGCGTGCGTGTACTGCTCCTCTTCCTGCCCCACCCACGGCTTGAGCTCGAGGCCGGCGGACACCGTCGTCTTCACGCCGTTCTTGTCGGTCTTCTCGTAGGTCTCGGCTGCGAAGAACGGCCCGACCTCGGCCGGCGTGATCAGCTTCTTGGTCTGGACGTTGAGCCGATCGCCCGACCACACCGCCTTGCCGCCGAACTTCGCGATGAAGTCCGCCTGGGTCTTGTCACGCGCGGCCTCGTCGATCGCCGAGAATCGCGACGTGCGCACGATCATGCCTTCGATCGGCTTGTCGTTGTCGTCCTTCCACGAGGTCTCGGAGAGCTCGAGGTCGCCCTCGCCGGCCTTCGCCAGCGCCTGGCGGACCATGCCGGAATCGACCTTGGTCAACGCGTGCGTGGTCTTGTCGCGGAACGCGTAGATGATCTCGGTGCCGCCCTTGAAGTCGATCGTCCAGTTCATGTACTCGCCGCGCACGCTCTTGTTGAAGAACAAGGCGCCGACGCTGACGGCCATGAGCACGCAGGACAGCACGAACCAGGCGCGGAACTTCGCGACGAACGCGAAGTTCGAGCCCGGCTGGATGAGATAGCGGAATTTATGGTGCTCGCTCATGGGCGCCTCAGATCGACAACGTCTGCATGTTCCCCTTCTTCCTCGCGACAGCCCAGTCGAAGAAGATCCGGGTCACCCAGATGTTAGTGGTGAGAGTCGTGAACACGCCGACGAGCAGCATCACGGCGAAGCCCTTGATCGGGCCCGAGCCGTACTGCAGCAGCACCCAGGCGGCCGCGGCGGTCGTCAGCTGACCGTCGAGGATCGCCGAGAACGCGCGCGAGAAGCCGAGATCGATCGCGCCGCGGACCGATTTACCGAGCAACAGCTCGTCGCGGATCCGCTCGTAGATGAGGATGTTGCCGTCGACCTCCATACCGATCGACAGCACGATCGCGGCTATGCCAGGCAAGGTGAGCGTCGCTCCAAACAACGCCATGACCGCGAGCGTCATGAGGACGTGGAAGACGACCGCGAACACCGCGATGAATCCCGACCATCGATAGACGCCGACCATGATGAGGATGACGAGGATGATGCCGATGATGAACGAGTTGCGCGTCTTGTCGATCGCGTCGCGGCCGAGCGTCGGCCCGAGATTCATCTCGCTCGCCTCGACGAGCGGCGCCGGCAGCGAGCCGGTCTTGAGCACGTTGACGAGGTCGTCGCGCTCCTTTTCCTGACGGACCGGATCGCTTCCGCCCATCGTGATCGACGCGCGACCGCCGCGGATCGCCTGGTTGATCTGCGGCGCCGAGCGGACCTTGCCGTCGAGCAGCGTCGCGAACTTCATGCCGACGATCTGCGACGTGATGTCGCCGAACACGCGGCCGCCGAACCGGTTGAAGTCGAGCAGCACGATCGGGCGGTTCGTGTTCGGGTCGTAGCTGCCCATCGCGTTCGAGATCGCGGTGCCGGTCAGGCGCACTGCCTTCTCGAGGTAGTACGACCGCCAGTACTTGCGCGGATCCTTCGAGTCGGGCTGCGGCTCGTTGGGCTCGTACGCGAGCTCGTGATCATCGGGCACCTTGAGGCTCGGATCCTTCGTGGTCGCGCCGACGATGCCGAGCTCGGGATCGCCGTTCATGTAGCGCTCGATCAGCTCCCAGCCGTTGATGAGGACCTTGACGTGATCGCCGTCGATCTTCGCGTCCTTCGTCATCTTGGAGTGCTTCTTCGCCCACGTCAGCGGCACCGACTCCTCGCGGTCGTACGCCATCACGAAGTAGTCGGTGTGGCGGGTGCCGCCCTCCTCGGGCTGCCACGAATCGATCTCGGCCTTGAGGCCGAGCGCCTTCGCGTCGGGATCGGTCGGAGTGCCCTCGCGATCCGGCGCGAGGTGCTTGTAGAGGTTGCGCATGTACGGCGTGCCGTCGTGCGACGAGCTGCCGGTCGTGCAGCCCTGGGGATTCGGTGTCGTGCAGTCGTCGACGATCTTCATCTCGAGCTTCGCGGTGCGTGCGATCAGCGCCTCGGTGTTCTTCACCGAATCCGAGTTCGGATCGCCCGGCAGCTCGACGATGATGTCATCGCCCTTCTCGACGACGCTCGGCTCCGCGACGCCGCTCTCGTTGATGCGCTCGCGGATCGTCGACACCGCGTTGGTGAGCGCGGCCTTCTTGATGCCGTCGGCGTAATCCGACGACACGACGAAGCACAGCGCCTTGGGGCCGTCCTCCGGCGCGCACGAGCGCGGATCGACATCCTTGTGATAGTTCTCCTCGACGTCGGCGGTGACCTTCGCGCCATCGTCCTTGTTGTCGAGCAGGACCGTGACCGCGCCCAGCGGCAGGCTCGGCGCCTTGACCACGCCTTTGATCTTCTGATCGGCGAGCTCGGCGTCGAGGTCGCGCATGATCTCCGACGCCTTGTCGGCGACGGCCTTGTCGAGCGCGATGTTGTAGACGATGTGCTTGCCGCCCTGCAGGTCGAGGCCGAGGTTGATCTCGCTACCGAACAGGTGGTTGAGCGGCCACACTTTCGGCAGCGAGCTCTTGTTCGAGAAGCTCGGCGCGAGGGTCGCGATGCAGAACAGCGTGAGGAGGACGAGGCCGATCGTCCGCCAGCGGAGGCTCCGGTCCATGAGCTAGTCGTCCTGGGTTAGGCCGCGCTCTTGGCGGCGTTCTCCGGGACTTTGCCTTCCCACTTGCCCTCGACATAGGCGCGTGGGATGCGGACCCGAACCTTTTCCTGGAGCTCGAGGACGAGCACGTCGCCCGACACGCCGGTGATCTTGCCGATCAAGCCGCCGCGCGTGATGACCTCGTCGCCCTGTCCGAGCTTCGAGAGCACCGCTTGATGCTCCTTCTGCTTCTTCACCTGCGGCCGGATCAGGATGAAGTAGAAAATCCCGAACATCACCAACATCATCAAGATCGGCTGCATGGCTTGCATCTCGCTTTTGGACCTCGGAAAATCCGGGGGTTGGTACCATCCGCAGGGGGGATGGTCAAGGCTGTCCGATCGGACGGGGAGAAGAGGCCTCAGGCCTGAGGCCCTCGGTCAGGATCCGCTCCCGGATGCGGCGGACGTGGCACGCGTAGAACGTGAGGTTGTGTAGCGTCGCGAGCCGGGCATAAAGGATTTCCTTGGCCATGTAGAGGTGGCGCAGGTACGCGCGCGAGTGGACGCGACAGGTCGCGCACGGGCACGTCGGGTCGATCGGGCCGAGGTCGGCGCGGTTGGCCGCGTTCGGGATGTTCACGCGACCGGCCTGCGCGAACAGGTAGCCATTGCGCGCGTTCCGCGTCGGCATGACGCAGTCGAACATGTCGATGCCGGCGGCGATCGCGCGCTCGAGATCGGCCGGCGTACCGACGCCCATCAGGTAGCGCGGCTTGTCGGCGGGCAGCTGGTGCGCGACCTCGTCGAGGATGCGATAGGTCTCGGTCAGGCTCTCGCCGACCGCGAGCCCGCCGAGCGCCATGCCGTCGAACGGCAGCGCGGCGAGCTCGGCGAGGTGCGCGAGCCGGCGCGCGCTGCTGGTGCCGCCTTGCACGATGCCGAACAAGGCTTGCTGCGGCGCGCGCGGCGTGGCGAGGCAGCGCTTCGCCCAGGCCGTGGTGCGGCGGACCGCGAGGTCGTGCGTGGCGGCGTCGGCGTCGCCGGGCGGGCACTGGTCGAAGCACATCGCGATGTCGGAGGCGAGCACGCGCTGGATCTCGATCGAGATCTCGGGCGTGAGCCGGTGGCGCGAGCCGTCGAGGTGCGAGCGGAACGTGACGCCGTCGTCGTCGGCTTCGTTGATCGCGGCGAGCGAGAAGACTTGATAGCCACCGGAGTCGGTGAGCAGCGCGCGATCCCACGCCGCGAAGCCGTGCAGGCCGCCGGCGGCGGTGATGACGTCGAGGCCGGGGCGCAAGTAGAGGTGATAGGTGTTGCCGAGGATGATGCGGGCGTCGAGCGGCGGCGCGCGCAGCTCGTCGGCGGTCATCGCCTTGACGGTGCCGGCGGTCCCGACGGGCATGAATACCGGCGTGTCGATATCGCCGTGCGGCGTGTGCAAGATGCCCGCGCGCGCGTGGCCGAGCGTGGCGAGCAGCTCGAACGAGAAGCCGGGAGTGGGCAGCTGCATCAACATCGGTGGAGGAGCATGGCGTCGCCGTAGCTGAAGAAGCGATAGCCCGCGGCGACCGCGTGACGATACGCCGCGAGCACGCGGTCGCGGCCGGCGAACGCGCAGACCAGCATGAGCAGCGTCGATTCGGGCAGGTGGAAATTGGTGACGAGGTGGTGAACGGCGCGGAGCTCGTGGCCGGAGCCGGGATAGATGAAGAGCTCGGTCGAGCCCTCGTTCGCGCCGGTCAGCGCGGCGGCCTCGAGCGCGCGCAGCGCGGTGGTGCCGAGCGCGACGATGGGGCGGCCCGATGCGACGAGCGCGGCGGTGGCGGCGGGGATCGCGTAGCGCTCGCGATGCATGTGGTGCGCGCGGATGTCGCTCTCGCGGATCGGCTCGAACGTGCCGTAGCCGACGTGCAGCGTGAGCGGCGCGATCGCGATGCCGCGCGCGGCGAGCCGCTCGACGATCGCGGGCGTGACGTGCAACCCGGCGGTCGGCGCGGCGACCGCACCCGGCACGCGCGCGAACATCGTCTGGTAGCGATCGCGATCGGGCGCGCCGTCGGGGCGGTGGATGTAGCGCGGCAGCGGCACGTGCCCGACGCGCTCGAGCAGCGCGAGCGCGTCGCCGGGGACGCGGACGACGATCGAGCCTTCGTCACCTTCGCGCGCGGTGACGACCTCGATCGCGGTGTCGCCGACGCGGATGATCTGACCCGGCCGCAGCGGGCGCCGCGCGCGGGCGAGGCAGCGCCAGCCATCCGCCTCGGGCTCGAGGAACAGGAGCTCGACCTTGCCGCCCGAGTCCTTGTGGCCGAGCACGCGCGCCGGGATGACGCGCGTGTCGTTGACGACGACCACCGCGTCGGCCGGCACCAGCTCGACGAGCTCGGGAAACCGATGATCGGCGACGCCATCGCTACGCACGTGCAACAGCCGCGACGCATCGCGCTCGGCGGCGGGCTCCTGCGCGATCAGCTCCGGCGGCAGCTCGAACATGTAGTCGGAAGGCGCGAACAAGGAGGAGAACAATTACCGCCAGGGCGCCGCAGACGCCAACCAAGACGCCAGCTGACACCGGATTCCTACCCTGGTCTCGGCTTGGCGTTCCGGCCCGGCGTCCGCGGCGCCTTGGCGGTCATTCCGATCTGCAATCGCGCGGGAACCCGCGTGTCCCGTGAGCTATGGTTCGCGCACGGATGCGGTACGCGATCGGTCTTTGCGTCCTCGCGGTCGCGGGTGCGGCGCACGCGGGGCCGGTCGCGCAGGCGTCGATCGATGTCGGCGGAGCCGCCGAGCAGGTGACGGTCGGCAGCGACGGGCTGGTGACGATCGGCGCGGCGCGCATCGCGCTCGGCCGCGCGCTCGCGTCGGCCACGATCGGCGCCGCGGTCGTGCGCGGCACGCCGACCGTCGTCGTCAGCGGCGACGACGAGGCGTTCGTCCTCGAGCGCGACGGTGGCGCGTGGAAGCTCGCCCATCGCGAGCCGATCGGCGGCGTCGGGCTCGACCACGACTACGCGACCAAGCTCGATCCGACGCCGGCGGGGCTCATCAAGTATCAGGTGCGGCCCGGCTTCGCGCGCTGCGACGGCGAGCCGGCCTACCTGTTCGCCGAGGGCTGGACCGGATCGAAGTTCCAGCGGCTGTCGCGCATCCCGGCGCTCGTCCCCGACGGTGCGCCGGTGATCGCCGCGCACGCCGACCACGCCACCGCCGCGCCGCCGCTGCTCTATCAGGCGCGCGCCGCATCGCACGAGCCCGGCGCGGTCGATGCCGGTGCGCTCGGCATCCCGGCGGAGCTCGACGACGGCCGCGTCGACACGACGTGGCACGAGGACTTCGTCAAGAGCGACGGCGAAGGTCAGTTCTTCACGTTCGAGCCGCGCGCCGCCGGCGCGAAAGCGGCCGAGCTGCGCGTCGTCGCGGGCGATGCGAAGCACGGCGCGAATCGGCCGCATCGGCTCGCGATCGTGGCGGCCGGCGGCGCCTGGCACATCGATCTGCCCGACGCCGCGGGCGAGCCAGCCGGCACCGCGTTCGTCGCCGATCTACCGGCGCCGGTCGCGGGCTGCGTGACGGTCGTGCTCGAGTCGACATACGGCGCGCCGACCGGCATGACGACGATCGCCGAGCTCGAGGTGTTCGCCGACGGCGAACGCGCGGGCGGCGGCGAGGCGATGCTCGCGGCGGCGATCGCCGACGGTAAGGACACGCAGGTCGCGAGCCAGGAGCTCGCGCGGCGCGGCGCCGCCGGCGTCGCCGCGATCGATGCCGAGCTGGGCAAGCCGCACGATTCCGCGGCGCGACGGCGCCTCGTGCGCGCGGTCGCGGCCTCGCGGGACGCGTCCGCCGGCGCGGTGCTCGCGCGCGCGATCGACGAGCGCTGGATCGACGGCGCCGACGAGCTCGACGCGATCGCGACGCTCGGCGCGATCGGCGCGGCCCCGGAGCTGAGCGAGCTCGCGAAGCGAGACCACGCCGAGCTCGACGCGCGGATCGCCGCCGTGCGCGCGCTCGCGGCCGCGCCCGAGCACGTGCTCGAGCTCGCCGGCCACGGCCCACGCGAGCTGCGCCGCGCGGTGATCGAGATCGCGAGCGGTGCCCCGATGGCGAAGCTGCTGGAGGCGAGCGGCACCGCGCCCGATCTGTGGCGTGCGGTGACGCGCCGCGCACGCGCGAACACGAGCGAGCGACCGGCGGCGCTGTCCGCGCTCGTCGCCGCGCTGCCCTCGGCGACGGACTACGAGCGCCGCTACCGGCTCGTCGACGGCATCGCGACGATCGGCGACGCGCCCGCGCTCGCCCGGCTCGCGGCGCTGCTGCGCGCGCTCCCCGACGACGCGCAGCGCGCGGCACTCGAGCAGGTCGCCGCGCGCGGGCTCGCCGAGCTCCCGCGGCCGGAGGGGCTCGATCTCGTGACCGCCTTCGCCCGCGACCCCGATCCGGGCGTGCGACTCGCCGCGATGAACGCGCTCGCCGGCGCGGAGACCGGCACCGCCGGGCCGTGGCACGTCGCGCCCGGGCCCGATGCGATCGACGGCATGCTCGGCACCGCGCTCGCGACCGATCCGTGGCCCGAGCTGCGCGCGCGAGCGGCGCAAGCGCTCGGCTCGCGCTGCGCGCGTGTCGGCGCGGCTCGCGCGCTCGAAGCGGCGGTCGCGCGCGATCCCGAGCTCGCCGTGCGCGGCGACGCGCTGGCCGCGCTCGTCCAGTGCGCCGCGCCGATCGCGGCGGCCTTGCTCGCGCACACATGGGACGACCGCAAGGCGCCGGTCGTGCTGCGCCAGCGCGCGATCGATCTCGCGGTCGAGCTCGCCGATCGCGGGCTCGCGGCGCAGCTCGTCGGCAGGTTCCGCGCGTGGCGCGGCGCCGCGCTCGACAGCGCCGAAGCGCTCGCGCTCGCGCAGAACGCCGCTTACGCGCTCGGGCGCCTCGCGCCGCCCGGCGCCGTCGACGCGCTCGCCGCCGGCCTCTCCGACGAGGCCTTTCCCGAGATCGTCGCGGCCTCCGCGACCGGGCTCGGCCTGCTCGGCAAGGCCTGCCCCGGCGAGGTGCGCGGCCGCCTGCGCGCGCTCGCTCGCAGCGACGAGCAGCAGGTGGCGATTGCCGCCGGCCGCGCCGCCGCGCTGTGCGGCAAGTAGGGCATTGGGCCTTGGGCTTTGGACTTTGGCCAGAATGAAATCGAGCTCTGGCCAAAGCCCAAAGCCCGAAGCCCGAAGCCCGAAGCCCAAAGCCTACTGGATCGACGACAACGCCTCTTTCAACTTCGCGTTGCTCGGCTCGAGCTCGAGACCGCGCTGGAACATGCTCTTCGCCTTCGGCTGCTGGCCGAGCTCGATGTGGATCTTGCCGAGCGTCCAGTAGACGTCGCCCTTGGTCACGCCGGCTTCGGAATCGATCGTTTGGAGCACCAACGATTGGTAGATCTTGCGCGCCTTCTCCCAATCGCCGGCGGAGAAGTACAGGCGGCCCAGGCCGGTCATCGTCGCGATGTCGGTCGGGTTGACGCGCAGCGCCTCCTCGTACGCGACCTGCGCCGCGCCGTGGTCGCCGCGCGCGTCGAGGATCGCGCCCTGGCGCTGGCGGAACCGCGCGACGTCTTTCATCCGGCGCGCCGTCTTCGCCTCGTCGGCGAGCTTCGAATAGATCGGCGCGGCCTCGTCGAGCCGGCCTGCCGCGAAGTACAGATCGGCGAGCGGCCCGAGCACGCGCACGTCGGCGGGCGCGTCCTGCGCGGCCTTGGCGAGCGCCGCCAGCGCGCCATCGGCACGCCCGGCCTTGCGCTCGAGCTCCGCGAGCTCGACGTACAGCGCGACGCGATCGCCGGCGCTCGTCGCGGCCGCGGCACGGCGCTGAAGCATGTCGGCGAGCAATGCGTTATCGCGGCGATCGCGCGCGAGCTTCTCGAGCGCGGCGATCGAGTCGGCGTGAGCGGGATCGTGGCTGAGCGTGTGGCGGAAGTGCTGGATGGCGGTGTCGTCGTCGCGATCGCCCAGGCGCGCGACCTCGCCGAGCCGGAAAAATAGATCGGCGGCGTCGCGGCCCTGCGGCGCCAGCTTCAGCGCTTGCTCGAGCGTCTGCTTGCACTTGTCCCAGTCGCCGGCGCGCTCGTAGATCTTCGACAGCCGGGTCAGCGCGGCAACCGAGCCGGGCTCGCGAGCCAGGATCTTCTCGAGGATCTCGCCCGCGGCCTCCGGGCTGTCGAGCTTGCCTTCCCAGACGTCGGCGGCGCGCGCGAGTGCCTGGATCTCGGCGTCGGAGTTGCCGAGCGTGCCCTGCAGCTCGGCGAGCCGCTCGAGCAGCTCGACGAGATCGTGCCAGCGGCTCGCGCCGCCGAGCAGCCGCTCGAGCTCGGTGTAAGCCGGCACGTACGCGTTGTCGACGTCGAGCGCGCCGTACCACGCCGTGATCGCGTCGTCGGTCGACTGCCGGTGCGTCTCCGCGGTGCGCGCCATGTCGGCGTGGATCGCGACCTTGTCGGCGGTCGTGCGCGCGAGGTCGAGCCGGCGCGTCTGGATGTCGGAGACCGCGATCCAGTCGCCGGCGCGCGCGTGGGCCGACTCCAGCGCGGCGAGCGCCGGGCGATCCTCGGGATCGAGATCGACGACCGCCTGCCAGGCCGCGACCGCTCGCGGACCTTCGCCCTCGAGCTGCGCGATCTCGACGCGCAGCGACTTCTCGTCTTCGGGTGTCGTCGCGAGCCGCGCCGCACGCGCGAGCGCGTCGGCGAGGGCCGGCTTGTCGCCGCCGCCGCGATGCAACCGGGCGAGCTCGTCGAGCGCCGCGCGATCGGTGTCGTCGCGATCGGCGATCTCCAGCCACGCGGCGATGGCGCCCGCGCGATCGCCCGCGCGCTCGCACAGCTGCGCGACCTCGGCGAACGCGGCCCGCTGCGCCGGCAGGTCGTGGCCGATGCGCCCGCGCTGGCGCAGCGCGTCGGCGAGCGGCGCCCACTCGTTGCGCTGGCGCAGGATCGCGACCAGCGGATCGAGCGCGGCGAGCGCATCGGGCTCGATCGCGAGCGCGCCGCGATACGTCGCGATCGCGTCCTCGAGCTGGCCGAGCCGCGCGCGCAGGATGTCGCCGAGGAACACGAGCAAGCCGACCTGCACGTCGGGCGCGCGGTCCCTCGCGTCGGGCGCGTGCGCGATCGCGTCGACGCGCGCCGCGGTCTCGCGCCACTGGCCGAGGCGGTCGGACAGGCGCTCGGTCTCGTCGAGCGCCTGCTGCGAGGCCGGATCGATCGCGAGCCAGCGCAGCGCGGCGTCGAGGGCGCGCGCGCGGTCGTTCAACTTCTGCTCGCCGAGCTCGACGAGCCGCGCGAGGATGCCCGCGCGATCGAGCGCGTCCTCGGTGACTGCGAGCTTGGCCTCGAGCACCGCGACGAGCCGCGGGGCGTCACCGTCGGCCTCGAACAACGGCTCGAGGATTTCGACGATCGCGGCGCGCTGTTCGGGCGCACCCTGGAGCAGCCGCTCGAGCGCGGCGCGCGCCTGCGGATGCGCCGGCACGAGCTGGAGTACCTCGCGATACGCGGCCACCGCGCACGCCGCGTCGCGCAGCGTGGTCTCCTGCAGCTCGCCTTCGCGATAGCGCAGCTCGGCGGCCGCGGCGTCTTCGTCGGCGGCCTCGGCTTCGCGGCGCAAGCACGCCGCGAGCTCGCTCCACTTGCTCGCGCGCTGGAGCACGCGCTCGAGCGAGGCGAGCCCGGTGCGCGGTTCGGGTCCTTGCGACGCGCGATCGTACGCGCGCGCCGCGCGCTCGAGGTCGCCGAGTCGCTCCTCCGCGACATCGCCGAGTCGCATCGCGTACTGTTGCTCGACGTCGGGCGGCAGCGGCGGTGCCCCGTCGGCCAGCCGCTCGTCGAGCAACGCGGCGAGCTCGCGCCACAGCTGCTGCGACGCGGCGAGCCGTGCGAGTGGTTCGAGCAGCTCGTCGCGATCCGGCTCGTCGGCGAACGCGCGCCCCCACACGACGAACGCCTGCGCCGGCTGGTTCGAAATCTGCTCGCGCACTTCGGCGAGCGCCTGCCAGTCGGCGCGCCGCGCCGCCGGGTCGCGCGACGACGCGAGCCGCCGTTCGTAGACGCGGATCAAGCCCGCCGCTTCGCGATCCGCGCGATACACGCGCTCGAGGATCGGCGTCGCCGACTCGACGTGATCGTCCTTCGCCATCAGCGCCTCGAGCGCGCCACGCGCGCCTTCGTGCGGCGCGTGGACCTGAAGCACGCCGCCATAGCGCGGGATCGCCGACTCGGGCTCGCCGAGCTCGGTCTCGACGAGCTTCGCGGCGCGGAACGCGAGGTCGGCGCGGTCGCGCGCGGCGATCGCGAGCAGCGCGCGCTTGTCGACGATGTCGAGCAGCTCCGGCCACATCTTCTGGGTGCCGTAGATGCGGTCGAGCTCGGCGAGCGCGAGCGGATCGCCGGGATCGTCGTCGAGGATCGCCGTCAGATGCGCGATCGCCTGGTAGACGTCGCCGAGCTCGCGCTCGTAGACGACCGCCGCGGCGTGGCGCAGGCCCTGGCGCGTCGGCAGATCGGTCGTCAGCTCGATCTTGCGCTCGATCGTGACGGCGAGCTCGCGAAAGTCGCGGCCGGGGCCCGGGGCCCGGTACAGGCGCTCGAGCGCGTCGAGCGCCGCGAGATCGGTCTCGTCGACGCCGAGCACGTTCTTGTACGCGCCGATCGCGTGCGGCTTGTCCTCGAGCACTTCCTCGTACAGCGCCGCGACGCGGTGGAGCAGCACGAGCCGCACGCCCGCGTCATCGGTGAGATCGGCGCGCCGCTCGACCACCTTGACCAGCTCCTCGACGCGGCCTTCGAGCGCGAGCAGGCGATCGAGCGCGGCGAGCGCGACGAGATCGTCGGGCCGCGCCTCGTCGACCTTGCGCCAGGCCACGACGGCGCGCGCGAGATCCGAGCGTTGCGCCTCGTGGATCTCGGCGGCGCGCGCCCACAACCCGGCCTGCATGTCGCTGGTGGGCGCCGCGGTCGCGCCCTCCTCGACCGTCGCCGCCGCCTCGTCCCACGCCTCGAGCTTGCCGGCGAGGGACAGCAGCTTCGTCAGCGCCGCGTCGTCCGCGACGTCGATACGCCACGCGCGCGCGAGCGCCGCGAGCGCCAGATCGATCGCGCCGCCGCGCTCCTCGTGGATCTCCGCGATCTCGTGGAGCGTCGTGACTTGCTCCGCCGGATCGCGCACGTACTCGAGCTTGGCGTCGAGGATCACGACGAGCTTCTGCCACCAATCCTGGTCGCGATAGACCGGCTCGAGCAGCTCGAGCACGCGCTCGCGATGCTCGTCGTGAATGACGAGCCGCTCGAGCGACGCGACGGCGCGCTCCCAGCTCGCACCGTTCTGGATCACCTGCTCGTATTGATCGAGCGCGGCGGGTAGATCGTGGCGCTTGCTCTCGAGCACGTCGGCGAGCCGCAGCCGCAGCTCCGCGGCCTCGTTCGCGTCGTGCGCGCGCGTCAGGCGGTCCTCGAACAGCTCGACGAGCGGCAGCCAGCTCTCGCCGGCGCGATAGAGCCGCTCGAGCTGATCGGCCGCTTGCGCGTACTCGGCATCGCCTTCGCTCGCGAGCAGGACCTCGCGCCAGCCTTCGACCGCGCGGGGCGCATCGCCCAGGCCGGTCTCGAGCAGGCGGGCGCGCTTGACGAGTGCTTCGCGCCGCAGCTCGTCGTCGCCGCGCGTGACGAGGTCGTCGTACACCGCGAGCAGCTCGCGCCACTTCTGCGCGCGACCGAGCAAGTCTTCGAGCCGGCGCACCAGCTCGCGCGTGTCGGGGTGCGCCTCTTCGACCTCGATGCCGAGCGCGCGGCGATACGCGCGGTGCGCGCGATCGACGTCGTTGAGCCGCCGGTCGTAGATCCCACCGGCGGCGATCGCGACCTCGCGCAGCTCCGGCGTCTCCCCCGTCTCCTCGTCGAGATATGCCTGGTAGGTGTCGGCAACGAACTCCCAGTTGCCGACGACCGACGCGAGCCGCTGCAGCTGGTCGCGCACGGCATCGTCGCCGGGCGCCTCGCGGAACACCTTCGCGTACCAGCGCGCCGCATTCTCGAAATCCTCGAGCTGCTCCTCGAACAGGCGCGCGACGAACCGCGTGAGCCGCAGCCGCTCGTCCGGATCGACGGCGCTCTCGAGCTTGGCCTCGAACACGCGCACGAGATCCGCCCAGCGCTGCTGGGCGACGTAGATCGGCTCGAGCACCTCGGCCGCGGCGGCGCGCGCGTCGGGATCGACGAGCAGCCGCTCGAGCGCGGCGAGCGCGGCCGGCTGGCGCGGATTGCCCGACAACGCGGCGGCGTAGTTCTCGATCGCGGCCTCGACGTCGCGCAGCTGGCGCTCGTGCACGTCGCCGAGCTGCACGCGCAGCGCGACCGCCTCGTCGATCGACGTCACGAACCCGAGCCGGCGCTCGTAGAGATCGACGACGTCGTGCCAGCGGCCGTGCTGGCTGTACAGCGACTCGAGCGAGTAGATCGCGTCGCCGCGCTCGGGCGCGAGCGAGAGCACCTGCTCCCAGGTCAGGATCGCGTCGTCGGGGCGCTTGAGCTGCGCGTAGATCCCCGCCGCCTCGACGAGCGAGCCGACGCGATCGTCGACCTGCCCGGCCTCGTTGCTCGCCTGGCGCAGCAGGATCTCGACGAGCCGCTCGTCGTCATTCCCGTCGCGATAGATGCTCTCGAGCGCGACCAGCGCGCGTCGATCGTCGGGCACCGCGTCGAGCACCTTCTGGTAGTACTCGCGGGCGAGCGCGCGATCGCCGCGCACCGCGCGCGCGAGGTCGGCGATGTCGAGGTAGAGCCGGCGCTGGATCTCGGCGTCGAGCACGCTCGGCGCGACTTCGCGATAGATGTCGATCAGATCGGCCTCGCGACCGAGCTCGCCGGCGAGCCGCTCGGTCTCGGCGACCACCTGCGGCAGCTCGGGCTCGGTCGCGGCGTGGCGCAGCGCCGCGAGCTGCGCCACGAACGCGCCGGCCTTGTCGCCGAGGCGATGCTCGCGCAGGCGCACGACCTCCGACAGCGCGCGCAGCTTGGTGCCGGCGTCGTCGCTCCAGTCGGCCTGCAGCGACGCGAGCCGCGCGAGGTGCTCCTCGTGGCCGGTCGCGGCGTAGACCGGGCGCAGCACGTCGGCGGCGGCGGCGCGCAGGTCGATGTCGTCGAGTGCCAGCTCGACCGCGGCGAGCGCGACGTCGTGCGTCGGCTCGACGCTCAGCACGGCCGCCCAGCGATCGAGGGCCTCGACGGGGCGCGACAGCGGCCCGGCGAGAAGCTGGGCGATCGCGACCTCGAGGCCGAGGCGCTCGGGGCCGTCGGCGAGGTTCGCCTGGCGCTCGAGCACGTCGAGCAGATCGGCGTTGCGCGTGCTCGCGCGATACAGGCGCGCGAGCTCGGCGAGCGGCCGGCCGAGCGTCGGATCGCGGTCGACGATCTCGAGCCATGCCGCGATCGCATCCTCCGGATCGCCGAGGCGTTGCTCGTGGATCTCGGCGACGCGGGCGAGCAGCCCGATCGCTTCGGTGTCGGCGCTCGCGAGATCGATCTTGCGGCGCAGGATGTCGATCAGCTCGCGCCACTGCTCGGTCGCCTGATACAGCCGCTCGAGCGCGTGCAGCGCGCCGGCGTCGGTCGGCTGATCGGAGAGGAGCTCGCCCCACGTCGCGATCGCGGGCGTGCGCTCGCCGAGCTGCTCCTCGTCGAGCGCGGCGACCCGGGCGAGCAGCGCGCGCCGCTCCGCCGAGTCCTCGGACCAATCGGCCTGCTGGCGCATGATCGCGCGCAGCTCGCGCCACGCGCGGCCGTCCTGATACAGGCGCGCGAGGGCGGCCGCGGCGCGGCGCGCGGTCTGGCCGCCGCTGCCGTCGAGCTCGAGCAGCTTCTTGTACGAGGCGATCGCGCGCTCCGAGTCGCCGAGCTGCGTATCGTAATAGCTCGCGAGCTCGACGAGCAGCGCGGCGCGCGTCGCGTGATCGTCGGCGGGCACGGCCGCGGCCGCCGCTTCGAGCGCCGCGGTTGCCTCCGGCCAGCGCTGCAGCCATTGCGCGAGCCGCGCGAGCTCGACGCGCGCGCGCTCGTGCGCGGGATCGAGCTTCAACACGTCGAGCCACGCGTCCATCGCGGTGCGCGTGTTGCCGAGCTCGGCCTCCTCGATCTGCGCGATGCGCCCGAGCAGCTCGACCGCCTCGGTGCCGACCGCCGGCGCGCGCTGCACGCGCAACACGCCGACGAGGTCCTTCCACAGCTTGTCCTCTTCGTAGAGCGGCTCGAGCAGGCGCGCGACCCGGATCGTCACCGCGCCGGCCTTCGGATCGGTGAGCAATTCCTCGAGCAGCTCGCGCGCGTCCTCGTGGCCGCCATCGCGCGCGACGACGTCCTCGAGCAGATCGACGGCGCGTACCGGCTCGCCGAGCTCGCGCGCGAACAGCTGCGCGCGGCGCAGGCCGAGCTCCTCGAGGTGCGGGACGTCCTGCTCGTGATCGGTCCAGTGCGCGAGCAGCTCCTCGAGCTCGCGCCACTGCTTCGCGTCGCTGTAGATGCGATCGAGCGCCTCGTACGCGATCGGGCTCGCGGCGTCGACCTCGAGCACGCGGCGATACGCGGCTCCGGCCCGCATCGAGTCATGCAGCAGCTCTTCTTCGAGCACGGCGATCGCGAGCAGCGTCTCGAGCCGCGTGCGGCGCTCGAGCGTGACTTCGACGCGACGCTCGAGCAGCGCGCGCAGATCCAGCCAGCGTTGCTCGGCGCGATAACTCGCGGCGAGCGCCTCGAACGCGTCGGGCGCGTCGGGCTCGACCTCGAGCACGGTCAGCCACGCACGCTCGGCCGACGCGCGATCGGCGAGCCGCTCGCCGGTGACGTGCGCGAGCTCGGTCGCGACCGAGCGAATGACCGCCGGCGCCGCGCCTCCCGTCTTCAGCTGCTGCAGCGCCGCGCCGAGCTGGCGCGCCCATTCGCCGTCGCGCCCGAGCTGGCCGGAGAGCGCCGCGAGCGCCGCGCGCACGTCGGCGTCGGCGGGCTCGGCCGCGACGACGCGCAAGCCTGCCTGCCATGCCGCGCCCGGATCGCCGAGGTCGACGTGATAGAGCCGCATCAGCTGACGATCGAGCTCGACGCGCTCGCCCGCCGGCGTGTCCTCGTAGGTGCGCAGCGCCTCGAGCGCCGCCGCCTGCTGCACGACCTGGCGCGCGCGCTCGAGGTGCGGCAGGATCTGGCGCACCGCCGCGATGCGCTCCTTGCCGTCGAGCCGCTTCGCGGTCGCGGGCGCGAGCACCAGCCGCGCGACCGCCTCCACCGACTGCGGCCGCACGCCGCCACCGCTCGCGGGCACGCCGAGCGCTTCGCGGTAGTAATGCAGCGCCTGCGCCGGGCGTTCGAGGTTGTGCTCGGCGAGCGAGCCGAGGCGCACCAGCAGATCGAACCGCGCCTGGCCGTCGAGCCCGGGTTGCTCGAGCTGCTGCGCGAGCACGTCCGACAGCGATTCCCAGTCGCCGCGCGCTTCCTCGATGCGCGCGAGCGCCCGCAGCGCGCGGCCCAGGCCCGGTGCCACGCCGAGCGCCTCGCGATACGTCTGCGCGGCGCCGTCGAGGTCGAGCATGCGGTGCTCCTGCAGCTCCGCGATGTCGATGAACAGCGCCGCACGCGCGCTCGCGTCCGCCTCGCGCGCCGCGCGCTTGCGATACGACGCGAGCAGCTCGGGCCAGTCGGCGACCTGCACCGCGAGATCCTCGAGCGCGCCCTCGGCGTCGCGATCCTCGGGCGCGAGCTGCAGCACCTGCCGGTGGTAGCCGCGTGCTTTGTCGGGATCGGCGAGCCGCTTGCTCGCGACCTTCGCGAGCTCCTTGAATAGCTTGACGCGTGTCTTCTCGGGCAGCGTGCCGCCCGCGATCGCCCGCTCGAACGCGGCGAGCACCTCGCGCCACTGATCGGGCTCGCTCGCGAGCCGCATCACGTCGGCGTAGCGCGTCTCGCTCGCCGGCTCGAGATCGAACGCGCGCACGGCCCAGCCGAACGCGAGGCCCTTCGATGCGAGCTTCAGCTCGCACAGCTCGCGAATCTCGCCGAGCTTCGCGAGCCGGTCGGCTTTCTCGGTGAGCGATCCGAGCTCGATCTCCAGCATGGTGAGCAGGCGCGGCCACTTCTCCTGCTTCGCGTAGAGTGGCGCGAGCGCCCGCGCCGCGACGCCGTGCTGCGGCTCGACCGCGAGCACGCGCTCCCACACCTGGCGTGCCTTCTCGGCGAGCTGCGCGTTGTCTTTGGCCGCCTCGGCGCGCTTCTGCGCGAGCTCGGCGGCGCGCTGCACGAGCGGCAGGCGTTTGTCCTTGCCGTCGATGCGATCGGCGATCGCGAGCAGCGCCTCGACGAGCTCCTCTTCCTGACCGAGCCGCGCGTACAGCGCCTCCAGCCCGGCGAAGTCGCCGGCCATCGCGTACAGCTCGCGCAGCGTGCGCAGCGCCTTGGGGTGGCCGCTCTCGATCTCGAGCACCTGCTGCCACGCCGCCGCCGCCTGCGCGGGCGCCGCGAGCCGGTCGGAGTAGACCTGGCCGAGCTTCTCGAGCACGGCGATCTGATCCTTGCCGTTCTGTGCGACGGCCTGGCGATGCAGGATCTCGGCGAGCGCGAGGTAGCGCTTCTCGCGCTCGTACAACGCGGCGAGCGCGGCGAGCGTCTCGGCGGTGCCCGCCGGATCCGCGTCGACCAGGTTCGCGTTATGGATCTCGATCGCGAGCCGCGGATCGCCGAGGCGCTCGGCGGCGAGCCGCGCCATCTCGGATTGCTTCGCGCGCCGCTCGCTCGCGGGCAGCGCGGCGGCTTCCTTGCCGAGCAGATCGATGAGCTGCCGCCACTGCCGGCGCTTCGTGTAGATCTCCTTGAGCCGGGTGATCGCGTCGCCTTCGGCCGGCGCGAGCTCGACGATCCGCTCGAGCGGCTTGATCGCGTTCGCGAAGTTGCCGAACCGCTCCGACCATAGATCCGCGACCTCGCGCAGCAGCTTGACGCGCTCGCCGTCGGGCACGTTCGGCGCCTCGGCCTGGCGCGTGAGGATCGCGATCAGATCGTTCCACCGGCCGAGCGCGCGAAACTTCGCGGCGAGCTCGTCGGTCGCGCGCCGGTTGTCCGGATCGAGCTTGAGGATCGCGTTGTACGTGTTGATGACCATCACGTCGAGCCGCAGCCGATCGCGATAGATCTCGACGACCTCGAACAGCCGCTCGACGCGCGGCGCGATCTCGCCTTCGGGGAAGCGCTCGATCTCGTCCTTCATCAGATCGAGCAGCGCGTTCCACTTCTCGGTCTTGCGATACAGCCGGCCGAGCGCGGTGCGCGCCTTGCCCGACGCCGGATCGGCGCGCAGGTGCTGCTTCCACGCTTCGATGGCCTTCTCCGGGTTGTTCTGCTGCTCGGCGAGCTCGGCGATCTCGATCTGCAGCGACTTCTCCCCCGAGTCACGGCGCGCGCGCGGCGCACCCTTCTCGGCCTGCTTGAGCAGCTGCATGAGCTTGCCGCTCTCGCCCTTGGCCGTGTAGTACGCGCGATAGAAGTCGAGCGCGGCCGGGTGCCCGGCGTCGAGCTTGCGCACGCGCCGGAAGTACTCCTCGGCCTGATCGATCTCGCCGACATGCTTCCACAGCACCATCGCGATCTGCAGCAACGTGCCGAGATCCTCTTCGCGCTTCGCCTTGAGCGCGGCCTGATACGCCGCGACGACGCCGGGCCAGTCGCCGGCGTTCGCCGCGATGTCGGTGATGGACCGCAGCGCGCGCGGATGCGCCGGATCGAGCGCGATCGCGCGTTTCACCGCCCGTTCGGCGCGCGGCGCGTTGCCGATCGCGCCGTTCGCGAGCTCGTGCAGCTCGAGCAGCGCGGCGACGCGATCCTCGACGGCGGCCGCGCGCTCGGCGCGATCGTCGAGCAGCTCGCCGAGATCCTGCCAGCGTTGCGCGCGCCGCAAGATGCGCACGAGATGGAACGCGGCCTTGACGTTCTTGGCATCGACCTCGAGCGCCTTGCGCAGGTATTGCTCGGCCTCCGGCCCGTCGGCCGCGAACTTGACGTACGCCTCGGCGGCGGAGACGTACAGCCCGGTCGCGAGACTGCGATCGGTCGACGCGGTCGCTTCCTTGATGTACTTCGCGGCGAACTTCTCCCAGTTCGCGCGCGCGACCTCGAGCTCGTCGAGGCCGTCCTTCGCGAGCGAGTCGCCGGGACGGAGCTCCTGCACGCGCTGGAACGCGGCGCGCGCGGCGGCCGGATCGCACACCTCGCCTTCGAGCACCAGGCCTTGCTCGAGGAACAGGTCGGCCTTGCGATTCGCGTCGTCGGTGACGGCGAGCTCGGCTTCGATCAACGCGACGACGGCGTCGGGCCGACCACGCGTCGACAGCGTCTTGCGCGCCGCCGCGAAGCGATGCGTGCGCAGCTCGGGCGATGCCGCCCGCGCCGCGGCGGGAACCGCCTCCAACACCTGGGCATCGTCGGGGTCGTGCTCGAAAGCAGCGAGGAGGGTCGACAGATCCACCATGGCCAAATTGAGTCGTCCAATGGTATCGGGCGGCCCCGCCGCTCACAACCGCGTTGCCCGTCGATCCGCGAGCTTAGAAAGACTCGCAGACGGGTCCGGAGTGAATCACGCCTGATTCGGCTCGTCGCGCCACGGCAACTGCAGCGCGATCGGTCCGAGCCGTGCGAACAAATCTGTGAGCCGCGCCAGCTCCGCCGCCGTCGGCATGTAACCGCGCTGGTCGGGCCGCTGCATCGCGAGCCACTCGCGCGCGAGCGTCGCCACCCACTCGGCATCGGCGGGATCGATCTCCGGCGCGGGCTGCTCCATGCGCGCCCGCCACGCTTGCGCCCACGCGCGCGCCGCCGGCTCGTCGAGCGCGAGGATCACCTCCGGCAACGCGACGAACACGAGCTCGTGCAGCGCGATCTGCAGCCGCGCCGGCCACGCCCGCGTCTCGCCTCGCGTCCGCGCGATGAAGCGATGCGCCAGCGCTTCGCGTTGCGGATCGTCCACGGTGGGATCGTAGCACTGGACGCCGGTACGAGTGCCGCCGCAGTCGGAAGTCACGCGCATCAGTCGAGCCGCTTTCACCGATCTTCACGCCGCGCAGGTCGCAACGTTCGCCTCGCCACTACATGGTCAAGAGGCGTACCAGCTCATCGCGTGACACGTCGCAGTCGATCACGCCGAGCGCGTCGAGCTTGGCCGCCTTGCCGTGCGCGCCGCGAGCTTGCAGCGCACGAACGTGGCGTCCGTGAGGTCGCGCCTGGCCCAGTCGGTGTCGCGGAGATCGCAGTCGACGAAGCGCGTGCCGCGCGTGATCGGCGGCGTGACCGCGTTGAGGATCGAGGCGAAGCTCGCACCGCGTGAGTTACAGCGTACGAGCTCGGTATGATCCAAGCTCGCATCGCCGAAGCGGACCGACGCGAACGTCGCACCCTCGACATGCGTGCGCTCCCACCTGCTCTGCTCGAGATCGGCGCCGGTAAAATCGGTGCCGGACAGCCTCGCGCGATCGAACTTTGCGACCGACATGCGTGCCCGCCGAAACGACCCGCCTTCGATGCGCGCGCCGCGGAACGACGACGAATCGAGCCCGGCGCCATCGAGCTTCACGTCCGAAAGCTCGGCCTCGTCGAACTTGGCAGCCTCGAGCTTCGCGCCTGATAGATCGACGTCGAGCATCCGCACAGCCGTCAGGTCCGCAGCGCCCACGCGCGCCTCACGCGCCTCGACGTGCTCGAGCTCGAGCTTGCCTTCGCCCCGTCGGCCGGCCGCGACCCAACGCTGATGCGCGCGCACCGTCGTGCTCGACAGCTCGCCCTTGGGCTCGTGCGGATGCTCGAGCTTCCAGTTGCGATCCGCATCGGCCCGGTACACCAGACTGATCGCGAGCACCGATCCCGCTCGGCGGTCAAGCGGTCGCGATCTGGTCCGGCGTCGGTGAGCTTGATCAGCTCGAACACACAGAATAGTGCCTGGCGGAGCATCTCGTAGCTCCCGCGCCAGGTGGGCGGAACCAGCTCGGTCGGGCGCAACTGGACGAGTGGCGTGACGCGTGCGAGCTCGGCGGCGAACTCCGCAGGCATGATCTGATGCGACGGCCCGGGGCCGAGCTCGTAGGGGCCTTCATCGCCGGGGCGCTCTTCCACGACGAAGTCGAAACTGCGCGGCTTGTTGGAGACGGGACACTTCGCGCTCGCTTCGGTTTCTGCCCGGTCTGAACGTAGAACGCCTCGAGGAGCTCCGCGTCCTCGCGCTCCTTGCGGGCACGGGCCGCGGCAAGGGCAGGATCCGGCTCCTCGTCGAGCGCCGCAAGGAGGTTCTTCGCGACCTCCTCGCTGCGAGTTTTCATGTTGTCCCGGTCGGTCATGGCTTCTGTAGCTACTCGGGCTTGCCCTGTCACCAGAGCGAGCGGACTCGTGCTCGAGCTCTCGCGGGGTTCGATTCTGTACTCCGTGCGCGCTTCGGCGACTGCGCGAGGACGCTCGTCGCTGGAGCTATAGTCCCCAGCGCGCTCGCAGTGCGTCGGCGCCCGGACCCTGAATCGTCACCGGTCCGACGAGGTCCGGCTTGCCGTCGAGGCCGTCGAGCTGGCAGTCGATGAAGCTCGTCCGATCGAACCGGCGCCCCGCGAGCTTCGCGCCGCGCAAATCACAGCGGACGAATGTCGTGTTCGTCGTCGTGCACATCGGCAGCGTCGACTTGCGAGCGAGGTTGGCGTCGCGCAGGTTGCAGCCCTCGAAGCGCGTGCCGTCGAGCACGCAGTCGCCGAACCGCGCGTCGTGCAGATCGCAGTCGGCCACGATCATCCGCAGCCACGTGCTGCGATCCATCGTCGCGTCGACGAAGCTGCCGCCGGTCACGCGGGCGTCATGAAAGTCGGTGAGCACGAGCCCCGCGCGATCGAAGATGCAACGCTCGAGCTTCGCGCGGTCGAAGATCGTGTGCGCGAAGTTGGTGTCGATCGCGCTGCACTCGACGAGCTCGGCATCCTCGAAGTGCGCGAAGTCGACCCGGCTGCCGCGAAAGCTCACCTTGACGAGCCGCGCCGATTGCACGTTCAGGTTGCCGAGCGGCAGTCCGCCGACGCTCGTGTCTTCGAGCACGAGCCGCCCTCCGCCGGTCTTGCCCCGCGCGAGCCAGGCTTTGTGCGCGTCGAGGTTCTCCTTCGTGAAGTAGACCTTGGGCGGCGGCTGAGGACGGGCCGCATCCCGCGCGTTCATCGTGTCGAGCAATGCATCGCTGCGTTCGAGGAGTCGCTTCGCCGCACCGAGTCTCCCATCGATCGCCGGAACCTCCGCAGGAGCTGCCTTCTTGGCCTCGCCGAACATCATGACAGCGCGTCTCAAGTGCTTTCGCTCTGCGAAGTACGAGTCGATATCGAGGCTCGCGGGTGCGTCCGAAACAGCCGCGAGCTCGCGGTCGGCCATGGTTCGCCAGTCCCCGGCGCTGAATAGCTCGGACGGCTCGTCTCCCCCGTACGAGAAGCCCTTCGGCCAACCCTCGCTCGGGATATCGAATTCGTAACGGAGAGGATTTCGACACTTCGGACACGGGCCGGAATACGTGACGATCGCGCGATCTCCGCGACCCTGAACGGCTCGCTCCAGGTCTTCCGGCGCGAGCCTCGTCCCGCAGCGAGCACAAGGGTGCTCCTCGATGTACAGCGCCAGCTCGTGGGAAGTGCGTGGTCTCTTGGCTGCCGCCATGCGGTCATTCCCCCCTGATCCGATCGCGTTCCGCGAGCCAGCGATCGGGCTCGGGGCGGCGCACGAGCTTCGCGACCTCGGTCAAGCATGCGAGTGCGGTGTGGCGAGCCGTCGAATTCGACCCGATCGACGGCATCACGCGGGCGAGCTCCGCGCGAAATGCCTTCTCGCCGATCAGCAGCCACGGCCCCGGGGGGAGCTCGATGCCGTCGCCGGGATCCGGATCGAGCGGCCCCTTGCTCGTGTACGTACCGTAGCGCTCGAGCTGGCCATCGATCGCGCGCTGACTACTCGGCGACGACTTCTTCGGCTCTCCAAACATCGCGATGGCACGCGTCAGCCGCTTACGTTCCGCGAAATACTGGTCCACATCGAGGTCGCTAGGTGTCATCGACAACCCCCGCATCTCGCGCTCGCCCATCGCGCGCCACTCGGTCGCAGTGAAGAGCTCGGACGGGGTGTCGCCGCCGTACGAGAAGCCCTTCGGCCAGCCTGCGCGTGGCACCTCGAGCTCGTAGTGAAGTGGTGCACCGCACTTCCCGCACGCGCCATCGTACGTATCGAGGGCCCAGGCATCCGAGACCTTCTTGCTCGAGGCGCGCAGGTCTTGCACGAGAGCTGGCGTGCCGCATTTCGCGCACGGGTGCTCCGCGACATAGAGCAGCAGCTCGTGAAACGTGCGGGCCTTCATGCGCCTCGAATCCGATCGCGCTCGGCGAGCAAGCGATCGCGCTCGGGACGACGCACGAGCTTCGCGAGCTCGGTCAAGCAGACGAGAGCGATGCGGCGAGCTGCAGGATCGGATCCGATCGACGGCGTGACGCGAGCAAGCTCCGCGCGAAACGCCTTCTCGACGATCAGAAGCGATTGCCCTGGACCGAGCTCGTCGCCATCGGATGGATCCGGAAGCAGCGGCCCTTTGCTCGTATACGTACGGCTCTGCGGTGCGCCGCAGTGGCGGCACGCGCCGCTCACGGTCCAGGTCGTCCCGCTGCCGGTCACCGCGAGCTCACCAAGGTCGCGCATACCGCAGTTCGTACATGGCGCGAGCCGTGCGGCGAATTGCATCTCGGCGCGCGTCTTCGCAGTGGGCGAGCGCTGCCCGGTCTTCACATAGAACACTTCGAGCAAAGCGGCGTCTTCTGTTTCCTTCGCGGCGATTTCGGCCGCGCGCTGTGGGTCTTCTGGCGCGTCGAGCTCGTCGAGGATCGCCTTCGCGGTCTGCTCGGCGCGCGCCGACATCTCGGCGCGCGCCGTGCCGTACTTCATCTCGTCGATCTCGCGCGCATACTGCTCGACGCCCTTGCGATACACCTCGCCGACCGCCTCCAGCCGTGCGCGTTCGAAGCGCCCCGGCTCCTTCAGGTACATCTCGCGCCCGAGGTTGGAGTGCAGCGCGCTCGACGGGACCGATGGTCGGTCTGCCGGAATGAACTTGAGCACCTCGTCGATCGCGGCGCGTGCGTCTTCGAGCCGCACCTTGGCCGCGACGGCCGCCTCGATGGTGAGCCCTTTCAAGGTGTCTGGCGCGAGCTTCGCATCGCGGTCTGCAGCATATAGAAACTCGCCCGGATCCAGAATCCGCGACGAGCTCGCCCCACCGTACGCGGTCGGCGTAGGCAACTCCTCGTCGAGCACAAACTCCCAGGCGCGCTCGCGACCGCAGCGCGGGCACTTACCCGCGTACTTCGCGATCAGTCCGCGATCCGTGCGTTCGAGGACCGAGTTGACGGGAAAGTTGGACTCTCCACAGTCGTGAGGATGCAGCTCGATGTAAAGCCGACATTCGCGTCCAGAGCGCGCGACCAGCCCGGTGGGGGAGCGCGATAACACGCGAGGCTCGTCGGGAACCGCGGGCGTGTGCGGATTCCGGTCTCCCACGTAGTGTCGCGGCCGCACCTGCCCGGTTCCATTGCAGTAGACGCAGTACCTCCGTCCACTGCACGTCCTGCACAATCGTCCATCGACTTTTCCGACCCCGTCGCAGGTCGGACAGATCTCGGAGCCCCCGCAGTCGTAGCAGAGCACGTATCCCGGATCGGCAACGGTTCTCATCGGCGAAGGCATCCTACGGGAACTTGATCACCATCCGGTACTGCGGGTCCGGGTTCGTGAAGTCGTTCTTCTTCGGCGTATTACCGCGCGCAGCGTCGATCGAGTACTGGTACTTGATCGGCGGCGGCGTGGTGGACGTCACCGCGATCCCGAGCTTCTTGAATGCATCGAGTAGCAACGTGCCCTGGATGTGACCACGGTTGCCGTTCTCGACGATCTTGCCGTCCGAGTCGGTCTTGCCGCGTTCGTCGCGCATGTCCCATTGCACGTCGATCTCCCCGCCCTTGGCCATCGCCTTCGCGAGCTGAGCCGCGATCGCCGGGTATTGACCAGGATCGAGGTGCGCACTGATGTTGTTCAGCAGAATCTTCGTGACACCGTCCTGGCCAGCAATCACCTCGGCACTGGTCAGGAAGTCGCAGTACATGAGGACACCGCCTTTAGACGCCACCGGTGCAGGATCGAGGACGCCCATATCGCGACGCGTTTGACCGAGCTCCGCGTCATCGATCAGCTCGGTCTGGAGAAGTGTCGTCTTGTCCGGCTCGTGCCCTGACGTCTCCGAGCCAGCCGCACTTCGTCCCACGCCCACGTCGACGACGTACTTTCCCTTCGAGTCGGGGAGCTGGGCCGGCGCATCCCCCTTCGTCGCCATCTGCTCGGCCGCGACTCGGTAGCGCGGCTTCGGCCGCGAGAGCACTTCGATCATCGACTGCCCGTGTCCTTCGCCTCCGACGGAGCGATGCACGATGATGACGTACTCGATATCGAGGCCGTTCTGCGCCGCGCCCTGATTTGCCTTGTCGACCATCGCGACGAACTGATCGAACGTCATTTCACTCGGCGATGCGCCCGAGGAAATCGGTGACGGGCCAACCCGCACCATGCGCGTCGCGTCGTCCATGACCATGATGCCCGACTGATCGGCGCCGCGGCGAATCGCTTTGGCGGCGTCGTGCATCGACTTGAAATCCGCATCGGACAGCTTGCTGGTCACGGGCACGAACTCGGACGTGGCCTTCAAGCCGGTGATCGCCGCCTCCAGACGCGCCGTGCGCACCTCATCGCTTAGCGTGGGATCGTTCATCACGTCCCGCATCGCAGCCAATGCAGCATCGAATTTTGCGCGAGCCGCGCCGAGCCCGCGTTGGGCCATGAGCGCGTCATCGCTAAACAACGGATCGAACAGCCGGAAGCCTTCTTCCCTGTTCATCGAAGCACCGAGCGCCAACGCCTCGGTCTCAACCATCGCGTCCGTGTTAGGGCCGGTTGCCTGGCCCTTCAGGTCCGAGAGGTACTTTGTGGACTCCTCGCTGAATCGCTCGCGCGTCTGCTCGTGACCGGCAACCGGGCGTGAAATGTTTTCGAGTTGCAAGACGAGGCGCTGCGCGACCGCAGGGTCCCATTTGTTGAGGAGCTCGAGCAGCTTCTCGGCGTGATCGGGATCCCGGGCGCCTAGCTCGACGAGAAGGTCTTCGAGCGCCGCTCGCAGACGCGGGAGCTGCGTGTCTTGACCGACGATCATTCTATCGTTCGGGCGCTGTTGCGCAGCATCGAGCTGTGCAAGCAGGGTCCTTAGTTCTGCGAATCGGCCTCGGAGGTGCTTGCTCACCTCGTTCGGACGGTCGCTATCGTCTCCTCGTACGCCGCCGAGCTCCGCCTTGATTTCTTCGAGCTCGTGCGCAACCGCACGCACGATGTCGACGTCGGCTGCACGGGGCGACACCGAGATCGTGCCTCCGTCGTACGACGAGGTGGAGTTGCCGCGTGTCGGGCCGACTTCGATGGCTACACGCTGCCCGTTGGGCCCGTCGAATACGAGCCCCTCGATCCAGACGAAGTCATCGGGGAGCACGAGCCGGAGGTTGTTCAGCACGACCTCACGCAAATGTTCGGTAGTCAGATCCGGCTGTTCCGCCGGGCGCGCATCGCCGCGGAACTCACCGATCGGCGCAGCGGTGCCCTTCGTCGGCGTGTTCTTGGCCTCCGCCTCGGCCTGCATGTCTTCGGTCGGCTTGACCGAAGCCTCCGGGTGGAACTTCATCGGGTTGATCGCGCCGCCCTCGTGCCAGTGATCGGTCGGCTTGCCCTCCGAGGCCTGCTTCTTGAGCCACTCGTGGAAGATGTCGATCGCCTTCGACGTGACGACGCCTTCGTCGGGCGCCTTGTTGATGTCCTTCGCGGTGATCTTGCCGTTGTCCCCGAGCATGCGTTTGTCGGGGAAGGTCTTCGTCGCCATGTCGAACTTGCCGGTGTACACGCCGACCGCCTCGACCTCGCCGCGCGCGACCGCATCCTGGTACTCCTTCGACTCCAGGAACGCGCGCATGTTTTCCTGGCCGCGCACGTAGGACCGCGAGAACGTGACGGGATCGACGATGCGTCCCGTGCCCTGAGCGCGCTCGAGCACCCCGTTGTACGTGAGCATCGGATCGCTTTCGACGAAGCCGTACGTGACTTTGATGCCTCGCGACCTTGCCGCCTGGAGGATCCAGCCGTTCTCCTGCGAGTCGCCCTCGCCGGCCGCATCCCACACCGCGCCGAAGTTGAACTTGCCGCCGGCGGCGCCCTTGACGATGTCGGTCAAGCTGCCCTTGCCCGCCGCGCAGCCGCCGTTCGTCACGAACACGGCCTTGCGCGGATCCTTGGGATCCATCGTCGACATCGCGTCCAGCGCTTTGAGGAACGCGAGGCGCGCGATCGCGACGGCCGTCGGATGCAGTGCGTGGTTCGCCGTGGCGCGCACGTCGAGCTGCTCGGGCGTCTGCGGCGCTTTCTGCGTGCCGTACTTCTCGTAGAGCTTCTTCGCGCCGTCGACCTCGAACGTGTACACGCCGTCCGAACCGAGCGACCGCGCGTAGAACTCCTCGACCATCTCCGGCAGATGCTTCTCGACCTCGTTCGCGAACGCGGTCTCGTGTGCGCGCTCCTTCGCGGTCAACGCACCCCACCGCGGGATGCCGTTGGTCTGCATCATCTTCTCGGCGTCTGCAGCCGTGGCGGTGGCGGAAATCGCCGTCGTCGGCAGACCGATCAAGGCATCGGACGCCGACTGCTCGAGCACGGGCCGGTCCTTCGGCGGCCCGACGAGCTTGGCGTCGAACCGGGCGTTCTCGTCGCCGAACTTCTGCTTCAGCGTGTCGACCGACTTGCCGAGCTGCTGCGCATCCGCCTGTTCCTGCGGCGAGCTCGGGACGCGAACTGCGCCGGTGCCGCGATCGTTCGCGGCGGTCGGCTTGGCGGGTTGAGCGATCGGTTCGACCGGCTTCGGTGGCTCCTTCGGCGGCGTAACCGGAGCCGGCGCGCCCGAAGCACCGCTCGTGCTCGACGGGTCGCTCGGGTCCTTCTTGTCCTTCGACTGCTCTTCGGAGATATGCGACGCCTCGGCGCGGATGCGATCGGCGCCGGCCTTGTCCATCGACGCCGCGAACTGCAGCGATTGATCGTCGAGCGTCGATCCGGACATCGCGAGGCGCTCGACGAGGTTCTTGAGGTGCAGGTCCTCGCCCGGCGTCCGCTGCTGCTGGGCCGACAGCTCGAATGCTTCCTTCCAGAGGAGCTTGTCGCCCTTGTCCTGCTGCGCGACCTTCTTCTGGTAGTCGCGGCCGAACTCGTTGAGCTTCTCGTAGCCCTTCGTGAACTTCTCGAGCTCGGTGGCGTCGAGATCGCCGACGTGGAGCCGATACTCGACGCGCTCGTATGGCGTGCCCTTGTTGACCACTTCCCGCTGGCCGCGACCTTTCGCGCGCGCCTCGGTCACTTCGACGTATGACTTGCCGGCGAGGAACTCCTCGATGATGCGTTTCGCACGACCGTACTCCTCGGTCATGTTCGTGCCCATCACGGAGTGCGCGTCGGTCGACAGGATGGTCTCGTTGCCGATCAGCACGTAGCCAAGCAAGGCGTGATCCTCGAATGTCTCGGTTTCGAGGGACTTGCCGGTCTCGGGATCGCGCTGTTCGAGCGAGCCGGTCGCGACGTTCGACTCCAGGTTGACCTCGGCGACGATGCCGAGGCTCGCCATCTGCTCGACCTGCGCCGCATCGGCGTGGGTCGCGTGGCCGAAGCGAACGACGACGTGCTCGGGATCGAGCTTGCCCGCGTTCTTGAGCTCCTGAAGCGAGTCGAGCAGGGCCTGCAGGTTCTTGCGCGAGCGATCGTAGTGCGCGGCCTCCTCGCCCTTGCGCTTGCTCTCGTTCTTGTTGAACTCCTTGCCTGCTTCGGTGTCCGTGAAGCCTTCGCCGACGTGCGGGCGCAGCACCAGCGGCCGGTTGCGCTTGATCGCCGCCTGGCGGATGAGCTCGTAGAGCTCCGTGAACCGGCCCTGGCCGATGCCGTCGAACCGCGCGGTCTCGGGGCCGGCGATGTCGACGCCCATGACGTCGGCGCGGGTCTCGAGCTGCTCCTTGATCTGTTCCTTCTGGCCGAGCTGCTCGCCCTTCGCTGGCTCGGGATTGCTCCAGCCCTTGTCGCCGAACTGGCCCTTCCCCGCTTTGCGGTCCTTGTTTCGGGCGTCGCCGCCTTCGTCGGCGCGGGTTTCTTCCTCGCCGAAGAAGCCCGTGAGCGTCATCGTCAGCTCGCGCAGCTGGATGACCTGCGCCTCGGTGATTTCGTGGGCCGCGAGCATCTTCGCGGACTCTTCCCAGATCACCCGGTCCATGACCGTCTTGGTGAACTTCTCGTTGAGCTTCTTGATGCTGTTCGATTGCTCGTTGTAGGTGAGGCCGTCCTTGACGAGCGCGCGCATGGTCTGGCGCGCGAAGTCTTCATACGCGGCGCCCTCGATCTGCTTCTGTAGACCCTTGATTCGCGCCGGGTCGCCGCCCCCTGGCTTGGCCTGCTCCCGAGCGAGCTCCACTCGGAGGTCGGAGGCCTGCGGGCCGCCCATCTGGGACTTGATGAGCTCGTCGCGAACCTCGTACGAGCTGTTGAAATCGGTTTCTTCGGTCGCGGTGAGTGCTGTACGAACGGCGTGCTCTGCGATCTCGGCCTTCTTCTTTTCCACCTCCGAAGCAAGCCGCTGCTGCTCCGAGCCTTCCGCTGCTTCCGCCTTTCTCGTCAGCGCATCGAGCTCGGCAGCGCCCTTGGTCAACCAATCAGGTGCATGGCCCAGGTCTGGCGCTTTGCCTTCGACGACGCGTTGGGCCAGCTTCGCGATCGCCACCGCATCGCCCGACGTGCCGCGCTTGTCGAATGCCTGGCCGCGCTCGACGGCCTTGCCGTCCTTGCTGTGCGCGAGCTTGTCCATGCCCGCGATCTGATCCAGCGTCAGCTCCCAGCCCGACTTCGTCGACGGGGCGCGGCCTTCGGCCTTGGCCTTCGCGGCTTCCTGCGTCTTCGTCGCGTCTGCGAATGACGTCGGATCGACGACGCCGAGGAAGTGGTTGTGCAGCTCGGTGCCGGGGTGCGGGCCGAGGTCCTTCGCGGCGGCTTCGCGGCGCGGCGCGTCGAGGCGCACGACGAGCGCGTTCTGCTGGGCTTGCGTGAGGCCAGCGCCGAGCTCCTCGAGATGCTTCACCGCCTCGGGGCCGTCGAGCTTCATCGCGCGCAGGACGTCGTCGATCTCCTTGCCGAGCCGGTCGGCCGCCGCCGGATCCTGCTTCGCGGCCTCGTCCGCGCGCGCGGCGTCGAGCTGGCCGAGCAGGTCCTTGAGCTGCCCCACGCGGCCGCGATCCTCGACCGAGAGCTGCTTGCCCTTGGCGTCCGCGCCGAGCGCGCTCTCGGTGACCATCGGCTTGCCGGCGAGCTGGGCTTCGCGGGCGGCGCGGGTCTGCGCGAGCAGGTCGGCGAGCGTGCGCTCGACTTCCTGGTCGCGCAGCTGATCGGAGATCTCGATGCGAGCCATGTCGGGGCCGATGAAGCGGAACCCGCCGGGCTCGTTGCTCGTCGCGGTCATCGTCGTGAGCTCGATGGTCAGCGTCGAGGCGCCGATCTGCACCACGATCATGCGCTCGCCGACCTGCTTGATCGTTCCGGGCTCGAACCCGGCCATGATCGCGGGCAGCGCGCGCGCGATGTCCGCCGCCACCTTCTGCGGCGCGGACTCGCCGCGCGCCGAGCCGTCGAAGCCGGTGCCTTCGATCGCGTGCACGGTGCCGGTGAGCTTGGCTGCGCGATCGGCCATCGACTCGCCGCCCGGGCCGGTCGCCGGAGCCTGCTGCGCGGTCGCGTCCGCCGGCTTGGCCGCCGTGCCCTTCGGCGCCACCGCTTTCACCGCCTCGACCTCGAGCGGGCTCGTCGCGGCGCGCTTCTGCAGATCGGCCGTGTCCTTCGCGTCGCGGCACCACGCCTCGAACGCGGCGCGCTCCTCGGCCGTCAGCGGGCGGTTCTTGGTCTGCCAATCGAGCAGGCGCGCGTCGATGATCTCCTTGCGCGCGGCGATGTAGTCGTCGATCGAGACCGCGGGCGCCTTGCCGTCGTCGGGATTGAGCGCCTTGTAGTTCTCGCGCTCGGATCCGGTGAGCTCGTGGCCGCGCTGCTTGAGCTCCTCCTCGCGCGTCGCCGCGCGCGGGCTCTCGCCGTGGGCCGCCGCCTTCTGCCACGGACGGTAGTAGCCCGAGATGACCTGCGTCGACATGCCCTGCACCGCGCCGATGAACTCCTGGAACAGCGAGTCGGGGACGTTGTCCCAGTCGATCGGTCCGCCGGTGATGCGGTTCGACACGAAGCTCGCGAACGCCTGCACCAGCATCGAATCGACCTGCAGGTAGCGCGCGGCGTTGTTCTTGATGCGCTGCGCGTCGAACACGCGTTGCAGCGTCGACTCGACCTTCTTGTACTGCGGGCCCGTCG